>JAULYZ010000085.1:0-19330 GCA_032117595.1 Acidimicrobiia bacterium | reverse complement strand
GACGGCGAGGGGAACTGGCACCGGCGCGGGTCGTCCGACGCCATGCACCCGCAGGCCGAACTGCGCAGGATGAACCAACGGCGCTGACCGTTCGGGGACACTCATGGACCAAGACGCACAAGTACAGGCGCGTTGGCTCGCGCTCGACGGACCGGTGAACTTCCGTGATCTCGGCGGCTATCCGACCGACGCAGGAGGCAGTGTGCGTACCGGGCTCGTCTACCGCGCGGACTCGCTCCACACCATGAGCGACCGCGATGTGGACCTCGTGGTGCGCACGGTGGGCATCGAGACCGTCATCGACCTGCGGACTGCGGGTGAGGTCGAGCTCATCGGGGTGGGTCCCATCCGTGATGCCGGGATCCGGTGGCACAACATCTCGATCTTCGACGAGACCCAGCGGACTGAGCCCCGCTTGCCGGGCGCAGAAACACCTGTCGACAGCCAAGACATCGCCGAGCGGCCCATGGCACAGGAGTACCTGGACATGCTCGACAGGACGGGCCCACAGTTCGCGACGGTTCTCGAGTTGCTCGCCGCCACCGCGCGACCGGTGGTGTTCCACTGTGCGGCAGGCAAGGACCGCACGGGTCTCGTGACAGCGCTGCTGCTCGACCTGCTCGGTGTCGGCGACCACAACATTGCAGCTGATTACGCCCTGACCGAACGGGTGATGCCGACGCTCCGGGAACGTTTCCTCGAACGGGTACGAAACCCGCGGCTGGAGGCGCTCTACGGACCGCCATCGCAGTGGGAGCCCCGGATGAATCGCGCCATGGCGTCGGACCCGGCGACGATCCGCCACGTGCTCGACGATCTTCGCGCTCGCCACGGTTCGGTCGCCGACTGGCTGACGGGATGCGGTCTGCCGACCTCGGCAATCGACTCGTTGCGGACGCGCCTCGCAGGCTGAGCACCGGGCAAAGCGTTCCCGAACGTTCACCTCGGCGTCATCTCGGGGCCAGTAGCCCGTCAGGTGGCCCTCCTACGTTGCCCTTGCCCCCAAACACCTACAAGGAGCAAGCAGCAGTGAACATCACGTCAAAGCGTTTCGGCCTTACGTGTGCTGCAGTGGCGTTCGCACTCATCGCGGGCGCCTGCAGCGACGACGGATCGTCCGAGAGCACCACCACGGCCGCTCCGGCGACCAGTGGAGCAACCGAGACGACCGCAGCAACGACGCCGGGTGCGGAACTGAGCGGATCGCTCTTCGTCTCCGGCTCATCCACCGTCGAGCCAATCACCACCGCCGTGGCCAAGCTCTTCGGCGCAGCGAACCCGAAGGTCGCCATCCAGATCGAGGGACCAGGAACCGGCGACGGATTCGCCAAGTTCTGTTCCGGTGAGACCGACATCTCCGATGCCTCCCGCCCGATCAAGAAGGCCGAGGCCGAGGATTGCGCCAAGAACGGTGTCGATTTCATCGAGCTCAAGGTGGCCATCGACGGTCTGTCCGTGGTGACCGCCAAGGAGAACACCGCAATCGAGTGCCTCAGCTTCGCGGACCTCTGGGTGCTGCTCGGCCCCGATGCACTCGGCCGCAACAACTGGAAGGACGCCAACGCGGCGGCCGAGGAGTTGAAGGCGAAGGTCGGCGAGGACCTGGGCAAGTTCCACAACCCGTACCCCGATGCGCCGCTCACGGTGACCGCCCCCGGTGAGGAGTCGGGCACATTCGACTCGTTCGTCGAGATCGTGATGGGCAAGGTCGGCAAGGTGCTCGAGCTCAAGGAGTTCGACCCGCGTCCGGACTACACGGCAAGCCCGAACGACAACGTGATCATCGAGGGCATCTCGGCCAACCCGACGTCGCTCGGTTGGGTGGGCTTCGCCTTCGTGGAGGAGAGCCTCGACAAGATCAAGCCGCTCCAGGTGGACGCCGGCAAGGGCTGTGTCGAGCCCACCCCCGAGACCATCGCAGCAGGCGACTACCCGATTGCCCGTGCGCTCTACATCTACGTGAGCACCAAGAAGCTCGCCGAGAACCCGGCGCTCGGGCCGTTCGTCGACTTCTTCCTCAGCGATGAGGGCGTGAGCGTGATCGGCGTCGGCGAGGGCAAGGTGCCTTACGTGCCGCTCGCAGCTGCCGACCTCGAGGCCACCCGTGGCGTGTGGACGGCCAAGACCGTCGGCACCCGCGACGGCGGCAAGTAACCCGTACCGCAGTCCGCGTTCGGGCAGGCGTCAGGTCGTGTTTACCCCCTGTTTACCTTCGGTGCAGCCGGAGGACAGGTTCGACACGTACCGTGGCGCCTGCCCCTACGCGTCTGCGGAGTTGTGTTTCGTGAGCCTGCGCCACAAGTACCAACGAGTCGGAAGTGCTGCTGTGCTCTCGGTCCTCGTGGTGTCGGCGTGTGGCGGCGGCGGCTCCACCTCGGACTCCACCGTGCCGTCCGGCGATGGCGGGATCTTCATCTCGGGCTCGTCCACCGTGGAACCCATCTCCACCGCTGTGGCCAAGCTCTTCGGCGCAGCGAACCCGAAGGTTGCCATCCAGATCGAGGGACCGGGCACCGGAGACGGGTTCGCGAAGTTCTGTGCCGGCGAGGTGGACATCACGAATGCATCTCGTCCGATCAAGGAAGCAGAAGTCGAGAAGTGCGCGGCGAAGGGCATCGAGTTTGTCGAGCTCCGCATCGCTGTGGACGGGCTCTCGGTGGTCACAGCCGCCTCGAATGACCTCGTTGACTGCATCAGCTTCGCCGACCTCTGGGTGCTGCTCGGGCCTGATGCCATCGGTCGCGACAACTGGAAGGACGCCAATGCGGCAGCCGAGGAACTCCGGGTGACGCTCGGCGACGAATTCGGGCTGATTCACGCCCCGTACCCGGATGCCTCGCTCGCGGTGACGGCACCCGGTGAGGAGTCGGGCACGTTCGACTCCTTCGTGGAACTCGTGACCGCGAAGGTCGGCAAGAAGCTTGGTGCCGAGGACGTGCTGCCGCGTCCGGACTACACGGCGAGCCCGAACGACAACGTGATCATCGAGGGCATAGCCGCCAACCCGACGTCGCTCGGTTGGGTGGGCTTCGCCTTCGTGGAGGAGAACCTCGACAAGATCAAGCCGCTCCATGTGGACGCCGGCAAGGGATGCGTCGAGCCCACCCCCGAGACCATTGCTGGGGGCGAGTACCCCGTGGCGCGTTCGCTCTATGTGTACGTCAACGCAGACCGGGCCAAGTCGAGACCTGCGGTCGGTGAGTTTGTCGACTACTACCTGTCCGATGACGGAATGGCCGTGATCGGCGCTGGCGCTGGCCAGGTGCCGTTCGTCCGGCTGAACGACGCCGATCTCGCAGAAACCCGAACCGCATGGTCGACTCGTCTACTCGGGACCCACGTTGGCGACTAGGAGCAACTGGTGAGCGAAGCCCCCACTCAGACGTCTGGTGCCCCCGCGGTCAACCTTCGGCTCTCGGCAAAGCGGCGGCGGTCCGACCGCACGATGAAGTGGCTGTTCGGCATCGCAGCGGTGCTCACCTTCGTGATCACGCTGCTGATCCTCTACGTGCTGTTCGCCGACGCATGGGCGTTTTTCTGGCAGGTCGAGAAGGCGAAGCTCTGGGACATCGGATGGTTCCCGCGACGTGGGCGCTTCGACATCAAGACGCTGTTCGTCGGAACGCTCATTGTGAGCGGCATCGCCATGCTCATCGCAGTGCCGCTGGGGCTCGGCTCGGCGATCTATCTCTCGGAGTTCGCCCGACCGAGGGTCCGGCGCATCCTCAAGCCCATCGTGGAGATCCTTGCCGGTATCCCCAGCGTGGTGCTCGGGTACTTCGCCATCTCGTTCATCAACCCCGACATCATCACCAATCTGGTCGGCGGCGCGAACAAGGCCTTTAACTTCGCGGCGGCGGGAATCGCCGTGGGAGTGCTCACCATCCCCATCGTCGCCTCCGTTGCCGAGGATGCCTTGCGGGCCGTGCCCATGTCGCTGCGAGAGGCCTCGTTCGGGCTCGGCGCGCGGCGAGCCACCACCACGTTCCGGGTGGTCCTGCCTGCCGGGATCTCCGGGGTGATCGCAGCGCTCATCCTCGGGGTGTCGCGGGCAATCGGCGAGACCATGGTGGTGGCCATCGCGGCCGGGGCGGTGGGCGGCGGCCTCTTCTCGGTCGATCCGTTCCAGCCGGGGCAGACCATGACTGCCGCCATGGCCGCTCTCGGATTTGGTAGCGATCAGATCGCCGGCAGCGGCCTCGCATTCCAGAGCCTGTTCTTCCTCGGCTTCTTGCTGTTCGTCCTCACCCTGTTGTTGAACATCGCCGGTGACCGTCTCGTGCGCAAGGTGCGGGAGGAGTACTGATCGTGGCACTCACGAACCCCGCACGTTTCGGCGCAGCAAGTGCCGCCGGTCTCACCCGAAGCCGGGCGAGTCGCCGACAGAACCTCTCAGGTCGGGTTGTTGAGGGCCTGCTGCTCTCCGCGCTGGCCGTGTCGTTGTTGATTCTGGTGGTCCTCATTGTCCACCTCTTCCAGCGCTCGTGGTCGGTTCTCGACTCAGGCTTCGGCGACTTCATCACCGGAACGCTCGACGCGTCGGATGCTCGGACGGCCGGCGTCGGTCAGGCGATCAGAGGGACCCTCTTTCTCGCTGTGATCGTTGCCATCGTTGCGTTCCCGCTCGGGATCGCGTGTGCGATCTATCTCGAGGAGTACGCAGGCGACTCACGGATCGCCCGGATCCTTCGGGTGAACGTCCGGAATCTCGCCGGTGTGCCCTCGATCGTGTACGGCATCCTCGGCCTCTCGATCTTCGTCAAGTTTGCCGGCGGGCTCACGGGCGGCAGAACCGTGATTGCGGGAGGACTCACGCTCTCGGTACTGGTGCTGCCCATCGTCATCATCACGGCATCGGAGGCACTGCGTGCGGTACCGCGCTCCATCCGCGAGGGCGCGTACGGGGTGGGTGCCACCCAGTGGGAGACGATTCGGTCGCACGTTCTGCCCTCGGCCGGCCCGGGGATTCTCACCGGGACGATTCTCTCGCTCTCCCGCGCAGCCGGAGAGGCGGCCCCCCTGCTGCTCGTCGGTGGCATCACCGGCCTCCTGCGAACTGGCGACCAGAGCCTGTGGGAGCAGGTCACCAAGGGTGGCTTCACCTCGATGCCGGTGGCCATCTTCTCGTATGCGCGCCAGACCGGGAGCGATTTCCGGGCCGTTACCGCAGCAGCCTCGCTCGTGCTGCTGCTCGTGGTGGTGCTGCTCAACGCCATCGCAATCACCCTCCGGAACCGATTCGAACGGCGTTGGTGAGACCGTGAAGACCGAACTCGACAAGAATCACGAGGCACACAGAATGCAGGGAGCTGAAGGGGCTGCAATGGCCACAGCCGGGGGAACAGCCGAGGGAAGCGGTGCGGTTGCAACCGAGCCGCCCGTGTTCCGGACCGAGGGACTCACGGTGTACTACGGCGACTTCGCCGCCGTGCGCGACGTGAACCTGACGCTGTCCCCGCGGGAGATCACCGCGTTCATCGGTCCGTCGGGCTGCGGCAAGTCGACGGTGCTGCGCTGCTTCGACCGGATGAACGACCTCATCCCCACGGCTCGGGTGGAGGGGCTCGTGGAGTACCACGGGGTGAACCTCTACGCGCGAGAGGTCGACGCAGTCGAGGTGAGGCGCCGGATCGGGATGGTCTTCCAGAAGCCGAACCCCTTCCCGAAGTCGATCTACGACAATCTTGCCTTCGGACCCCGACTCAACGGAATCCGCAAGAAGTCCGAACTCGATGCCATCGTGGAGTCGTCACTCCAGCGAGCAGCGCTGTGGGACGAGGTGAAGGATCGCTTGAAGTCGTCCGCCATGGGGCTCTCCGGCGGTCAGCAGCAGCGACTGTGCATCGCCCGATGCGTTGCGGTGGAACCCGACGTGATCCTGATGGACGAACCCTGTTCGGCCCTCGACCCCATCGCCACGGCGCGCATCGAGGACCTCATGCAGGAACTCAAGAAACAGTTCACCATCATCATCGTCACCCACAACATGCAGCAGGCTGCCCGGGTGAGCGACAAGACCGCCTTCTTCACCACCGAGTTCAGCATCGCCGGCGATCGCCGCACGGGCGTACTTGTGGAGTTCGATTCGACCCGTACCATCTTCTCGACACCGTCCGACGAACGGACCGAGGCATACATCACCGGGAGGTTCGGGTGACAGAACTGCGCAAGACCTTCCACAGCGAGCTCGCAGAGGTGCATGCGGAGCTCATGCGGATCGGGGCACAGGTCATCGAGGCAATCCCGCGGGCCACGCGGGTGCTCCTCGAGATGGATCTCGAGGGTGCCGACTACATGATCCAGGGCGACGACGAGATCGACTCCCGGTGCATCGACGTGGAGGAGAGTTGCTACCGGATCCTGGCGCTGCAGTCACCGGTTGCCTCCGACCTCCGCGCCGTGATCACCGCACTCAAACTCACCTCCGAGATCGAGCGGTCCGGCGACCTCGCAGTCAATATCTGCAAGGCCGCACGCCGTATCTACGGCCATGACCTCAACCCGAAACTCCGTGGTCTCATCACCAAGATGGGGGAGCAGGCACAGCATCTCTTTGCGTCGGCGATGGAGGCCTACGACGAGTCCGATGCCGCGAAGGCGGCCGCCGTCGACGACATGGACAACTTCCTGGATGATCTGCAGCGGCAGTTCATCCAGGTGATCTTCGAGAGCCACTCGAGCGGAACCATCGACCTTCCCGTGGCCGTACAGTTGGCCGTTGTTGCCCGTTTCTACGAACGGATTGGCGACCACGCCGTGAACATCGGCGAGAAGGTCCGCTACCTCGTGAGCGGCTGGATGCCGGAACACGTCGGCGCCGTGCGTCATCGCCTGCGTCAGGACCCGACGCCCGTCGGCGGTATCCCGGCGCCCACCCCCGACGGCCCCGGAGCCGCCGAGCAAGCGTGACAGTCCTTGCGCTGCTGATCGGCCTCGTGATCGGGGCTGCACTGGTGGGGGTCCTCTGGCGTCGCTCCCGGACCCGTCAGGAATCGCGTAGTGCAGAGAACCCCGACCCAGCAGTGCATGACGAGCCCAGTCCGCCAGCAGTTGCCGGCCTCGAGCTATTGCGAGCAGCGCTCGACGCACTTCCGGTGGGTGTCGTCTACGCGAATGCTGATGGCGTGGTCGTGGTGCGCAACCGAGCAGCCGAGAGTGCCACTGGAACGCGTCACGGCGACATCCTTGTCGACGAGGCGGTAGACCAAGCACTTGCCGCTGCAGCCCGGAGCCATGGCTACTCCCGGACCGTCGAGTTCATGGGACCGCCGCCCAAGTCGTTGCTCCTGCAGACCGTTGCCGTGGAGGCGGGCGGCACGCTCGTCACCATCACCGACGTCACCGAGCGCAACCGCATCGACGCCGTCCGCACCGATTTCGTCGCAAACATCAGTCACGAACTGAAGACGCCCGTCGGGGCAATGTCGCTCCTCGCCGAGACGCTCGCCGAGGCTGATGATCCCGCCGATGTCGAGCGCCTCGCATCCCGCATGGTTGCAGAGGCCGAGCGCCTCACGCGAACCATCGAGGACCTGCTGGAGCTGGCCCAGATCGAGCTCTCCGGCCAGGTCGAGTACTTCCCTGTTCGAGCGTGTGAGATCGTCGAGGCCGCAGTGGAGCGCACGGCGGCTCTGGCTGCGACGCAGGCGGTCACCGTCGAGGCCACCGTCCCCGATCACGAGTTGCTGGTGGTCGGCAACCGGCTGCAACTCGTCTCGGCACTCGGGAACCTCATCGGCAACGCGGTCAAGTACTCAGACGCGGGCTCGAGGGTGTGCGTTGCGGTAGGAAGGTCGGATGGACAGGTGCACTTCTCGGTCCGGGACACCGGAATGGGTATCGCCCCGCAGCACCACGAACGGATCTTCGAACGCTTCTATCGCGTCGATCGGGCGCGATCGCGTGGGACCGGTGGCGTTGGCCTCGGTCTCGCCATCGTCCGGCATGTTGCGACCAACCATGGGGGCGAGGTGAACGTTGTCTCACAGGAGGGTGAAGGTTCGACGTTCACGTTGACCCTCCCGGACCGTCCCGCTAGTTCATGAGTGTGCAAACCGTTCTGGTCGTGGAAGACGAGGACTCGTTCGTCGACGCGCTCACACTCGGTCTGCGCAAGGAGGGCTTCCGTGTGGAGATTGCTCGCGACGGTCTCGAGGCTCTCACTCGCTTCGATGCCGTGGACCCCGACATCGTGCTCCTGGACCTGATGCTCCCGAAGGTCTCGGGGATCGACGTCTGCCGGGAGATCCGCAAGAAGTCCCAGGTGCCCATCATCATGGTGACGGCCAAGTCCTCCGAGATCGACACGGTGGTAGGGCTCGAGGTAGGCGCCGACGATTACATCAGCAAGCCCTACCGGATCCGTGAGCTCGTTGCACGAATGCGCGCGGTCATGCGACGCGGTGTTGCTGCGGCGGTGGTCGCCGGACCGGCCGGGGATGTCCTGACGGTTGGCGACGTCGCTCTCGATGCCGCAGAGCACGTCGTGGTGATCCGCGGCGAGAGCGTCCGGCTGCCCCTGAAGGAGTTCGAACTCCTGCACCTGCTCCTCGCCAACGCCGGGAGGGTGCTGTCGCGCGATGTGCTCATCGACCGTGTGTGGGGCTCCGACTACGTCGGCGACACCAAGACTCTCGACGTGCACATCAAGCGCCTGCGCTCGCGGGTGGAGACCGATCCGTCGCACCCCACACGCATCGTGACCATCCGTGGGCTCGGCTACAAGTACGAGAAGTCGAAATAGACCGCCGGTCGCACCGAGTCGAGGTAGGGCCGGCCGTACAGTGAGCGCGGTGGGCGCAGATCCTGTCCAGAGCGCACGGGATGCAGTGTGGGGAGCCGCGAATCGTCGGCTCGGGCGTTTCAACCAGTTGGCGAACACCCACGCGCTCATGGTGGCCGCTGATGCAGTGATGCTCGTTGCATTGGCGAGCACGGTGATCAGCCTCGACGCCGACGCTGCGCGCACCCGTGTCCTGCTCTACCAGATCACCACGCTCGCACCGTTTGCCGTGGTGGCTCCCTTCATCGGTCCGCTGATCGACCGGATGCGAGGTGGCCGTCGTCTGATGGTCCAGTCGTCGGCATTCGGTCGCGTGGTCGTGTCGTGTGCGCTTGCACTCTTCCTCGACACGCTCCTGCTCTACCCGCTGGCGTTGCTGGCGCTCATCTTGAAACAGACGTACTCCGTGTCGAAATCGGCCCTGGTCCCACGCATTGCCGCAACCGATGCGGATCTGGTGGAGGCCAACGCCAAGCTCGGTGTGATTGCCGGTCTCACTGCGACCGTGGCGGCCGCCCCGGCAGCGCTGCTGCAGCTGGCGAGCCCGAAGGCGACACTCGTCTGCTCGGCGATCATGTTCACGGTTGCGCTCGCTGCGGCGGGACGCCTTCCCCGCGAGGTGATCGCGGCCAAGCGAGCCGACCGCCAGGAGCGCGAGGACCTCCGCAACCCCACCATCATCGTCGGCGCAAGTGCCATCGTGCTCATGCGGGCCTCGGTGGGCTTCATGCAGTTCTTGCTGTTCTTCTGGCTGAGGGAGCAGGGCGCAGGCGTGTGGTTCGGCGCGGCCATCGCCGTGGGTGCGGTCAGCACCATGGCGGGCAACCTTCTCGGCCCGGTCATCAGACGTCGGCTCCGCGAGGAGATCATGCTCATCGCCGGCCTTGCGTTCATCGCCTTCAGCGGCACGCTCTGTGCAGTCGCCGGCGGCAGGCGTGCGGCAGTTGCACTGATGGCGACGGTGAGTTTCGGCGCAGCGATCGGCAAGCTCGCCTTCGACTCGATCGTGCAGCGTGATGCCCACGACGCGAATCAGGGCCGCACCTTTGCGCGGTTCGAGAGTCGTTTCCAGCTTGCGTGGGTGCTCGCTGCGATTCCACCGGTGATCTGGACGCCGCCCGGGCAACTCGGGTTCGCCGTGGTGGCGGGGATGGCGGCCTTCGCGTCGGTTTCGTACTACGTCGGGATGCGCGCAGTGCAACTCGGCCGCCCGGTACCCCAGCCGATCTCACGGCGCGCGGGTCGGCGCATCAGGCGAACGATCGATGATCTTCGTACGCCATCGGGTGGAATCGGTCGACCCGGCTCGGACGACGGGACCCCACCGTCGTTGCAGCGTCGCCCGAAGTACCTGAGCGATGCGGAGCGGGCGGAACTCAGCCAGCGTCGAGGTCGAGGCGGGCGAGCCACAGACCGGGGGCGTCGACCTCGGCGGGCGTAGGAAGGGCATCAGAACGGGCGAACAGTCGCGAGAGACCGTCGGCACCCGCCCGTTCCACCACGCCGGCAACGAAAGTGCGTCCGCGCTCGACCGTTTGCCGATCGAGGCGCAGCCCGAGGAGTTGTTCGACGAAGACGTCGTGCGACGAGGATTCGACGCGACGGCGCCGCACGGCTTCCGACAGGCGACCCGAGGCGGGGATGAGACGGGCGGCGGCCTCGTCAACGAGGTAATCGACATAACCCGTCACGACTGCGACGAGTGCGTCGAGTCGCGGAGCGAGTTGTTCCTGCTGGCTGCTTCGCACCGCGCCGAGCAGCAGCGCAGGGTCGCTGAACGCCGACTGGATCGCCTCCATCGGGTTGTCTCCCGTGGTCTCGATCTCGGACATGCGCTCGAGCACGGCCTCGGGATTCGGGGTGAAGCCGCCTGCGTACTGGGTGACCGCCCCGGTGAGTGCGGCGCGGAGGTGCGGAACGCTCATCACGGCGTGGCACGCGGTCTCCTGCAGGACGACCCACAGCCGCAACTCGTCAATGGGCAGGCTCCAGTCGGAGGCAAAGGTGTCGAGCGCCGCGGGGACGACGAGGATCTCGTGGCCGGCCGGGCGGGGGATGGGCAAATCGTGCTGCCCGAAGGCGCGCTTGGCGAGATGCCCCACCATGGAGCCGATCGCCATGCCGAGCATCATCGGCTGCAGCAGCGCACCGAACTGGGCGAACATCGCCATGGCCGGGTCGGTGCCGACCGACTCACTCCCGGCCGGGCGCCTGCCGAGCGACGTTGCAAGCTCGGTGAAGAGGGGTCGGTAGGCGTCCAGGGTTCGTGAGGCCCAGACGCCCGGTGTCACGGGAACGATCTCGGGTGCCCGCCCTCCGACGGTGGTGGGCAGGCCGCTGATGGAGCCGATGTGCAACTCAGCGATGCGGAGCAGATCGGCGAACGCGAACCGGGTGGCAGGGTCGACGTTGGTCTCGGGCTTGCCCTCAGTGGCCGTCATCATGGCGAACTGGCGGGCAATGTCCCAGTTGAGGGGGCCCTGGCCGGACATTGCTCGTGCGATGTCGCCGAGGAACGGGATGTCGCCGAACGGCGAACCGCTCGCTGCATCGTCCGGATCGCTCATCGGCGTCAGGTTACGCCCGGTAGGGGTCGGCTCCGCCGTCGCCCTGACCAGTCGATGACGTTGATCCCCGTACGGCCGCTCGCGCAGCGTTGGACTCGTTGCGGAGACCTCCCACAGCGCACACCATGTCGGCGGCCACGGTGATCATCCGGAAACCCTCGTCGTGGCGCTTGCGTGCCACTGCGGCCGATGAATGGATCCCGGGGATCACCCCGTGGCGCCGGCACGCATCCACGATGGTGGAGATCGCACGACCGAATCGCTCATCCGCGTTGTCGAGTCCGGGTGCGAGCCCCATCGATACGGCGAGGTCTGACGGCCCGACGTAAATCGCATCGATACCGTCCACCGCAAGGATCTCGTCGATCCGCGAGACGGCGACCTCTGTCTCGATCATCGGGATGCAGGCGACGCGTTCGTTCGCGGTCGAGAAGTAGGTGGATCCGTACCGGAGGTTGGGCACGATCGGCCCGACGCTCCGCCGTCCGAGTGGTGCGTACCGACAAGCAGCGACGGTCGCTCGCGCCTCGTCCGCGCTGTTGACCATCGGGATGATGACCCCGAGTGAACCCATGTCGAGCACGCGGCCGATGATTCCCTGCTCGTTCCACGGAACCCGGACCACTGGGGTGACGGGATGGCGGTCCATGGCCTGCAACATCGCGAAGACGTCACCGATGTCGGCGAGACCGTGCTGCATGTCGATGCACACGTAGTCGACATCAAGCGTTGCAACGGCCTCGGCGAGCAATGGCTCCCGCATGGACATCCAGCCCCCGAGGGCGGTTCCACCCGAGGCCCAGACGCTGCGGAGGGTGTCGGCGTTCACGTCGTTGTTCACGGGGGAGAACGTAGTGTGTCGCCGATGAGAGTGTTGCTGACCGGGGCGAGTACCGACCTCGGCAGACGCGTGACGGAGCGGCTCGCCGAGGACGGGGTGAGTGTGGTTGCGGCCGGACTCACGGCGACTGCCTCGGAATTGCGCGGTATCGACGTGGTGGTCCACCTCTCGGCCGGTGACCACGATGCACTCGCCGCTCGGCAGACAAATGCGTTGGCGGGGCTCCCGGAGTTCCTCGATCACCTCGTTGAGTCGGGGGTTCGGCAGTTGGTGCTGCTGTCGTCGGCGATGGTCTACGGCGCGTGGCCGAACAACCCCGTTCCGCTCACCGAGGACTCGCCCGTGAGGCCCGATGCCTCCTTCACATTCGCCCACCAGCTTGCCCAGGTCGAGGAACTCGTCGATGCGTGGGCACAGGGCGGTGAGCAACGTCGGGTGGCGGTGCTCCGTCCCGTGCTCTGGGTCGCTTCGTCGAACCCGAGCAGCGTGGTGCGGGCGCTTGCCGCAGGAATGGGTCACCGCTTCGGGGAGGACGATGCGCCGGCGCAGTTCCTGCACATCGACGATCTGGTCGAGGCGGTCGGTCTTACGGTCCGGTGCGGTCTCGACGGTGTGTTCAACGTGGCGCCTGATTCTTGGGTTACCGGAGAGCGCGTCCGAGCGCTGTCGGGTCAGGGTCCTCGCATCAAGGTTCCCGATCGGGTGTCGGACGTCATCGCTCACCTGAGTTGGCGGTTCCAGCGCGGACCGCTCCCACCCGGGCTGATGCCGTACCTGCGCCACCCGTGGCTCGTCTCGAACGACCGTATCCGTCAGGCTGGCTGGCAGCCGACGGTGACCAACGAGCAGAGCTACGTGGAGGCCACCGAGGAACGGTGGTGGACCATGCTGACGCCCAAGCGCAAGCAGGAACTGGCACTCGGCGCGATGGTGGTGGTCTTGATCACCGCAGTGACAGCGGTGATCGGCGCAGTACGCCGGTCACGTCGGGCGTGACACCAACTCCACGACCAGTTCCTGTTCGATCCCGTCGCGCATCACCACGAGGCCGACTGCATCCCCTGCGTCGAGTCGGGCGAGCGCAGTCCACAGGTCGTCGATGCTCCTGAGTTCGCGGCCGTCGAGCGCGCGCAACACGTCGCCGGCGAGCACCCCGGTGGCAGCAGCCGGGGACCCCGGCTGCGCCTCGAGGACGCGCAGGGAGTCGGTCTCGAACCGCAGTCCGAGCCACACATCGATGACGAGCACCGACGAGCGGAGCGCCGCGATTGCGGGAATCATCACGACTTGCGCAGAGCCATCGGAGCCGCGTGCAATGAGGCCGAGGAGACGGCCGCGGTCGTCGATCACGGGCTCGCCCTCCAGCAGCGAGAGCCCCCCGTCGATCACGGGTCCTGTTGGTGTCATGCGGATATAGGCATCCATACCGCTCAGGCCGACCACTACGTGCTCGCCATCGGCGGGTGCTTCGGTGGCGATGGTGCGAATCTCGCAGCGGACGCGCTGGCTCAGCGCAAGGACGGCGATGTTGCGATCGCTGATGACGGTGACGACCTCTGCGGGGATCACCGAGCCGTCGGCGGTGAGCACCTCGATGATCTCGCCGGGCCGCAGGGATCCAGCGGTGGTGAGCGCGTGACGACCATCGCCGACGGGAACCGCTGCGCGCCCGGATCCCGCCAGCATGAGTGTGGAGAGTGACTGGGCGCCGAGGCGCGAGATCGAGGGCGACGGTGGCGCAGAGGAGGTGGACGCCCCGGTGTCGTTGCGGTCGACACTCGAGGTGGGGGAGAGTTGGTCGCCCGGCGTCACGGAGTCGACCCGTGCATCGCCGCTGGCAACCCGAGTGACCGAGGCGCCTGACGAGGGGGCGAGCAGACGGGCAAGGCCCACCACGAGTGCGAGGACAGCGATCGAGATGCCGACTGCTGCCACCCGGGTTGCCCGCACCGGTGCAGGCGCAAATGCCGCAGGGCCGGCCCCGAGTTCGGAGGGATGGCGCCACGTGCGCTCACCGAGCGGGAGGGGACTCGAGAATTCGGGTCCGTCGTCGTCCCACTGGTCTCCGCTCACGGGCCGAGAGGCTAGTCACGACAATCCTGCGAGTGTCGGCGCGGCCGCGCCGGATGGCGCCCTACCTCCGACGGCTACGCTGCGGGTCGTGCTGTTGCCGTCGTCGGGCGATACGTGGATTGCGCTCACCACCGAGGAACTCCCGGTGGGCTCCGTCTATGACTGGGCAGTTCGTGGCGACTGCGGGGCTGTAGTGCTCTTCTCGGGAACCGTCCGGGATCATGCCGACGGTCGAGACGGCGTGAGCTCACTCGCCTACGAGGCCTATGAGGAGCAGTGCGGACGTCGCTTCGCCGAGATCGCCGACGAGATGCGCAAGCGATGGCCCGACCTGGGTCGCATTGCGGTGCTGCACCGGCTCGGCGAGATGCAGGTCACCGAATCGACGGTGTTGGTCGTTGTGTCGTCCCCGCACCGGCCGGAGGCCTTCGAGGCCGCGCGGTTCGGTATCGATGCGCTGAAGGCGAGCGCCCCGATCTGGAAGCACGAGACCTGGGACGGCGGGTCCGACTGGGGCACGCGTGCGGTGGCGCCGCAACCGGTGTCGAGCGTTCCCTCGGCCGGCGGGGAAGCCAACGACCGTGGCGCGTGACCTCGCGATCGATCTGGGCACCGCCAACACCCTCGTCTACATGAAGGGTCGGGGCATCGTGCTGAACGAGCCCTCGGTGATTGCGCTCAACCGTCAGACCGGAGAGGTGCTTGCCACCGGACGCGAGGCCTGGCAGATGATCGGGCGCACGCCTGGATACATCGTTGCGGTCCGACCGCTCCGGGGCGGAGCGATCACCGACTTCGACATCACCGAGCGGATGATCCGGCTCCTCCTGCAGCGGGTCGGCGTGACACGGTGGAATCGCCCCAAGGTGGTGATCTGCGTCCCGTCGGCGATCACCGAGGTGGAGCGCCGGGCCGTCACCGACGCGGCTCGGCGTGCCGGAGCCGCTGATGCCCAACTCATCGAGCAGCCGCTCGCAGCGGCAATCGGTGCCGATCTCCCCATCGACGAGCCGGTCGGCAACATGGTGATCGACATCGGCGGCGGAACCTGCGAGACCGCTGTGATCAGCCTCGGCGGTGTGGTGTCGCTCGAGGCCGTGCGTGTCGGGAGTTTCGACATCGACGTGGCCATTCAGGGCTTTGCCCGCCGCGAACACGGCGTGGCGATCGGGGAGCGGACCGCCGAGGAGATCAAGATCGCGATCGGTTCCGCTGACCCCACCACCGACGACGTGCAGGCAGAGGTACGCGGCCGCGACCTCACCACGGGTCTCCCCAAGACGGTGCTCTTCACGCCCGAGGAGGTTCGCCTTGCCATCGACGACGTGGTGACCACCATCGTTCAGTCGGTGCAGCGCTGTCTGGCGAAGGCGCCGCCCGAGCTCGCCCAGGATTTCATCGCCCGTGGCGTTCACCTCGTGGGGGGCGGAGCGATGCTGCGCGGCCTCAAGGAGCGCATCGAGCGTGATTGCCGGGTTCCGGTACGCATGTCGGCGATGCCGCTCGAGGCTGTGGTGCTCGGTGCCGGGCACTGCATCGAGCACTACGACGCACTGAAGAACATGTTCATGGGAGCGAGACGATGACGGCGTTCACCGATGTCACCTGGGATCGTCGCGGCGATGTGGGGGTGATCACCCTCAACCGACCTGAGTCGCGCAACGCGCTCACCTGGGAGATGTACGCAGAACTCGAGCGGCTGACGCGGGCAGCCGAGCCCGATGGTGTCCGCTGTCTCATCGTCACCGGGGCCGACCCCACGTTCTGCTCGGGCGACGATGTCAAGCAGGTGATGGGTGGTGGAGCAGAGGGTGCAGCACCGCTCGCCGGGGCGCGAGCACCTCGCCTCACCCCCGCCGCCGACGCGCTGTTGCACACGAACGTCCCGGTGATCGCTGCGGTGAACGGCGCCGCAGTGGGTTGGGGGATGGAGCTTGCGATGATGGCCGACATCCGGGTCGCCAGCGAGAAGGCGCGGTTCGGTGAGTTGTTCGTGCTGCGCGGTCTCGTCACCGACATCTGCGGTCTCGGTCGCCTGGCACAACTCGTGGGCCGCGAGAAGGCTGCAGAGCTCGTGTTTATCGGTGACATCATCGGTGCGCCCGAGGCCAAGGAGATCGGCCTCGTGTCACGCGTGGTGCCGCACGACGAGCTCATGAACACTGCGACCGCGCTCGCCGAGCGGATTGCCGCGAATCCGCCGCTTGCGGTCCGAGCGCTAAAGGCTGGTCTCCGTCGCGCGCTCGACCCCGATTGGCGGGATCTCGGCGAGTGGGTGTCGTCCACGCTCGGCCGGCTCTTCCAGACCGAGGATCACCGCGAGGGTGTGCGCAGCTTCCTGGAGAAGCGGCCCGCAACATACGCCGGGCGCTGATCGATCACGCACCCACGATGCGGTAGACGATGCCGCGCGTGTACGACAGCGCGTACAGCTCGCCGTCGTTGTCCTCGCCGAATGACGAGACCGTCTCGACCCCACCGATCTGAGCCACTTTGGCCTTGCCGGACGACGTGAGCCGCAGGGCCCACAGCGTGCTGCGGACTTGGTCGCCGAACACGTAGGCGCCGTACAGCGAGGGGATGTCGTTGCCGCGGTACACGAACCCGCCCGTGACCGATGCCGAGTTGCCTTGGTGCTCGTACTGGTGCACCGGCTTGATCGAGCCGTCGGCTTCCTGGTCGTCGTGGTAGCGGCGGGATCCCTCGTAGGCACTCCACCCGAAGTTCGAGGCCTTCCCGGCCCCGTCGGCGGCGCGCACGAGATTGATCTCTTCGATCTTGCGCTCCCCGACGTCGCCGAGCCAGAAGTCGCCCGTCGCCCGGTCGAACGAGACGCGCCACGGATTCCGCAGGCCGTACGACCAGATCTCGCCGCGTACGCCTGCCTCGTCGACGAACGGATTGTCGGGCGGGATCCGGTACGGGGCAGCGCCATCAGCCCGGGGGTCGATGCGCAGCACCTTGCCGAGCAGCGAGGACCGGTCGAGTGCGTGACGCCCGGGATCACCCGAGCCCCCGCCGTCGCCGGTACCGATGTAGAGCAGACCCGCGCCGTCGACGACGAGCTGACCACCGTTGTGGTTGGAACGACCGGGGTGAGCAATGTTGATGAGAGGTCGACGCGCCTCGGTGTCGAAGATTCCGTCGGCGTCCACCGGGAAGGCATCGACCTGTAGGTCTCCGTTGAGGTCGGTGTAGTAGGCGTAGGCCTCGTCCCCGTCGGGCCGGAACGCGAGCCCGAGGAGTCCCTCCTCCCCGCCGGATCTGATCCGCTCGACGAGGTTGGCAACCACCACCGGTTCGCTGCCCGCCCGCAATGCGTACACCGTTCCGGGCTGCGAGGCGACGAAGAGCGTTGTGTCACCCGGGCGCGCAGCGAATGCCGTGGGTTGCTCCACCCTCCCGGCCTCGACGAGTGCGAGTCGGATGTCCTCTGGGGCGAGCGTGAGGTCGGGGTCGGGTTCGGAGGTGCTCGTTCCCGTGGAACCGACAGGCGACGATGCATCGGGCGGTTCGGTGACCGGAGATGCTCCGCTGGAGTTCCCCGGTGCCGTGGTGAGCGCCGGCGTGGTTGCCGGCTCGCTGGACGAGTCGGAGGAGCACGCCGCTGCTGCAAGGCACGCTGCGAGGGCGACGACGGCGCTGCGAACGGTGAGGATGGGTCTCGACGTCATCGCAAGGTCAGGTGTGGACGCGCAGGAGGCCTTCCTGCACGACGGTCACCACCAACTGGCCGTCGGAGGAGTAGATCGACCCGGTGGCGAGTCCCCGGGAGTTCGACGTGGAGGGAGTGCTCTGGTCGTAGAGCAACCAGTCGTCGGCCCGGAACGGACGGTGGAACCACATCGCATGATCGAGACTCGCCATCTGGACACCTTGGTCGTCCCAGGAGAGGCCGTGGGGCAGCGCAACGGTGTCGAGCAGCGTCATGTCGGAGGCGTAGGTGACGATGCAGTGGTGGAGCACCGGGTTGTCGGGCAGGGTGCCGTCGGCACGCAACCACACGCGCTGGGTCGATGAGTGCGTTCCCTTGCGGTCGAACGGGCCACCGTCGACGTAACGGACGTCGATGGGTCGCGGTCGGTCGTACCAATCGCCGAGGAGTTCCTTGTACGGCGCCATGCGGGTGCGGAAGTCGGGGAGCGACTCGGGCGCTGGCACCTCGGGCATCGTGGCGTGATGGTCGAGCCCGCTCTCGACCACCTGGAAACTTGCCTGCAGGTTGAAGATGGCCTGTCCGTGCTGGATGGCCACCACACGGCGCGTGGAGAAGCTCTTGCCGTCGCGGATGCGGTCGACGAGATACAGGATGGGCACTGTCGGGTCGCCGGGGCGCAGGAAGTAGGCGTGCAACGAGTGCACGTGGCGGCCCGGGTCGTCGACCGTGCGGACGGCTGCAACGAGCGCCTGACCCGCCACCTGCCCGCCAAAGACGCGCTGGCGGTTCTCCTGCGGGGACAGGCCTCGGAACACGTTCACCTCGATCGCCTCGAGGTCGAGCAGGGTGATGAGGTCGTCGAGTGCGTCGGGCACCCCTGCATTGTGCTGGATCGCCGGGGCGAATTGCGTCCGGTTGACCGAGATCGGGCGGTTCAGCGCACGGTGTGCGTGTGCAACGGTGGACGCTCGGGTGTCTCGGCCGTGCCGCTCGGCCAACCGAGGTAGATCACTCCGACGAGTTCGGCGGTGCTCGGGAACCCGCAGAGGTCGAGCGTGCGGCGGCCGCGACGCGACGGCGGCGACGACCAGAAGCTCGTGAGGCCCAGCGCAGTGGCCCCGAGCAGCAGGTTCTGGATGCCGGCCGCGACAGCGTCGCGGTTCTCGCCGCTGCGCTCGGGGGACGAGTCGGTGGTCGAGCCCACCACGATGCATACGGTGGCCCTGGCGTACTTGCGACGTGTCTTGTCGAGGCGGGCGGTGTCGGTCTCCCCGTCGTCGGCCTGGTCGTCGGCGAACGCAGCGCCGAGCAGCGCCCGCCCGTTGCCGCTCACCACAGCAAGGTGCCAGGGCCAGGTGCGCTTGTGGTTCGGTGCCCAGGCAACGAGGGCGCAAAGCCGTTGCACGATG
>JAULYZ010000084.1:0-8738 GCA_032117595.1 Acidimicrobiia bacterium | reverse complement strand
CAGCGCCCGGGCCGACGACGCAGTGGTGCGACAGCACATCTCGATGCTGCGCTCCTGCGAGTTGCTGATCCTCGTCTACCCCACGTGGTGGGCTGCACAGCCGGCAATGCTGCGCTCGTGGTTCGAGCAGGGATGGTTGCGCCACTCGTTCGGTCCGGTGTCGACGGGCCGCGGGACTGCGGAGCACTTCGACAACATCCGGCGCCTGGTGGTGGTCACCACACACGGATCGCCCAAGTGGATCAACGCAGTGCAGGGCGAGAGCGGTAAGCACTTCCTGCAGCGACGGGTCCGGCGCACACTGCACCCTCGTGCCCGCGTGGAATGGCTCGCCCTCTACGGCCTCGACCACGAGAAGCCCGGGGACACCGAGCGCTTCCTCACGCGCATCAGGGACCGCTTCGCCCGAATCGGGTGACCACCTCGACGTGCGGGGTGCCCGGGAAGAGGTCAAGTACCTCCGAGCCGCGGTGCTCGTACCCGCGTTCAATGAGCAGTGCCGCGTCGCGACCGAGTGCAGCCGCATCGCAACTCACGAGCACGACGGTCGGCGCCCCCGTGCGCGCCACAACCTCTGCACCCTCCCGACCCAGACCGCGACGGGAGGGATCGGCCACCACGGCGTCCAAGGGCAGTTGATGCGGTGCCGGCACCCACTCCTCCACCGCCGACTCGATCACCGTCGCGTTGCGGTTCAGCAGGTTGTGGCGGGCATCGGCGCACGCAGAGTGCGACTGCTCGACGACGATCACCTCGCTCCCCGGCAGCAAGGCGGCGGCGAACAGTCCGACACCGCCGTAGAGATCGGCCCACCGACGGACGGCGGTCCCGGATGCGACGAGAGCACGACCAACTGCTCCGACGAGCAGTGCCGCACTCTCGGGCGAACTCTGGAAGAACGACGCAGCCGAGACGCGCAGGTCGACGCCACCCACCCGTTCGACCAGCGACGAATCAGGGCCGACCCGGACATCGGGAGGCAATCCTTGAATCGCCGAGTGCTGAGCCGGCCCAGCGGATCGTGGGGTGGCGACCCGAGGCCTCGAGCGAGAACCCGGCGGGTGGCCTCCAGCGGTGAGCAGCGCGGTGCGCGCTCCGGTATGCCGACTCACGCGCACCGTCAGTTCACTCCCGGGTGGAATCCTCACCGTTGCGATCATTTCCCCGAGTGCCGGGTGCACCACGAGACAGCCATCGACCTCGACGACATCATTCGACGCGGAACGCCGCAACCCGAGACGGCCGCTCGGTCCCGCAGCGAAACGGGCCGTGGTCCGATACCCGAGCGGAGCAACCGTTCCGGCTGCGACGACACCGACGTCGGTCAGACGTCCTTGCCGGATGAGTGCGTCCCGCACCATCCCCACCTTGAGCTCGAGCTGCGCCGCCGGGTCCACGTGCATCCAGCCACAGCCACCGCACCCCCTCGACACCTCGGCGCACGGGGGCTCGACCCGCTCGGGAACGGCCTCGAGCACCTCGCTCACCTCCGCCCTCCAGTAGTCCCGTGCCCGCTGGGTCACCCTGACCCGCACTCGCTCACCGGGAAGCGCACCGGCAACGAACACGACCCGTCCCTCGGGCTCCCGCGCCATGCCGTCGCCGCCCACCGCGAGGCGCTCGACCACCACCTCGAGGTCGGCACCTCCGGGTACAGGCTCACTCCGGGTCATCGCACCTGAGCGTAGGTTGGCCGCAGTAGCGTCGTCGTCGATGAGTCGCCGAATCGAGATCGCGCCCTCCGTGCTGCCGTGCGACTTCGCACGACTCGGTGAGGAAGTAGCAGCGCTCGAGGCCGCCGGCGTCGACCGCATCCACTGGGACATCATGGACGGTCAGTTCGTCCCGAATCTGACGATCGGCCCCGACGTGGTGGCTGCCGCACGCAAGCACACCACCTTGCCGTTCGAGGCACATCTGATGGTGCACACGCCCGATCTCCTCGCCCCACGCTGGGTCGAGGCCGGTTGCGAGCGCCTCATCGTGCATGTCGAGGCCTGCACGCATCTCCACCGCACCCTGGGTCACATCCGCAGCCTCGGGGCCAAGGCGTCGGTGGTCCTCAACCCGGCAACGCCGATCGACACGGTGGCACACGTCCTCGACCTCGTCGACATGGTGCTCGTCATGTCGGTGAACCCGGGCTTCGGCGGGCAGGCGTACATCGCCTCGATGGAATCGAAGGTACGCGCCCTCAAGGCGCTCATCGACCAAGGCGGCCACGACGTCGACATCGAGATCGACGGCGGCATCGGCCCGAAGACCATCGCAGGTGCCGCTGCAGCCGGCGCGAATGTCTTTGTTGCCGGCACCGCATTGATCAAGCACGCCGATGGCCTCGCAGGGGGCACCGCCGACCTCCGCGCTCGCGCCGTGGCGGCATCGGCCTGACCGGACGCGTCAAGCAGACGGCCGCGTCACTGCAACGATGAGGCGCCGGAGTCCCCACACGAGAACGAGCAAACCGCTCACCGCCAGCACCGGGATCCCGATGGCGAGCGCAATCCCCCGCCGATCGTCGAGGAAACCACTCAGGACACCGGTGTCCACCGCCGTTCCGTCGTCGTTCCTGATCGCGATCGGGTCGACGAGCGCAGGGCACTGCACCCCGAAGTCGTTCACGTCCACCACTTGATCGCCACCGAAGATCGGCTCAGGCTGACGCACCTTCGAACGCAGCGCGTTGTCGGCCGTATGGTCGGCAGCCACGAGGTAGTCGCGTCCGTAGACGAGGAACCGGAGATCGTCGCCGATCCGGATGTCGACGGGTCGACCCGCAGCGAGCAGACCCGTGGGGTCCTCGCGCACCACCCGGACCACGAATCGGCCCACACCATCGGCTGCATCGACGAGCCGCCCGATGAACACGACATCAGCAGGGGCCGGTGGCTCGCACTCCGGAGACAGCGTCGGCAACGGGTCCACCACGGTGCTGGGGGTCACGGTAGTGGGCACGGGAACCTCGGGGCCGCCGTCGGGAACGGTGCTGGGAGCGATCGTGTCGGTCACCGTGTCGGTGGGCGCCCCGGCATGAACCCCCGGCGCACACACGACCCATGCCGTCACGAGCACTCCAAGCCAAGCCAACGTCCGGAGCGCAGCCCGACGGACACGACGCAGGAGGCCTTCGATGTTTGCGTGCGTCCTGCCGGGTTGGGGTGACACGTTCGCGAAACTAATCGGGGCACCGCCATCGTCCCGTTCACGCACAGGCGCAGCAGCGTGCTGTGGTGCCTCCGAGGCGCGTCAACGCCCCTGGAACGAGGGCGTGCGCTTCTCGAGCCACGCAGAGATCGCCTCGGGCGTGTCCTTCGTCGCGAAGTTGATCGTCTGTGCAGCACCCTCGTCCTCGAGTGCCTGTTCGAGGGTCACGGAGGTGAAGTTGTTGAGCAGGCGCTTCGTCTGGGAGAGCGCCACGGGCGGACCGCCTGCGAGCTTCTTCGACCAGTCATCGACAAAGGCATCGATCTCGCCGTCGGCGACCATCCGGTTGACCAACCCGATCCGCTCTGCCTCTGCGGCACCGATGATGTCGGCGAAGAGTGCCAGTTCCTTGGCCTTGTGCAGGCCCACACGACGTGGGAGCAGCCACGAAGCCCCGCCGTCGAGCGTCAGCCCGCGCTTGGCGAAGATCTCGCTGAACCGGGCGGTGTCGGACGCCACGATGAGGTCGCACACCATGGCGAAGCTCATCCCGACTCCGACCGCCACACCGCGGACCTTGGCGATGGTCGGCTGCGGCAACTGATAGATGGCCATGATCACGTCGCGGACATCGCGCATCGCGAACAACTGGTGCCGCGGGCGCTCGTTGCCCGAGCCCCCGACGGCCGAGAGATCCGCCCCGGAACAGAAGTCGCCACCCGCTCCGGTGAACACCACGCAGCGATCATCGGGGTTGCCCGCAATCTCCTTGAGCGTCGCGAAGAGCTCGGCCCACATGGTGGTGTTGACGGCGTTCTTGCGCTCGGGACGGTTCAGGGTGATGGTCACCACACCCTGATTGCGCTCCACGGTGATCGTTTCCACAGCGTTCCCCCTCGTCGTTCTGCGTGATGCCGACGATACTGAACACCATGGGCTACAACCCCTACCGGAAGAAGGTCGTGAAGCCGGGCGACAAGTGGATCTTTGTGGGGGTCGCAGTGGTGGCCCTCGCCCTCGTGCTCTGGGGCTTCCTCGGCTGAGCGGCCCGCTCGAGGAAGCGGGCTGGCCCACGGTGCAGCACCGGCGTGGCGTCTGGGCCACTCAGAGGTCGTGGAGAACCTCGACCACTCCGGCGAGCACCGACGCTGCATCGATACGGGCCGGTTCACCGCGACGACCGTGGGCGTCCAGCCACGCGAGCGCCAGGCGGCGCATGCGCATCAGTTTCTCCGGGCCGATCGCCTCCCACGGGTGCCCGAACGCAAGCGACGACCGGGTCTTCACCTCGCAGAACACCACCGGACCTGAGCCTCGCCGCACGACGAGGTCGATCTCCCCGTTCCGACCACTCCGCCAGTTCCGGTCGAGCACCGTGTAACCGCGTGCGCGGTACCACTCGGCGACCAGCTCCTCACCGGCCGCACCGCGGGCCTGATTCGCCCCCGGCACCCTCAGATCTCCGCCTGGGGCAGCTCCTCCACGTTGACGTCCTTGAACGTCAAGACCCGCACGGCCGGCACGAGCCTGCTCTTGCGGTACATGTCCCACACCCACGCATCGGTGAGACGAACCTCGATCAACGGGCGGGGGCCGTCAGACAGCACCTGCACCTTCACATCGTTGGCGAGATAGAAGCGCCGGTCGGTCTCCACGGCGTAACGGAACATCCCCGCGATGTCTTGGTACTCCTGGGCCAACTGCAGTTCGCGGTCGGCCTCGAAGTTCTCGAGGTCATCGGCGCTCAACGAACGCCTCCCGGCATCAGTTGTCGCGCTTTTCGCGGATCTTGGCGGCCTTGCCCGTGCGCTCGCGCAGGTAATACAGCTTTGCGCGGCGAACGTCGCCACGACGGACGACCTCGAGCTTGGCGATGATCGGCGAGTGCAGCGGGAAGGTGCGCTCCACCCCGATACCGAACGACAGCTTGCGGACCGTGAAGGCCTCCTGCACGCCGCCACCGGTCTTGGAGATGACGTTGCCCTGGAACACCTGAACTCGCTCGCGGTTGCCCTCGACGACCCGGACGTGCACCTTGACCTCGTCGCCGACGGCGATGGTGGGTACGTCGGCCTTGATGTACTGCTGGTCGATGAAATCGGTGGTCTTCATGAGCCGGACGTTTCCTCGCGATGGACGGCGCAGGGCCGAATGGGAACGCTCAAGGATACGGGACGGGCGGGAACTCTTCCAACAGCCGTTGCTCGGCCGGGGTCAGTCCGCCCCGGGCCTCGACCAGATCCGGACGGTGGCGCATCGTGCGGTGGAGCCGTTGGGCGAGGCGCCACCGGGCGATCCGGGCATGGTCGCCCGAGCGGAGCACCTCGGGCACCTCCCAAGTCCGGAAAACCGCAGGTCGGGTGTAATTGGGTTCCTCGAGGAGTCCGTCGGCGCCAAAGCTCTCGGTCACGGGACTCTCGGCGTTGCCCATCACGCCCGGCAGCAAGCGCGTGACGGCCTCGATCACGAGACAGGCCGCCACCTCACCGCCGGCCAGCACCACATCCCCGACGCTCAGTTCGCCGTCGACGACATGCTCCCGAATCCGGTGGTCGACACCCTCGTACCGGCCGCAGAGCAGGCTGAAGCCGTCGAGAGCCGCGAGTTCGGCCGCGAATCCTTGGTCGAATCGCCGTCCGCCGGGGCCGAGGAGATAGAGCGGTCGGGGCGGATCTGCCGCCTCCACGGCCGCAACGATGGGCTCGAGGCGCATCAACATTCCCGGACCGCCGCCGAAGGGGGCGTCGTCCACGGTGCGGTGCACGTCCGAGGTGTGCTCGCGCGGGTCGTGGCACCGCAGGTCCACCAGCCCGTTCGAGCGCGCCCTGCCGAGGAGCGCTTCCGAGCAGAAGGTGTCGACCAGATTCGGGAAGATCGTGAAGACGTCGACGCGCATGACGGCCTCCCGGATCAGGCCTCGAACAGACCGTCGGGTGGATTGATCACGGTCACGCCATCACGGCATGACACCACGAACACCGACGGCACGAGTGCCCCCGACTCGAGCTCGAGGATGTCGTGCGCCGGATTTGCGATCACCCCGACACAACGACCGCGCTCGACACCGTTGGCCTCCACGACCAGCGAGCCGATCAGCTCGTGAACCCAGACAGCGTCGGGATCCGCGATGGGCTCGGCACGCAACTCGACATTCGTGAGCGATGCAGCAGCATTGCGGTCGCTGACCTCCCGGAACGAGACCAGCCAACGGTTCTGGACCGGCTTCGAGGACACCACCATCAGGGAGCGCTCCCCTGCGAGGAGCACACTGCCTGCTGCAAGACGTTCGACCCGATCGGTCACGAGGTCGACGTACACCTCACCGCGCAGACCGTGAGGCTTGCCGATCCTGCCGATGACGAGAAGTTGGCTCAATCGACGAAGTCGACATCGACCTCGACGCCGTCGCGGCTCGCTGCCGCGCGCACGAGGGTGCGGATGGCCTGGGCGGTCTTTCCCCGCTTGCCGATCACCCGACCGAGATCGTTCGGCCCCACCCGAACCTCGAGGCGGACACGGCTGCGGCCGTGCGATCCGTCGACAACTACCGCGTCGGGATCATCGACGATCGAACGCACGACGTGCTCGAGCACGGCGGTGGCCACCGGGGCCGGGATCTGGTTCCCGTCGGACACGGGTTACTTCGACCGTGCGGCGGCGAACTCGCCCCACGCACCGGAGATCTCGAGGAGCTTCTTCACGCGCTCGGTGGGCTGGGCGCCCTCCATGAGCCACTTGACGGCCTTCTCGTTGTTGACCGTCAGCGTCGAGGGCTCCTGACGCGGGTTGTAGTGGCCGAGGATCTCGATGAACCGTCCGTCGCGGGGCGAGCGGCTGTCGGTGGCCACGATGCGGTACTGGGGCTGCTTGGTCTTGCCGACACGGGTGAGTCGCAGCTTCACGGACATGGACGTGTTATTCCTCTCGTCAATTGATCCCCGGGAAACCGGGAGGATTCATTCCCGGGAAACCGGGAGGCATCATCGGCATGCGCCGCTTGCCCTTCTTGCCACCGGACATTCCCCCGAAACGCTTCATCATTTTCTGCATTTCGCTGAACTGCTTGACGAGTCGGTTGACCTCGCCGGTGCTGGTGCCGCTGCCGTTGGCGATTCTCAGGCGGCGACTCCCGTTGATGATCTCTGGCTTTCGGCGCTCAGCTGGGGTCATGGACCGGATGATTGCCTCTACCCGTGTGAGCTGATCGTCCTCGATCTGGGCGCCCTTCAGCTCCTTGGGCATTCCGGGCATCATACCGAGCAGGTTGGAGATCGGGCCCATCTTCTTGACCGCCTGCATCTGCTCGAGGAAGTCATCGAGGGTGAATTCCCCCTCCATGAGACGGGTGGCGGCCTCCTCGGCCTGCTTCTGGTCGATGGCCGACTCGGCCTTCTCGATCAGGCTCAGCACGTCGCCCATGCCCAGGATGCGGCTGGCCATGCGATCGGGGTGGAACTGCTCGAAGGCGTCGAGCTTCTCACCGGTGCTGGCGAAGGCGATCGGTCGGCCGATGACTTCTTTGACGCTGAGCGCCGCGCCACCTCGGGCGTCGCCGTCGAGTTTGGACAGGATCACGCCGTCGATGGCGAGCGCCTCGTGGAACCGCTCAGCGGTGTCGACCGCATCTTGGCCGGTCATGGCGTCGATCACGAGGAAGGTGTACGTGGGCTCGGTGGTCTCGGAGATACGCCGGACCTGATCCATCAGCGCCTCGTCGATCGCGAGTCGTCCGGCTGTGTCGATGATGAGGACGTCCTTGCCGAGCCGACGGGCCTCCTGCAGGCCGCGCTGGGCAACGGCGACCGGATCGCCGGTGCCCGAACGAACGATCTCGTCGCTCTCGGAGAACACCGGCACGTCGATCTGGCGCCCGAGGGTGCGCAGCTGCTCGACCGCCGCGGGTCGCTGGAGGTCGGCACCCACGAGGAGCGGCTGGCGACCCTGGCTCTTGAACCAGCGGGCGAGCTTGCCCGACGCCGTGGTCTTGCCCGAACCCTGCAGACCCGCCATGAGCACCACGGTCGGCGGCCGACTTGCGTAGGTGATCTTCAGGACCTCCCCACCGAGCATGGCGGTGAGTTCCTGGTTGACGATCTTGATGACCTGCTGGCCGGGATCGAGCGCCTTGGACAGTTCGAGACCAACGGCCTGCTCGCGGATGCGGGCCACCACATTGCGCACGACCCGGACGTTGACGTCGGCCTCGAGCAACGCCGTACGGATCTCGCCGAGCACCTCGTCGACATCGGCCTCGGTGAGCCGACCCTTGCCGCGAAGTCGCTTGAAGATGCCGTCGAAGCGGTCGGACAGTCTGTCGAACATGAGGTGGGAAAGGCTAGCGGCGGCCCCGCAGGGCCGCCGCTCGTCCGTCCACCCGGGGTGGGATGGGGATCAGTTCTCGGAAGAACCGCCGCTCGAGGCTGAAGCCCCGTTGGGCTCACCGGCAGGTTCGGGGACCGGAACCGGGCCGACCGCGGGTTCCTCGCTCGGTGCCGCCGTATCGGTTGGCTCCACGGCAGGCTCGACCGCCGGTGCCGGGACGGCCTCGGGGAGGGCGAACTCGATGTACTCATCGGCCAGGGCCAGGATGTAGT
>JAULYZ010000083.1:0-4537 GCA_032117595.1 Acidimicrobiia bacterium | reverse complement strand
CTCGCAGTGGCTTGCCGAGTTGGTCCACGATCGGCGCGCGGTGGAGTTGTCGGTGGGTGGCGAGCAGCGATTCATCGCTGCCGAGGACGCTGCTCGCTACCGCGATGCGCTCGGCTGTTCGTTGCCGTTGGGGTTACCTCGCGCCTTCACCGAACCGATCGCCCACCCGCTCGAGTCGCTCGTCGCTCGCTATGCACGGACCCATGCGCCGTTCCTGGCCGACGATGTGGTCCGCCGGTTCGCGGTGCCAGCACCGAGAATCGCCGGAGCATTGACGGCACTCGAAACCAACGATCGAGTGGTGCGCGGCGAGTTCCGGCCCGATGGTGTCGGGCGAGAGTGGTGTGATGTCGACGTGCTACGTCAGCTGCGGCGCCGTTCGCTGGCGGCGCTCCGGCGAGAGGTCGAACCCGTCGACCCCGAGGCTTATGCGCGTTTTGTCACGCAGTGGCACGGCATTCCCGGCGAACGCCGCGGTCTCGAGGCGCTTGTCGAGGCACTCGGGTTGGTGCAGGGTGCCGCACTCGTTGCGAGTTCCATCGAGAGCGATGTGCTCCCATTGCGCGTCGACGGGTACCGGCCGGGTGATCTCGACGAGTTGTGCGCGAGCGGCGAGATCGTGTGGGTTGGTGCCGGGGCGATCGGCTCGAACGACGGTCGGGTACGGCTGTACTTTGCCGACCAGTTGCCGCTGCTTGCCCCAGCGATCGAGCCGGCCGATCCGCCGCACGAGGCGCTCCACGACGCGATTCGTACGCTGCTGGTGCAGCGCGGCGCGAGTTTTTGGCCCCAGTTGCGTGCTGCTGCTCCGTCGTCGACAGAGGCCGAACTGCTCGCCGCTCTGTGGGATCTGGTGTGGGCAGGTGAAGTCACCAACGACACGCTTGCACCGCTGCGGTCGGTGCTGGGCGGGGCGCGCACCTCGACCAGTACGGCCCGTTCCACGATGCGAACACGCCCGCGCCCAGGGCGTCTGACTCGCATCGGCCCGTCAGCGGGGGCGGGTCGATGGAGCCTTGTGGCACCGCTGCTCCAGCCA
This sequence comes from Acidimicrobiia bacterium, assembly GCA_032117595.1. Taxonomy (GTDB): domain Bacteria; phylum Actinomycetota; class Acidimicrobiia; order Acidimicrobiales; family Ilumatobacteraceae; genus WLJO01. The sequence continues at coordinate 3,498 of JAULYZ010000083.1, read as the reverse complement.
GCGCCAACGTCGACGGCAGCGGCCCATGCGGCGGCGTTACAGATGCTCGAGCGATACGGCGTGGTCACTCGTGAGGCGGTGCTGGCCGAGGGTCTGGTGGGGGGTTTCTCGGGTGTGTATGGCCTGCTGAAGGTGCTCGAAGAGCGTGGGCAGACTCGGCGCGGCTACTTCGTTGCCGGCCTTGGGGCAGCCCAGTTCGCTGTGCCCGGGGCGGTTGACCGTCTGCGCAACGTGCGCGAGGCGATCGATGTCGAACTCCATCCCGAGGCGGTGCCCGCCCCGCTCGTGTTGGCGGCGACCGATCCAGCCCAGCCGTACGGCACGGTGCTTGCATGGCCAGCGTCCGCTGGTCGTCCGGCGCGAAGTGCCAATGCCGTGGTGGTGCTGTGGCAGGGAGTTCCACTTGCCTGGTTCGACCGCCGCTCGCACCATCTGGTCACCTTTCCGGCAACCACTACGACCACCGAGTGGGCTGCGGCACTCGGTGGCCTGATGCGTCGCCAGGGAAGATCGCGCAGCATCGAGGTACGCAAGGTCGATGGGCAACCGCTCGATCCGTCCTCGCCGGTGGGTCTCGCCCTGGCGCAATCCGGATTCGTGGTCAGCTACCGGGGCATGATCCGCCGTGACTGATCCGGCGCACGTCTCCGTGCTCGGCCTGACAGCGCACCCGGCTCAGCGCTGCGGTACGCCGCTGCCGCCGCCGCCGCTGCCGCCGCCGCCGCTGCCGCCTGGCTCAGCTCTCGGGGCCGATGGCGCGCAGGCCTGCCCAGGCGAGATTGGCGACCAATCGTCCGAGCTCGTCAGGATCGAAGTCGTCGCCGCGCTCGACCAGGCGTCGCGAGACTCCTTCGGCCAGACCCACCAGGCCGTGGGCGATGGTCCGCTGCTTCTCGTGGTCGATTTCGATCGCGATGAGCGGGGCGATAGCTGATGCGGCCTCGGACGTGATGGCGCGGATCGCCTTGGTAGCTGCCGCATCGCGATTGGCCTGCGTGGAAAACAGCAGCAGGAACGCATCGTGGTCCTGGGCGACCCAGCGGAAGTAGGCCTGAAATCCGAGTTCGGTCTGCCTCTTGCCGTTCGTTGCGCCTGCCGTGGCCTTCTGAATGGCCGTGATCATCCTCTGGCCGACATCGTCGATGAGCGCCAGGTAGAGATCCTGCTTCGAGTCGAAGTGTTGGTAGAGCACCGGCTTGGTGACCCCGGCTGCATCGGCGACGTCGTTCATCGAGGTGCCATGAAAGCCCCGGCGTGCGAACACCTGGACTGCGACATCCAAGATCTGTTCGCGGCGTTCGCCAGCAGGAAGACGGATGTTCATAGGACGACCAGAGCGTAACAACAACGTTGGCTCGTAGCCCAACGGCGCCTGTGCCTGTGGGGATTCCGGCGACGGGTGAGGGTGCGGCGTTACAGGCCGCGTTCTCGGTCGTCGCGCTCGGCGGCCTTGACGGCGTAGCCGAGCACAATGGCTGGTGCGAGCAGGATCGATCCGATCACCAACGAGGTGATGACGAGCGTCGACATCGTCGACGAGAATCCAACGGCGAACGCAATGACGAACAGTGCGATGGCAAGTGCGAACAGCAGGTAGCCGACACGGTTGGCGATGAGCGTCCAGTGAGCGATCTGCTGGCGTCGGGCCCGCACCGGATCAACCGGGTGTGCCGAGGTCGTGCCCTCAGCGCGCACGGTTGTCTCTGCGGGGACGGATTCGGGGGCAGGGGAGTCGGCGGACATACAGTCTCGCCATGGTACGTGTGGAGTGGCGTGATCGCGTCGTTGTCGTCACGATCGATCGGCCTGAGCGTCGCAACGCGGTCGATCATGCGACGTTGCTCGAATTGCTCGATGCTCAGCGCTCGGCGGTCGTTGGAGGTGCGCGGGTGGTCGTGCTCACCGGTGCCCCACCGGCGTTTTGTGCGGGGGCCGATCTGACGGGGGTTGAGAGCGGCGCATTCACCGACGCCCTGTTGGCAGTACTGACCGGCTTCACCGCGCTGCCGATGGTGACGATGGCGGCAATCGATGGGCCGGCGCTCGGCGCGGGCACCCAACTTGCCATGGCGTGTGACCTGCGGGTTGCGGCACCAACGAGCCAGTTCGGGATCCCTGCCGCCAAGCTCGGTCTGGCTGTCGATCGATGGACCGTCGATCGCGCCGGCCGGGAGTTCGGTGGCGCAGTGGCCCGTTCGATGTTGCTGGCGGCACAGACCTACACCGCGGAAGAGTTGCACCACAGTGGTGGTGTGCAGCGACTGGGTGGTGCCGCAGAGGCTTTGGTGTGGGCCGAGCAGATCGCCGAGTTGGCACCGCTGACGATCCGCGCCCACAAACTGGCGCTCGAGACCCCTGCCCCGTTGGTGGGAGACGACCCGTTCGAGGCGGCGCGCAGCGCCGCATGGGCGAGCAGCGATGCCGAGGAGGGGCGACGTGCCTTCCTCGACAAGCGGCGCCCTCGCTTCACAGGGGAGTAGCGCCGGCTCGCGGCCCGAGGTCGTGTGGGTTCCTGCCGGGACTGTCGCTGATCAGAGGTTGGCGGGGAGGAGCCGGTTGACGTCTTCGTAGAAGAGGTACAGCACGATCATGAACGGCACGATGCCGAGGAGGCCGCCCACCCAGTTGCGGCCCACCCGTCGGCTGATGGCCCAGGCCGCCAGGGCGATAGCGGTCAACACGAGGCCCCACAGACCGACGTCAAGGAAGGCATCTTCGTCGCTGAACCATCCGCTGCCGAACACGTCGGCTCCCGTCGGCTCACCGTCGTCGTCACGAGCGACGTCGGTGGATTCGGCCGCGGCGTTGCTCGTCGCGGGAGCTGTCGTCTCTGCCGGAGTACTGCCGACCGGCCCGCTGCCCGTCGCCGCGGTCACGCCGGGAGCGGAGCCAGCCGGAGCGGCAGTCGAATCACCGGTGACGGGCACGGTGTTGGATGTGTCGTCACTCGGCAGCGCGCCGATGTCGCTCGCAGGTCTCGCTGGGCCCGGGGCGGTGACGACATCCGAGCGGCTGGGATCGAGTTCCGCGGCGACCACAATTCGTTGGCGTGTGCTCCATCGGGGGTGGCACGAGGTGAGGACGATCGTTGCCCGTGTCGGATCAACGGTCGGAATGACCTGTCGGTAGTCGTTCGGCCCGACGATCACGGTGCCCGTGACAACATATGTGTATCGACCCGCGAGCGTCGTGACGATGATGTCGTCGCCCGGGGCCAATTCGTCGACGCGGAAGAACGGCTGACCGTGGGTGGTGCGATGGCCAGCCAGGGCAGAGTTGCCGTATTGGCCCGGCAGTGGAGTTTCCGGGAAGTGTCCGGGGCCGTCACGCAGATCGGAGGGACTGACCCCCTCGATGATGATCGTGCCCTCGATCCCGATTCGGGGAATGTCGAGCCGTGCGAGTGGCTCGCCGCTGGGTGGGGCCGAGATGGAGGCCGGGGGAATCGTCGTGGTGGGCGGGATGGTGCTGGTCGGTGCCGTAGCGGGGTCGCTGGTG
>JAULYZ010000082.1:0-6740 GCA_032117595.1 Acidimicrobiia bacterium | reverse complement strand
CAAGGACAACACCAAGGCAAACAGTCGTCAGAACGTCCGCAACGGCATGGCCCTCATCCCCTCCGAGCGATTCGTGTTCCAGGACCTGACGGTCATGGACAATCTGCTCCTCGGCGGGGCAAACGACCCGGATACGGATCGCCGCCAGCGACGCCTCGAGCTTGTCTACGAGATGTTCCCCATCCTCAAGGAGCGCACAGCACAGTTGGCAGGCACCATGTCGGGCGGCCAGCAACGCATGGTGAGCCTGGGCATTGCCCTCATGAGCAACCCCAAGTTGCTCATCCTCGACGAACCGTCCCTCGGCCTCGCCCCCAGCGTGGTGGAGCAGATCTTCAGTGTGGTCCGCAAGCTCATGGAGGAGACCGGCCTCTCGGTGCTCCTCCTCGAGCAGAACGTGGGCGCTGCGCTGAAGGTGAGCGACCGTGGCTATGTGATGCGTTCGGGCCGAGTCGTCCTCGAGGAGAACGCAACGCAGATGCGTGCACGTGATTCCTATTGGGACTTCTTCTGACGTAACCAAGTCCAGAAAAGCGGACCGACACCTGAACCAGGGGGATACGACATGCCGGGATTGACCAAAGACGAAGTGGAACGTTTCCTGCACGAGCCGGGGCACATGTTGCGGCTCGCCACCCTCGACGCCGACGGCATGCCGCGCGTCGTGCCGATCTGGTACGTCTACGACGAGGGGATGATCAAGTTCACCCCGCGGGCACGGTCGGTGTTCCTCGACAATCTGCTGCGCGATCCGCGCTGCGGCATGACCATTGACGAGGCGGATCTCCCGTACCGCAAGGTGGCCCTGCAGGGGCGGGTGAAGTTGCTCTACCCCACCGGCCAGGACGACGCATGGCGAGACCTCTACCGAACGATTGCGAAGCGGTACGTGGAACCCGAAGCCGCCGACGCCTACGTGGACAACACCGACGACCAACCGCGTGCCCTGCTGGGACTCCCGCTGCACGATGCGAGCACCAAGCGGGTGACCTGGCGGATGCCGGTGGGCGACGAAGACCCGACAGGCATCTGGCACCGTCGCTATTTCCTCGACGGCACCAAGATGGCGAATATCGCCGACGGCGCCGCCGGCTGACCAGTCGGTCAGCCTCGCAACTGCTCGCCCCACTCGGTCTCCTTGCGGAGAACCGGCTTGAGCACCTTGCCGCCTGCGTTGCGCGGGAGAGGGTCCTTGCGGAACGCGATGAACTGCGGGACCTTGAAATCGGCGATGAGGGTCTTGGCGAACGCCCGAATGGCCAGCGGGTCGGGATTCGAGCCGGGCTGCGGCACGATCACTGCTCCCACCTTCTCGCCCATCATCGCGTCGGGGACGCCGATCACGGCCACCTCGAACACATCGGGATGCTGCACGAGTGCGCTCTCGACCTCCACGCAGTAGACGTTCTCGCCTCCACGGTTCACCATGTCCTTCTTCCGGTCGACGATCTGGCAGAAGCCGTCGTCGTCGAGTCGGGCGAGGTCTCCGGTGTGGAGCCAACCGTTCACGAAGGTCTCACGGGTCTGCTCGGCCTTGTTCCAGTAGCCGGCCACGATGTTCTGGCCCCGGATCAGTAGCTCTCCGACACCGGTCTCGGGGTCGGGCTCGAAGAGGTCCAGTTCCACCACTGGCGCTGCGAAGCCAACCGTCTCGGGGCGCTCGTCGCAGTACTCGTGGGGCAGGAAGGTGGATACCGACGAGGTTTCGGTGAGCCCGAAACCGTTCCCCAGACGGGCGTTGGGCCACGCAGCCTTGAGCTTGGCGATGACGTCGGCGGCGGTGGGTGCACCGCCGTAGGTGCAGAACCGGACGCCGCTCATGTCGTAGTCCTTGAAGTTCGGCTGGTTCATCGCGAGCCAGTAAATGGCCGGCACCGAGACACACACATTGATGCGCTCGTCCACGATGGTGCGAAGGAACAGTTGCACCTCGAAGGCAGGCATGATCACGGTGGTACCGCCGTACATCACCGAGATCAGGAGCTGGCTGTTGCACCCGGTGACGTGGAACATCGGAACCGAGATGAGATTGCGCATCTGGAGATCAGCCGGGATCTTCATGACCCGCTTGACGGTCTCGCAGTTGGAGAGGAAGTTCTCGTGGGTGGTCATCGCACCCTTCGGGAAGCCGGTGGTGCCACTGGTGTAGAAGATGGCGGCAAGGTCGGCCCCGCCCCGCTCACGGCGGACGAGTGGTGCACCCTCGGGCAGGGGCTTGTCGGCCGTGAAGACATACTTGGACCCCGAGTCGGTGACGACGTAGTCCACCTCGGCCTCGCTGAACCGCGTGTTGACGGGCACCACGACACCGCCCGCCATGAGGATCCCGAAGAATGCGTAGGCCCAGTTGTTTCCGTTCGGGAGGTTGATGGCCACGCGGTCGCCGGGCTCGATCCCAGCCGCCGACAGCCCGCCGGCCACCCGCGCCGAGCGGTCCCAGAACTGCTGGTAGGTGACCCGCTCTCCCCCGAGCTCGACGAGAGCCTCGTGGCCCGGATTCTGGCGGACCGTTGCGTCGAACATCTCGATCAGCGACGTGGGCAACTTGGTGTACCGAAGGACACCGTCGGCCCCGCGGTCGATATCGGACATGTCGTACGGCAACAGCCTCGGCGTTCGTCCCTGCTTGGTGATCATCGTCTCCCCCGACGGTTCCGGTCGACACCGACCGCTCACGTTGACAGGGGCGATGCTAGTGGCCGACAATTTCGCGGCCAAGCGACCGCTCGGTCGCTCGACAGGGGGAACCACATGCTCATCGGCGACATCGTCCGCTGGCACGGCAACAAGACGCCGTCACGAACCGCTCTCTGCTGGGAGGACTACTCGATGTCCTTCGGCGAGTTGCTCACCCGGGTGAACCGGGTGGCCAATGCCATGTCGCGCTTCGGGCAACCCGGTGATCGCGTCGGCATCCTCGCCGAGAACCTTCCCGAGTACGTGGAGTGCTACTACGGGGTTCCCGACGCAGGTATGGCCCTCAACTTCCTCAACTACCGACTCCACCCCAAGGAGTGGGCCTGGATCCTGAACAATGCCGAGGCCAAGATCCTCATCGTTCAGGAGAAGTTCCTCGAGGCCATCGAGGCGCACCTCGGTGATGTGCCCACGATCGAACACGTCATCGTGATCGGCAAGGGCAGCGCCAAGTACCCGAGTTACGAGGACGTGGTCGGGGCGGCCAGTCCGAATCGGTCGTCGATTGCGGTGGACGAGGACTCCACCGCGTGGCTGCTCTACACGAGCGGCACCACCGGGTTCCCCAAGGGTGCCATGCTCACCCACCGCAACCTGATGGTGGCTGCACTCAACTCGGTGATCGAGTACGAGGCACAGCCCGACGAGCGCAACCTGATCGCCTTCCCGCTCTGTCACGTGTCGGGATACGCCGTGCCGGTCAATCAGTACCGCGGCGGGCGGATCGTGCTGTGCCCGATGTTCGAACCCGAACTCTGGATGCAACTGGTGGACAAGCACGGCATCACCAACACCTCCATGGCACCCACGATGCTGAACTTCATCCTGCAGCACCCGAAGGTCAACGAGTACAACCTCGGCTCGCTCCGGGGCATCGGCTACGGCGCAGCGGCCATGCCGGTCGAGGTGCTCCGAAAGGGCATCGAGCGGTTCGGGCCCATCGTGTACTCGGGTTTCGGGATGACCGAGCTCGGCGGCAATGTGCTCACCTTCCCGAAGAAGGACCACGTGCGGGCCATCAACGGCGACGAGCACCTGCTGCTCTCCTGCGGCACACCGATGGTGATGGCCGAGGTGAAGGTGGTCGACGAGAACATGAACGAGTGCAAGCCCGGTGAGGTTGGCGAGATCGTGGTCCGCGGCGAGCAGACCCTGAAGGGCTACTTCCGCAACGAGGAGGGAACCAAGAAGGCCTACGAGGGAGGCTGGTTCCACTCGGGAGACATGGCCCGCCGGGACGAGGAGGGTTTCTTCTACATCGTCGACCGGATGAAGGACATGATCCTCACGGGTGGGGAAAACGTGTACAGCCGCGAGGTGGAAGAAGTCATCTACACCCACCCGGCAGTGTCGGAGGCAGCCATCATCGGTCTGCCCGACCCCACGTGGGGCGAGAACGTCACCGCCGTGATCGTGCTGAAGCCCGGGATGACCGCCACCGAGGCCGACATCATCACTGCCGTGCGAGATCGCCTCGCCGGATACAAGAAGCCCAAGAAGGTCATCTTCATCGACGAGATGCCCAAGACCGTCAGCGGAAAGATCATCAAGAAGGATCTCCGCGAGCGCTTCAAGAACGCCTGATCACCCCCCCCACCCCCCCACCGAAATTCGGAGTCAGCCATGGACATCACCCAGATTCATCGCCTCGACGGCAAGGTTGCCATCGTCACCGGCGCCTCCTACGGACTCGGCGTGCTCTTCGCCGAGATCCTCGCTTCGGCTGGCGCCGACGTGGTGGTGACGGCTCGCTCGGTGGACAAGCTCGAGGACACCAAGAAGCTCGTGGAGGGGCTGGGTCGGCGCTGCCTCGCAGTGGCCGGCGATGTGACCTCCTATGAGGACTGCGACCGTGTTGCCACCGAGACGATGAAGGCGTTCGGCCGTATCGACGTCTTGGTGAACAACGCCGGGTGGGCCGATGACCGCCTCATCCGCACCGAGCACGCCGAACCGGAAGTGTTCGCCAAGATGGTGAACACCGACCTCATCGGACTCTTCTACATGACCCGAGCCTGTGCTCCGCACATGCTGCGCGGTGGTGGCGGCAGCATCGTCAACCTTTCGTCGATCTTCGGCAACGCAGGCTCGGAGAACCGCACGGCCGGATACTTCGCCGCCAAGGGTGGTGTGAACCAGCTCACGCGGCTACTCGCCTGCGAGTGGGGCGACCGCAACCTGCGCGTCAACGCGCTGGCCCCGAACTTCTTCATCTCGGAGATGACTCGCTCGCTGCTGGAGGACTCCGGTATGGCCGACTGGATGCGCAGCCGCACCCCCATGAGGCGAATGGGCGAACTGCCCGAACTGGTGGGCCCCTTCCTCTTCCTCGCAAGCCCGGCATCCAGTTTCGTCACCGGGATCGTGCTCTCGGTGGACGGCGGGTGGAGTGCGTCCGGTGGGTACGCACAGCTGCCCCAGCCGTGGGACGAGTGGGGTGGCGAGTTGAGTACGCCGATCACACCCGACAACTGACGTCGTATCAGCGCTGACCTGAGTCCTTGCGCTCCGTGAGGTAGGTGGGCTGCTTCCGCCATGGCTTGCCGGCCATGAGGCCGCCGTCGACGAGTTGTGCCGTTCCTGTGATCCATGCCGAGTCGTCGGAGGCCAGGAAGGCGACCAGCGCGGCGACGTCCTCGGACTCACCGCTCCTCGGGATCGCCTGGGACTCGGCGGTGCGCTGCCGGGTGCGCTCCACCTTGCGCCCCACACGCTCCTCGCCGAGTTCGGTGATCGTGCCACCCGACGCGAGCGGGGTGGCGATGTAGCCGGGGCAGACGCAGTTCACCCGAACACCCCACTCGCCGAGCTCGAGCGCGGCGGTCTTGGTGAGCATCACGATGGCGGCCTTCGCTACCGAATAGAGATGGGTACCGATACCCGCCTCGAACGCACACACCGATGCCGTCGAGATGATGGACCCGGACCGCTGCTGTTTCATCACGGGCGACGCGTACTTGATCCCGAAGAACACGCTCTTGAGCAGGACGTCCATCGTGAGGTCGTACTCGGCCTCCGAGATCCCCTCGATCGGCCCGGTAGCACCCCCAATTCCTGCGTTGTTGAACATCACGTCGAGCCGACCCCACACAGACGTCGCCTCCTCCACCGCTGCCCGCACATCGTGCTCGCGGGAGACGTCGGTGTGGAGGAAGCGCGCCGAGGAACCGAGACGTGTAGCGAGTTCGGTTCCGGGGCCATCCTGCAGATCGGCGATCACCACGCGCGCACCGTCGCTCACCAGACGCTCGACGGTCGCTGCCCCGATGCCCGACGCGCCACCGGTCACCACCGCAACGTTGCCTTCCAATCGACCAACCATCTGGACCCCCCTGTGGGGGTGATGCTAGATCGCGTGATCCCAGCAACGGCGTGCTTCGAGCGTTGGGGCGTCCCTCGCACCCGCATGGAAGACATCGCCAAACGGGCGGGTGTCTCGCGCCCAACTCTCTATCGGTATTTCGCGTCCAAGGATGCGCTGCAACAGGCTGTCATGGTGCGTCACATCCGTCGACGTGCGGCAGCGCTGCACCAGCGAGTTCCCCGTTCCGGGCCGTCGGGTCCGCTGATCCTGGAGGCGCTCCTTGCAGGCGCCACCGAGCCGTCCGACGACCATGTGTCGGAGTCTGTGCTCGGCACCGAGGTGGTGCACGACACCGCCAGGCTCGTGGGCGAGTCCGCAGCGATCCATGAAGCGATGCACGACTACTGGGAGCCGTTCCTGCAGCACGCCGCTGACCGCGACGAGTTGCGTGACGGCGTCACGATCGAGAGCGCAGTGCGCTGGCTCACGATGATCGTGTTCTACCTGCTCACGCTGCCCGAGGTCGGTCCGCCGCCGGAACGGCTCGCCGCCGATCTCGAGACCTTTGTGGTCGGGGCGATCATCAAGCCCTGATCGATGCCGCCGCATCCAGTACGGCGGTCTGGGCCGGATCGAGCGTGGTGGCCCACTCCATCACTGCAAACCCCTGCAGCCCGTTGGCCTCGACCACGGCGAGGGCATTGTTGTCGTAGCGGTCACGACCCGAGAACGGCAGGTA
>JAULYZ010000081.1:0-41638 GCA_032117595.1 Acidimicrobiia bacterium | reverse complement strand
AGATGCAGATCGCCGCAACACACACGATCCCGGCCCCGATTGCGTCGAGGCCGCTCTGTTTCACCGAGAACGCGCTCGCGCCGAGAAAGCCGGCCAGCGCGAGACCACGCAGCGACGGTGACTCCCGCCCCCAGGCAGAGCACACGAGCACCGCGAGCGCCAGCGCCCCAACACCGCAGCTCAGCAGTTCGGCGTTCGCGATGAACCCCTCGGCCTGCGGGAGGCTGACGAACACTCCGGCACCGACGGCGGCCCAAGGGCGGGCTCGGGCACCGACAACCCGACCTGCGATGACACCGCACGACGCAGCACCGACGAGGCAGAGCACGAGCGCAAGCACACGCACACCCTCAGGCGTGCCGAGGCCCAGCAGGTCCCAGAACCAGAACATGACGAGCAGGCCCTGTGGACGGTCGACCCAGACGTCCCGGTAGAGCACGGCACCGCGTCCCCAGGCGCGCGCCTCGGCGAGATAGCCGCCCTCGTCGGCGGTGATCGGCGTCCCGATGAAGCGCCAGCGCATCGCCAGCACGACGACGAGTGCCGGAACGAACCAGAGTCCCCGCTCCCATCCGGCCCGGGCGCGCGCGACGAGTGGGGATCGGGAGGTCACGACGGAAGAATAGGGGGATGCCCGACTACGTAATGAGCGTCCAGTGCGCGGACGGCCCCGGCATCGTGCACGCATTCTCCGCTGCCCTGCTCGACGCCCGGGCGAACATCACCGACAATCAACAGTTCGGTGACCCGATCACCTCGCAGTTCTGCATGCGTACCTCGTTCACCTCACCGATCGACGACATCGAGGAGGTCCGGCGCCATCTCGCACCGGCAGTCGAGCGATTCGACGCGAGGTTCCGCCTCCGCAACGAGGCGTCGCACGAGCACGTCCTGATCATGGTCTCGCAATACGACCACTGCCTGCTCGAGATCCTGTACCGCTGGCAGGCCGGCGAGCTGAGCATCGAGATCCCTGTCGTGGTGTCCAACCACGAGGCCTGCCGCCCGCTCTGCGAGCGCTACGGCATCCCCTTCGTGCATCTGCCCGTCACGCCCGAGACCAAGCCTGCACAGGAGGCTCGCCTGCGCGAGCTCATCGCCGAGCACGACATCGACTTCGTGGTGCTCGCTCGCTACATGCAGATCCTGTCGCCAGCACTGTGCGAGGCCCTGCCCGGACGCATCATCAACATTCACCACTCGTTCCTCCCGGGCTTCAAGGGCGCCCGCCCCTACCAGCAGGCCTACGAGCGGGGCGTGAAGATGATCGGCGCAACCGCCCACTACGTCACCGCCGACCTCGACGAGGGTCCGATCATCGACCAGGGCGTGATCCCGGTGGACCACTCGATGGATGCCCGCACCCTCTCGGTGATGGGTCGCGATGTGGAACGACAGGTGTTGGCCCGTGCCGTGCAGATGCAGGCCGACGAACGGCTCTTCCTGATCGGGCGACGCGTGGTGGTGTTCCGCTAGCAGCGCTGCGGGCTCAGCTGCCGACCAGCATCGCCCGGATGCCGAGACCCATCACAAAGAGGCCACCGAACCCGTAGAGCAGGTACACCTTGTGCTTGAGCTGGTTCCGGTACGAGTACAGCAGCGTGATGGCGATGAGGCCGACAAAGCCGTAGAACATGTGGAACTGGGGAGCCACCAGTTTGTAGCGGTTCAGCATGATGATGCCGAGCACCACCTGGACGAACATCGTGAACTGGGCCGCCACGGTGAACCACCAGAGCGCACGGGAACGGACCACCGGCCACCGGTGTGCCACCAGCGACCAGATCCCTGCGAGCGCATTCGCGACGATCACGAACCACGCCCACGCCTCGTGGATGTCGTAGACCAAGAGCGCGTTCATTCCGGGGTCACGGTAGCCGCCCGCGTCAGCGGATCAACGTGTCGGCCTCGTGGCCGCCCTCGACGAGCACGAGCCCCGCAGGACCGGCTTCCATCACCGTGACCGAGCAGTTGTCGAGGCTGCGGATCACGAGACGGTCGTCGCCGATCGCTGCGCCGATTGCAGCGTTGATGGCGATGAAATGGCTGAACACCACGGTGTCGGCGGGGAGCGCGCGGAGCGCCGCCACGATGCCGTTGCGGAAGCCGGTGTAGATCTCGCCGAGGTCGGCCCAGTTGCCCTGCATGGCGCGGCGCAGCCAGTCGACGCGGGTCTGCATCGTGTGGCCGGCCGGGGACGGGATCTCGGCGACGGCAGGCTCGATGGCGGGCTCGACACCCCAGCGGGTCGATAGTGGCCTGCTGGTCTCGCGACAACGACGCAGCGGGCTCGACACCACGGCGATCGGGCCATGGGCTGCGAGGCGGTCGGCGACCGCATCGGCCTGGCTGCGCCCGAGATCGTCGAGGCCCGGATCGGGATCGGTGTCCCAGCCGGCTGCGGCGCGGCCGTGGCGGACGAGATAGAGCCGGGTCATGACACGAAGATCCAACCGGGAACGGGTCCCGATGTCTCGACGCCACGCTCGATGAACCACTCGGTCCCGAAGGCGAGCGCAAAGATCTCCTCGGGCATCTGGGCGAAGAACGACGCCTCGGAGATCTGGCTCCGGTGCGCGCCGAGCGCGGCGCGCTTCTGCTCGAGGTACCCAAGGACATCGACCGACAGGGTGATCTCGTGCGCCGCCGAACCGAAGGGGTTGCCGTCGTCGGCAGCTGCCTCGGGATCGAAGTCCTCGTCGACGCCCTCACCCTGTGCGCCCATCTCGCGTGCCGCCCGCTGCATCTCCACGATGCGGTCGCGATTCATCGTCGCCTCGAACACACGGGGAACACCGGCGAGTTCTGCTGCGCGCACCCCCACTCGGTGCACCTGCACGTGGTCCGGGTGGCCGTACACACCGTGCCAGTCGTAGACGGTGAGCACGTCGGCGGACTCCGCACGCAGGATGGCAGCGAGTCGCTCCGCTGCCTCCTCCACGGGAGCCTGCAGGAACGAGCCCGGGTTGCCGTTCTGGGGCCAACCGGTCATGCCGGAGTCCTCGTAGCCCAACCACGCAACACGGTGGATGCCGAGCGCAGCCGCCGAGGTCTCGGTCTCGGCACGACGACGGTCGGCGAGCTCCTCGCCCTCGGCGAGATCGTCGGGCCGCTCACCCCACTCGCCGCCGGTGGCCACCACGAGCACCACGCGATGCCCCTCGGCCGAGGCGCGCGCGATGGTGCCGCCGGTGCTGATGGCCTCATCGTCGGGATGCGCGTGGAAACAGACGAGCGTGCCCATGTGTCTCCCAGTCTGCCAGCGCGTCAGGCTTGCTTGACGGCGCCGCTCGCCACGAGCGAGTCGATGTCGGATCCCGGGATGCCCCAGTCGGAGAGCACCTCACGGGTGTGCTGACCCGGGTGTGCTGCCGCACCGGGCGTGGCGGGCGTGGAGCGCGAGAACCGCGGCGCCGGTGCCGGCTGGGTGATCCCACCGACCTCGATGAAGCTCTTGCGCGCCACGTTGTGCGGATGCTTGGCCGCCTCGCTCATGGTGAGCACCGGCGCGTAGCACACGTCGGTGGTCTCCATCAGGGCGTTCCACTCGGCCTGCGTCTTGGTGGCGATGAGCGCACGCATGCGTTCCTTCAGGTGTGGCCAGTTCGCCTTGTCCATCTGCTTCGCGAACTCGGCATCGCCCTCGAGGCCCGTGAGGCGCAGCATCTCTGCGTAGAACTGCGGCTCGATCGAGCCGAAGCTCACGTACTTGCCGTCCTTGGTGCGGTATGCGTCGTAGAAGTGCGCACCCGTGTCCAGCAGGTTGGTGCCGCGTCGGTTCTCGTCGAACGCGCCAGCGTGCTTGAAACCCCAGAACATGCTCATGAGTACTGCGGTGCCGTCCACCATGGCGGTGTCCACCACCTGACCCTTGCCGCTGCGCGATGCCTCGAGCAGCGCGCACACCACGCCGTAGGCGAGGAACATGCCGCCACCGCCGAAGTCGCCCACCATGTTGAGCGGCGGCACCGGATCCTCGCCGTCGCGGCCATAGTGCGCCAGTGCCCCCGCGAGCGAGATGTAGTTGATGTCGTGGCCGGCGGCCTGCGCATACGGCCCTTCCTGACCCCACCCCGTCATGCGTCCGTAGACCAGCTTCGGGTTGCGTGCAGCGCACTGATCGGGACCGACACCGAGACGTTCCATCACACCGGGCCGGAAGCCCTCGATGAGGGCGTCTGCACGCTCCACGAGGCGCAGCAGTGTGTCGACGCCCTGCGGGTTCTTGAGGTCGATGGCAAGGTTGCGACGACCGCGCTGGAGCACATCGGGGTTCGCCGTCTGGGGCACCGGGCCACGCACGGCCTGGGCCCGCTCGACACGGATCACCTCGGCGCCCATGTCGGCGAGCAGCATCGCCGCAAAGGGCCCCGGTCCGATGCCTGCGATCTCGATGATGCGGTATCCCGTGAGCGGTCCGGCCATGTCTCGTTCCCTCCGTCGACGTCGGTGGGCCACCTCGGCCCGACTGCGAGTCTGTCAGACCGACACGGCCCGGGACCGGGTCGGGTCAGTTGCCCCCGTCGGCGATCCGGGTGTGGGAGCAGATGGCGTCGACGAGCACCGGGAAGAGCGGGACGGGCAGGTCGTGACCCATGTCGGAGAGCATGAGCAGGTGGGCCCCGTCGACGAGCTCGGCGGTGCGTGTGCCTCCGCTCGGCGTGATGAGGGTGTCGTCCGCGCCGTGGATGACGAGCGTGGGCACACGCAGTGCCTGGAGCCCCGCGGTGCGGCGCCCGCTTGCGTAGATGGCGGCGAGCTGGCGCGAAGCACCCTCGGGATAGAACGAGCGGTCGTAGTCGCGAGCGGCGCGTCGGCGTGCCTCCTCGGCGTCCCAGTACTTGCGCGAGGCCCACACCGACCACCGCTTCGACGACTCGACGTACGCCTCACGTTCCAGCGGCGGCGGAGCGAGCAGCGCCTCGATGGCCTCGGGTGCGGGCTGGCCGAACTCGGGCTCACCCGACTGCGACATGATCGAGATCAGCGATCGCACACGCTGAGGGTGCTCGATGGCCATCACCTGGGCGATCATCCCACCCATCGATGCCCCGGCAACGTGGGCGCGCTCGATGCCGAGGTGATCGAGCAGACCGATTGCATCGGCCGCCATGTGAGAGAGCGTGTAGGGCACGTCCGGTACGGCACCGTTCTCCGCGAGCGCAGCCGCAATCACCGCGCCGGTGTCCACGTGCACACCGTCGAGTTTGGTGGAGAGCCCACAATCGCGGTTGTCGAAGCGGATCACGTGGTGGCCGCGTGCGGCGATCCGCGTGCAGAACTCCTCGGGCCAGGTGGTGAGCTGCGCCGTGAACCCCATCACGAGGAGCAGCGCCGGATCCGAAGCGGACCCGAAGGTCTCGAACTCGAGCTCCATGCCGGTCGATACGCGTGCCCTGGACATCGTTCCCCCTCCGTCGTCGGACGGATCGAACTGTAGGGGACTCCGGACGGCGGAGGCTACGGTTCGGACCGTGACGGTCTTTGGGGTACACACCGGCCTGCAGAACATCTCGATGCCCGAGCTGCGGGCGCTCTGGCGCCGCATCGAGGATCTCGGCTTCGGCTGGATCTCGATCTGGGACCACTTCTACGCAGCGACGTTCAAGCCCGACGACGCCTACTGCCAGGAGGCCATCGCCGCCCACGCAGCACTGGCCGCCGACACCTCGCGGGTGCGCTGCGGCTCGCTCGTGTACTGCGCGGGCTACCGACACCCGGCGGTCCTCGCCAACGCCATGTGCACCATCGACCAGATCTCGAACGGGCGCTGCGACTTCGGCATCGGTGCCGGCTGGGCGAAGGTCGAGTACGACGCCTACGGGATCGACTTCCCCGGCGTGAAGGACCGCATGGACATCCTCGAGGAGTCCATCCAGTGCGTGCGCAGTCTGCTCACCGAGGACGTCGCGAACTTCTCGGGCAAGTATTTCAGCCTCGCCGACGCGCGGTGCGAGCCCAAGCCCGTGCAGGAGCGCCTCCCCATCTGGGTGGGCGGGGCGGGCGAGCAGCGGACATTGAAGATCGCTGCGAAGCACGCCGATGCATGGAACGTGCCGTTCGTGAGCCCGGAGACCTTCGCCGCAAAGCGCGCCGTGCTGCACCGCCACTGCGAGACCATCGGACGCGACCCCGCCGAGGTTCGCTGCGCAGTGAACGTGGGCATTGCGTGGACCGAGGAGAGCCTCCAGGCACAGTTCGGCGCACTCGCAGAGGGGGTGCGGCCCGGCGTGCTCACCGGCAGCGAGCAGCAGGTCGTGGACCGCATCGGTGAGTACGTGGCGGCCGGCGCCGACCAGGTGAACCTTGCTCTGCGTGCGCCGATTCGCGTGGAGGAGATCGAGCGCTTCAGCGCAGCCCTCGGGCTGGCGTGACGGAACCGGTGCCGGGCTGATGGTGGTGGCACGGGCACCGGGTCGGGTGGTGCTCATCGGGGATCACACCGATTACACGGGTGGCCTCGTGATGCCGATGGCCATCGACCGGCACACCGAGGTGGTCGCCGTACGCGGTGGCCACCGTCTGCGCCTCCGCAGCAGTGACGAGCCCGACCTCCTCGACGTGGCACTGCCCGTCGTTGAGCCCGCCGCCGTTGAGCCGGCGTGGGGGCGCTACTGCGCCGCGGTGGCAGCCGAGCTCGGTTCGCTCGAGGGGCTCGACGGCACCATCAGCACCACCGTCCCGATCGGGGCCGGGCTCTCGTCGAGCGCCGCTCTCGAGGTGGCCACCGCACTCGCACTCGGTTGCACCGATGCGCCGACAGCACTCGCTGCGCGCTGCCAACGAGCCGAGCACGCCGCCACGGGACTTCCCTCCGGGATCCTCGATCAACTCACTGCTGCGAGCGGGGTGGAGGGGCACGCACTGCTCATGGACTGCCACACGCTCGGGGTGCAGCCGGTGCCGCTCACCGATGATGCACAAGTAGTGGTGCGCTTCGTGACGCACCGTCGTCTCGTGGGCTCGCCGTATGCGGAACGTGTCGCCCAGTGCGCCGCAGCGGAGTCGGTCATCGGCCCGCTGCGCACTGCGATGACCGCCGTTCTCGACCGCATCGAGGATCCGGTGGTGCGCCGACGCGCACGCCACGTCATCACCGAGAACGAACGGGTGAGGGAGTTTGCCGGCGCACTCTCGGCGGGCGATCTCCGGCTTGCGGGCGAGATCATGCTCGCCGGACACCAGTCGCTGCGCAACGACTACGACACGTCGACCCCCGAAATGGACCGCGCCGTCGCAGAACTGCGCTCGCAGCGCGGTGTGCACGGGGTGCGGATGACCGGCGGGGGTTTCGGTGGTTGTGTGGTGGCGCTCACCGAACCGGGTGTCGACATCGCCGACGGCTGGGTCGTACGCGCCGCCGGCGGTGCCGAACTCGTCGAGCCCTGACACCCGGACTCGGCCCGTGGTCTAGCGTGATCCTCGTCTGAACGCCGGCCCGACCGGACCGGCGAAGTGGATCCACGGGGGGACCGGAATGGCACGCACCACCTTGCTCGCGAGCGGACTGCACTTCGGTGAGGGGCCGCGATGGCACGACGGGAGGCTCTGGTTCTCCGACTTCTACGACCGGGCCGTGAAGACCTGCACTGCGTCGGGCGAGGTGCGTATCGAGTTCACCACCCCCCAGCGGCCGAGCGGACTGGGCTGGCTCCCCGACGGCAGGATGCTCATCGTGTCGATGCAGGACCGCAAGGTGCTCAGGCGCGAGGCCGACGGCACGCTCGTGCAGCACGCCGACCTCTCGGCACTCGCCACGTGGCACTGCAACGACATGGTGGTCGACGCAACGGGCCGTGCGTACGTGGGCAACTTCGGCTTCGACCTCGAGGAGGCCTTCCACACGCGCTCGGTCGAGGACATCCTCGCCAACCACCCGACGGCCAACCTCATGCGTGTGGAGCCCAACGGTGCTGTCGCGGTGGCTGCACCCGACATGCACTTCCCGAACGGCTCGGTCATCACCCCCGACGGGCGCACACTGATCGTGGGCGAGACGATGGGGTTCGTGCTCACTGCGTTCGACATTGCGGGGGAGGGCACGCTCTCGAACCGGCGTGTGTGGGCGCCACTCGGCGGGCGTCCCGCCGACGGCATCTGTCTGGATGCCGACGGACAGGTGTGGGTGGCGAACCCGTTGGCGAACGAGGTGTTCCGCGTTCGCGAGGGCGGCGAGGTGACCGAGGTGGTGGAAACCTCCCAGCCCTGCTTTGCCTGCATGCTCGGCGGCGACGACGGCCGGACCCTGTTCGCGCTCACCGCCGAGTCGTCGGTCGAGGAGATTGCGTCGAAGCAGCGCACCGGGAAGATCGAGACCCATCGGGCACCGTCGCCCCGCGCCGGACGCCCGTGATCAGCGCGCGAGCGCAGCGGTAAGCCGCTCGATCGCCCCGGGGGTGCGCACTCCCCACCAGAACAGATCACGGCCGTCGACGAGTCGCACGTCGCTCGCCACCTGCGATGCCTCCTCGATGTGCCGTTCGGTGAACGGGTAGGGCTCGCTCGGCAGCACCACGAGATCGGGTCGACGACCTGCGGCACCGTCGAGACTCACCTCGGGGTAACGCTCGGGTGCGTCGGCGAAGGCCGACTCGATGCCGCACGAGCGCAACAGCGACGAACCGTAGGTGTCGGCGTTGATGGTCATCCAGGGTCGGCGCCAGATCGGCACGAACGCAGTGCGCCGGAGCGTGTCGGAGGGCAGCGTGCTCCCCGACCAGGTCTCGGCGACCGGACTCCCCACTGCGGCGCAGAGCGCGTGGAGCATGGGCGCAACGTCGGCCACCGAGACCACGTGGGTGATGTGCAGCGCGAGACCCCGCGCAGCGAGTGCCTCGGCGTCGTCCCGTCGATTCTCCTCACGGTCCATCACCACGAGATCGGGGCGCAGGCGCAGAATCCCGTCGAGGTCGGGATCCTTGGTGCCCCCGACATGGTGGAGATCGGGCTGCTCGCAGAAGCGAGTGCACGCAACGGGCTCGACTCCCCACGCAAGCAGCGTCTCGGTCACCGAGGGGACCAGCGACACCACGCGCAACGGAACCCGACCCCTGTTTGCGTCAGCCGAGGAGACGCCGCTTCTGCGCCTCGAACTCTTCCCACGTGATGGACCCGCGCTGGGCGAGTCCCTCGAGCCGCTCCAACTGCCCGGCAACATCGAGCCCCGTATCAGCGACCCCGGGCCGAGCAGCCGAAACCGTGTTTTCCTCGATGGCCTCGTGGATGATGTTGGTCACCCGATCGGGGTGCCGGATGTCCTCGAAGGTCTGCTGCCCGTCGGCTCCGCCCGACTCGATGAGCAAGTCCCCGGCACCGAGGAGCCGCTCGAAGATCGTCTGCTCGAAGTTCACGTTGTTCACGCGCTCGAGCGGGATCTGTACGCCCACCTTGCGCAGCACGCCCTGTCGGAAGATGACGCGGTCGGAGGTGACGACGAAGTGCGTGGTGACCCACAGCATGTAGCGGATCAGTGCCCACAGGCCGCTGGCCACGAGCAACACGATGCCAACGACCTTGAGTGCCTTGTCGGCGTTGGAGTCGCCGAGCGTGAGCGCCCAGACCGAGAACCCGACCGACACCGCGAGTGCTGCCACCGACGGCGTGAGGTACCACCAGTGCGGGTGCATGTCCACCTTGATGGTCTCGTACGAGTTGAGCAGGCGTTTCGGGAAGGGCACGAGGGCACTGTATACCGGCCCGTGGGTAGGGTGACCGGGTGGCACGGCGGGGCGTTGTTCCAGAGAACGGGACGGTTTCCGAACGCCGCGATCCCCCTCACCGCAGTACCGACCAACACCACGCCGCAGTCGCCGGTTCGTCGTCGCGTCACGGGATCGATGTCGACTCGCTGCTCGCACGGCTCGATGCCGATCAGCGCGCTGCAGTGACCGCGCCGGCAGGGCCCGTGGTGGTGGTCGCCGGAGCGGGCTCGGGCAAGACGCGCGTCCTCACGAGCCGGATCGCCTTCCGTGTTGCGACAGGTTCCGCACAACCGGCAAATGTCGTTGCCTTCACCTTCACCCGACAGGCAGCCGCCGAGCTCGTCCGACGTCTCCACGCACTGGGCATTGGCGGTCCACTCGTTGCCGGGACGTTCCACAGCGTTGCCTATCGCATCCTCCGTCGGCGCTGGGCCGATCGTGGTCGCGCCACCGTGCCCAAGCTGGTTCCGAGTCGCCTGTCGATGCTCACCGAGCAGCTCGAGGGCGACCGGAAACTGGCCGCAACCGCTGCCACCGAGATCGAGTGGGCGTGCGCCCGGCTGGTCCGCCCCGACGACTACGTGCGGCGCGCCGCCGATGCGGGCCGTCGACCGTCGATCGACCCCGAACGGATTGCCGGGATCTTCGCCGGGTTCGAGCAGTACAAGCGCCGGCGGCGTCTGCTCGATTTCGAGGACCTGCTCTCGGAGTGCATCGCCGAGTTGTCCCGCCCCACCGTCGCCGACGCTCTCTCGTGGTGGCACCGTCACCTGCACGTCGACGAGTACCAAGACATCAACCCGCTCCAGCACGCGTTCCTCGAGGCGCTGCGGCACCGCAACGATGATCTCTTCGTGGTCGGCGACCCGGCACAGGCGATCTACGGCTGGAACGGCGCCGACCCCGAACTCCTCGCCCAGTTGCAGAGCGGTGCGCTCCAACCGATCACGGTTCAGTTGCGCACCAACTACCGCTCCACCCCGCAGATCGTCGCCGCCGGCGACCTCGTGCTCACCGCCAACAAGCAGCCCGCCGAGCACCGCGCCGTTCGGCCCACTGGTGAGTCGGTCGTCACGCTGCAGGCAACCGACGAACTTCACGAGGCCGCCCAGATCGTGCGCCTCGCTCGCACCATGCGCGAGCCCGGCGCACCGTGGTCGAGTGTCGCCGTGCTGGCGCGCACGCACGATTCCCTCCAGCGCATCGCTGCAGCGTTCGCCGAGGCGCGAATCCCCACCCGTGTCGTCACGAGGCAGCGCAACCCGGAGGGCACTGCGGCGTTGCTCATGGGCGTTGCGCGCAGGGCAGATGACCCCGATGCGCTCCGGGCGGCGGTGCTCGACCTCATCGTGCCCGAGGACGATCCTGACGAGTCGCCCGCTGATCCGACCGACCAGTTCGACGAACCACGCGATCAATCATCGGACAGCGAGGCGTCACGGGATCCCCTCGAGCCGGTCCGTTCAGCACTCGATGCGGTGCAGGCCTTCGAGGACGCAGGTGGCGGTGACGGGCGCGCGTTCGCCGCATGGCTGGAGCTGAACGAGGTCGGCCACTCCACCGACGATGCGGTGGAGCTCGTCACCATGCACGCCTCGAAGGGTCGCGAGTGGCCCGCGGTCATTGTTGCGGCACTCGACACGGTGGGCTTCCCCACGCCGCCGCCGAACCGCCGAGGTGCCCGCGCCGAGGAGGTGCGGCTGCTCTATGTTGCGCTCACCCGGGCCTCGGATCGCCTTGCGGTCACCTGGGCGGCACGCCGCAACGGCGCCAAGACCGCTCTCACTCCCCTGCTGCCGACACTCGAGGGCACTGCCGCAACCGCCGGACTGGTACGCGCCGAGCCACCGTTGCGACCGAGCGCGCCAACCCCGACTGCGGACCACCGCAACGCCCCGCTGGAACGGCTGCGCGCCTGGCGGGCAACCAACGCGAGGGCCGCCGGGCTACCGGCGAACTTCGTGCTCGACGATGCAACACTTGAACGAATCGTCGATGCGAGCCCACGCAACGAGGTCGAGCTCGCCGCAGTGCCCGGCGTCGGTGTCGCCGTGGCGCGTCGTTTCGCGGCACGCATCATCGCTGCCCTCACTGGGGGCGACGACTCGACCCGCGCATCGCAGTGAGGCGCTCGAACACCTCTGGCTTCATCGAGATGAACAACCCCTCGGCCTCGGCGCACAGCGTGGTGCCGGCGTGCAGTGTTGCCTCGGTGAACACCTTGCGACCCTCGACGCGCAGGAAGCGACCGCTGAACGTCAGCGGCACGAAGAGCGGCGTTGGCGAGCGATAACTGATCGTGAGGCGCCCGGTCATGCCCACCTGTCCGGAAAACCCCTGCGACAGCCCCAGAATCTCGTCGAAGCAGGCAGCGATGTACCCGCCGTGCAGACAGCCGGGCGGACCCTCGTACGCAAGGCCGAACGTGCCTGTTCCCACCACGGCGTCATCGCCCCACTCGATCTCCAGCGGCGGGGCGAGCGGGTTGAGCAACCCGAGGAACGGGCTGTAGCTCGGGAACGAACGGGCTTGGGGCTGTTCGAGTGATCCTTCAGCGGGCTCGTCGTAGGGACGGCCGTGCGCACGCCCGGCGAGCAGGTCGGCGGCGCGTTGCACGAGTTCGTGCGCCTCGCGGATGGCCTCCGCGCTCGCTGCCGTGGTGACCTGTTCGTCGATGATGCGACGCGTGGCCCCGGCGAGGAGCACCTTGGCCTCCTCGGCCTCGGAGAACTCGGGACGAGCCGTGAACGCAGCGCGCATGATGGGACTCGGCCGTCCCGGTTCGAGGTAGCCAGCGTCGTGCAGGGGCTCAGTCACGGAGATCGACCACCACGGGTGCATGGTCCGACGGTTGCTCACCCTTGCGCGAGTTGCGGTCGACCACCGCCCACGAACAACGCTCGGCAACGGCGGCCGTGCCGAGCACGAGATCAATGCGCATCCCGCGACCACGGTGGAACGCGCCGTCGCGATAGTCCCACCACGAGAACAGCCCGCCCGCTTCGTGGTGGATGCGGAACAGGTCGACCATTCCCCAGTCGATGAGTGATTGCACGGAGTCGCGCTCGGGTCCCGACACATGCGTGGCTCCCTCGTAGGCCGCGGTGTCCCACACATCGCGGTCGTCGGGAGCGATGTTGAAGTCGCCCATCACCACCGTGCTGCCGGTTGCAGAACCCTCGATCTCGACATGCTGACGCAGGCGCGCCATCCAGCCGAGCTTGTAGCGGTAATGGTCGTCGTCGAGCGAACGACCATTGGGCACGTACACCGAACTGACGCGCACACCACCACACGTTGCACTCACGATGCGCGCCTCGTGATCGGGTTCGATGCCGTCGGCGAAGTTGTCCCGGGGGTTCGCAAGCCCCACTCGCGACAGCAGTGCCACGCCGTTCCAGCGCCCCTGGCCGAAGTGCACGGATTCATACCCGAGGGCCTCGAAGGCCAGCGCCGGGAAGGCATCGTCGGCGAGTTTGGTCTCCTGCAGAGCGACCACATCGGGACGCACCTCGTCGATCCACGCCTCGACGCGAGGGAGCCGGACCTTCAGCGAGTTGACGTTCCAGGTGACCAGACGCACGTGGCCGACGGTACCCGACGACCGGGTCGGTCAGCGGCCCGAACCGGTCTTCCTGGCGGGCGTCTTCTTCGCCGGCGTCTTCTTCGTTGACGTCTTCTTCGTTGCGGACTTCGTCGCAGCCGACTTCGTGGCGGCCGGAGTCTTGGCCGCGGCCTTCTTGGCGGGAGCCGGCGTCGCCTTCTTCGCAACCGTCTTTTTCGCAGCAGTCTTGGTCGCCGGAGACTTCGTTGCCGGAGTCTTCGTTGCCGGAGTCGTGGCGGCGGCCTTCTTGGCGGGAGCCGGAGTTGCCTTCTTCGCTGGCGACTTCTTCCCCGTGCCCGACGTCGACCTGCCCGATGAGGAACTCCCGGATTTCGCAGCACCGACACCTGCGGCCCGTGCCATGCCCGGCACGGCAAGGTCGATACTGCGCCTTGGTGGGTTGAACCCTGCCACCACGAGGGTCACGGTCTCACCGATGCCCATCACCTCGCGCGCCGAGCGCGGCGGCGGGTCGGCCATGAGACGCATCGGGACATAGCCCCAGACGTCGCCGATCCGCACATAGGCGCCGTGGGACGAATAGGCGGCCACGGTGGCCGAGAGCGAGGTTCCCACCTGATGCCGCTCCACGAACGAGAGGAAGCCGAGCAGATCGTTGGTGTACGCATCGGGCACGGGGGCCACCACCGGTGCCGGCGGCGCGGCGGTTGCCTTCCCTGCCTGCTTGGTTGCCGACCGTCCGCCTCGCCCCGAACCCTTCGCTGCGCGTGCAGGTGGGGCGAGCGTTGCCCCCGGCGGCGGGGACTTGGGTACGGGCATCGGCTGGCTTGCCGCCTCGCTCGCCTTCGCCGCGGTCTTCCCGCGGGACCCGCGCCCGTCCTTGTGACGTGAGTCCTTCACGGCCTTGCGGCTCACGGGCCCGCGCACCGGTACCCGGTTGACGAACACCCAACCGATGTTCGGAACCGGCTTGCCGCCGATGAGCCGTCCCTCGTCGAAGAGCCAGTCGTACTGTCCGTGGAACTCTTGGTACGAGTCGTTGGAGAGAATCGAGCCCTTCACCTTGTTCGCGCTGAGCAGGACGAAGGCGTCGCCGCGGCCGATCGCCCCGGCGGGCGGACACACGATCTCGTTGTTCTCGACGGCCTCGTTGAACTCGGCGACCTCGCTCTTGTCGATGCGGTGCCCGAAGGTCGCGTCGACCACCACCGAGATCTGGTCGCCGGGGAACTCGTCCATGAACGCAAGCACGGCCTCGTTCAACTGACGCAGGCTCGGCGAGGTGCGTCCCTCGGTCGCAATGTTCGACCCGTCGACGATCACATGTCTGCCCATACCGTCTGGAAGTCAACCACCCCGGCGGGCCAGAAGAGGGGATTGCGCGCGCCGCCACCTACGATCGGGCCATGCGCACGGTGGTGTTCTGGGATTTCGGGGGCGTGGTGCTCTCGAGCCCCTTCGAGGCCTTCAACCGGTACGAGGCTGCCAACAGCCTCCCCAAGGACTTCATCCGGACGGTCAACGCCACGAACCCGGACTCCAACGCCTGGGCCCTGCTCGAGCGTGCCGACATCGACGCCGATGCCTTCGACCGTCTGTTCTCCAAGGAGTCCCATGCGCTCGGGCACCGCGTGCCCGGTGCCGATGTTCTCGGCCTGCTCAAGGGCGAGATCCGACCCGCCATGGTGGAAGCCCTCCGTCGCATCAAGGCGGCCGGACTGGCACAGGCCTGTCTCACCAACAACGTGATCGGCGGCGATGGTGTCACCAACACCGCAGCGAGCGGGCGTGAGGCAGCGATCGCCGACATCATGGCCGGCTTCGATGCGGTGATCGAGTCGAGCAAGGTGGGGTGCCGCAAGCCGGAGCAGCGGTTCTACGAGATTGCGTGCAGCACCATGCGGGTGACTCCCGACCAAGTCGTGTTCCTCGACGACCTCGGCATCAACCTGAAGACCGCTGCGGCCATGGGCATGCACACCATCAAGGTGATCGACCCCACCGTGGCGTTGCGGGAACTCGAGGCTGCCATCGGCCTCGAACTGCTCGGCTAGCGCAGCAGCGCTGCGCCGGGCTCACAGACCGCCGAAGGTCTCTTCCATGAGGTCGGCGAGTTCCTGGTCGTGCACACCCTTCGAGCCCGTCGCCGGACTACCCGAATCAACACGCGCCACGTGCCAGAGATCGAAGCCGCGGTCCTTGAGCCGCCAGGCGCGGTGCTCGAAGAACGTCCACGGGCCCATGTTCTCGGGCTCCTCCTGCAGCCACACGATCTCGGTGGCGTTCGGATAGGTGGAGATCACCTGCAGCATCTGCTCCTGCGGGAACGGATACAGCTGCTCGAGGCGAATGATGGCGGCCGGGGCCTGACGCTTCTCGCGCTCGGCCATGGCGTCCCACACCACCTTGCCGCTGCAGAGCACGAGGCGGCGCACCTGATCCTTGGGGATCGAGAGATTCGGGTCGTCGAGAACCTCCCAGAAGTGTCCGGTGGCGAGCTCGTCGACGTGCGACTGGCTCTCCTTCATGCGCAGCGGCCCCTTGGGCGTGAAGATCACGAGTGGGCGCTGGATCTCCAACTGCGACTGACGCCGCAGCAGGTGGAAGTACTGCGCGGACGTGGTGGCGTTGCACACCTGAATGTTGTCCTCGGCACACAGCTGCAGGAACCGCTCGATCCGGGCGCTCGAGTGCTCGGGGCCCTGACCCTCGTATCCGTGCGGGAGCAGCATGACGAGACCGTTGTGCTGGCCCCACTTGTCCTCGGCAGCAACGAGGTACTGGTCGATGATGATCTGGGCGCCGTTGACGAAGTCGCCGAACTGGGCCTCCCAGAGCACGAGTGCGTCGCGGCTCGCCTGCGCGTAGCCGTACTCGTAACCGAGTGCGGCGTACTCCGAGAGCAACGAGTCGTACACCCAGAGCCGGCAGGGAGCGCCGGGGAGGTGAGCGAGCGGCGTCCACCGACGACCATTCTCGTAATCGGTGAGCGTTGCGTGGCGCTGGCTGAACGTGCCGCGGCGCGAGTCCTCGCCGGCGAGACGGACCGGCACACCCTCCATGAGCAGCGAGCCGAAGGCGAGTGCTTCGCCCGTGGCCCAGTCGATCATGCCGGTGGACGCGTACTGCGCAGCGCGCTGCTCGAACTGCTTGGCGAGCTTGGGGTGCACCGTGAAATCGGACGGGTAGGCGGTGAGTGCGTTGAACACCGTGTCGAGCACGGCGCGCGGGGTCCCGGTCTGTGCCCACGGCAGCACACCCACCGGTGCCGGCGGCTTGGCCACCTTCACCACGCCGGGTGCGTGCGCACGGGTCTCGTCGAGCGAGGTCTGCAGACGGCCCTGGAACTCGCTGAGCATCTGCTCGGCGTCGGCGAGGCTGAGGTCGCCGCGGCTGATGAGTTCCTCCACGTACAGCTTGGCCACCGGGCGGTGCTGGGCGATGGCCTTGTACATCTGGGGCTGGGTGTAGCTGGGGTCGTCGCCCTCGTTGTGTCCGTGCCGGCGGTAGCAGACGAGGTCGATCACGACGTCTTTGTGGAAGCGCTGGCGGTACTCGAAGGCGAGTCGCGCAACACGCAGGCAGGCCTCGGGATCGTCGGCGTTCACGTGGAACACAGGTGCTTGCACGGTCTTGGCGACGTCGGAGCAGTACGGCGACGAGCGCGAGTACTCCGGCGAGGTGGTGAACCCGATCTGGTTGTTGATGATCAGGTGCACCGTGCCACCGATGCGATAGCCGGAGATGTCGGTCATCGCGAGGCACTCGGCCACGAGACCCTGGCCCGCAAAGGCCGCGTCACCGTGAATGAGCAGCGCGAGCACCGGGTACGAGAGCGGCGGATCGATCTGGTCCTGACGAGCACGGACCATGCCCATCACGATGGGGTTGACCGTCTCGAGGTGGCTCGGGTTGGCGGCGAGCTCCACACGGATGTCGGCGCCCTTGGGGCTCACGTACTTGCCCGATGCGCCGAGGTGGTACTTCACGTCGCCCGAGCCCTGCACGGTGTTGGGCCCGATGTGACCCTCGAACTCGCGGAAGATCTGGTCGTAACTCTTGCCGACGATGTTCGCCAGCACGTTGAGGCGGCCACGGTGCGCCATGCCGAGCACCGCGCTGTCGAGGCCAGCATCGGCTGCAGCAGAGAGCACGCCGTCGAGGATCGCGATGGCGGACTCGGCGCCCTCGAGGCCGAACCGCTTCGTGCCGACGTACTTGGTGGCGAGGAACCGCTCGTAGGCGTCGGCGGTGGTGAGCCGCTCGGCGAGCCAACGCTTCTCGTCGCGGGTCAACACGGTGGGCACGCCCTCGAGGCGCGACTGGATCCACTCGTGCTCGGCGAGATCACGGATGTGCATGAACTCGACACCGATGGTGCGGCAGTAGGTGTCGCGCAGCATGGTGAGCAGATCGCCGAGCTTCATGCGATCGCGGCCGGCGAACCCGCCGACGAGGAACTCTCGCTCGAGATCCCAGAGGCTGAGTCCGTAGTGCGAGGGGTCCATCTCCTCGAGGAGGTGCGGCTCCTTCCAGCGCAACGGGTCGAGGTCGGCCATGAGGTGACCACGCACGCGGTGCGAACGGATCAGGTTCGACACGGCCATCTGCTTGCGCAGCATGGACTCCTCGCGGTTGAGCGGGCTCGTGTCGGCACCCCAGCGCGCCGGCTCGTTCGGGATACCGAGACTGCGGAAGACGCCGTCGTAGAAGCCGTGCTCGCCGAGGAGGTTCTCGTGCACACGCTTCAGGAACAGACCACTCTCAGCACCCTGGATGATGCGGTGGTCGTAGGTGCTGGTGACCGTGACCACCTTGGAGATGCCGATCTCGGCGAGCGCCGACTCATCGGCCCCCTGGAACTCGGCCGGGTAATCGATGGTGCCGACGCCGATGATGACACCCTGACCGGACATGAGCCGCGGCACCGACTGCACGGTGCCGATGGTTCCCGGGTTGGTGAGGGTGACGGTCGCGCCGAGGAAATCGGCCACTGCGAGTTTGTTGGCCTTCACCTTGCGGATCAGTGCGTCGTACTGGTCGATGAACTCGGCGAAGCCGAGTGTCTGGGCATCCCGGAGCACCGGTACGACGAGCGTGCGCGAACCGTCGCCCTTGTCGACATCGACGGCCAGCCCCATGTTGATGGACCCGCGCCGCATGAGCATCGGCTTGCCCTCGGCGTCCTCGGCGTAGCCGTGGTTCATGTTCGGGACACCGTCGGCGATCGCCCGCACGATGGCGTAGGCGATGATGTGCGTGAAGCTGACCTTCCCGAGCCCGACGCGGGCGCGGTAGTTGTTGATGCCCTGACGGTTGACCTCGAGCAGTCGCGCCGGGATGTTGCGGAAACTCGTCGCGGTGGGGACCTCGAGGCTCTTGGTCATGTTGGCAGCGATCGCTGCTGCCGCACCCCGGATGGGGTCTCCGGCGGGAGCGGCGGCGGGAGCCGGTGCTGCTGCACTGGGCGCAGCGGCAGCGGCCGGGACGGCTACTGCTGCGGGCGCCGCAGGAATGCTCGCTGCGGGCGCCGGGCTCGGAGCCGCTGCGCCGGGCAGGACGTCGGAGGAGAAGAACTCGCGCCAGGCCTCACTGACCGACGCCGGGTCGGCAAGAAACTGCGCCCGGAGTTCGTCGACCAGCCATGCGTTCGCGCCGAATTGTTCGGGTCTAGTGGCCACACTCCGACCCTACCGAGTACGGCCGCGGTCCACGAACCACCGGGGCCGATCCGACCGCCCGGAGTTGGTCGGCGCAGGCCGCGCGACCCCGACGGCCGGGGGTAGGTCCCACGACCCTGCGTCCGGGCACACCACCGTTAGCCTGACGGGCATGAAGCGTCGGTTCGTCCTCCCCGCCGTCGGAGTCTCCGCTCTGGCCGCCCTCACCATGACCGTCGCTGCCTGCAGCGGCGGCAGCGACTCCTCGGGTCCGGCCCCAACCGTGCCCGCCGGC
Organism: Acidimicrobiia bacterium; assembly: GCA_032117595.1. Lineage (GTDB taxonomy): Bacteria > Actinomycetota > Acidimicrobiia > Acidimicrobiales > Ilumatobacteraceae > WLJO01. Next base: position 22,417 of record JAULYZ010000081.1, on the reverse strand, counting down.
GCCCTCGAGGTGGACGCCGTAGCCGGTCTCAAGTTCGATGCAGAGGAATACACCTTCGCCGCCACCGACGGCTCGGTGACCATCGCCTACGTGAACGAAGACACCCAGCGCCACACGCTGGTGGTGAAAGACGCCGACGGAATCATCATCGGCGACAAGCTCGAGGTGAACAAGAAGGGCGACGTCGAGGTCGGCACCTACGACCTGGCCCCCGGCGAGTACCTGCTCTACTGCGATGTGCCCGGCCACGGCGACATGAAGGCCACCCTCACGGTCACCTGAGTCACGGTCACCTGAGTCACGGTCACCTGAGTCGCAGGGCTCGAGAGCCTGCCCTCGTCCTTCGATCGGAGAAAAAGCAAGGAGCCGGCCCATCGGGCCGGCTCCTTCGCGTGGTCCACCCGCCGATGGCGGGCGACGTTCTTGGTCGACTTAGATGTTGAGCAGGATCTCGCTGAGGATGTAGAGCACGACCCAGAGCACACCGCCCGAGATCATCGCGTTCTTGTGGCTCTCGAAGGGCCACAGCAATTTGTTGGTGGCTGCCTTGCCCCCGATGAAGCCGAGGGCAAGGAGCTCGATGACTGCTCCGATCGCCACGGCGATGAGCACGAAGGCCCACGCCGCACCGGCCGACTCACCGTCGAAGAGACCGCCCAGGTGCGGTGCCGCCACCATGAACCAGAGCATCGAGAAGCTGAAGATGAAGTTGGTACGTGACGCCAGCAGGGCCGAACGGCCGGCGCCTGCTGCATTGGGATCGGCCTCGCCTCCGGCAAGCACGTTCGCAGCATTGGCCAGCACCACTTTCTGGTTGCGCCAGATGACGCCCCACACGTTGAGCATCATGGTGGTGCCGAGCAGCATGCCCACGAGGATCATCGCGTTGTGGCCGAGGTTGAAGTTGGAGTCCGAGGACATGAAGCCCTCCCAGTAGTTCTCGACCGAGCCCGTGATGAGCAGACCGAGGACGAACGTGGCAACCGCTGCCCAGCGGAACCACCACAGCGCCCGGCGGGCGAGCTTGTCGATCGAGACGTTGCGGGCACGGCCCTCGTCGCCGTAGGCGGCGAACGCCGGCACCTGCACCACGTTGAAGTAGTAGAGCAGGCCGATCCACGCAATACCGGCGAGGATGTGGAGAGCGCGGAAGAAGTTGTGGAGACCTCCGCCGTCGTAGTCGAAGATCGCGATTGCTGCTTGCATCGTGGGCACCCCCAAGGTGACGATCGGGAAAAGCAGGATCACCGTACCACCGGGTCGCACCGGGGCCGGGGAATGGCCCGGTACCCGGCGACGGCCCCACCGCTAGCGTGGCCCGGATATGGCTCCGCAGTTCATCTACACCATGTACAAGCTCGGCCGGTTCTACCCGCCCGACAAGGTGGTGCTCGAGGACATCTCGCTGTCGTTCTACCCGGGGGCCAAGATCGGGGTCATCGGCTCCAACGGCTCGGGCAAGTCGAGTCTGCTCAAGATCATGGCCGGCCTCGACGACGGGTTCTCCGGCGAGGCCCGCCTCACACCCGGGTTCACCGTGGGCCTGCTCGAGCAGGAACCGACGCTCGACCCGGCCAAGGACGTGCTCGGCAACGTGATGGACGGCGTGGCCCCGGTGCGCGACCTCATCGAGCGCTACAACGAGGTCATGGCGATGTGGGGCGACCCCGACGCCGATTACGACAAGGTGGGCGCACTCCAGGCCGACCTCGAGGACAAGATCGCCGCAGCCGACGCCTGGAACCTCGAGCGCAACGTCGAGATTGCCATGGACGCCCTGCGCTGCCCGCCGAACGACGCCGACGTCACCGTGCTGTCGGGCGGCGAGCGCCGTCGAGTGGCGCTGTGCCGACTGCTCCTGTCCCGCCCCGACCTGCTGCTGCTCGACGAGCCCACCAACCACCTCGACGCCGAGAGCGTCGACTGGCTCGAGCGTTTCCTGCAGGACTACGCCGGCACCGTGGTGGCCATCACCCACGACCGCTACTTCCTCGACAACGCTGCCAAGTGGATCCTCGAGCTCGACCGCGGCCGCGGGATTCCCTTCGAGGGCAACTACACGAGCTGGCTCGACCAGAAGCGCGCCCGTCTGGCGCAGGAGGAGAAGCAGGCATCAGCGCGCCAGCGCACGCTCGAGCGCGAACTCGAGTGGGTGCGCATGGCGCCCAAGGCCCGACAGGCCAAGGGCAAGGCTCGCCTGCAGGCCTACGACAAGTTGCAGGCCGAGGCCGAGGCGAGCAAGCAGGAGGACCGCTCGCTCGAGATCATGATCCCCGCCGGACCGCGCCTCGGCGACCAGGTGATCGAGTTCGACGGCGTGTCGAAGGGCTTCGGCGACCGCCTGCTCATCGAGAACCTCTCGTTCAAGCTGCCGCGCGCCGGCATCGTGGGCATCATCGGCCCGAACGGTGCCGGCAAGACCACCCTGTTCCGGATGATCACCGGCGACGAAGCGCCCGACGCCGGCTCCATCACGGTGGGCACCACGGTGCAGCTCAGTTATGTGGACCAGTCGCGCGAGGCGCTCGACCCGGCGAACACCGCGTACCAAGAGATCACCGGTGGCGTCGACAACATCAAGGTGGGTTCACGCGAGATGCACGGACGCGCGTACGTCTCCGCGTTCGGCTTCAAGGGGTCCGACCAGCAAAAGAGCGTCAGCGTGCTCTCGGGCGGCGAGCGCAACCGGGTTCACCTCGCGAAACTGCTGAAGAGCGGCGGCAACGTGCTGCTCCTCGACGAACCCACCAACGACCTCGACGTGGACACCCTGCGTGCGCTCGAGGACGGTCTCGAGTCGTTCCCGGGATGTGCGGTGGTCATCAGCCACGACCGCTGGTTCCTCGACCGCATCTGCACCCACGTGCTCGCCTTCGAGGGCAACAGCCAGGTGCGCTGGTTCGAGGGGAACTTCAGCGAGTACGAGGCGTTCCGCAAGAAAGAACTCGGCGCCGACGCGGACACGCCGCACCGGATCAAGTACAAGCCACTCGCCCGCTGACGCGGCGCTGCGGGCCCACCCGTGGCGTACGATCGAGCCATGTGCGTCAACTGCGTCAACAACATCGAGTTCGTCCTCGGCAAGGTGGCGCTCGCTGCGGCCATCGCCAAGGATCCGGCACATCGCCTGCTCTCGCGGGCCGGACTCGTCGGTGAACCCGATCCGGTGAAGCACGACGTCCGCACGGTGGCGTTCCTCCGCAGCCTCGACCTCGACCCCGTCGACATCCTCGGCAAGGAGGCCGTCGACGCTGCAGCGGCGTGGACGCCTGCGCCTCAGCCGTCGGGACTGTTCGGGGTGCTCGGTGCGCTCTGGCGGCGCTCACGCCGCCCCATGGGCTCCCAGAGCCTCGCCAGCGCCCAGTAGATCAACCCCAGCAGCGCGAGGGCCGTGGGGAGCACGATCCACGGATTCACGTGCGGCAGGCTCCTCGCCCCGCCCGGAATCCACCAGGGTCCGGTCCAGGACAGGTCCATCGGGAACCCACGTCGCTTCGTGCCCTCGATGGTGGGCGTGGCAAGCACCCGTGCGTAGAGGAACCAAGCGATGAGTCGGCAGAGCCCGTAGAAGAACGTCGCCCGGTACAGCGCGAGCAGGCCGCGCTCGGGGATCCAGCGCCCGAGCCACGCCCAGGTGCGCGCATCGGCCGGCACCACCTGGGTTCGCCAGTACTCGCGCGTGAGCACGCGCCAACCCGCAAGCACCACCACGAGCCAGAGCAGGTCCATCACCAGCCCGAGGCTGCTGTAGTACGCAGCAGCATCGAGGTACTTGCCGCCCGACTTCGTGGCGGCATACGCCCACGTCTGCATCGACCAGTTCAGCGTGGTGAAGGGAAACAGCAGCATCGTTCCGACGCTGTCGTTCACGTCGGTGAGCGCATGCGCAGCCATCCCCAGCATGAACCCCACGGTGAGCGCGCGATTGCGCTTCCAGAGCCACAGCAGCAGGGCGAGGACGATGCCGAAGAACACCGTGTGGGTGAGCCCGAGTCCGGGCCAGCCCCGGTGCCACCGCTCGGGCACCGAGGCGCCGTAGCGCTTGCCGTTGATGGTGATGCCGTACACCCAGAACTTGGCGAAGAAGTCCGGTGCGAAATCGCCGAGGAAGATCCCGAAGAAACTCACCTTCCCGCGCATCTTCTTGGGCAGGTGTGCCTGAACTGCGTAGATCTCGAACTGATGTGCCGCCCAGCTCATGCGCGTCCCCGGATCCGGTCGACCACTGCGGGCCCGATCACCACAACGGCCACCAACCACAGCGGACCGACCACCCAGTTGAGAAGGCCCTTCTGCAGCAGACCGAACCCGATGTACGACAGGCCGGCAATCAGGTACCAGACGACGGACTCCCGGGCCCCCAGTCGACGGGACCCCCGGTGGTCCCGCTCGCTCCCCGGGCGTACCTCGTCACTCACAACCCTCTGCTCTAGCACAGCGGTGGTGTGAGAACGGCGCTGCTCTGGCAGCATGTCCGGGTGCCGATGAGTTGGTTCCGGGGTGGAGCAGCAGTGATGTGGGTCGGCGGCATCGTCGGCATGATCGTCAGCTCGGTGAACGGGAACAACAACGGCTGGGTCGCCACCTGCGGGGTCCTCACCGCCCTCGCCACACTCTCGCTGCTCTCGGCAACGGCAGCCACGCGTCGCGATCGCCTCGACGTGTTCGAGGAAGCCGATGCCGAGCGTCTCGAGGAACACGTCCAGCAGCTCGTGGCACAGGGAGCCGACGAACAGGCCGTACGGACGCTGGTGCGCGAGGCACTCCGACTCGGCCGCAAGCGGGATGCCGTCCGTGGCTGAGTCCGACCACGACCTCGCGACGCGTCTGGCCGTGGAGGCCGGAGCCCTGCTCGTGCAGTTGCGCGAGGAGCTCTGGCAGCGCGGTGCGCATCCGTGGCAGGTGATGGACACTGGCGATGCGGCGGCGCACCGCTTCCTCATGGAGGAACTGCGCCTCGCACGCCCCGACGACGCCGTGCTCTCCGAGGAGGGGCGCGACGACAAGTCGCGCCTTGCGTCGGACCGGGTATGGATCGTTGATCCCCTCGACGGCACCAACGAGTACGGCGAGCCGGGTCGTTCCGACTGGGCCGTACATGTTGCGCTCTGGGAGCGCGGCGCACTGAGCGCAGGGGCCGTGTCGCTCCCCGCGGTCAAGGCCGTGTTCTCCACCGAGCCCGCCCCCAGCGTTCCCCGCGCCGATCGCGAACAACCGGTGCTCGTGACGAGCCGCAACCGGGTTCCGTACCTGGCGCTCTCGATCGGCCGCGCGCTGAACTGCTCCGCCCTGCGCCTCGGCTCTGCCGGCGCCAAGACGATGGCGGTCGTGATGGGTCACGCCGACATCTACGCCCACGACGGCGGCATGTACCAGTGGGACTCCGCTGCACCCGCCGCCGTCGCCGCAGCGGCCGGACTGCACGTGAGTCGCATCGACGGCAGCCCGCTCGAGTACAACGCGGCGGATGCCTGGCTCCCGGACTTCCTCGTCTGCCGACCCGAGCTCGCCGATGACGTGCTCGACGCCGTACGCCGCGCATGAGCAGCGAGCCCACCGCCCAATCGCCCCTCGTGCAGTGGCCGTCGCCGATGGCCATGGCGGGCTGCGCCTCGATCGGCGCCGGGGCCATCCACGCTGCATCGGTGGGCGCGCACGGCGAACACCGCACACTCGTGCTGCTCTTCGTGTGGGCAGCAGCGGCACAGATCGCTTGGGGCATCAGCGCGCTGCTGCGGGCGTCGCGACTCGGGGCGGCCATCGGCCTCGGTGCGAACCTCGTGATGGTCGCAGCGTGGTTCGTCACCCGCATCACAGCGGTCTCCTTCGTCGACGGTCTCGACCACCGCGAGTCCGTGGGCTTCCCCGACGCCGCAGCAGCGGGTCTCGCGCTCGTGGCCTTCGCCCTGGCACTCGGTGTGCTCCTCACACCGGGCTCGGCAGGGCGAACGCGCTCGGACGGCATCGGCATTCCTGCGTTCGTCGTGGCCGCACTGACCCTGCCGGCGATGCTCGTCGGCGCCACCACCGAACACGACGACACCGGCAGTCACGGTCACTCCACCGCCGGCAGTCCGTCCGCTACGGCAGTGCCGCCCAAGCCCTATGACCCGACCCAGCCGATCGACCTGTCGGGCGTGGAGGGCGTGACACCGGAACAGCAGGCCCGGGCCGAGAACCTCGTGTCGATCACACTCGACCGTCTCCCCCAGTTCGCCGACACCGACGCGGCCGTCGCCCGCGGTTGGCGCTCCATCGGCGATGCGATCACCGGGTTCGAGCACTACATCAACTGGTCGCTCATCGATGACGATGTCACGCTCAACCCCGACCAGCCCGAGTCGCTCGTGTACCGAGTGCAGCCCGACGGTTCCCGGAAACTGGTTTCGGCGATGTACATGCTCCCCAGCAGCGTCGCCCTCGAGGACGTCCCCGACGTCGGCGGTCGTCTCACGCAGTGGCATGTGCACAACGATCTCTGCTTCACCACCGACCCCGAGGCGCCGCGCGTCGGCGGGTTGGTCCGCCCCGACGGCTCCTGTCCTGCATCGCTCAAGAAATTCCCGCCGGCCGCAATGATCCACGTCTGGATCGTTCCGCACGAATGCGGGCCGTTCGCCGCCCTCGAGGGCATCGGAGCCGGCCAGATCCGCCCCGGCGAGGAACGCTGGTGCGACCACGTGCACGGCACAACCGGCACGCTCGGCTGAGCCCCCGGGTTTGCGAACCGACGCAGTTACGCGCGGCCCATGGTGGCCGCAGCGTCCTCGTCCTTGATGAGGAGGAACGCCAGCAGGCTCGCCATTCCGGCAAGCCCCACCGACACGATGATCGCGACGTGGTAACCCTGCAGGGCCCGTGCCGGATTCTCGGGGGCACCGACCAGTTCGGTGTAGGCCACGACGACGCTCGACAGGATTGCGACGCCGAGCGAAATCGAGATCTGACGGGCGGTGGAGAAAATCGACGAAGCACGCCCCATATCGGCCATCGAGATCGTGGAGTAGCACGAGGCCTGGATCGGCATGAACGCAAGACCCATCGACAGCCCGCGGAGGAACATGAGCACACGGATCAACCAGAGATTCGTGTCGGAATCGATGGCGACAAAGGCGAGGATCACCGCAGCGGCAAGGCCGAAGCCCACCGTGACGAGACGACGTGGTCCGATGTGTCGATAGATACGACCGGCCACCTGCGAGGTGATCATCACGCCGAGCGCCTGCGGGAACGTCACGAGTCCCGACTGCTGTGCCGAGAGCCCGCGGTAGTTCTGCAGATAAAGCGGCAGCACGAACAGCAGCCCGAGGAACGAGGCCATCGCGAAGCCCATCACGATGTTGGCGTTCCGGAACATTCGGTTGCCGAACAGGCGCAACTGCATCATCGGCTCGCGCACGTTCAACTCGACGATGACGAAGGCAACAACGCAGATGATGCCGATGGCACCCGTCGAGAGCACGAGGGGCGATGACCATCCGGCGCGCGGACCCTCGCTGAGCGAGAACAGACAGAGCGAGAGCCCTGCTGCGGACAGCACGAAGCCGGGCAGGTCGAATCTGCCCGCCGTGGGCTCCTTGTGCTCCCGCAGCGCAATCACGCCGAAGGCAAACGCAACGAGGCCGATCGGGAGGTTCACCCAGAAGATCCAGCGCCACCCGATGTTGGTGACGATGAGGCCTCCGAGGATCGGGCCGAGCGCCGGGGCGAGGAGCGTGGGCACCATCACCACGGTGGCCGCCCGCACGCGCTCCACGGGCGGGAAGGCTCGGTACATCATCGACATGCCGATGGGCGTGAGCATGCCGCCGCCGATTCCCTGCAGGATCCGGAACAAGATGAGCTGCGTCATCGTCTGGGCGAGGCCGCACGCCACCGAGCCGAGCACGAAGCACGCGAGGCTCACGAGGAAGGCCTTCTTGGTGCCGATTCGGTCGGACCACCAGCCCGCGAGCGGGATGCTCACCGCAAGGGCGAGCGTGTACCCGATGACGACCCACTCCACCTGGTCGCTGCGCAACTGGCGCCCCATCTGCGGGAGTGCCACGTTCACGATGGTGACGTCGAGGATGTCGAGGAACAGCGCCATCACGTAGATCCACGCGACGACCCACTTGTAGGGCAGCGACCGCCCCAGCACACGGACCCGGTCGAGCACCGGCTGCTCGGCGACGACGGTGCCCGTCACGTTGCGCCCCCCGGGGCGATCCGTGCCCCCAAGCCACAGGTCATGGTGCTGGTCTAGTCCCCCAGCGGGACCCGCGGCGAACTCTGCTCAGTCCACCGGGAGAATCGTCACCGTGCCGGCGTCGCCGTCGACAAGGAGCATCGTGCCGTCGACGATGCGCCGGGTTGCATCCTTCACGCTCACCACGCACGGAATGCCGAGTTCGCGGCTCACGATCACTGCATGGCTCACCTGCGCACCGACGTCCACCACCACCGCAGCAGCCGGCACGAAGAGCGGCGTCCATGCCGGATCGGTGAGCGGGGCGACGAGTACGTCGCCGGGCTCGAGACCGCGCGGATCGCCGGGATCGGTGACCACACGTGCCCGACCGGTGGCCCTTCCGGGTGCGCCCGGTACGCCAGCGAGCTGCTCGCCGTGTGCGGCAACCGCAACATTCCCGGATCCCCTGCGTGCCCACTCCGAGAGCGGCGGGACCGTCCCGTTCACGATGAACGGTGGTTCGAGCTCCCAGAGGGTGAGGTACTGCTCCTCGCGCCCGATGAGTCGCGAACGGAAGTCGTCGGGACTCGTGAGGAACGCCTCGAGTTCGTCATTCAGCAACATGCATGTCTGCGACGGCGTGTAGCCGTAACGGGAGCCGAGCTCGCGTACTGCAAGGCGGACCTCATGAACCACCTTGATGATGTTGGTCTTGGTGCGCTCGCGGCCCTGGAGATGCAGATGGGCCGACCGGAGGCCCAGTTCGAACTGACCACGGGTCTCGTCGTCGGCGCCGGCGAGCGCGGCTCGGACCTGCGCCGTGACCTGCTCACGCGTCTCGCGATTGCGCTCGTTGCGCACGATCGGTGAATCCGCATCACCGGCCGCACGCATGGTGTCGATGAGGGCTGTGGCGAGCGTCGGTTTGGTCTCCCAGACCTCGCTGCGGATGTCCCACTCGTTGGGGCCGCGCGACCCGAACCGGCGGATGAAGTCGTCGAATCCGCGGCGGTAGGCGTCCGAGGACGGGTCGAGCCGCGAGAGTTCCCACATCGCGAGGCTCGGCGCCGCCGAGTCCACGTCGCCCACCGAGGTGATCAGCTTCAGCGCAATGGTGGGGTCGCCGAGCGCCCCGGCCACGGCGTTGAGCACCCCGGGCCCGATCGACGACGCCGCGGTCACGGCGAGATGCCGCCGGAACAGGGATCGCACGGTGGGGATGAGCGAGCGGGCACGGTCGAGCAACTGTTGGTCGCTCAGTGCACTCAGATCGGGACGGCTCGAGCGGATCGAGTCGGCAAGGTCGCGATCGGCACGCAACTCGGGAAGATCCTCGGCCGTGAGCACCCGCATCATCCATGCACCCATGCGCTCCGACGCCGCCGGGTTCTCGTGCCAGTCCTCGGCGACGAACGGCGGCACGTCAGGGTGCTCGCCGAAGTAGACGTAGTCGATCGCCTCGGGCGTGAGGCCGGGGCCCCGGTAGCCGAACACGCGCACGGCGCTGCCGTTGATGTAGAGGTAGCCGCCGAGGCTGCACACCACCTCGGGATGCACCGCGTCGAGCTCGCCGGGATCCATGCACCCGTATTCGAGTTCGGCTGCGTCCTTCCAGCCGAGGCAGCAGCCCGGCTCCCAGACGAGGGTCCAGCCGAGCGGGCTGCACGGGTCCGGGAGCACCTCGCCAGCGTTCGCGCGGGTGAGGAGCGGGAACCTCGGGTTGATCTCCCAGTCGGTGATCCAGCGGTTCATGCACGGCATCTTTGCAGTTCCTTGTGAACTTCGGCGCAGGAGGTGTGGCCGGGCAGGTCCGCTGCGAGCATGCAGGCCATGAGCGATCTCGACTGGGGAGCCTTCACCGACAACGGGCCGTGGTCCGTCGAGCCGGACTCGATCTCGTGGCTGAAGTCGGCGCCCGAGCTCCGTCGTGCGGCCCGGGCCGAGGTACCGCGCCTCACCACCCCGAAGCGCCTCCCGCCCGGCGCGCGGGTGCTCACCGTGTCGGCGCGCCTCGGTGCGGCGCTCGGACCGTGGCTCGTGCGCAAGCGTCGCGGTTCCTATACCGACGCCTCGGCCAGCAAGGCCGACGTCTCGCTGCGCCTGCGCACCGCAGCCGAGATCCTCGGACCCACCTACATCAAGCTCGGGCAGATCATCTCCTCGGGCGAGGGACTCTTTCCCGCCGAACTCGTCGATGAGTTCAAGCGCTGCCGCGATCAGGTGCGCGCCGAGCCGTGGTCGGTGGTGCGGCGTGTGGTGGAAGAAGACCTCGGACGCACCCTCGAGTCGGTGTTCGAGTCGTTCGACCACGCACCGCTCGCTGCCGCATCCATCGCACAGGTGCACCGCGCGCGGCTGCGCACCGGCGAAGACGTCGTCGTGAAGGTCCAGCGGCCCCAGGTTGCCTCGCTCGTGCGAAAGGACCTCGAGGTGCTTGCGTTCCTCGCCCCGCACCTCGTCGGCCGCATCCCCATCGCCGCACTCGCGAACCCGCCCGCCCTCGTCGAACTCTTTGCCGACACCATCGTGGAGGAACTCGACTTCCGGCTCGAGGCAGCCAACATGATCGACGTCGCCCGCGTGCTGCGCGACCTCGGCCAGCGTGGCTATGTGGTGCCCCGCCCGCACCCCACACTCGTCACCCGCCGCGTCCTCGTCATGGAGCGCCTCTCGGGCTTCAACTTCGACGACGTGGCCGGCATGAAGGACGCCGGCATCAACACCGAGGACGTCATCCGTACAGGAATGATCGCGTTCATGGAGGGCGCCCTCATCCACGGCGTGTTCCACGGCGATCTCCACGGAGGCAACCTCTTCGTGCTCCCCGACGGCCGCACGGCGCTGCTCGACTTCGGCATCGTGGGGCGCCTCACCGGAGAACGTCGTCTCGCATTCCTCCGCCTCATGATGTACGCAACGGCGAACGACGTGATGGGCCAGCTCGCTGCGCTGCGCGACCTCGGTGCACTCCCGTCCGACAGCGATCTCCCGGCAGTGATGAAGGACCTCGGTCTCGACCGGCCGCCGATCGACCCCACCACACTCAGCGGCGAGGAACTCGTTGCCGAGGTGCAGCGCGTGGTGAAGGCCCTGCTCGGCTATGGCGCGCGCATGCCGAAGGAACTCATGCTGTACGTGAAGAACATGGTGTTCCTCGACGGAGCGATTGCCCGCCTCGCACCCGACCTCGACCTGCTCGGCGAGATTGCCCACATCTCGATGCTGTTCGCCGAGAAGCACGGTGAGCGCTTCGCTGCCGAGCTCGGGGTGGCCGAGAACAGCTGGTCGCTCGACATGCAGGGCGTGAAGGCGAGCCTCGGCCTCGACACCTCGATCGACCGCCTCACCTACCGAGATCTTCAGGACCGCCGCGCACTCATCCAGAAGCGCATGCGGGAGCGCACGGCTGGCTAGTTTCGCCCCGTGCGCCTCGTTGTTGCCCGCTGCACGGTGAACTACGTCGGTCGCCTCGAGGCACGCCTGCCCGAGGCGGTGCGTCTCATCATGGTGAAGGCCGACGGGTGCGTTGCGATCCACTCCGACGGTGGCGCCTACAAACCGCTCAACTGGATGAATGCCCCCAACACCCTGCGCGAACTCGACTCGGTGTGGGAGGTCGAGAACCCCAAGGGCGAGAAGCTCATCATCGAACTGCACGAGGTGTTCACCGACTCCTCGCACGAGTTCGGCGTGGACCCAGGCCTCCAGAAAGACGGCGTCGAGGCGCACCTGCAGGAACTCCTCGCTGCGGCCCCCGACACCATCGAGGAGGGACTCGTGCTCGTTCGGCGCGAATACCCCACCGCCATCGGCCCCGTCGACCTGCTGTGTCGCGACCCATCGGGCGCCACCGTCGCCATCGAGGTGAAGCGTCGCGGCGAGATCGACGGCGTGGAACAACTAGCGCGCTACATCGAACGACTGTCGCTCGATTCCTCGCTCGGCACGGTGAGGGGAATTTTCGTGGCCCAGTCCATCAAGCCCCAGGCGCGTGTGCTGGCGGAGTCACGCGGGTTCCGTTGGGTCGAGGTCGACTACGACACGCTGCGCGGGCGCCGGCCCGATGAGCTCACGCTCTTTTGATCGGCACACCGACAGCTCAGCCTGAGAAGCGGCACAGACCCTGATCGATCACCACACGGTCGCCGACCGAGGTGGTGAACACCGCCTCACCCGCACCAGTGCGCCAGATCTTGACGGTGAGCGCATCACCGGGCAGCACGGGCGAGGCAAAGCGACCCTCCATGTGCCGGAAGTTCGCCGACTGCGAGCCACACAGGCTGTGCAGGAGCGCACGACCCGTGAAGCCGTAGGTGCACAGCCCATGAAGGATCGGTCGCTCGAAGCCACCCATCTGTGCGAATGAGGGGTCGGAGTGCAGCGGGTTGCGGTCGCCCGAGAGTCGGTACACGAGCGCCTGTGTGGGACTCGTCTGGTAGTTGACGACCTGATCGGGGTTGCGGCTCGGCGGCTCGTTCACTGCGCCGCTGGGACCACGATCGCCACCCCAACCACCCTCGCCGCGGATGAAGGCCGACATCGTGGTGGTGTAGAGCGGCGTGCCGTCCTCGAGCGCTGCATCGGCGGCAGTGACCACCACTGCGGCCTTGCCCTTGTCGTAGATGCCGGTGATGCGCGAGGTGACCATCGCGCGTCCCTCCACGGGGAGCGGACGGTGCAGCGTGACCGATTGCTGGCCGTGCACGAGCAGCGCCGGGTTGAACGAACCGATCTTGCTCATCACGCCGGGCCCGCGACCGAATCCGACCACCACGGGGAACGTCGGGAACACCTGTTGAGGCGTGTCCTTGGTGTTCTCCGTGGTGTACGGGAGCTCATCAGTGCCACCCCCGATCCCCACGGCGTAGAGCAGGGCGTCCTTCGAGGTCCAGGACACCTCGGCGGGCTCGGACGTGGTTCCAACGGCATCGGGATTGATCGGCATGAGGATGTTTTACATCGGCTGCAGGACATATGCCCCTGTCAGGCGCCCGGCGAGCGTCGTTTACTGATCGCATGAGAGTTCTGCTCGTGGAGTCCACGCCCGGCAACGCCCGGGAAGTGACCTCGTGGCTCGAGGGCGCCGGCCACGACGTGGCGCGCTGTTTCGACGCCCCCACCTCGTTCGGCTGCCACGCAGTCGTCCGGCGCGAGGACTGTTCGCTCGCGCGCCCCACGGACCTTGCGCTGCTCGTGCGGGACTTCGGCGACCACACCCACACCCTCACCGAGATGGGCGCTGTGTGTGCAATGCAGCACCGCGTTCCGGTGGTGGAGGTCACCGAGCCGCACGGGCACGGCCTCGATCCGGTACTGCTCGGTGCACTGTCGGCAGCGCGCGCGGCACCGCACCTGCACGCGCTCGACGTGGGAGGACGCCGCTGACGCCGGGACCATCAACTCGACTGCTCGGGCCCGGTGCGTCACCGGGCAGCAGTCGTGCCTCGGGCTCGATCAGCCCTTCAGCATCGTCTGGGGCCAGCCACCGGGATCGCCGTTCATCCCCGAGTTGGCGCGGGCCTGCGCGATGAGGTCGCGCACTACCGGGCCGAGCTGGGTGGGATCCTCGAGTGGCTGGGTGCGCGGACCGCGGACCCAGCCCTCGGCAACCGCCAGAACCTGTCCCGATGCCTCGAAGACACGGCCCGTGACGTCGTGGGACTCCTCGGAGGCCAACCAGGTGACGATCGGGGCGATCCACCGCGGCGAGCGCATCTCGCGCTCCTCGTCGGTCTCGGGTGCCGGCCCGAGGCCCTCGGTCATGCGGGTGAGCGCAACGGGACCGATGGCGTTGACGGTGACGCCGTATCGGTGCAGCTCGAGTGCGGCGATGTTGGTGAACGCTGCGATACCCGCCTTGGCCGCGCCGTAGTTCGTCTGGCCGGGATTGCCGTAGATGCCCGACACCGAGGTGGTGTTGATGATGCGACCGCTCACCGGCCTGCCGGCCTTGGACTGCTCGCGCCAGTAGGCGGCGGCCCAGCGGCTCGGGGCGAACGTACCCTTGAGGTGCACGTTGATGACTGCATCCCACTCGGCCTCGGTCATGTTGACGAGCACGCGGTCGCGCAGGATGCCGGCGTTGTTCACCACGACGTGCAGATCGCCGAAGGTCTCGATCGCGGCGTTGATGAGACGCTGGGCACCCTCCCAGTCCGAGACGCTCTCGCCGTTGGCCACGGCCTCGCCGCCCATCGCCTTGATCTCGTTCACGACCTGCTGTGCGGGCGAGAGATCGCCTCCGGTGCCGTCGACGTTGCCGCCCAGATCATTGACGACCACCTTCGCGCCGTGGGCGGCGAGGCTCAGCGCGTGCTCGCGCCCAATCCCCCGACCTGCACCCGTGACGATGGCAACTCGACCCTCACACAAACGAGCCATGGAACTCTCCTTCGCAGACAGACAGTCCGGTGCGCTCGGTGCTGCCGGACAACTCGTGCATTCTCGCCGCCCGGGGCCGATTCCGGCCAAAAATCCCTAGCCTTCGCCGGTGTGACGACGTCCGAGGAGCACACCATCGGGGCGGTGGACGGCCCGGTCGTGCGGACCGAAATCCTCATCGTCGGTGGCGGTCCGGCGGGCAGTGCCGCAGCAATCACCCTGGGGTGCGCGGGTCGCTCGGTGGTCGTCGTCGACAAGGCCGTGTTCCCCCGCGACAAGTGCTGCGGCGACGGCCTCACCACCGGGGCGCTGCGCGAGCTCGAGGCGCTGGGGCTCGACCCCGCCGATGTGGCGTCGTGGACCGTGATCGACACGGTGCAGATGCGTTCGCCGTCGGGACGCGAGGTGGAGATGCGCCTCCCCGACCGTGCATCCATAGGCCAGTTCTCGGCGGTGGCACGCCGCATGGACCTCGACGCCGCACTGCTCCGCTGCGCCGCCAAGGCCGGGGCCACCTTGATGGAGGGGACCGCCCTGCGGTCGATCCGCACCACAGCCGATGCCGTGGTGGCAACGCTCGACGACGGCACCACGGTGGTCGCCGATGTTGCGATCGCTGCCGACGGCATGTGGTCGCCAACCCGACGGATGCTGGGTCTCAACGAGGAGGGCTACCTCGGCGAGTGGCATGCGTTCCGTCAGTACTTCTCCGGGGTAACGGGGCCGGCCACACAACGGCAGTACGTGTGGTTCGAGCCCGATGTGCTTCCCGGTTACGTGTGGAGCTTCCCCGTCGACGGCGAGCCGGGCACGGTGAACTTCGGCTTCGGTGTTCCGCGCGACGGGCGTCGGATACCGGACATGAAGGCCACCTGGGCCGATCTGCTGGAGCGTCCGCACATCCGCGCGGCACTCGGCCCCACCACAGCACCGATCGACCGACCCACGGCATGGCCGATCCCCGCCCGCATCGACCGAGCCGTGATGGCGTACGGGCGCGTGCTCTTCGTGGGGGACGCCGTCGGGGCCACCGACATCATGACCGGTGAGGGGATCGGTCAGGCACTGCTCACCGGACGACTCGCCGCAGAAGCAATTGCCTCGTTCCCGCAGGGCGCATCGGCCCGAGCCATCGGTGAGCGATACCGACTCGGGGTCCGCCAGCACCTGTTCGCCGATCACCGGATGTCCGTGTTGCTCGGTCGGATCCTGAAGTACCGCCTCGGCGCCCGCGGGGCGATCCGCGCGGTGGCCACCAACGACTGGACTCGGCGCAACTTCGTGCGCTGGATGTTCGAGGACGAGCCCCGGGCCGTTCTGCTCACGCCGCGCCGTTGGCACCGACGCTTCCTCACCCGGCAGGGCGCGTACCTCGGGCACTCCACTACGGTGCGCAGGTATGCGCACGCGTCTGACTGAACTCCTCGACATCGAACACCCCGTCATGCTCGCCGGAATGGGCGGCGTGTCGTACAACCGCCTTGTTGCCGCGGTGTCGGAGGCCGGCGGCATCGGCACCTTCGGTGCAGCGACGCTCTCGCCCGAGCAGCTCGTCGAGGAGATCGCCCTCGTGAAGAAGGCCACGTCGAAGCCGTTCGGCGTCGACCTGCTCGCAGCGATGCCTGGCCAGATCGAGGCCGGCGTGCAGGCGGTGGTCGACGGTGGTGCCCGCATCTTCGTCGCAGGCCTCGGCATCCCGCGCGATGTTGTCGACCTGCTGCACTCCAAGAACATCCTCGTCGGCTCGATGTGCGGCAAGGTGCGCCATGCCGTGGGCGCCGTCGAGAGCGGATGCGACTTCGTGGTGGCACAGGGCACCGAGGCCGGCGGGCACACCGGAACCGTCGCCACGCTGCCGCTCGTCCCGCAGGTGGTGGACGCCGTGGGCGACCGGGTACCGGTGGTGGCGGCGGGCGGCATCTTCGACGGACGCGGCCTCGCAGCAGCGCTCGCCCTCGGCGCCGACGGTGTCTGGGTGGGCACTCGCTTCATCGCGTCGCTCGAGGCCAATGCAGTGAAGGGGTACAAAGAGACGCTGCTGTCACTGCGCGAGGACGACACCGTGGTCAGCCGCGCCTACACCGGCAAGACCTGCCGGGTGGTGCGCACCGACTGGACCAATCACTTCGAGCAGCACCCGGAGGAGCTGAAGAAGTTCCCCGAGCAGTCGTTCGCTGCGTCGAAGGCTGGCGTTGCCCACCTCGGCGCACCCGACGGCACGGTGGTCGACATTGCACGCGAGTTCATGCCGTGCGGGCAGGGCGTCGGCGCCATCGATTCGCTGCTGCCTGCAGGTGACATCCTGCGCGCCATGGTGGCCGAGGCCGAGCGCACCATCGACCGGCTCACCTCCGTGCGTCGTTGATCCGGATCGCTCCACACCGCGACGCCTCCGCAGCATGACACCGGGGCGTCCGCGCCTACCGGGCCGCTCCCCACTCGTCCTGACGGGGCGCCATGCAATGCACCCGGCGAGCGTCAACGACCTCCCGCCCGCCGGCCTGCCCCACCGGATGCACGTCGACCAAGCCGGCGGAGCGCAGACCACCTAGTGTTCGGGCATGGCCACGATCCTCGCCCACATCAAGATCAAGCCGGGTTGCGAGCAGAAGATGGAGAGCATGTCCAAGGCTCTCTACAAGGCGACCCACGAGAAGGAGACCCACGTCCGTCGCTACGAGTACTGGCGCGGGCAGGAGGAGCGCTCGTACTACACACTGCTCTCCTTCGACGACTACGTCGGGTTCCTCGAGCACCAGGCGAGCGAGCACCACGAGACGCTCACCGCAGGGTTCGGCGACATCATCGAGTCGTTCCGCCTCGAGTGGCTCGACCCGGTCCAGGGCGGCTCGCCGCTGTCGGTGACCAACAACATGCCCGCACCTGCCAACGCCACCGAACTGCAGAAGATGTACGCCCAGCGCATGCCGGCCGAAGTTGCGGCCTGGTGGCTCCCGCTGCGCTGAGTCGGACCGCCTCCGGGCGGCGGGTCATACTACGAACGTGTCGGAACGCAGCGCTCGAGTCGGTTCGATCGCGCTCCTCCGCAACAACAAGCAACTCCGCTGGCTCTTCATCGCCCAGATCGTGTCGTATGCGGGCGACTGGTTTGCCTACGTTGCACTGGCCGGCCAGGTCCACGACCTGACCGGCTCCAGCGTGCTGGTCTCGCTGGTATCGGTGCTCGAGGCGTTGCCCACGTTCCTGCTTGCACCACTCGCCGGGCCGATCGTCGACCGCTTCGACCGACGGCGCATCATCATGTTCGTGTCCTTCGGGCAGGCGATCGCCGCAGCGAGCATGATCTTCGTCCGCTCGAGCAGCACGGTACCCATCGGGTTCGTGGCCGTTGCGGTGATCGCAGGACTTGCTGCGTTCGTCGGACCCGCAACTCAGGCGGCGATACCCAACCTCGTGCGCTCGCCCGACGAGATGCAGTCCGCCACCGTGCTCTTCGGCTCCACATGGGGCGTGATGCTGGCCGTCGGCTCAGCGCTGGGGGGCCTCGTTGCCTCGGTGTTCGGCCGCAATGCTGCGTTCCTCGCGAATGCAGGCTCGTTCCTCGTCGCTGCCGGGTTCGTGGCGCTCGTCTCTGCTGCCATGCAGGGTGAACGAACGCTCACCTCACGGCGCGTGCGACCGATTGCCGACATGGCAGAGGCCGCGCGTTTCGCCCGGCGCGATCACGTGACCCTCGCACTGCTGTCGTTCAAGATGACCGCAGGGATCGGCGCCGGCATCGTGTCGCTGCTCGTGGTGTTCGCCCGGGACAACCTCAACGGTGGCGATGCGGCGAGCGGTCTGCTCATGGGGGCGCGCGGCGTGGGAGCGGTACTCGGCCCGATCATCGCCATGCGGTTCATCGGGCGCGACACGAGCCGTCTGCTCACGGTGTGCGGCATGTCGGGACTCGTCTTTGCGATCGGGTACCTGCTGCTGTCGGCGTCCACCGTGCTCGCAGTAGGGCTCGTCGCAGTGATGTTCGCCCACCTCGGCGGGGGCGCCAACTGGGCGCTCTCCACCTACGGACTGCAGCTGCGCTCGCCCGACGAGATACGCGGCCGCATCCTGGCGGGAGACTTTGCGATCGTGACACTCGTGCTGTCGATCTCGGGAATCGCGGCGGGCCTCATCGACCAAGCCACCGGCAACCTTCGGGCGACGATGGTGGGCTTCTCCGTACTGGCAGCGGTATCGGCGGTGGCAAACCTCGCAGCCACCCGGTCGCTGCGCCGGCGGCTACGCACCGAGGACCGAGCGAATCGCATCGGTGAGTGAGACCGTGCGCGGGTCGTTCGCCAGGTTGTTGTCCATCTGATTCATCACGTAGGCGAACGCGATCTCGGACTCGGGTGATGCGAACGCAACGCTGCCTCCCGCACCCGGGTGCCCGTAGCAGCCGGGCCCCATGTACGGCGACATGAAACCCGTGGTCATGAATCCCATACCGAAGGTGGACGGCATGACGAGACACGCGTCGGGCTCGTTCTCGGGGGTGACCGTGGAGCGCGCGCGATTGCGCGTGGCATCGGACAACAGGCTCACGCCGTCCACCGGCGCGATGGTGGCTGCATAAATGCGCGCCAGCGCTGCGGCAGTACCGATCCCGTTGGCAGCGGGCACCTCAGCCGCGTGCACCTCGCGCGAGTTGAAAGCAGTGGTGGACCCGTCACCGAGCGACTGGTCGCCAAAGGCGCCATCGAGGGTGAGGCAGCGCCACGCATTGGTGCCGGGGCCCATCATCTGGGCCATCATCTCGGCGATCGCCGGATCGGCGGGCGGCGCGCTCGGGATCATCGGAGATACACGCTGCTCGTGCTCGGCCGGGAGCCCGATCCAGAACTCGGCGCCGAGCGGGCCACAGATCTCCTCCGCGACGAAGCGACCGAGGCTGCGCTGCTTCGGGTCCACGCGACGCACCAGTTCGCCGGCGAGCCAGCCATAGGTGAGCGCGTGGTATCCGTGTGCGGTACCGGGTTCCCACACCGGCCGTTCGCCAGCGAGTCGCGCCGTCACCGTTCCCCAGTCGAGCGCCTCGGCGAGCGAGAACGGCGGTGTCACCGTGATGAGCCCGGCCTGATGCGAGAGCAGTTGGGCAACGGTGATCCCACCCTTGTCGTGCGCAGCGAACTCGGGCCAGTAGGACGCAACGGTGGCGTCGTAGTCGAGCAGGCCGCGATCCACGCACATGCCCACGGCAATCGCCGTGACGCCCTTGGTGGTGGAGAACACCAACTGGAGTGTGTCGTGGTCGTACGACCGCGTACGACTCGTGTCGAAGTGGCCGCCCCGCAGGTCGACCACCGGCTTGCCCCGGTGGTACACGGCCACGCCGGCGCCCACATCGCGACCGGCGGAGAAGTTCTCGGCGAACGCGTCGCGCACGGCCTCCCAGCCGGGCGCAACCAGTCCGTGTGGTTCGCCCGACGAGGAGTTCGGCGCGTGCTTCGTTGCCATGGGTCAGCCCCCGACGAGATCCTTGAGCATCTCGATCTGCTGCGTGGCGTTCTTGCCCACCGGGTTCACCTGCAACACGGTGACACCGGCTTCTTTGTACGCAGCGATGCGCTCTTTGATCATCGACTTCGGCCCGACGAGGTTGGTCTTGCGCAGCATGTCGGCGGGGACGGCCTTGGCGGCCTCTTCCTTCTTGCCGTCGAGGTAGAGGTCCTGGATCTCTCCAGCCTCCTTCTCGTAGCCGTAGGCCTTGGCGATGTCGTTGTAGAAGTTCTTGTCTCGCGCACCCATACCACCGATGTACAGCGCCGAGTTCGGGCGGGCGAGATCCAGCAACTTGTCGGCGCCGGCCTGATCGAGCGAGTCGTCGATGCAGAGCATGCCGCCCGCCGAAATCTCGAGACGCTTCATCGAGGAGTCACGCTTGGCAAGACCAGCCTTGAGCGGACCGCCCCACACCTGCTGGAACTTCTCGGGGATGAACATGATGGGGAGCCACCCGTCGGCCGACGAAGCGGTGGCCTCCACGGCCTTCTCCTTGAGCGATGCCCACCAGATCGGGATGTCCTGTCGCACGGGGTGGTTGATGAGCTTGAGCGCCTTGCCGAGGCCGGTTCCCTTGCCGGCAGGCAGGGGCACCTGAATGGTGTCGCCGTTGTAGACGAGGGGCTCGCGCTTCCACACCATGCGGCAGGTGTCGATGTACTCCGA
Source organism: Acidimicrobiia bacterium (assembly GCA_032117595.1). GTDB lineage: Bacteria > Actinomycetota > Acidimicrobiia > Acidimicrobiales > Ilumatobacteraceae > WLJO01. The sequence goes on along the minus strand of JAULYZ010000081.1, from coordinate 1,698 downwards.
GATGCGCTTCGCTGGCTTCTCGTAGGGCACACCGTGGAAGCCCTCCACCACCTGCGGGCCCGACGCGCCGAGGCCGAGGATGAAGCGGCCGTCGCTCACGTAGTCGCAGCCCGCGGCGGTCATCGCCATGAGCGCCGGTGTGCGTGAGTACACGTTCACGATGCCGGTGCCGATCTCGATGCGCTCGGTCTTGGCGGCGAGGTAGCCAACCTGGCTGATGGCGTCGAAGCTGTACGCCTCGGCGACCCACACGATGTCGAGGCCGGCCTTCTCGAGCTCGACCACCTTCCCGATGGACTCCTTGAAACCACCCGAGTAACTGAGTGCCATGGCGAGCTTCACGATCTGTACCCCTTTGCGTGCAATGCCGGAACTGTCGATGGATCGCCGGGCCCGGATCGGGGCGGCGGCGTCGGACGGACGCTAACCGTTGAGGTTCCCGCTCCGAAACCCCTCGAGGTCGACCGTCACGTAGCGGTAGCCGGCACGGCGCACGGTCTCGACGATCTCGGCCCGCCGCTCGAGGGCACGGGGAAGGTCGGCGAGGTCGAACTCGAGCCGCGCGGTGTCGTCGTAGTGACGGACCCGCAACTGGCGGAAGCCGAGGCGCCGCAGCCCGGCCTCGGCCCGATCCACCTGCGAGAGCGTGGTGAGCGTGACCGCCGTGCCGTACGGGACGCGCGAGGCGAGGCAGGCCGCAGCGGGCTTGTCCCAGGTGCGCAGGCCAGCGAGGCGGGAGGCCTCGCGCACATCGGCCTTGCTGAAACCGGCCTCCACGAGCGGGAAGCGGGCGCCACGCTCCTCGGCTGCCTTCTGGCCGGGACGGTGGTCGCCGAGATCGTCGAGGTTCACGCCGAGCACCACCGTGGCGTGCTCCGCCCCTGCGATCGGGGCGACGACGTCCATGAGTTCGGCCTTGCAGTGGTAGCAGCGATCGGTGTCGTTGGCGCGGTAGGCGGCACGAGCCATCTCATCGGTGTCCACCGGGGTCCAGCGCAGGCCCCACTCGGCGGCCAGCGCACGACAGTCGGCTTCCTCATCGGTGGCGAGCGACGGGGACACTGCGGTGACGGCATGACTGGCCCCCGGGCCGAGCAGTGCGTTCGCCCGGTGCGCGAGAAAGGCCGAGTCAGCACCGCCGGAGAAGGCGACGACAACCCGGCCCAGTTCGCGCAGGACGGCATCGAGGCGGAGCAGTTGCTCGTGCACCGCCGGCTGTCCGTCCATGCGATCGACCCTACCCAGTCCGCGTTCTGGGCATCTCTTCATTCTGAGCAAGGGAAAGTCAGCAATAGCTGACTCCATGCCCGTCAGAACGCGAAATGGGGGCAGACTGGGGGGGTGAGTTTGGTACCGGTCGAGCAGCGCATCCCGGTCGCCCCGGACCTCGCCCTGCGGACCCTCCACTGGGGAACACCCCCGCCCGAAGGATCCGACCGACCATCGTTCGTCCTCGTCCACGGACTCGCTTCCAACGCACGACTCTGGGACGGAGTCGCCGGCGAACTCGCAACCGCCGGACACCACGCCATCTCGGTCGATCTGCGCGGCCACGGACACTCCGACAAGCCCGACCACGGCTACGACTTCGACACCGTCACCGCTGACCTCGTCGCGCTCATCAACCACCTTGGCCTCGACCGTCCCGTCGTTGCCGGCCAGTCGTGGGGCGGCAACGTCGTGATCCACCTCGCGTGG
>JAULYZ010000080.1:0-2458 GCA_032117595.1 Acidimicrobiia bacterium | reverse complement strand
GTTGCTGCGCAATTTCCTCGCCCTCGTTCCGGCCTGAGTTTCGAGCTGCGGGTGGCGTCTCGGCAGGGCCGCGGTTCAGGGCGCCGCGGTGGTGGGTGCCACGGTGGTGGGTGCTGCGGTGGTGGGCGCTGCGGTGGTCGGTGGGAGCGTCGTGGGCGGGGCCACGGCACGGCCAACCTGGAGGCCGACGGCCGAGTCGGGCGGAACCTTCGTGCCTGCAAGCGGATTCTGCGAGATCACTCGACCGGCGTTGGGGTCGCCTGCAGGCACGTTCAGATAGGTGACGTTGCCACGAAGTTTGGCGGCTTCGAGCTGGGCCAGGGCCTGCGCCTCGGTGCGACCGACCACTGGCGGCACGATCACCTGCACGGTCCCGGTCGACACGACGATCGTGATCGGTGACCCGGGTGCCAACTGTCCGGCGACGGCGGGCTCGGTACGAATGACTGAACCTTCCGGGATCGACGTGCTTTCTTCGGTGATCGAACTCACCTGGAATTCGTAGGGTGCGCCGCTCAGCAGGTTGGTGGCTGCCTGGGCGGTTTGGCCGACGACGTTCGGGATGATCTCGGTGTCGGGTCCGCCCGAGAGGACGATGTCGACCGTGGTGCCCGCCTTGATCAGTTCGTTGGCGGGCGGGGTGGTGCGCAGCACGGTGTCTTTGGGACTGTCCGATGTTTCCGAGGTGACCGCACCCGGTACGAACTTGGCCTCGCTGAGGATGCGTTGGGCCTCGGCCAGGTTCTTGCCGGTCACATCGGGCACCGGTTGCGGCTCGACCAACGGCACGAAGTACACCTGCACGATCGAGTTGCGATCGACGGGGGTGTTGGCGGGCGGGTTGGTCTGCCACACCTGGTTCTCGGGCACATTCGGGTCGGCGGGGTTCGCCTGGGCGACTGGTTCGAAGTTGAGGCCGGCGTCGGTGAGCAGTGCGGTCGCAGCGTCGTAGTCGAGACCGACCACATTGGGCACGGTCACCGGCCCGGTGGGTACCTCGTCGTCGGCGAGGGCGTTGTACAGGAGGAAACCGCCGACGGTGAGCGCGATGACGGCGAGGAAGGCCAGCACGCTGTACAGATTCGACCTACTCGGTGGGTTGGTCGCTGGGGCCGAGGCGCGGGGAGGTGGTGCCTGCGGTGGCATGGCGATGGTCCGCTGCGCAGCGGCTCCTGCGGCTCCTGCGGCGGTTGCGGCCGTTGCAGCAACGGCTTCGGTGCGGGGCAGCGCTGCGGTGTTGACCGATGAGGCGGCGGGAGCCAGACCCACGAGTGCCTGCACTGGTTCGCCCGCACGAAAGCGGCGGAGGTCTTCACGGACCGCGTCGGCATCGGGGTAGCGCAGCGCCGGGTTCTTGGCGAGCAACTTGGCCACGATTGCCTCGAACGGGCGTGGGACATCGGGCACGATCTGGTTGAGCGGCTGTGGTGCATCGTGCACTTGCTTGTAGGCGACACCCACGGGATTCTCGCCCGTGAACGGCGGCTTGCCTGCCACCAATTCGTACAGCACGATGCCGAGTGAGTACAGGTCGCTGCGCGGGTCGGGCTGTGCGCCTTGGGCCTGCTCGGGTGAGAAGTACGTGGCGGTACCCATCACCGAACCGGCTTGGGTGAGGTTGTGTTCGGTGGCAGCGTTCATCGCCCGGGCGATGCCGAAGTCGGCCACCTTCACCGCGCCGTTCGAGCCGATGAGGATGTTGGCCGGCTTGATGTCGCGGTGCACCACACCGTTGCGGTGGGCGAAGCTGAGGGCCGCTGCGACCTCGCTGGCGATCTGCGCTGCCTGATCGGGGGTCAGCTTGCCGCTGACGCGGAGGATGTCTGCGAGCGTGCGGCCCTGCACCCATTCCATCGCCATGTAATACGTGTTCGAGTACTTGCCCCAGTCGTAGACGCTGACGATGTTGGGGTGGTTGAGGTTGGCTGCCGACTGTGCCTCGCGGCGGAACCGCTCGACGAAGTTCGGGTCGGTGGCGTATTCGGGGAAAAGCACCTTGATGGCGACAGGCCGGTCGAGGAGGATGTCGCGCGCAAGGAACACGTCGGCCATGCCGCCGCGTCCGATGCGATTTTGGATTTCGTAGCGCTCGTTCAACACGATGCGCTCAGGGGGAGATGTCACGGGTCCCTACTTCGCGTGCGTGGAACGGCGCACGGCCTGTGAAGGTTATCCAGCAACGATGCGTCATGGCTGTGCGGCCGATGCTTCGGTGGAGAACAGATAATCGAGCACCGTCTTTGCGATCGGGCCGGCCAGCTTGCCGCCGGTGCTCGCGCTGATCTCTTCGTTGGTACCGCGCAGCATGACGGCGATCGCATAGCGGGGTGCTTCGGCGGGTGCGTAGCCGATGATCCAGGCATGTGATCGCTCGGGTTCACCGGCGGCGTTGAGTTGCGCCGTACCGGTCTTGGCGGCGGCCTGAATGCCGTTGGCCAACTGCATCGAGCGGCCGGTG
>JAULYZ010000079.1:0-2355 GCA_032117595.1 Acidimicrobiia bacterium | reverse complement strand
CATCAAGGTGTGGACGGGTGCCGCCGCGGCCAGTCTGGACGACGTGTACCGCCAGATCGGTGAGCTCGGCGCCGCCACGAACCGGGTTGAGGCCGCCGACGCACTCGTTGCCGACATGAAGTCGAGAATCGAGGCAGCGACGGCCGGCGTCACCGCTCCCGAGGGCGCCTCCTACTTCTACGAGCTCGACAACACGCTGTACAGCGTCACGTCGAACACGTTCGTCGGTTCGCTCCTGAAGTCCATGGGCATCGCGAACATCGCCGACGGTGTCGAGGAAGGCAACGACTACCCGCAGATGAACGCCGAGGCGATCATCAAGGCCAACCCCACGGTGATCTTCCTCGCCGACACCAAGTGCTGCGGCCAGAACGCCGCGGAGGTCGCGAAGCGCCCGGGCTGGTCCGGCATCGACGCTGTGAAGAACGGCAACGTCATCGAGCTGGACGACGACATCGCGTCCCGCTGGGGGCCGCGTGTCGTCGAGCTGGTGACCAGGATGGCCGAGGCCGTCGCGGCACTGCAGAAGTAGGGCAGCAGGGAAACATGGAAGCAGTCGCGCACGCCGCGCCCGACCGGGCCACGCCGTGGCTCGTGGGTTCGGCGTGCGCGCTCGTCCTTGCTCTCGTGCTGGGGGTGACCATCGGCCCGGCAGGTCCGGACTGGTGGCGTGTCCCGCTGGCACTCGTCGACCACCTGCCGTTCGTCTCGGTGGACAGCGGCGTGGGCGACACCGACTGGTCGATCATCTGGCAGATCCGCGCGCCGCGCGTGGTGCTGGCGGCCCTGGTGGGCTCCACGCTCTCTGTCGCCGGGGCGAGCTACCAGGGCGTGTTCCGCAACCCGCTGGTGGACCCTTACCTGCTCGGCGTCGCAGCCGGTGCGGGCCTCGGCGCCACCGTCATCTTCACCGTCAACCGCTCCGGCAGTCTCTCGTGGCCGGTCGACCCGTTGCCCCTCGTCGCCTTCGCCGGGGGGCTCGCCGCCGTGCTGGTCACCTACGTGGTCGGGTCCACCCTCGGCGGAGACCGCACCTCGATCACGCTCGTTCTCGCCGGTGTCGCGGTGACCTCGCTCGCCACCGCAATCCAGACGTTCCTTCTCCAGCGCAACTCCGATGTCGTCCGCCAGGTGTACTCGTGGATACTCGGGCGGCTTTCCACCGCCACATGGGGTGACGTGCGGCTGGTGGTGCCGTACGTCGTGGTCAGCACGGTGGTTCTTCTCATGCACCGGCGCCTGCTCGACGTGCTGCGCGTGGGCGACGAGGAGGCGAGCGCGCTGGGCGCCGATGTCCGCCGCATCCGTCTCGCCGTTGTCGTCGCCGCCACCCTCGGGACCGCCGCGGTGGTCGCCGTCAGCGGGCTCATCGGGTTCGTCGGCATCATCGTTCCCCACGCAGTGCGCCTGCTCGTCGGCAGCAGCTACCGACTCGTGCTGCCGCTGTCGATGATGCTCGGCGCCGCGTTCCTGATCGTCGCCGACATCCCCGGTCGCATCCTCGACCGTCCCGCCGAGACGCCCATCGGAGTGGTGACCGCTTTCCTCGGCGCACCCTTCTTCCTGCTCATCCTCCGCACCAGGCAGGCGTCGCGGTGACGTCGCTCGTCTTCGACAACGTCGGCGTTCGCTACGGCGACCACGTGGCGGTGCACGGGTTCAGCGACACCGTGCGCCCGGGGGAGTGGCTGTGCGTCATCGGCCCGAACGGTGCGGGAAAGTCATCGTTGCTGCGCTCAGTGGTGGGCGTGGCACCGCACGTCGGGCGCATGCTGGTGGACGGCGCCCCGCTTCACTCGCGCTCCGCGCGCCGCCGTGCCCAGTTGATCGCGTACGTGCCGCAGAATCCTGTCCTCCCGCCCGGCATGACGGGCAGGGAGTACGTGCTGCTCGGGCGCAACCCCTTCGTGTCGCACTTCGGGGCCGAGAGCAGGCACGACATGAGCATGGTCGACGACGTGGTCGAGAGACTCGACCTCGCCCCGCTCGCAGGCCGCGACATCGGAACCCTGTCGGGAGGGGAGCGGCAGCGCCTGGTGATCGCCCGTGCGGTGGCGCAGGAGGCGCCGATCCTTCTGCTCGACGAGCCGACCAGCGCTCTTGACATCGGGCACCAGCAGCAGGCCCTCGAGCTGGTCGACCGACTGCGGCGCGAGCACGGTCTCACCGTCATCAGTGCGATGCACGACCTCACGCTCGCGGGCATCTACTCGGACCGGCTCGTGCTGATGCACGAGGGTCACCGCGTGGCGCACGGTTCGGCAGAGGAGGTGCTGCGCCCCGAGACCCTCGGCGAGTTCTACGGCGTGTCCGTCCGCGTGCACCGCGAGCCCGACGGGACGATCATCGTGGTGC
>JAULYZ010000078.1:0-2281 GCA_032117595.1 Acidimicrobiia bacterium | reverse complement strand
GCACCCGGGCGCACCCCGCTTCAGCAGCCAGTCGTTCGAGGGCCCGCGTGTTGGAGGAGTTGGACGAGCCGATCACCACGAACGCGTCAACGCGCGGCGCGATCTCCATGAGTGCTGTCTGTCTGTTCGTGGTGGCGAAACACAGGTCGGACCGGCCCGGTGTCCACACTTCGGGGAAGCGCTCCCGCACCGACACGGCCACCTCGTGCCATTCCCGGTGGGAGAGCGTGGTCTGGGCGAGCATCGCCACCGGCACGGTGAACTCAGGCAGCGCGCGCACCTCGTCGACCGACTCCACCCTCGTGATCGAGTCGGGAGCAACGGCCATGGTTCCCACTGCTTCCTCGTGGCCCTCGTGACCGACGTAGATGATGTGGTAACCCTTCCCAGCCCGCACCTTCACTTCGTGGTGCACCTTCGTGACGAGCGGGCACACGGCATCGACCACGTAGCTTCCGCGCGCCCGTGCAGCCTCCACAACTTCCGGTGCCGAGCCGTGCGCCGAGAGCATGATGGGGTGACCTTCTGGCACTTCCGCGATGTCGTCGACGAACACCACGCCGCGCTCGCGGAACCTGTCGACGACAATCTTGTTGTGGACGATCTCGTGGTAGCAGTAGACGGGGCCGTCGAAGGTGCGCACCATCCAGGAGAGGGCCTTGATGGCCATCTCCACCCCGGCGCAGAAACCCCGCGGGGACGCCAGGAGCACTTTGTCGACTGCCATGAGGCTCCTCAGGCTAGTGACACCCGCGGGGATAGCCTGAGGCGCCCATGGACACGGTCGACGCATCACCGATCGTGGCCGCCATCGAGGCGGGTTCCTGCGCCGACAGGGCCGGGCTGACCGTCGGCGACGCGGTTCTCAGTGTGAACGGTGTCGCACCGCGGGACATCATCGAGTGGCAGCGCCTCGTGGACGAGCCGCTGCTGGGCCTCGTGGTGGACAGGGGCGGGATGCCGATCGACATGGAGATCCAGAGGATCCCGGGGGAGCCTTTCGGCGCCACCGTGACCAGTGCAGTGTTCGACCGCATCCACACCTGCGACAACCACTGCGAGTTCTGCTTCATCTACCAGTTGCCGAAGGGCATGCGCCGCAGTCTGTACACCAAGGACGACGACTACCGGTTGAGCTTCCTCTACGGAAACTTCACCACCCTCACCCGTTTCACGGAAGCCGACCTCGAGCGGGTGGTGGACGAGAGGCTCTCGCCCCTGTACGTCAGCATCCACTCCGCCGAGCCGAGGCGCAGGGCGGAGATGCTGCGCAACGACCGCGGCGGCACCAGCCTCCGCTGGTTGCGCCAGTTGCTGGACCACGGGATCGACGCACACGCGCAGGTTGTCCTGTGCCCGGGCGTGAACGACGGCCCCGTTCTGGACGCCACGCTCCACGGTCTCCTGGAGACGTTCCCCGAGCTCCTGTCCGTCGCAGTCGTCCCGCTCGGTCTGTCCCGGCACAACACCGAGGCCAGGATGCGCGTGCACACCGCGGAGGAGGCGGCGGACGCAGTTGCCCTGATCGAACAGTGGCAGGAGAGGTACCGCAGGCTGCTCGGGCGCACTGTCGTCCACGCGGCCGATGAGCTGTACCTTCGCGCGGGGCTGCCCGTGCCCGCCTCGGAGCACTACGGGGAGTTCGAGATGCTGGAGGACGGCATCGGCATCGCACGCTCGTTCATCGACGCCTTCCGCGGCGAGCGCAGCGACCTCCGTCATCACGACGGCGGCTTCTTCGGTTCCGTCGACGCGACGGCCTACGTGCGCACCGTGAACCCGGCTGCCGAGACGTCCCTCCGCCACAGGAGCACTCCGGTGTCCATCTCGCGGCGGGAACCGCGCCGTGTCAGGTCCCTCGCGGTGGTGACGGGGGAGCTCGGCGCTTCGGTGATCGGTCCTCTGGTGAGCGAGCTTGCTGGCGGCGCTGTCGAGGTGATCGGTGTCCGCAACGACTATTTCGGGGGGAACACCGCCGTGGCCGGCTTGCTCACCTTCGAGGATGTGTCCCGGGCGCTCGAGGGGCGCCCGTCCGACGTGCTCCATCTCATCCCCGACGTGTGCCTCAACGGCGATCGGTTCCTGGACGGGCATACTGTCAGTGACCTGTCGGCGCTCCACAGCATCGAGGTCGTCCCCACATCGGGAACCGCCCTGCGGGCCCGCATCCAACAGTTCCTCGGAGGGCCCTCATGACGAAGCAGCACCGTGTGCCCACGGTCGTCATCGTCGGGCGCCCGAACGTGGGCAAGAGCACCTGGTTCAACCGTGTCATCGGCGA
>JAULYZ010000077.1:0-3968 GCA_032117595.1 Acidimicrobiia bacterium | reverse complement strand
CCGTGAGTTCGTCGAAGCGGTCGTAGAAGTCGGGTGAGAGCAACTGGATCTCGGGGCGTGTGGGGTGCGTCGGTGTCCGGGTCCCCGCCCGGTCGAGCATGACCCGGAAGTCGTGGCCGCCCTCAGTGGTGCTCATGCCCACCAGTCTCGCACCGGTAGCGTCTCGGTACCCCTGCGAACACGCCACCCTCGGCGTCCCGAAGGAGAACACTGGTGAATAGTCCACGCAACGCCCGCCGCAGCCTCATGGTCCTTGCCGCCGCTGCCGTGCTTGCTGCCACGGCCTGCAGCAGTTCCGACTCGGGCTCTGACGCCTCCACCACCTCGGCGGCGCCGGGGAGCAGCACGCCCACGACCGATGGGTCCGGGCCCACCGGAGGTGCGGGGGATTTCGGCGATCTCACCGGGGTGTGCGGGCCGGGTACGGCATCGGGTGCGACCGACCAGGGGGTCAGCGACAACGAGATCGTCGTGGGAACGATGTCGGATCCCGGAAACAGCATCGTGCCGGGCCTCAACCAGGAGCTCTTCGACGCTGCTGATGCCTTCGTGGGTTGGTGCAATGAGGCTGGGGGCATCCTCGGTCGTCAGATCGTCCTGAACAAGCGCGATGCCAAGCTGCTCGAGGCCGGTCCGCGCATGGTGGAGGCCTGCCAGAGCGACTTCATGCTCGTCGGCAACGGCGTTGCCCTCGACGACACGGTGGTCGAGGCCCGCAACGGGTGCGGTCTCACCGAGATCGTGGCGTTCACAGTGTCGCAGCGCGCCGGTCGTGCAGAGGGCTCGATTGCAGCAAACGTCAACTCCGACTGGATGAGCCATCTCACCGGCCTGCTGCGCCGGATCAAGGAAACCGACCCCGAGGTGCTCGGGTTCTTCGGCCTGCTCAACAACCAGAACGCTGCGCTCAATGCTCAGGGCAAGCGCAACGCCCAGGCCGCCGTCGACCTCGGCTACACGCAGGTGTACTACGAGGAGACCCCGATCGCCGTCGACAACTGGCGGACCTACGCCGAGAACATCAAGAAGGCGGGGGTGCAGGTGTTCTCCACGCAGAACACCCCGGAAAACACCGCTGCCATCATGCGGGCAATGGCCGACGTCGGGTACTTCCCCAAGTACATCTTGGTGGAGGCCAACCACTACAACCCGAAGTTCCTCGAGGAGGCTGGCGACACGCTCGGGCAGACCACGGTGCTCATCAACTCGTACCTCACGCCGTTCGAGCTCGCGTCGCAGCACCCCGCTACGCAGCAGTACATCGACCTGGTGAAGCAGTACGCCGATGCTGAACCGCGGGCAATCGGTGTGAACGCGTTCTCGGCGTGGTTGCTCTGGGCGACCGCTGCGCGGGACTGCGGCTCGGAGCTCACCAGGGCGTGCGTGATGGAGCGGGCCGGATCGGTCACCGGGTGGACCGGCGGCGGTCTCCACGTGCCGGACGCCCCCAAGAACTCCGCCGGGCCGAACAGCCCGTGCTTCCTCGCTCTGCGGGCCTCGGTGGACGGATTCGCGGTGGATTCGGGGATCACCGCAGCCGATTCGGGGCTGTACAACTGCGACCCGGCGAACGCCGCCCAGGTCACGGGCTTCAACCCCTGACCTGCGAGACTGTGCCCGGGAGACTCCGGTGCAACAGTTCTTCAGCTACACGGTCAGCGGGCTGAGCACGGCGGCGATCTACGCGATCGCGGCAGCCGGGCTCGTGCTGACGTACACCACCACCGGGGTGTTCAACTTCGCCCACGGGGCCACGAGCATGCTCGCTGCCTTCTCGTACTGGACGATGCGCTTCGGCTGGGGCTGGCCGGCGCCGGTTGCCATCGTGGTGTGTCTCGCCGTGCTGGCGCCGCTGTTCGGTGTCCTGCTCGAGCGCGGGGTGATGCGCTATCTCTACGAGGCGTCAGAGTCCACCAAGGTGGTCACCACCATCAGCACGATGCTCGGCCTCGTCGGCCTGGCGGTCTGGGTGTGGCCGCCGGCCAAGTCGCGACCGTTCCGGCGGTTCTTCGAGGGTGACGTCGTCACCGTGGCAGGTGTCCGCATCCCGATCCACGTGGTGATCACCCTGGCGGTTGCCGGCGCTGTTGCACTCGGTCTGTGGCTCGTGCTGTCGCGCCTGCGGTTCGGCGTGGCGATGCGCGCCGTGGTGGACGACCGTGCCCTCGTGGCGCTGAACGGCGCCCGGCCCCATGCACTCTCGATGGCGGCGTGGGCGATGGGCACCGTGCTCGCGTCGCTCTCGGGCATCCTCATCGCACCGACACTCAAGCTCTCGGCGCTGCCGCTCACGCTGCTCGTGGTGAACGCGTTCGCTGCAGCGGTGATCGGTCGGCTCCGCAGCCTGCCGATGACCTTCGTCGGCGCACTCGTGCTCGGCCTCGCCACGGAGTACTTCCGTGGCTACCAAGATCGCCTTCCCGGGGAGACCCGGTACCTCACGGGGTTCCTTGCGTCGATCCCCGTGGTGGTGCTCTTCATCGTGCTGATCCTCGGTCGCTCCCCGCTGCGCGGGCACACGATCTCGCGCTTCCGCGAAACGGTCCAGCGCCCCACCTGGTCGGGGACCACCGGCTTCTCCGTCATCGTGATCGGCGCCGCAGCGCTGCTGGCCGGCGTGTTCCCCAAGGGCGACCTGTTCACCCTCGGGCGCGTCTGGGGCCTGGCCATCATCGCGCTGTCGATCGTCCCGATCGTCGGGTACACCGGTCAGATCGCGCTCTGCCAGCTGAGCTTTGCCGGTGTGGGCATGGTGATGGTCCAGCACCTCGGGCGGGGCGGGAACCCGCTTGCGCTCGTGGCAGCGGCTGCTGTCCCTGCGCTGCTCGGTCTTCTCGTTGCCCTGCCGTCGTTCCGCCTGTCGGGGATCTACTTTGCGCTGAGCACGGCCGCGTTCGCCGTGTTGATGGACCGGTGGATCTTCCTCATGCCCGAGTTCCGTTTCCTCGGCGTCGACTGGGACATCTTCAACGGCGGTGGCCTCAACCTTCGTCGGACACGTTTCTTCGGTCTCTCGATGGACGGGAACGCGGCGTTCTTCGTCTATGGCGCCGTGATGTTCGGCATCGTCTCGTTGATCCTCGTGCTGATCCGCCGCAGCAACTACGGGCACCGTCTCATTGCGCTGAAGGACAGCCCTGCTGCCTGCGCCACACTCGGCATGAACACCAAGGCGGCCAAACTGGGCGTGTTCGCGCTCTCGGCCGGTATGGCGGGCTTCGGTGGTGCGCTGTACGGCCAGGCGCTGCAGGCGGTCACCCCCGAGTCGGTGCAGTTCCTCAACAGCCTCACGCTCATCATGGTGATGGTGGTGGCCGGCGTCGCCTCACCGGGGGCTGCGCTCTTCACCGGAGCGTTCCTCGGCTTTGGGTTGAACAACACCATTTTCGGCAAGATCGCCGATCTCATCCCCGATCGTCTCGGGTGGGCGGTGAGTTTCTTCGAGAACCTCGGCTCCAACACCTTGATCCTCGTCGGCCTCGCCGGGGTCGTTCTGGTGCGATACCCGAGCGGCGTGGTGGCCACCTACCTGAGGCCCCTCTGGGACCGCGTGGTATCTCGCCAGCGCGCGCTCGTCATCATCGGCGCCGGACTCGCCGTTGCGTACCTGCTGCGTGTCTTCGACCTCATCTCCAACTGGCCGTACGCCGTGGTCACCCTCTTCATCCTCGTTGTGGGTCCGCGGGTTCTGGGTGAGGACCCGTCGCAACGGCCGAACGGTGTGGGTCCCGATGCCGAGGAGGTGATGATCCGTGCCGGTGCTCGAGGCCGTTGACGTCTCGGTCCGCTTCGGTGGGGTCACCGCGCTCGACGGCGCGTCGCTCACCGTGGAATCCGGCCGCATCACGGGTCTCATCGGCCCGAACGGGGCCGGCAAGACCACGATGTTCGACGTCCTGTCCGGGCTCACTCCACTCGACTCGGGGCGGGTGCGTCTCGCCGGCCGCAACGTCACGCGGATGTCGCCC
>JAULYZ010000076.1:6652-46455 GCA_032117595.1 Acidimicrobiia bacterium | reverse complement strand
CCACACCGCCCAACAGTCATGCCCACTGGGCGCGCCAGGCACTCCGACACGGATTGCACGTGGTGCTCGAGAAGCCGATGGCACTCACCGCCGCCGAGTGCGACGAACTCATGGAGCTCGCCGATCAGCAGCAGCGCATCCTCGTCGTGTACCAGAACCGTCGCTACGACCGCGACTTCGTGACCCTGCGGTCGCTGCTGCGCAGCGGCACGATCGGCGATCTGTTCCACCTCGACACGTTCGTGGGCGGCTACTCCCGACCCTGCGACTACTGGCACTCCAATGCCGAGGTCTCCGGAGGGGCCATCTTCGACTGGGGAAGCCACTACGTGGACCAGATCCTCGACCTCATCGACGACCCGATCGATCACGTCACCGGGGTCAACCACAAGCGAAAGTGGCACCACGCCACCAACGCCGACCATGCGCAGGTGACCATCACGTTCACCACCGGGCGCCAGGCCACGTTCGTGAACTCCGATCTCGCTGCCGCGCGCCGGCCCAAGTACTACGCGCTCGGCACCGAGGGCGCCATCGTCGGCGATTGGGACCCCGCCGCCGAGCCCGCTGTTGCAGATCTCCCGGCGGTGCTCACGGTGCACCGTGAGGGCGCTGCAGCCGAGCGCGCCGAACTCCTCGATGTTGCGCCCTACGCGTTCCACGCATCGCTCACAGCGCGGCTTCATCACGGAACGCCGATGGAGGTCACCGCAGACGGCTCGCGCGATGTGGTGGCAATCATGGAGGCCGCCGAGCGCTCGGCGCTGCACAACGGACGCCCCGAGGCAGTCGCGCTGCGCCGGGACACCGTGCGTCGTCGCTGATCCGATGCCCGACCACCCGATGCCCGACCATCCGGTTCGCTGGGGATTTCTCGGAGCAGGCTGGGTTGCGTCGCGGGCCATGGCCCCCGCGGTGCACACCGCTCACGGTGCCGTGCTCCACGCCGTTGCGAGCCGTGATGCCGACCGGTCACGCACCCTCGAGCCCAACCGGGTGCACGGTGAGTACGCCGACCTGCTTGACGACCCCGAGGTGGAGGTGGTGTACATCAGCCTCCGCAACGGCCAGCACCGCGAGTGGGTCGAACGGGCGCTGACTGCCGGCAAGCACGTGCTGTGCGAGAAGCCGCTCGGGGTCACTGCCAGCGAGGTTCGTTCGATGTTCGCCACCGCCGAACAACACGGACGACTGCTCGTGGAAGCCGTCTGGGCACAGTGGCATCCACGCTTTGCCCGACTGCTTGCGCTCGCCCGTTCGGGCTCGCTCGGCGAACTCGTGCAGATCGACACACGCTTCACGTTCACCTCCGACACCCTCGACGGCAACTACCGACTCGACCCCACGATGGGGGGCGGCGCACTGCTCGACGTGGGCTGCTACCAGGTGCACACGTGGGCGTCCCTGATCCCGTCGGTGTCCACCGCCCCGAAAGACGTGAGTCTCGTGGGTGTGAGCAGCGAGGTGGGCCCGACCGGGGTCGACCTCACCACCTCGGTGCGTGCGGTGCTGGGATCGGGGATCCGCGCCTCGATGCACTGCTCGTTCGTCGAGGCCGGGTCGCAGTCGCTCCGTGTGGAGGGCACCCGCGTCTCGGTTCGAACGGGCGACGGCGAGGCCTTCACCACCTGGCGCGAACCGTCGTCGCTCTGGGTCGGCGGGACCGAGGAGCACTTCGCACCAGTCGATGCATTCACCGTGATGACCGAGGCGGTGAGCGCGCGTGTGCGGGGCGACGACGCGTGGATCGTCCCTGCAGATCAGTCGCTGGCCGTGGCCGAACTCGTCGACGCGATACGCAACGCCAGCAGCCGGACCGCCGACTGAGTGGACTGCCCGCCGATCACGGTCGGCGGGCTCACTCGGCGGGAAGGTCGCGCCAGAGCTGCTCGCGCATCTCCCAGGTGGGAACGGCGCCACTGTCGATCACGGCGCGCACCACAGGTCGAAGCGTTTCGAGCAAACGAGTCACACCCGCAGCACCGAGCATCCCGAGCGGCTGTGCGGCGCCGCGGTCTGTTGCCCGCTCGATCCGCAGTTTGAGCAACCGCCCTTGGTCGGTGAGATCGAGCGATTCGCCCGCGCCGGTGACCAGACCGCGCCCAGCAAGACGCTCGGTTGCAGCACGCCACTGGGCATCGTCCCATCCCGACACCCGCTGGAGGAGCGCTCCCGGCATCGCACCGTCGGCAGCGTGCAGGACATGACACTCCACTGCGTCCACGCCCTCGCTCGACGTTGCTGCCCAGTGGGCGTCACCCCGGTGCTCACGCAGAATCGTGCAGCCGTGCCAGAGCACCATTGCTGCATCATCGGGCCACGGAAGGTCGGCGTGTGCCGCTGCCATCGGACGACCGGCGAGATCGGCGGACTCGGCCGCCATCCGGACGAGATCGGCTGCTCCGCGGACGCCATCGGATTCGTACAGGTCGCCGAGTACTCGGCGCAGGGTGGTGCGGGCTCCGTCGAAGCGAGCCGCGACGATCGACGCCGGAGTCGCCACTTCCCACACCGACGGGACAGCTCGGGCCACGTACTCGGGAGCGAAACCGAACAACAGAGCGGTGGCGACCCGGGTCCCAACTGGTCCGAGCGCTGCGAGACGCGAGCCGAAGTACTGGTGCTCGGGTCGTTCGAGCCCGATTGCCACGTACGCCGCGATGGCCTCCGGGGAGCGGTACGACAGTTGGTGATAGGGCTCGACGAGCCGCCAGAGTTCGCGCGAGTCGGCGTTCATGCACCGATGGTACGTGCTACACGAGCAAGGTGCCGCCGTCGCACGAAATGACCTCACCAACGGTGAATGCTCCGGCACGACTGCTCAGGAAGAGCGCAAGACCGGCGATGTCCTCGGCCGTGCCAACCCGTTTGCGCGGATTGCTGCGAGCAACTGCATCCCAATCAGTGTTCTCCACGTCGCCGCCGCCACCCACCCCGGTGCTGAGCATCCAGGTGGGGAACGGGCCTGGCGCAATGGCGTTCACGATGATGTTCCGCTTGGCGAGGTGAACGGCGAGCATCTTGGTGAGCGAGTGAAGCGCCGCTTTCGACGGCCCGTAGGAAAATGCGCTGAACACCGAGTTGCGGATCCCGTCCACCGATCCGATGTTGATGATGCGAGCGGGGTCCTCGTGAGTGGCCCTGGCCTCGAGCAGCGGGAGCAGCTTCTGGGTGAGGAAGAACGGACCCTTCACATTGGTGTCCATCACCTTGTCCCAGCCCGCTTCCGGGAACTCGTCGAGCGGCGCACCCCATGAGACCCCCGCATTGTTCACGAGGAAATCGAGGTGCGACTCGCGCTCGCGCAACGCTGCAACGAGCGAGTCAACCCCACTCATCTCGGCGAGATTTGCAGGCAGCGAGATGCACTCGGCCCCATACGTGTCAGAGAGTCGCTTCGCCGTCTCGTCGCACGTCTGGGCCTTGCGCGAACTGACATACACGCGTGCACCGTTTGCGGCGTACCCGGCGGCGATCATCTCGCCGATGCCACGCGAACCACCGGTCACCAGCGCAACCTTGCCGCGCACCGAGAACAACGATCCGAGATCGAGCGCCATCACGCCTTCTTCCTGAGTTCCACGACGAAGGTGGTGGGCTTGTCGTCGGTCCTCACGAATCGCGCCGAGAGCCGCTCGGCGCTCACGACTTCGATGTCGAAGAAGAACCCAGTGGTCGCCATCACGACCTCCACCTCACCGTCGACGGGGTCGATATTGGCCGTTCCCACGAGGTCGTAGCGGATGGTCTCGCCCTCACCGTTCACAAAGGTCTCGTAGCCGAAGAGATTCGATCCCTCCTGCCGCTCGATGACGAGGTCCAGCGAGGTCTTGATCACCGTGTCCCCGTACGGGAATTCGTACTCACCGGTCCACGTGCCAAGAAGGTTGGGCAACGCTGCTGCGGTGTCCACTGCCTGGTTTGCGGCATCGGGGGCATCGGCAGCACACGCGCTGAACACGGTCACGCAGGCTGCGGCAAGGAGTGGGAGTACATATCTGGTGTGCAGTGCTGATCTCGCGGGCATCTGCCCAGTATCGCAAAACAGGTGGGCTCGCCCGGATCGCTGAGGCGCGCAGCCTCGCGAGCCGTGGAACCGTCAGCCGGCCGGCGCCCGATCGAACACGAGCACGAACTCGAGCAGACCGTTGTCGCCCGTCTTCACGAACGAGTTCGAGGGGTTGGCGATCCCGTAGTCGGAGAACACGATGTCGATATTGCCCAGCACCCCGATTCGATCCCCGTCGAGCCGGGCGGTGAGCGGGAACGTCACCGACCTCGTCACGCCACGGAGCGTCAGCTCACCGGTTGCCGAGGCGGTGATGGAGGTTCCCGGTGCGGGTATCGCCCCGAGAGCGATAGGGCTCGTCAGGCGGAAGGTTGCCGTGGGGTACTGCGAGGTCGACATGATGCGACCCGCAAACTGACCGTCGCGACGGTCGGAGTCACTCCGGATGGATGCCACGTCGACCTCGAAGGTCGCCTCGCTCACCTCGGAGCCCTCGATCACGAGCGAACCGGTGACCTGGTTCGTGCGACCGACCCCCTCGGTGTCGACCCCGCCCAGCACCTCTTTCACCCGGTACCCGAGTTCGGAGTCGGCTGCGACGACCCACGCGCCCTCCACCCCAACCGGGGCACCCGAGGCACTGTCGGCGAGCCGCTCCTCGAGGTCCTGGGCGGAGAGCCGCTCCTCCGGCTTGTTGATCACCTTGGTCCACAGCAGAATGCCGCCGTAGACGAGTCCCACGGCGATCACTGCAGCCGCAATCACCCAGACCAGCATGCGTCGCGTCCGTGAAGCCATGGGCGGAAACTACCGACAACGTTCAGGAGATACTCATGGAGACACCGCAATGACCGCAGGGGGCGTCGACCTCACGGGCAGGGTCGCTCTCGTGACCGGCGCATCATCGGGACTGGGTGTGCGCTTCGCCGAGGTCCTCGCAGAGGCTGGGGCACGCGTCGTTGCCGGCGGACGACGTCTTGACCGCTGCAGCGAGGTTGCATCCCGCATCGCCGCCAACGGTGGCGAGTGCCTGCCTGTGGAACTCGACGTGCGGAGTGATGCTTCGCTCATTGCCGCTGTCGATGCTGCCGAATCGCAGTTCGGACTCGTCGACATCCTCGTGAACAACGCCGGCATCCCCGACGCCCAGTACGCCACGCGCATGTCGACGGAACTGATCGACAACGTGCTCGACACGAATGTGCGTGCACCGTGGATGCTCTCCTGCGAGGTGGCTCGCCGCCTCATCAAGGCGAAGCAGCCGGGACGAATCGTGAACATCAGCTCGATCGGGTCGTTCTTCTATTCGGGCGGCGGTGCTGCGCTGTACTCCGTGAGCAAGGCTGCCATCAACCGCATGACCGAGGCGCTCGCAGTGGAATGGTCTGCGTTCCACATCAACGTGAATGCCATCGCCCCGGGAGCGTTCTCCTCAGAGATGATGGACGGCATGATCCAGCGTCAGGGGGACCCGAGTGGGCTCTTCCCCCGCAAGCGGATGGGGCAGCCCCACCATCTCGACAGCACGCTGCTGTATCTGGTGTCGCCCGCCTCGGAGATGGTGACGGGCACCATCATCACCGTGGACGACGGCCAGAGCCCGCGGTAGCGATCGCGCTCACGAGCCGTAACGACGCGACGGGAACTCACCGCAGGCGACTTGGTGCGTCACCAGCGCAGTCCCGTTCCAGTGATGCAGCGTGACGAACGGTGGCTCGTAATTCCATGCGGCATGCGAGTCGTCGCGCAGATCGAGCGCAACCGCATGGGCAACGCTCGGCACAGTGGCCACCACGGTCCCGGCCCAGCGCCGCGAGATTGTCCGGTGCAGGTGCCCGCACGTCACTCGCTCGACCTGAGGATTGGCCCGGATGATCTGCTCGAGTGCTGCGGCCGCAGACTCCGCAAGTCCGAGGGCGTCCATGTGGGCGATTCCGGTCCGGAACGGCGGGTGGTGCATGGCGACGAGCGTGGGCGCATTCGGTTGGGCACCGAGCGTGCGTGCGAACCAGTCGAGCTGGCGCTCCGAGAGGTCGCCGCCCTCCTCGCCCTCCACGAGCGTGTCGAGGCCGATCACCCGCAGACTGCCAACGGTGAGTACGAAGTCGCACGTGTCGCCCGAGCCCAGTTCGCGGTGGTGCGGGAACGCGGCTCGCAGCGCCGACCGGTTGTCGTGGTTGCCGGGCATGAGCAGCACGGGCATGGACAGCGGAGCCAGCAGGATTCTCAGGTGCTCGTACTGATTGGCACGACCATCGTTGACGAGATCGCCCGTCACGAGCACCGCGTCGGGTGGGGTGGGCAGGTCGCGGATCGTCTCCACCGCAACCCGCAGGAACGATGCGGTATCGATCTGGTTCAGGCAGAGCCTGGCGTTGGCAACAATGTGCGGATCGGTGATCTGAGCGATCAGCGTGGACGCCATGGCATGTCAGTGTGTCATGCCCCCGGCATCCGAACTAGGAGGCACGCAAGCCGGCAGCCACCAGCTTCGGTCGGAGCACCTTGTTGAACTGATCGAGACCGGCGAGGTAGTCCACCCACGAGATGCTGATGCCATCGAGGCCGGCATCGGCGAACTGCTGCATCCCGGCCACCACCTGATCCGCGGTGCCCACGAGGGGAATCGCCCCGTAGCCCGCAATGAGGTTGGCCGCCATCGACTCCCATCCGTCGCCGAGGGCACTCTGCGAGTTCGGCACGAGGGTGTCGAGCAGGTTGCGAACGCCCTGCCAGTCGCCCTTGTCCCGCACGTACTTGTCGCGGTAGGCGACTGCTTCTTCCTCGGTGTCCCTGCACACGATGTACCCCTGGCCGAAGACGAGGATGTCACGGCCGTAGGTCTCGCGTGCGAGCTTCTTCACCTGTGCGGCGATCTGACCGCAGGTCTCGATATCGGGGGCCACCACGAAGTTCACGTCGCAGTGCTTCGCAGCGAAGTGCTGGCCGCGCTCGCTGTTGCCCGCCGACATGAGCACTGGGAACGGATCCTGAACCGGCTTGGGCTCGGAGTAGGCGTTCGGCACGTTGAAGTACTTGCCGGAGTAGTCGAAGTCACCGGACTTGGTCCACAGGTCCTTGCAGACGCTCACCCAGTCCTCGGCGTACTCGTACCGCTCGTCGTGTTCCTTCTGGGGAACACCGAACATCCCGATCTCGATGTCGTTCCAGCCAGCCACCATGTTGAGGCAGAAGCGACCGTCGGAGATGTGATCGATCGTGGCAACTTCCTTGGCGGCGCGAACCGGGTGCACGGTCGGCACGTGGAACGTGGCGAACACCGCGATCTTCTGGGTCACTGCCGCCAGGCCCGCTGCCCAGGAGAAGGTCTCGAAGTTGCGGTGGTTGAAGTTCACGCTGCCGCCCATACCGCGCCAGCGCGCCACGGGGATCATCGCCTCGATGCCGGCTGCTTCGGCTGCCTGCGCAATGGCGACGGACTCCTTCCACTCAGCCTTCAGCGACTCGGGCATGTCGGTCATTGCACAACCGTTCGACACATTCACGCCGAACACACCGAGCTTCAGTCGGTTCGGCGATGCGAGGAGCGGGTTCGAACTCCGGGGACGACGTGCAGACATGGGAACTCCTTGATCGGGGATGAGGTAACCGGAAAGACGGGTCGGGAGAAGGGAGCTGGGCTCAGCTGTTGAGCTGGTTGATCTCGAGCGCCCGCAGCTTGAAGGCATTGCGCTCGCGATAGCGCTCGAGCAGTTTCGAGAGACCGACGGCCACGATCAGCGCGACGCCGAAGAAGAGGTCGTCGAGGATGCGGCGGATGCCGGGGTTCTCGATGGCTCGCTGCAGTCCGGCAACGAGACTGGCGAGGACGAATACCGATGCGACGGTTCCCCAGATGTTGAAGCGCCCGAGGAACTGCGTCGACCCGAGGAAGGCCGCTGCGAATGCGGGCAGCAGGTACGGGGCGCCCGAGGTGGCGTTGCCCGCTGTCTGGGCTGCCGACACGATGCCGGCGAAACCGGCGATGAGCGAGCAGATCATCAGGGAGAGCACCACGTAGCGCTTCGTCTGCACCCCGGCGAGCCGTGCTGCCTCGGGTCCGTCGCCCGTTGCGTGCATGTAGCGACCGATCGGCGTGTGCTCGAGCACGTACCAGAGGATGAAGGCAATCACCACGAGGTAGCCGACCTTGGCCTGGATACCCCAGAACATCTGGCTCTTGGAGATCTCCTTGAACGAGTTCGGCACCTGTACCTGCACGCCACCCGAGGTGTACTCGGCGAGCGAGACGATGACGGCGCCCGACGCAAGCGTGGCGATGAACGAGTTGATCCGGATACCGACCACGAGCAGTGCGTTCACGGCCCCGCACACCAGCGACACCAGCAACGTCACCAACATCGCCGGCCACATGTTCCAGCCGTACTCGGTCTGCAGCCACGCCACCATCACCGAGCTGAGGCTGATGACACCGGCAATCGAGAGGTCGAAGGTGTTCGTGAGGAGCGGCACCACAAGGCCTACGGCGACGATCGCCTTCGTGGACATGTCGATGTTGAGCACCGACTTGTGGGTGGTCCAACTGATCCACAGCTCGGGGATCCAGATCCAGAACACCACGAACCCGATCAGGTAGAGGTAGATGATGCTGATGTTCCCCGGGGAGAACTTCGAACGGGCAATCTTCACGAGAGGATCTCCTGGACAATCCGGTCGGCGGTGAGTGACGCACCCGACAGTTCCGTGGCGACTCGGCCGCTGCGCAGCACGAGAACACGGTCGCAGACGTGCGCGAGTTCCTCTGCATCCGAGGAACACATGACGACAGCGGTTCCGCCGGCTGCGGCGGAGGCGAGCAGTTCGTAGATCGAGGCCTTGGCGCCGACGTCGACACCCTGCGTAGGTTCGTCGAGTACGAGCACGCTCGGGTCTGTGCGCATCCAACGTGCCAGCACTGCTTTTTGCTGGTTGCCTCCGGAAAGCGTGCTGATGGCCCGCTCGGGATCGGCCGGGCGCAGTTCCACCTTGGCGATCCATTCATCGGCCTCACGGCGCTCGATGCCGCGGCGGAGCCACCAGCGACCGAAGGGCCCGAGTCGGGGCAGCACCACGTTCTCGCGGACCGTGTGCGCCGGGATACAGCCATCGCCCTTGCGATCGGCGGGCACCAGACCCATCCCGGCGTTGATGGCACCGCGCGGGCTCTGCACGCGCTCACCGTTGACGCGCACCTCGCCGTGCACCAGTCGCTTGGCGCCGAAGAGCAACGACGCGAGTTCGTCGCGGCCGGACCCGACGAGTCCGGCGACACCCACCACCTCGCCGCGCCGCACGGTGAGGTCCACGTCGACCACACTCGCCCCTGCGACGTCGGTCGCCTCGAGGGCCACCTCGGCCTTGGGCTCGGGGGGCGAGGCGTAGAGGTCGTCGACAGGTCGTCCGACGATGAGCTCGATGAGTCGTGCCTGATCGAGTTCGCGCAGCGGCTGCGAACCCACCACCTTCCCGTCGCGCAGCACCGTCACGTAATCGGCGAGTTCGAAGACCTCGTCGAGGCGGTGCGAGACGAACACCACTCCACCACCGCGCTGGGCGACCCGGCGGACTGCGGCAAAGAGTCGATCCACCTCGAGCCGCGGGAGCGACGCCGTGGGTTCGTCGAGGACGAGCACGCTGCGCAGGTCGAGCCCCTGACCGCGTTCGCCGACGTCGTCGCGCTCCCAGTCCTGCAGCGCGCGCACGAGTGCAACGATGCTCTGCTCGGCCGCCCGCAACGAACCGACGAGCGCACGCGGATCGGCCTCCACGCCGAACTCGGCGAGCAGTTGCGTCACGCGGATCCGCTCCCTCCGCCAATTGATGCGGCCGCCGAACCCGGTCTCGTAGCCACGCCCGAGCGCGAGGTTCTCCATGATGGACAGCGTCGGCACGAGGCCGAGGTCCTGGTGCATCACGTGGAGATGCGAGCGCTCGGCCGGCGAGAGGTTCTCGATGTCGACCCGCTGACCCCGCATCAGCACCTCGGCACCCGGATCGGGCTGGTGGTACCCGGCGAGGATCTTGATGAGCGTCGACTTCCCCGAGCCGTTCTGGCCGACGAGGGCATGGATCTGTCCCGGCATGATCTGCATCGACACGTCCGAGAGCGCGACCTGACCCGGGAAGCTCTTGCTCAGCGAGCGGATGTCGATCAGCGCCGTTTCACGGCCCGGTTGGTCCCCCACGGGAACCATTGTTGCCGAAATCGACTCACTGGCCCGAAAAGCGATCTGGCTGCCGCCGGCATCCCGGTATTCGGGAGCCGACGACAGCCAGATCGACAGTTGGAGAGTCGGGACGACGTCGGGTGGACGTCAGCCCGTCAGGCTCGTGGGATCAGACGCCCCAGAGCTTCTTGAAGGCATCCTCGTAGCCCTCGACGCCGGGCCACGCAACGGCGGGATCCTTGATGGCGTCCTTGGTGAGGATCTGGAACGGCACGCCAGCGATCTGCACGCTGGTGCGGCCCTCGAAGCTGGTCAGCGGGCGCGGGGCGAAGTTGCCCGGGTCCTGGCCGGCGAGTGCACGCAGGCCGGCGTCCACTGCACGCCATCCGAGGAACGAGGTGGGCAGGCCGAGGTCAGCGGTCTGCTGGCCGCCGGCGATCAGCGCGTAGTTGAGCGGGGTGCCCGCCTGCGAGATGATCGGCACGCCAGCGCCGACACCGGCGCCCGACAGTGCGTCGGGCATACCGAGGACCATGTCGCCGAAGCCGGTGACGATGAAGTTGATGCTCGGGTCGGCCTGGAGCTCAGCGATGGCGGCAGAAATGTGCTTGCCCTCGAGGAGATCGGGAACCGTGAACTCGAGCTTCTTCACCTTGCAGCCTGCGCAGACCTTGGCGTACTCCTCCTCGAAGCCCTGGCCCTCGAGAGCGAGCACCGGGAACTGCGGGATGTTGAGCCACAGCACGTTGGCCTTGCCCTCGGTCTTGGCGGTGACGAAGTCGGCCATGAGGACCCCGTTGAACCAGTAGTCGTCGCCGGTCACGAGGTTGGCGGCGAAGCCCTCGGTCTTGTAGGCCTCGGGGATCGACCAAGCAACCACCGGGACCTTCTTGCCATTCAGCTCGGCGAGCTCGTCGGCGAACCATTCACGGGGGTTGCCGGAGGTGAGCACGATGGTGGGGTTGGCCTGCACGGCCTGCTGGAACGCGGCCTGCACCGTGTCGGCGGTGTCCTGGTGGGGAATGGCCACGAACTCGCCGCCGATGGCAGCAGTTGCGGTCTTGATGCCCTCACCAATGGCGGCGCACACCGGCACCGAGCACTGTACGTAGACAACCTTGGCGCCCTCGGGGAGCGAGGTGAGCGGCTCGGTGATGCCGAGGTCGGTCGGGGTCTTGGAGAACTCCTCGACGCGGGCCTTGGCGAGCTCGAGGCCGGTCAGTTCGGTCGGGGCCTCGGTGGAGGTCGGGGCCTCGGTCGATGCCGGGGCCTCGGTGGAGGCCGGGGCCTCGGTGGACGGGGCTGCCGAGGTGGTTGATTCCTGGGTGTTCTCATCGTCGCTGCACGCGGCGGCAGCGAGGGCAAGAGCGCCCACCGTTGCTACTGCGAGCACACGCGACCGGAAGTTTTTACGCATGTGTCTCCCCCTAGGAGTACTGGGTAATGATTAGCCCCGTAAGGCTAGTAAGGCCTCCGGGCCTCCCCAACGTCACCCCACCACGAAAAACGCCCCCCGACGAGGACCCATGAGCGAGCCCGGAATCATCGATCTGCACGGTCACATCGTCCTCGAGGGATCCATGGGAACTGCCGGGTGGTGCGGCCCCACCATCGGCTCGTACCCCGACGGCACTCCCTACTTTCAAGTGGGTAATTACCGCCTTGACGGGGTTGCGTACCGGGGATCGCTCTTCATCGAGACCGATCTGCGACTCGCAGCGATGGACGAACAGGGCATCGCCGTGCAGGCCCTCTCGCCCAACCCGCTCACCTATCTCCATTTCATCGACGTACCCCTCGCAGTCGACTTCTGCCAGGCCCACAACGACGACCTCGCCCGCACCGTGCGGCGGAACCCCGACCGCTTCGTCGGCCTCGCCGCACTGCCCATGCAGGACATCGGCGAGGCCTGCCGGGAACTGCGCCGGGCAGTGAACGAACTGGGGCTCCTCGGCGGCTACATCGGCACCGACTTCGGGCGGTTCCTCGACGACCCGGCCATGGACGACCTGTACCGCCTCTGCGTGGAGCTCGACGTCCCGCTGTTCCTGCACCCCACACAGTCCGGCATCGACGGACCGTTGCGTGATGCCCGCGTCCGCCGCTGGGATCTCGACCTCGTGCTCGAGTACTCGTTCGAGGAGGTGCTCGCCGTCTCCACCCTGGTGTTCGGCGGTGTCACCGAACGGTTCCCCTCGCTCGACCTCTGCATCTCGCACGGTGGGGGGTTCACGTCGATGGCGATGGGCAAGCTGCGCAAACTCGCGGAGCGCCGCAAGGCGGCACCCGAATGGATCCACGAGCCCGGCGCGTTCGACCGCGCGCTCGGGCGACTCTGGTTCGATTGCCATGTCACCGGCAGCCGGGAGTTCGAGTTCGCACTTGCGCAACTCGGCACCGAGCGACTCGTCTACGGCACCAACTTCGGCGGCTGGGACAAGGGCACCGGACCCGACGTCACTGCGCTGCGCAATCGGCTCAACGCCAACGCTATCCGACTCGTGCGGCTCGACCGGCGAGCACCGCACCTCGCTGCGGCATTCGCATGACATTCGGGCAGCACCGCCCCGGGTTCCGCGTACTTGTCACCGGCGGTGCGAGCGGTATCGGCAGCGGAATCGCCGACGTGCTCGCCGAACGCGGCTGGCGGGTGGCAGTGAACGACATCGATGCCGATGCTGCAGCAAGCGCTGCTGCGCGACTCGGCGGAACCGCTGTTCCCGGCGATATCGGGGTCGACCCTGCGTCGATCGTTGACGCGGCAGCGGCGTCGCTCGGTGGCCTCGACGCAGTGGTCAACAACGCAGGCATCCACCGGCGGGCGCCCCTCGATCGCGTCCGGCCCGACCAACTCGACGATGTCTACGCGGTCAACCTCCGCGCCGTAGTCCTTGCATCGCAGGCCGCGCTCGCGCACTTCGAGCAGGCGGGGGGCGGCGCCGTGGTGAACCTGTCGTCGATCGCCGTGGTCACACCGCAGATGGACGTTGGTCTGTACACCGCCACCAAGGCCGGTGTCAGTGCCTTCACCGCACAGGCAGCAGTGGAATGGGGGGTGCGCAACGTGCGGGTGAATGCCGTGGCGCCCGGCATGACCCGCACTGCGATGGCCGAGACGGTGTACGCCGACCCAGTGCTCCACGAACAGCGTCGGTCGATGGTGCCCGCCGGCCGGATCGGCACGCCACGCGACATCGGAGCCGTCGTGGCGTTCCTGCTGTCCGACGATGCGTCGTACATCAACGGCCAGACCATCGTGGTCGACGGCGGATTCACCCAGACACTCATCGGCTTGCTTCCACATCCCCGCCCGGCACACGATGAGGGATCCCGCTCACCCGGCTGAGCGCGGACACCGAACCGGGAGACACACCGCACATGGCGAACCAGCAGACGATCGGTGATGCCAGCGGGGTGCCCGTCCTCGCGCTGACCGGCTGGCGCGAGGTGAACGAGGCACTCCGCCGCAAGGACGTGCGCCAAGCCCTGTACGACGAGGGCGCCGTGGTGATGGATAACTGCTTGCTCACGCTCCACGGTGATCCACACCGGGACCGCCGCCGCCTCGAGAACCGGCTCTTCCGGCGCGAGGTGTTCGACATCTGGGAGAACCAGTTGCTCGCCCAGACCCTCGAGAACACCCTCGAACCCTTCGTCGGCGCAGGTCGGGCCGACCTGATCGTCATCGGCTACCGACTCGCCATGAGCCTCACCGCACACGTGGCGGGTATCGATCACGACAGCGCCGACCCGGACGCCACCGAGCGCCTCTACGCAGTGGTGAAGAAGTTCAGCGAGGGAGCCACGCTCGTGCACTCCACGCGCAACAAGGACGACGTGCGCCGCGAGGTGCTCGACACGATGGCCGACTTCGATCGTGATCTGCTGCAGCCGGCGATCGCCCGGCGCCGGGCGCTGCTCGACGACCTTGCAGCCGGCCGCCGCACCGAGGCCGACCTCCCCCACGACGTACTCACCACGCTCCTGCGCAATCAGGATCGCCTCGACCTGCCCGCCGAGGTGGTCCGTCGCGAGATCGCGTTCTACCTCCAGGCCGGGGCGCACTCGACGGCGAATGCCCTCACGCACACCCTCGACAAGATCTGGGTCTGGTGCGCAGACCACCCGGGTGATCTCGAGGTCGCCCGCAACGACAAGGGCTTCGTCCAGCGCTGCATGCACGAGTCACTGCGGCTCGACCCGGCGAGCCCTGTTGCGTGGCGTGAGGCGCTCAACGACATAGAGGTCGCCGGGCACCGCATCGCCAGCGGGACCCGATTGGTGCTCGACCTCAAGTCCGCCAACCGCGACCCCCAGATGTGGGGCCCCACCGGCAACGACTTCGACCCCACACGTGCCGTTCCCGACGGCGCATCGCCGTGGGGGCTCAGCTTCGGCGCCGGCGCACATGCCTGCATCGGCCAAGAACTCGACGGTGGGCTGGTGGACGGCGAGATGAGCGGCGGCACCACCCAACGCCTCTACGGCACCGTTGCCGTGATGGCACACGCGGTGCTGCGCGCCGGCGGACGTCCCGACCCGGCCTCACCGCCGGTGCTCGATGCATCGAGCACCCGCAAGCACTTCAGTTCGTACCCGATCCTGCTCGGAGCGTGAGATGACCAAGTCGCTACTCGTCACCGGAGCCGCCAAGGGACTCGGCGCCGAGATCGCCCGCAGCGGTGCCGCCGACGGCTACCGGGTAGCGCTGCTCGATCTCGACCCGATCGTCATCGAGACCGCTGCGTCGATCCCCGGTGCAACCGCGTTCGTGGCATCCACCACCGACACCGACGCCGTCGAGGCCCTGCTCGATGCATTCGGCACCCCCGACGCAGTCGTGAACAACGCAGGCATCGTGCGCTTCGGGCCGCTGCTCGACCAGTCGATCGAGCAATGGCGCTCCGTGGTCGATGTGAACCTCACGGGCACCTTCATCGTGGCGAGGGCCGTCGCCCGGCGCCTCGTCGCCGACAAGCGTCGCGGTGCCATCGTGAACATCACCTCGATGAACGGTGTGATGCCCGGGCCGAACGCCGGTGCCTACGGCTCCACCAAGAGCGGTGTGTCGCTGCTCACCAAGCAGATGGCCGTGGAGTGGGGTCCACTCGGCGTCCGCGTGAACGCCATCGCGCCCGGCCTCATCGATGCCGGCATGTCCGAGCCCATCTATGCCGACCCACAGATCCGCGCACTGCGCGAGTCGCGGGTGCCCGCCGGACGCCTCGGCCGCGCCGACGACATCGCCCGGGCTGTGCTGTGGCTGCTGTCCGATGCATCGGACTACATCACCGGCGAGGAGATCCTCGTCGACGGCGGTGTCACCGTGTCGGTGATCGCCGGGCTCCCCCGCCCACAGTCCGTCGATGCAGTCGGCGTGAACCCTGCAGCGGTCGCTGCGCCGACGAAGGAGAAGTAAGACGATGCGCCCAGTCGAGGGAATGTCGATCCTCATCACCGGCGGCGGGACCGGTCTCGGTGCCGGCGCCGCCGAGCACTTCACGCGTCTGGGTGCGCGGGTCACCATCTCGGGCCGCCGACGCGAGAAGATCGAGGCCGAGGCAGCCCGGATCGGGGCGCCCTGCAAGGGAGTCGTCGGCGACATCACGGTCGATGCCGACCGACGACACATGATCGCTACTGCAGTGGAGCACGGCGGTGGCAAGCTCGATGCGCTCATCAGCAATGCAGGCAACATGTACCGCGGCCCGATCGACGAGCTCGACGAGCAGCAGCTGCTCGACATCTTCCACACCAATGTGGTTGCAGGGATGATGCTCACCGGTCTCGCCAAGCCCCACCTCCAGGCCACACAGGGATGCGTGCTCTTCGTGGGTTCGGTGCACACCCAGCGCGCGTTCCCCGGCGCGTCTCCCTACGCAGCAACCAAGGGAGCGCTCGAGACCCTCACGGGTGTTCTGGCCGCAGAACTCGGCCCATTCGGCATCCGAGTGGGCTGCGTGCGGCCCGGGGCCGTGTTCACCGAGATCAACCAGCGGGCGGGACTGGGCGACGACGAGGCGGCCTACCAGCGGCTTCTCGGCCTCAGTTCGGCCCACGTCCTCGGCCGCATCGGCACCACACAGGAGATCGCCGAGGCGTTCGAATACCTCGTGCGTGCCGAGTGGACCACCGGGAACGTGCTCACGGTCGACGGTGGTCTCGGCCTCGGTGTGACCAACGCCTGAACCCCCGCCAGCGCCACACCGGCTCCCCCGCTGGCCGCAAACCGTTCCGGTGCGGTTGAATCCATGATGAAGACGTGCCGAGCGACACCGTCATTGCTGTCGCCACCGGAGAGGAGTCATCGGAGATGAGCGAGATCGTGATCACGGGCGGACGCCTGGTCGACGGGACGGGTGCCGCTCCCCGGCCGGCCGACGTGCTGCTCCGTAACGACGAGATCGTTGCCGTGGGTGCACCCGGATCGCTCACGCCCGCCCCCGACGCAACCCGTCTCGATGCCACCGGCAAGACCGTGATGCCCGGGCTGATCGACGCACATCTCCACTCCACCTTCGACGATGTGCAGTCCAACGACGAGTTGTTCTTCCACCGTGAAGCGGCCATGTCGGCGCTCACCACCGTGCCGAACCTCTACAAGATCTTGCGCGCAGGCGTCACCTCGTTCATGGACCCCGACACCGCATGGGGCATCGGGCCATCAATTCGCGACGCCATCGACTGCGGTGTCATCGAGGGTCCACGCATGAAGACCGGGTACCAGGCGCTCCTCACGGCCGTCGGCGGAACAGCGGGGCGACTCATCCCCGACGAGGGGCGCTCGGGGTACGCACAGGTCGTCAACAGTGTCGACGAGGTCATCATGTGGACCCGCAGGCACATCAAGTACGGGGCCGACTGGATCAAGATCCACGCCACCGGGAGCATCCCCACCCGCAAGGGCGAACTGCTCGTGTGGAGCTACGACGAACTGAAGGCATCGTGCGATGCCGCACACGAACTCGGCGTCCCGGTCACGGCTCACTGCCGCAGTGACGAGTCCACACAGGCCGCCATCAAGGCGGGTGTGGATCTCATCCTTCATGCCTCGTACATCACCGAGGACACCGTGCAGTTGATGGTCGACAGCGGCGTCGCCGTCTGCCCCACCTTCACCTTCCTCGCAAACCTTGCCGACTACGGCCGTGCCGTTGGCGCCGGAGCCGGTCAGGAAGATCTGTTCCGCGGCGAGATCCGCGCAACGGCGAAGATGATGCGCGCCGCGTACGACGCCGGCGTGCCGATCCTCTGTGGCTCGGAGAGCGGCTTCTCGCTCACCCCCTACGGCCACTGGCACGGTCGCGAGATGGAGGTGTTCGTCAACGAGCTCGGACTCAGCCCGCTCGAGGCCATCACCTGTGCCACCAAGAACGGCGCCATCGCGGTGCGGATGGAGGGCGAGGTGGGCACCATCGAAGTCGGCCGACGCGCCGACGTTCTCGTGGTGGATGGCGACCCCACCAGCGACATTCGGATCCTCAACGACAAGTCACGCTTCGCCCACATCATCTCCAAGGGCAAGCCGGTCGATCTCTCGCGGCCCTGGCCGACACACACCAAGATCCCGGGCTCCAAGGTGGCCAACTGGGCAGAGCAGTCGCTCACCTACGAGTTGGCGATGGCGCTCGACAACTGACGCGCCGCGTGCAGTTCAGGATTCGTTCAGCCGGGCGGCGGCGATCCGCCCCCGCCACTCGCCGAGATCGACGTAGTCGCGCCACTCCGTGATCAGTCCGGTCGTGGCGTCCACCTCGAACACGCCGTTGCAGCGCACTGCGTACTCGGTTCCGTCGATCCAGAATCGGTCCACCCGCTCGAGCCATCCGCGATGGGCTTCGTAGGCCGAGGTCACCACGTCCCACTGGACCCGCTCGGACCGGCGGAGGATCGGTGCGAGGAGACCCTCGATCGCAGCCCGCCCCACGGCGGGCGGGTGCGGCACGTTCTGCCACGACCCGTTCGTGGTGAAGCAGGTAGCGGCTGCGCTCGCATCGCGAGCCTCGAGGTGGCCGAGCAGTCGTTGCCATACGTTTTCTGCAGGAGTCACGGTCGCGCACACTAATGTGCCGTCCGCACGCGGCGACCGGGGGGTCGTAGCGACTGCGGTCGAGAAAGGACTCGTTATGGGAATCGAACTGCGCGGACTGGCAGGCAAGAAGGTGCTCGTCACCGGTGGGGCCAAGGGCCAGGGATTCAGTCATGCCAAGGCGTTCGCCGAGGCCGGTTGCGATGTGGCGATCATCGACATCACCACACCCATTCCCGACATCTACGACCTTGCCAGCCCCGACATGATGAAGGCCGCCGTCAAGGCCATCGAGGACCGCGGCCAGAAGGCCGTGGGCCTCCCCTGCGACATCCGCGACGAGGCGCAGGTGAAGGCAGCAGTCGACAAGGCGCTCGACGCCTTCGGCGGTGTCATCAACGTGATCGTGAACAACGCCGGCGTTGCTGCTCTCGACTTCATCCACCAGATGCGTTCGAGCACGATCCATGCGGTGATCGACACGAACATCAAGGGCGCGATCTTCGTCACCAAGTACGCGTGCGACAACATGATCGGCCGCCGCGAGGGCAAGATCATCAACATCTCGTCGGCAGTCACGGGCTCGGGCCATGCGATGCTCTCGCACTACGTGGCGTCCAAGCACGCGATCAACGGGCTCACCTCGGCATGGGCCATGGAGCTTGCCGAGTTCAACATCAACGTCAACGCGATCTGCCCGGCAACGATCCGCCCCGGCGAGGGACAGGGCTCGGGCATGGTGCTCGGCCTCTCCAAGGAGATGGACATGGGCCCCGAGGATGCCTACGAGACCTTCTCGGCCCAGGGCAACATGCCGGGCGACAAGTGGCGCTGCGAGATGCAGAACATCACCGATGCGGTGCTCTTCCTCGCCTCGTCGAACGCCGACATGATCACCGGCACGATCCTGCCGGTCGACTGCGGTCAGATGTCGCGCTGAGCCCCCGGCTCCCGCAACACTCAGCCCAGCACCCGTAACAACACCTCCGGGAGTTCGCTCGGACGGACCACCTGCGCGAACCTGCCGCCCCCGGCGCGGGCCAGTGCAGCTGCCTGCACCGCATCACCCGGGGGTGCGATGACGTGGAGTATCTCGAAGTCGCGCGCGAACCGCAGGGGATCGGCCCCAGCGGTGGCCGCGCCATCGGACAGCAGAATGCCCACCTTGCGGCGCGCCCGCGACCTCGCCAACTGTGCCGAGCCCGCCCGCAGCGCACGAGCGAGGTCGGTGGTGCCGTATCCGTGCAGGCTGAGCAGATCGTCGAGGACCGAGTCGGTGGGCCGGGCGACGTCCTGCGACTTGATCACCACGGCATCGCCGGCAAAGGCAATCACGCTGTAGTCGTCGGGTGCCCGACACGCAACCACGGCCGCCGCAAGAGCGGCAGT
Organism: Acidimicrobiia bacterium; assembly: GCA_032117595.1. Lineage (GTDB taxonomy): Bacteria > Actinomycetota > Acidimicrobiia > Acidimicrobiales > Ilumatobacteraceae > WLJO01. The sequence goes on along the minus strand of JAULYZ010000076.1, from coordinate 26,861 downwards.
CACGAGTCGCTCGCCGCCCATCGACCCGCTGCGGTCGACCAGAAGCGTGAGCGCATGTTCCTCGCGCACCCAGTGACGCCCGACGAGCAGGTCGCCATCCACTGCACGTCCGACCGCTCGCGCCTCGGCAATCTCGCCGATGCTCGCGTCGACATCGAGATCGTCACCGGGCGAGAGCCGACCGGGGGCGAGGTGTCCCACGCCGCGACGACGCTGACCACCGCCCTGACCCAGGTGCACAATCACACGGCCCGCAAGTCGCTTGGCAAGCCGCCGGAGCACTTCGTCGGACGTGTTGGCCGCCGTGGCAAGCCGCGCGAGCCCGGCGTCGAGATCGTCGCGCAGCGCAGCTGCAGCGGCATTCTCGTCGAGCTCACCGCGCTCGGGTGACAGTTCTCGGAACGTGGGGTCGATGCGCTCGACGAACGAGCGATCACTGGCTCGTTGGGCCGACTTGTCGAGTTCACGGCGGGCCGAGGGGCCCTCTTTGACCATTCCGTCGCCGGTGCCCGGTGTTCCGTCTACCGGGCCCCGTCTTTTCCCGTGGGCGCACCGCCCGACGGTCGTGTCGCACCGCCGAACACGCGCTGCCAGAGCTCCACCACCACATCGTCGGCGAGCCGTCCGCTGCCCTCGAAGAGCCGGATGCGACCCGAGAGCGCCGCAACGGCTGCGTCCCTCGTCACCTCGGGGTCGTCGGCCACCGTTGCACGTCGGAGCGCAAGCTGTCGGCACAGCGTCTCGAGGTCGATCGCTGCGCGTACGGACGCGCCCTGACGGATGTCGGGATGGGATCGTGTTGCCCGAACGATCTCCACAACGCGCTGCAGCCGTTCCTCGTTCGTGTGCTGTTGGGTTCCGCTGCGCCCGAGTGCGTCGAACAGTGCCTCCACCTCGCGGCGCGTGATACCGACTTCTTCCTCGGCGCTCTGGTAGCCCATCGTGACTCGACACGTGCGGTCGTACACCGCACCGGAGATGCGCGCCGTGCCGACGGCATCGAACGGATTCATCGCTGCTACCACCGTGAAACCCGGTGCAGCAACGATGCGGCCGAGCCGGGGAACGTTCGCCTCGCGCTCGCTCATCGCCGTGATGAGCACGTTGAGCGTTTCCTCCGGAACCCGGTTGATCTCCTCGACGTAGAGCAGACCGCCACTGCGCATGGCGGCCAGCATCGGCCCATCGACGAACGCGGCCTCGGTGTACCCGGTGCTGAGGACCTGCGCAGGGTCAAAGGCACCCACGAGGCGGGCCGGCGTGAGTTCGGCGTTCCCCTCCACCAGGAACAGTTCGCTCCCGAGTTCTGCAGCAACGGCACGCAACAGGGTCGACTTGCCGGTTCCCGGAGGGCCCTCGAGCAACACATGCCGACGCGTAGCAAGCGCAGCGAGCACCACGTCGCTCTCGCGCGTGCGGCCAACAACGCGGCCGCCGAGCACGGTCTGCACGGACCCGCTCACGTAGTCGCCCCGGCAGGGCCGTGCGCCTCGTGCGGTCCGGGGACGTCGGCCGGGCGTGGCAACAAGGTCATCAATGCCTTGGAGAGACCGCCGTCCACGTACAGCACCTGTCCGTTCACGTACGAAGCCCGATCGGAGGCGAGGAAGGTCACCACCTCGGCGATGTCGTCGGGCGTGCCGAGTCGCCGGAGCGGAACCGCTCCGGCGCGTACGGCCCGCACACGCGCATCGTCGTACACCGCACCGGTACCGGGAGTGGGTACGAGCCCCGGACCCACAGCGTTGCACCGCACCCCCCGCGGACCCCACTCGAGCGCGGTCTGCTCGGTGAGTGCCACGACCGCTGCTTTGGACGGCGAGTAACCACCCACCATGGGATTGGCCCGGTACGCGGCGATGCTCACGATGTTCACGATGCTCCCCCGGCCGGCATCGAGCATCGAGCGGCCGAATGCCTGGGTGCAGTGGAAGGTGCCCATCAGGTTCACGTCGAGTGCTGCGCGGAAGTCCTCCGGTGTGACGTCCTCCAACGGGGAGAACCGCCAGAGTCCGGCATTGTTCACGAGGATGTCGACACCACCCCGGCCCAGGATGGCGCCGGCCACGCGGTTCACATCGGCGGCGTTGCTCACATCGCAGGTCTCGATACCGGGGCCGGCATGCTGATCGAGCCGGTACACGGTGTGCCCCTCCGCCTCGAGTCGCTGGGCGATCGCTGCACCGATCCCGCGCCCGGCACCCGTCACGACGGCAACTCCCATGGCCTCCGATGGTAGGTGGTCATCCCGGGCCCCCCGTCATCGGGCGCGACGACACAGCGGCAGGCATGCGAGCATGGGCACATGGCATCTGGTGTCTCGCCGTGGGAACAGCTCTCGAGGGGAGTCGACCTCCCCTTCGACCCACAACTCCGCATACCGGAACTCGTCGAGGTGGAACTTGCGCACACCGAGCCCAATCCGATCACCGATGCCGAGACGACCGCGCGTGAACGCGTCATCGCAACCTTGCGCGAGCACGTGAGTCCGGGCATGACCGTTGCCGTCGGCGGCGGGAGCCGCGGGCTCACCGACCGCGTCGGTCTGTTGCGGGGGACGATCGATGGCCTGCGGCAACTCGGTGCCGAACCATTCGTGGTCCCGGCGATGGGCAGCCACGGCGGCGCGACCGCGGCCGGGCAACGGGCCATGCTCGAGTCCCTCGGCATGACCGAAGCAGCACTCGGGGCCGAGATCCGGGCGACGATGGACACGGTGGTGGTGGCTCGCACCGCCGATGGCATGCCGATCTACCTCGACACGAATGCTGCGGCGGCCGATCGCATCCTTCCCGTGAACCGGGTGAAGCCGCACACCTGCTTCAAGGGTCCGATCGAGAGCGGCTGCACGAAGATGGCCGTGGTGGGCTTCGGCAAGCAACCGGGGGCGGCGCAGATCCATGCCTGCGGGCCGGTGGAGATGCGGGATCGGCTGCTCGCCGGCATCGCAGCACTTCGTGCAACCGGTCGTCTGCTCGGCGGTGTGGCCTCCGTCGAGTCCTCGGCCGGCGACATCGTGCGCATCGAGGCACTCACCGCCGACGACGTCGGCGGTGCTCGCGAGGTGGAGCTCACCACCTATGCAAAGAACCTCATCCCCGCCCTGCCGTTCGGGGAGATCGACGTGCTCATCATCGAGCGCGGTGGCAAGGACATCTCCGGGACCACCATGGACCCGAACGTGACCGGGCGCTTCTGGGTGCACGGCGGACCCGAGGTGGATTCGCTGCGGGTGTCGAACATCGTGCTGCTCGACATCACCGAGGTGAGTGGCGGCAATGTGCTCGGCGTCGGTCTCGCCGACTTCATCCCGGCATCACTCGCGAACCAGATCGACTGGGAGAAGACCTACATCAACTGCTTCACTGCGGGCTCTGCAGGGGTGCGGCGCAGCCGGATGCCAATGGTGCTGCCGGACGAGACAGCATGCATCAAGGCGGCGCTCTCGATGTGCGGGCGCGCAATCGACGAACCCAAGCGCGTGGTCCGCATCAGGTCCACACTGCACCTCACCAAGTGCTGGGTGAGCGAGGCCCTCCTTGCGGACCTGCCCGCCGGAGCACGACGCGCTGCGGCGAATGGGTGAGGGAACCATGAATCTCGTCGAGTTCCAGCAACTGATCGAGCGCACGTACGGCGCACGCGACCGAGAGCGTGGTGTGCCGTCCACCGTTGCCTGGCTCTGTGAGGAGGTCGGTGAGCTCGCACAGGCCGTTCGCAAGGGCTCCCCCGACCGCCAGCTCCACGAGTTCGGTGACGTCGTTGCGTGGGTGGCATCCCTGGCCAACCAGATGGGCATCTCGCTCGATGAGGCCGTCCGGCGCTACGCGAACGGCTGCCCCCGCTGCGGCGCGATTCCGTGCGCCTGCCCGTGAACTGATCAGCCGAGGAGCAGTTCCGCGATCTGGATCGCGTTGAGTGCTGCGCCCTTGCGCAGGTTGTCGTTGCTCAGGAACAGCGCAAGACCACGGTTCCCGTCCACCGACGTGTCCTGACGGATGCGACCCACATAGCTCGGATCACGTCCCGCCGCCTGCAGCGGCGTGGGGATGTCGGAGAGCTCGACGCCCGGGGCCGTTGCGAGCAGCTCGATGGCGCGCGCTGCGGTGATGGGGCGCTCGAACTCTGCGTTGATGGCGAGCGAGTGGCCGGTGAAGACCGGCACACGCACACAGGTGCCGCTCACCCGCAGTGCCGGGATCTCGAGGATCTTGCGGCTCTCGTTGCGCAGCTTCTGTTCCTCGTCGGTCTCACCGAGGCCGTCGTCGACCAACTTGCCGGCATACGGAATGACGTTGAAGGCGATCGGCCGAGCGAACTTCTCGGGCGCCGGGAACGCCACTGCGTCACCGTGATAGGTGAGTCCAGCGGCGCCGTTTGCCACGGCGCGCGCCTGCACGTCGAGGTCGTTCACTCCGGCGAGACCACCGCCGCTGACGGCCTGATAACTGCTGGCGATGAGGCGAACGAGGCCCGCCTCGACATGCAGCGGCTTGAGCACCGGCATCGCCGCCATGGTGGTGCAGTTGGGATTGGCGATGATTCCCTTGCGGGCCTGCTTGATGGCGTGCGGGTTGACCTCGCTGACCACGAGCGGCACGTCCGGGTCCATTCGCCAGGCAGAGGAATTGTCGATGACCGTCACGCCGGCAGCGGCGAAGCGCGGCGCGAGTTCCTTCGACGACGTGGCTCCCGACGAGAACAACGCCACGTCGAGGCCCGAGGGATCAGCGGTGGCTGCGTCCTCCACGACGATGTCGCGGCCCTTCCACGGCAGCGTGCTGCCTGCGGATCGTGCTGATGCGAAGTAGCGGATCTCCGAAACCGGGAAATTGCGCTCCTCGAGCAGGGTCCGCATGACCCCACCGACCTGACCTGTTGCTCCGACGACTCCGACGCGCATGGGTGTCGAGGCTATCGGCGGGCCCTGCAGCCCGGACCGGCTACGACGTCGGCCCCGCGACGGACTTGCTGTGCACGTCGTCGATCACGATGAAGTAGTGCGACGGGTGGAGGTCGGTGAGGCGGTGGACTGCAACGCCGGAAGGCATCTCGAACTGACGACGGCGCTTGGTGGGCTGGTACACGCGCGCCGTGCCCGTGGCAACCGTGGAGAAGTGACGGAACACCTCTGCAGGGCCGAGCCGGTTGGCCTGCCAGCCGAGCCGGGTGATGAGTCGGGATCGTTCGGCAACATGCGGAGCGAAGCGCCACACCACGTGCGCCACCCGGCCCGCCGGCCAGAGCAGCAGGTCGGCTCGACTCCACGTGCGGAAGTTGAGCGCCAACGTGCCACCGGGCTTCACCATACGAACTGCCTCGGCAACGAGTTCGAGTGCCACCTCGGGACTGCAGTGCTGGAGCGTGATGTAGGAAAAGACGAGATCCGCCTGTGAACCGGCAGCGAGGACCGTCCGGCCACCCTCGACCACGGCGGTCTCGAGTCGCGCAACATTGCCGTAGCGGCTCACGGTCTCGCGGCAGCGCTCGAGGAAACCGGGGTCGATGTCAGCCGCGATCACGCGCGCGTAACGGCGTGAGAACGCTGCGGTCATCCGCCCGATGCCAGAGCCGATCTCGAGCACGGTCCGCTGGTGGTCGTCGGGGCGCACGAGCGACATGAGTCGGAACCAGCGCTCCACCTCCTCATCGCCCTGAGCGACGAACAGAGGGAGTGACGCTTCCTCACCCGTGACGTTGTTGAACACCCAACCGGTGTCGCGCACAACCTCGTCGGCGTTGCCGAGCGTCTCGGACCGTCGGCCTGCGCGGCGCCAGATGACCGACCGGGCCCGGACTGCCATGTGCTCGGACTACTTCCGCTCGGGGAGCGGGGCCGAGTACGCCTCGCCGGAGTCGAGGCCGAACGACCGGTGGAGGACCTGACATGCCTTCTCGGTTGCCGATGCGGCGATCACCACCGAGATGCGGATCGTGGACGTGGAGATCATCTCGATGTTGACCTTCTCGTCAGCGAGCACACGGAACATCTTGGCCGCAATGCCGGGAGAGGTCTTCATGCCGGCGCCAACGAGCGACACCTTCGCGATGTCGGTCTGGTGCGTGACACCCTTGGCGCCGATCGTTCCTGCGACCCGCTCGACGATGGGGAGCGCCGTGGAGAGTTCCGCCTTCGGCAAGGTGAAGGAGATGTCGGTCTTGCCGTCGGCCGAGGAGTTCTGCACGATCATGTCGACGTTGATGTTCGCGTCGGCCAGCGGCTCGAAGAGCGCCGCCGAGATACCGGGACGGTCGGGGACCGACTGCACGGTGATCTTCGACTCGTTCACGTCCTGGACGATTCCGGAGATGATGGGGTCTTCCACGCTCGGCTCCTCGGCGTTGACCCACGTGCCTGGCTCCCAGGTGAAGCTGCTGCGCACGTGGAGGGGGACATTGTGGTTTCGGGCGAACTCGACGGACCGAAGTGCGAGCACCTTCGAACCGGCGCCCGCCATCTCGAGCATCTCCTCGAAGCTGATCCGCTTGAGCTTGCGTGCCTGCGGCACGATGCGCGGGTCGGCGGAGAAGACACCCGTGACGTCGGTGTAGATCTCACAGCTCTCGGCACCGAGTGCCGCGGCGAGCGCCACAGCGGTGGTGTCGCTGCCACCCCGGCCGAGGGTGGTGACCTCGTTCGCCGTGGAGAGGCCCTGGAAACCGGCGACGACCACGACCTTGCCCTCGTCGATGGCGCGACGCGCACGCTCTGCGCCCACCTCGAGGATCTTCGCCTTGCCGTGAACCGTGTCGGTGATGATCCCGGCCTGGCTCCCGGTGAGGCTCATGGCCTCCACGCCAAGGTCGGCGAGCGCCATGCTCACGAGCGCCATCGACACCTGCTCGCCGGTGCTGAGCAGCATGTCCATCTCGCGGCTCGGCCGGTTGGAGGACACCTTCTCGGCGAGCCCGATGAGGTTGTCGGTGGACTTGCCCATGGCCGACACCACGACAGCAACGTCGTTGCCGTGACGACGGGTGAAGGCAACGTGCTCGGCAACTGCACGGATGCGTTCCGGGTCGGCTACCGACGTGCCGCCGTACTTCTGGACGATGAGACCCACGGAGACCTGAGGCTACTCGCCGGGCACTGTGGATTCAGATGATTTCGAACGTAATGGGCCGCACGCCGCGCTGACGAGCGACCTGCTCCCGGCGCACGAGGTGACGCAGGTGCGCAGCGGTCTCGTTGACCGCAGCGCGGTGCATCATCTGGTCGAGCTCGCCCCACGGGCGGTTCCAGGCAAGCCCTTTCGCAAGGTCCCAGAGGGTCTTGGGGCCCGCTGCGAGTTCGGTGAGCAGTGCCTCGAGATGGGCCTCGTGGTGGGCGACGATCTCGCGGACGCGGTGATCGAGGTGGTCGAAGCGGTGCTCGTGCGCAGGCAGTACCCAGGCGACGTCGGGCTCGTTCACCTTGTGGAGCGAGGCGATGAAATCGCCGAGTGGGTCGCCGTGGCGATCGGCGCGCGAAATGGCGATGTGCGGGGTGATGGTGGGGAGGATGTGATCCCCGGCAAGCAGGAGACCGTGATCGGGAACGCGGAAACAGGTGTGCCCCGGGGAGTGACCCGGCGTCCAGACGGCGTCCACGCGCCAGCCCGGCACATCCACACGTTCGCCGTCGTTGAGTTCGCGGTCCGGCTCGATCATCCGCGGCCGCGAACGACCCGAGGGACGCGTGCGCACGATGATCTCGTCCTCGGTGGCACCGGCATCGAGGAGCATCGCCGCGACCTCGTCGACGAAGTCGGTCCTCGCGTGGTCGCTCCCGCCCATCTTCGGGATCATGACGGCATCTTTCGGATGCATCGCGATCCACGACCCCGACGCCTCCTGAATCCGGCCCGACAGCCCGTGATGATCGGGGTGCATGTGCGTGACGAGCACGCCGTAGCAGTCGTCGATCCGGTACCCGGCGATCGTCATGCCCTCCTTGAGGCTCTCCCAGCTGGTGTCGTCGTCCCAGCCGGCGTCGATGAGCACCGGCCCCCGATCGGTCTCGAATGCATAGACGTTGGTGTGCCCAAGCGGGTTGTTCGGGATCGGGACGGGGATCGACCAGAGCCCCGGGAGCACCTGCTCGGTCGGCGGAGTCGGTATGGCCGAGCGGGGGACCTCCATGCCCCCATGATGGCCGATAACCTGCCGCACTCGTGGGTACCGCAAAGCGTGAACGCAAGAAGGCGAACCGTCAGAACCGACTCGAGCAGTTGCAGCGAGAGCAACGGGTCCGCAAGGCCAAGCGACGCGGCCTCCAGTTCGGCATCATCATCCCGGTCGCCGTAGCGATCCTCGTGCTCATCATCGTCGCGGTGAATGCCGGTGACGACGACAACGATGCAGCCGTCACCACCACAGCGCCCATCACCACCGAAGCACCGCTGACGAGCGATCTCCCCACCGACTCCGCAGCGCCCACCTCGACGCCCACCTCGGTGGAGGGGCAGCTGCCGTGTCCTGCCGAGGACGGCTCGTCGCCCAAGACGCAGGCCTTCAAGGCCGCGCCACCGCAGTGCATCGACCCCGCCGCGGTGTACGTCGCAACGGTGACCACCAACAAGGGTGAGTTCACCATCGAGCTCGATGCCTCAGTGGCACCGCAGACCGTGAACAACTTCGTGTACCTGGCCCGCTACCGCTACTACGACGGCATCACCTGCCACCGAATCATCCCGGGCTTCGTGGTGCAGTGCGGCGACCCACAGGGCAACGGCAGCGGTGGCCCCGGCTACTCGTTCCCCGACGAACTGCCCGCAGAGGGTGCGTACCAGCTCGGCTCGCTCGCCATGGCGAACAGCGGCCCCGACACCAACGGCAGTCAGTTCTTCATCATCACCGGGCCCAATGGTGTGGGCCTGCCGCCCAAGTACTCGCTCTTCGGACAGGTCACCGCCGGATTCGACTCCACGGTGAAATCGATGGAGGCAGCAGGATCGGAGTCGGGTGCACCGACAGAGCCGATCACCATCGAGTCGGTGGTCATCTCCGTGAAGGGCTCCGAGACGCCGGCGCCCACCACCGCACCGACGCTCGAGGCCCCGGCGAACTGAGCCGGGCTGTCCGTCGTCAGACGGGCAGGCTCCCGGCAACCTCCACGCCCTCTCCCACGAGTTCCCACGCGCCGGCGCTTCGAAGTGCAGCCGTGCCGGACGGGAGCGTGAGCACGGGAAGGTTCTTGGCCAGTAGGCGCGTCCGGTGGAGACGATCCGGAGACCACGTCTCGGACTCACCGATCACGGCGAGCGGACTGATGAGGCCGAGGCCGAGCGTGAACGCCCCACCACGCGGATCGGTCATGGGATCGCAGATCGCAGCGGCACACGAACCCGCCGCCGCCAGAACGCCGCGTTCTGACACCTCGATGATCGCCTCCCACACCGGTGTGTCCTTCATCGATGCTCGCAGGTGCAGCGGCGAGTCACCGACGAGGAGGACGAACGCAGCACTGCGTACGGCCGCGGCGTGGGTTGGGTCTGATGCATCGCGCCGGTTGAGCACCATCACACCGGTTGCGGTGGCGCCCAGCGACGAGAACCACGACCGAGCTGACTCGACCGCACGCTCGGGGTGCTCGAAGGCGTCGGCGGTGGGGAGCACGAGCACCTGATCCGTGCCACTCGTGGACAGCAGGCGTTCGAACACCGACCGGTTCGCCCCGACCGCTTCGAACACCGAACCGCCGAGCAGTGCCACGACTCCCACAGGTGCCTCCGTCCTCGCTCTTGCTGCGCTCCCGACTGCACCGCCGGCAACCGGACCCCCGACAACCGTCGTCACGACGGAACCGGAGGGCGGTTTCACGTTACCCCCCAGCAATCCGGCCGGATCCGACTACCTCGGTGTGCCCAACGGGCGGCACACTCGCAGACGTGAAGCGCGCGGACGACCGATGGGACTCGCCTCCCCGCGAGGTTGGCCCGTGTTCGTGGGCGTTCCCAGACCCCACGGAAGCCGATGAGACCGAACTCGTAGCCGTCGGTGGCGACCTCGAACCCGCCACGCTCATCGCCGCCTATCGCGGTGGCCTGTTCCCCATGCCGCTCGAGCGGCGACGGATCGGGTGGATGTCGCCGGATCCGCGCGGGATCATCCCGCTCGATGCTCTGAAGGTGTCCCGATCACTGCGACAGAGCATGCGTCGCTACGAGGTCACCGTGAACACCTCGTTCGAGTCGGTGATGCGTTCCTGTGCCGATCCCGGGCGGCCACACGGCTGGATCAACAAGGAGTTCATCTCGGCATTCACGCGCCTGCACGACCTCGGGTGGGCACACAGCATCGAGACCCGGACCCCGTCGGGTGAACTGGTGGGCGGTCTCTACGGTGTGCGGATCGGGGGGTTCTTCGCGGGTGAGTCGATGTTCTCCACCGAGCGGGATGCATCGAAGGTGGCCCTCGTGGTGCTCGTGGAGCGAATGCGGGAGTCGGGGATGGAGCTGCTCGACGTGCAATGGCTCACACCGCACCTTGCGAGCCTCGGGGCGATCGCCATTCCGCGTGACGACTACCTCGCTCGCCTCAGCCGTGCGACGATGCCGGGGCAATCATGAGACAACGAACACTGTTCACCGCAGGACGCCGTGGGCACCTGGCCGGTCTTGCCCTGCTCCTTGCTGCAGCGATGGTCGCAGGGGCATGCACTGACGGGTCGCCGAACAGCGGCGCCACAGTGGATCCCACCCCGTCGCTCGAACCCGCCAACAACTCCACCTCGCCGAGCACCACCGTGGACCCTGCGGTGTTCGGCAGTTCGCCCGCAGCGCAGTTGCCGGCGGTGCGCACGCTTGTTGCGGCCGCTCTCCCACTTCGTCGTTTCTCGCTCGGCACGGATCGCCTCGAGGTCTGGATCTGTCGCATCCCCACCGGAATCCGGGATCGCCTCTACAACGCGGTCGACTTCCGGCTCGACATCGACGCTGATCGTGCAACTGAGCTGCTCAACGAACACGTCACGCCGTATTTCCGTTCGATCTCGCACGGCCTGTACACCCCCGAGTTCAGCAGCGGCGGCGAGATCTCGATCGACGTCGACGAATCCGATGAGCGGTGTGTGGAACAAGCGGTCAACGGTTCGGATGCCAATGCCAGCGGTGTGGTGGTCATCGCCGATGCCGAGCACGCGGCCGATCAATCCGGCGGCTGGGGACGGCCCGGAAAACCGTGTGACGTGTCGGCAACCCAGTGCAGTGCGCGGGTGACGGGTCGGGCCACCTACATCGGCGCCTCGGACTTTCACCCCGAGTGGGGGGCCGTTCCGGCCGTCGACCTCCAGGAACATGAGATCGGACACGCGCTCGGGCTTCCGCACTCGGGCGAGGGCGGCGGCTACACGAGTGCCATCGACCTCATGAGCAACAGCGCAGGCCCGCGCGACGTGGATCCCGACCGAAGGAATGGCCCGGACACCCTGGGTGTCAATCGGGTGGCCCTGGGCTGGCTGCCGCTCGACGACGTTGCGGTGGGCGACCTTGCGGGCTCTTCGCACCGACTCGCGCCGTCGAGTGCGCCGTCGGGAACACGCCTGCTCGTGCTGCCCCTCGACGAGCTGCGCTTCCTCACGGTGGAGGCCCGCTCGGACTCCGCCTTCGACGATCACCTTCCCGGGTCGGGTGTGGTGGTGCACGAAATCGACCAACGCCCGGCAGCATGTCGGGCGACACAGAGCACCTCGCCCTGCGTCAACGAGTACCGACGCCAACCGGTCCGCTCGGGCACGGCTCCCTTCACCGATCTGCTCGGTGTGGGCGAGACGTGGTCGGGTGAGGGTTGGACCGTTCGGGTGGTAGCAACTGCGGACGACTCCTTTACGGTGGAGGTCCGCCGGTCCGGGAACAGCAAGGAGCAGCCGTGAAACAAGCGTGGATGATGCGGACCTACTCGGGTCACTCCACTGCGCGTGCGTCGAACGCACTGTACCGCACGAACCTCGCCAAGGGCCAGACCGGTCTGTCGATTGCGTTCGACCTGCCCACCCAGACCGGTTACGACCCCGACCATCTCCTTGCACGCGGCGAGGTGGGCAAGGTCGGCGTGCCGGTGGCGCACCTCGGTCACATGCGCACGCTGCTCGACTCCATCCCGCCCGGCGAGATGAACACGTCGATGACCATCAACGCCACCGCTGCGTGGCTGCTTGGGCTCTACGTGGCCAACGCCGCGGACCAGGGAGTGCCCAGTACACAACTGCGCGGCACTACCCAGAACGACATCGTGAAGGAGTACCTCAGCCGCGGCACGTACATCTTCCCGCCCGAGCCGTCGAAGCGACTCATCGTGGACATGATCGCCTGGTGCGCGAAGAACGCTCCCAAGTGGAACCCGATGAACGTGTGCTCGTACCACCTGCAGGAGGCGGGAGCCACCCCGGTGCAGGAGATTGCGTACTCACTCGCCACAGCCATCGACGTACTCGACGCCGTGCGTGCGAGCGGACAGGTGCAGCCCGAGGAGTTCGAGCAGGTCTTCGGATCGATCTCCTTCTTCGTCAACGCTGGCATCCGCTTTGTGGAGGAGACGTGCAAGATGCGCGCCTTCACGGACCTGTGGGATCGAATCGGCCTCGAGCGGTACGGCGTCACCGATCACAAGGCCCGCCGCTTCCGCTATGGCGTGCAGGTCAATTCGCTCGGGCTCACCGAGGCACAGCCCGAGAACAACGTGCAGCGCATCCTGCTGGAGATGCTCGCGGTCACCCTCAGCGAACGCGCCCGTGCCCGGTCGATCCAGTTGCCTGCATGGAACGAGGCTCTCGGTCTGCCGCGCCCGTGGGATCAACAGTGGTCATTGCGCATGCAGCAGGTGCTTGCGTACGAGACCGACCTCCTCGACTACCCCGACATCCTCGATGGCTCGAAGGTGGTCGAGGCAAAGACTGCAGAGCTCCGTGATGCTGCGTGGGCCGAGCTCGAGGACGTGCTCTCGCTCGGTGGCGCCTTCGAGGCAGTCGACGAGTTGAAGGGGCGGCTCGTGTCGTCGATGGCCGAGCGCACACGGCGCATCGAGTCGGGCGAACAAGTGGTGGTGGGCGTGAACTCCTACACCGAGACCGAGCCCTCACCGCTCGGTGGCGCCGGCGCCATCCTCAAGGTGGATCCTGCTGTTGAGCAGGAGACCATCGACGATGTGGCGGCGTGGCGCTCGGGCCGAGATCAGGCAGCGGTGTCGAAGGCGCTCGACTGGCTGCGGCGTGCAGCGGCGGGCGACGAGAACATCATGGGGCCCACCATTGCCCTCGCCCAAGCGGGCGGTACGACGGGCGAGTGGGCCGGCACGCTGCGCGAGGTGTTCGGCGAGTACCGCGCACCAACGGGTGTGTCCGCTGCGGTGGGTCGGCGACCCGTCGAGCTCGCCAAGGTTGCTGATCGTGTTCGCTCGATGGCCGGTGGCCCGCCCAAGTTGCTCGTTGCCAAGCCCGGACTCGACGGACACTCCAACGGTGCCGAGCAGATCGCTGTGGCGGCGCGCGACGCCGGCATGGAGGTCGTGTACAGCGGCATTCGCCTCACACCGGAACAGATCGCTGCATCGGCACGGGACGAGGACCCCGACGTGATCGGGCTGTCGATCCTCTCTGGCTCGCACATGGATCTTGTTCCCGCAGTGGTGCGCGCCGTGCGGGCACAGGGTGTCGATGCGCCGATCGTGGTGGGCGGCATCATCCCCGAGGAAGACCGTGCGCCGCTCATGGCGGCCGGTGTTGCGGCGGTGTACACGCCGAAGGATTTCGAGCTCGCCCGCATCATGCTCGACCTCGCGGATCTTGCCGAAGCCCATCGGGCTTCATGAACAGCACAGCCCATCGGGCTTCATGAACAGCACAGCCCATCGGGCGTGACGACCCGCCCGGTGGCTCAGTCGGGCGGCAGGGTCGTGGTGGCCGAGGGAGGAACCTCGAGTACCTGGCCCACCTCGAGCCGGTCGCGGTTCACGATCCCGTTGAAGAGCGCGAGTTCGTCGTCGCGTACGCCGAGGCGACGGGCGATGATCTCGAAGGTGTCGCCGTCCTGCACCACATAGGTGGCGTAGACCGCCACCGTTGTGGACGGCGGGATCGTCGAGAGCGGCGGCAGTGGTGAGAGCGTGACTCCCGGACGCAGACGAACACGCTCGGAACCCGAACAGCCGGCCAACGCCAGCACGGTCGCGGCGCCGGTGAGCGCACACAAGAACAGGTGCGCCGTGCGGGAGCGGGGAGGACCGGTGATCACCGCACCGCAGGCTAGTTCTGGCCCCGGACCTAGTATCGGCGCGATGTCGGCGGGAGCAGATCGTGATGAACGGGTGGAGTACCCCGGTGCGCGGCGTCCCGATCGCTGTTACCGGCTCGACGCACACGGTGTCGGCATCGCCGTGAGTGAGTGGGGTGCAGAGGACGACCAACCCCTGCTCCTCGTGCACGGCGGCTTCGACTTTGCGGGCACCTACGACGTCTTTGCGCCGATGCTCGCCGCTCGGGGGTTCCGTGTCATTGCGTGGGACCAGCGCGGGCACGGCGACAGCGATCACGCCCATCTCTATGGCTGGGATGCCGATCTGCGCGATGCGCTCGTGGTGCTCGATCACGTGGGCACTGCTCCGGTCCCCGTGATCGGACACTCCAAGGGCGGTTCGCTCATCATCCAGGTTGCCGACGCACAGCCATACCGGTTCTCGCACATGGTGAACCTCGACGGCATCCCCTGCAAGAAGCGCGCTCCCGACATCGCCGAGCATGACCGCACCACCATGGTGGCCAAGGACATCGAGGCGTGGCTCGACCACCGCCGCCGCACGGCGCTTGCCTCGCGCAAGCCCGACACACTCGACGGCCTCGCGCGGCGCCGGCAGCGCATCAACCCACGGCTCGCTGTCGAGTGGCTCCGCTATCTCGTCACGGTCGGCGGTCGCCACGACGAGGACGGCTGGCGGTGGAAACTCGATCCGTCGATGCGTTTCGGTGGGTTCGGTCCGTGGCGACCCGAGTGGACACAGATGCGGCTTCCCGGCATCGAGGTGCCGTTCCTCGGGGTGCTCGTCTCGGAGTCCGAGGAGATGGGCTGGGGAACGACCCCCGACGAACTCGTGGGCTGGGTGCCGCCGCGCGGTCGAATCGAACTCGTCCGGGGTGCCGGCCACTTCGTACACATCGAGCAGCCTCAGTTGGTGCTCGACCTGGTGATGAACCTCCTGGAGGGGCGTTGACCGCTGCACCGTTGATGCTCCAGCACAACCGGGTGTCGCTTGCGCTGCACGAATTGCGCGACGGCTCGGGGACGCCGCTGCTGCTCCTGCACGGCCTCGGCGAGCGCACCCCCGACGTCGTCCCTGCGTGGGCATCGACATGGGTCGGCCCGGTGATGGGTCTCGACTTCACCGGACACGGTGCATCCACCCTGCCGCTCGGTGGCGGATACTCGTGCGAGGTGCTCATGGCCGATGCGGATACGGCGCTCGCCCACCTCGGACCGAGCACCATCGCTGGACGCGGGCTGGGCGGGTACATCGCTCTGCTCATCGCAGGCGCACGTCCGGCCCTCGTGCGCGGCTCAGTCATCGCGGATGGACCCGGCATCTTCGGCGGTGGCCCGGACCCGACCTCGCTCAACCTCACGGTGCCCGACGACATCGGTCGGGGTACGCCCGATCCGTTCGCCCTGTTCGAGCTCTCCAAGGACGTCCGGCCGCCCGACTACGCAGCCAACTTCGTGCGCCTCGCCGTGCAGCATTCCGGCCTCGAACAACCCATTGCGGTGTCGGCCAAGGTGCGACCGGCGTGGCTCGAGGCCGTGGTCAACGAGGCCGGTGTGATCGAGTGCACCACCGAAGCAGCACTCGAACTCTTCGCCCGTTCCACTATCAGTCCTTCTCGGTAACTCCCGCCCCATCGAAGGTTGCCATCTCGCCGAGCAGTCGAGCGGCTGACACCAACAACGGGTACGCCGTTGCTGCGCCCGATCCCTCACCGAGCCGCATACCGAGGTCGATCAGCGGATCGAGACCGAGGTGTTCCAGCGCAACGCTTGCGCCCGGCTCCACCGAACGGTGACCCGCCACGCACGATTGCATCGTTCCCGGCCACATCTTCTCCGCAGCACACGCAGCAGCGAGGGTGATCACACCGTCGAGCAGCACCGGAACCCCCGCCCGCGCACCGCCCACGATGTATCCGGCGAGTGCCGCGATCTCGAGCCCGCCCACCTCGGAGAGCACCCGTACTGGTGATGCATCCGCACCGACACGCGCCAGCGCGCCACCCACCACTGCACGTTTGTGAGCAAGCATCACGTCGTCGATGCCCGTTCCGCGACCCACGCAGGCATCGGGCTCGCAACCCGTGAACGCGGCGATCACGGCTGCTGCCGGTGTGGTGTTGCCGATACCCATCTCACCGGCGAGCAGACACCGCGCACCCGATGACACGAGGCGGGACGCAACGTCGACACCCACCACCAACGCGGAGTCCACCTCAGCGGGTGTGAGCGCCGGGCCCACGGCGAGATCAGCAGAACCATGGCGAACCTTGTGCACCCACACATCGTCGGTCGGTTCGATCTCAGTGGCGACCCCCACATCGATCACCACCAAGCGAAGACCGTGCTGTCGTGCGAGCACGCTGATGGCCGCGCCGCCATGTGCGATGTTGGCCACCATCTGTGCGGTGACCTCCTGCGGCCACGGCGTCACACCGGACGCCACCACCCCGTGATCGGCTGCGAACACCGCCACAGCACCGGGCCACGGCTCCGGCGGGCAACGACGCTCGATCCCGGCGAGCCGTACTGCGAGTACCTCGAGTGCACCGAGCGAACCGGCCGGCTTGGTGAGCCGCGCCAGCAGATCCTCGGCCTGATGGCGAGCGACGGCTGCTGCAGCCGCCGTGGCCGGATTCACTCAGGAATCCTCTGGACCACCTCGAACGAGAGCAGGTCGGCACCCTGCGCCACCGGCTTGCCGTCGGCGCTCTGGGCACGGGCGTGACCGTGCTGGAACTCCTGGCTCTTCACCCAGTTCTGGAACGACTCCTCGGAGTCCCAGCGCGTGTAGACGAAATAGCGCTCCTCGCCCGCCGTCGGGCGAAGCAACTCGAATGCCTCGAAACCGGGCATCTGCTCGACCGACCGCGCACGCTCGGCGAACCGGCGCTCGAGCTCGGGGCCCATTCCGGCAGGGACACGAATGGCATTGATCTTGACGACGCTCATGCCCCCATGTTGCCGGGGCGGACGCCTGAATGCCACGCCGCGGCTGCCGACCCGAAGGGATTCGGGTCCTATCATCCGCACATGGACGTTCGGGTGACCTCATTCGCGGAAGCACAGGAGTGCTACCGCCACAAAGATCTCCGCCAGGCGCTCTACGACGCTGGCGAGGTGATCATGTCGGACGTCATCGTGAACCTCCACGCCGACGAACACCGCGCCCGGCGCCGACTCGAGAACCGGCTCTTCCGGCGCGACACCTTCCACTTCTACGAATCGGACCTGTTCCCCGACATCATCCGGACCACCCTCGCCCCGTACCTCGTCGATGGACGCACCGAACTCGTGTCGTTCGGGCACCAACTGATGATGAATCTCGCCGCACTCACCGCTGGAGTCGACCGGCCGCAGGGGACCCCAGAGGAAAGCTTCCGCCTCTACGACTACCTGAAGACCTTCATCGAGGGCGCGACGCTCGCCCACTACACCGGCGACAAGGCCGCCAAGGCCGCCGAGGTGCTCGAGAAACTCGAAGCCTTCGATGCCGAGTTCCTGCTCGCGGCGATCGCTCGGCGGACTGCGCTCATCGATGCCGTGAACCGTGGTGAGACCGCTGAGGACGACCTCCCGCGTGACGTGCTCACCGTGCTGCTGCGGAACCAGGACAAGATCCCGATGTCACACGAGAGCCTGCGGCGCGAGATCGCCTTCTACCTGCTCGCCGGCGCACACACGAGCGCAACTGCCTTCAACCGTGTGATGCACAACATCTTCCAGTGGATTGCAGCGCACCCGGAAGATGCTCGACGCGTCACCGAGGACCGCTTGTTCGTGCAGCGCTGTACGCACGAGACCATCCGCCTGCAGCCGTCGAGCCCCACCGGCATGCGCTGGGCACTCGACGACATCACGCTCTCCAACGGGCGGACCTTTGCCAAGGGCGACCGAGTCATCCTCGACCTCACGGTGATCAACCGCGACCCCGAGCTCTTCGGTGCCGATGCCGAGGACTTCAACCCCACCCGTCCGCTTCCCCCCGAGGTTGCACCGTGGGGGCTCAGCTTCGGTCAGGGAATGCACGCGTGCATCGGTCAGGACCTCGCGGCAGGCCTGCGCTTCATGGACAGTGACGTCCTCGACTCACACCTGTTCGGCCTCGTGCCGGTGGCGGTGCAGACCATGTTCGACCACGGCTGCCGTCCCGATCCGAACGACGCCCCAGAGATGGATGCCTCCACCACCCGGCCGTACTTCGGCCGTTATCCGGTGGTGTTCGTCCGCTGAGGCGAGGTGGCCACGACACCGGCCACCTCATCGGCCTCGATCGGCGCGTAGTACAGGTAGCCCTGCCCGTACGCACAGCCCGACGCAGCCAGCACTTGCTCCTGCAGTGAGTTCTCCACGCCCTCGGCGATGACAGCCACCCGCATCTGGCGGGCGAGCTCCACGACACGCACGAGATTCTCGTGCTCGGGCCCCTCGTGCGCGAGGTTGACCAGACGACTCCGGTCGAGCTTCACCGCGTCGACCGGGAGCGAGCGGAGCAGCTCAGCATCGAGCTCGGTGATGCCGTAGTCGTCGACGTTGATGCCGATCCCGAGACCGGCAATGTTCCGCATGACCTGTGCAGCCTCGTCACGGTTGCGGGCGATGGCGGTCTCGCTGATCTCGAGCCTCAAGGATCCGGGCAGCACCCGATAGCGCTTCACGAGCTCGCTCATGAACGACACGAAATCCATCTGCCACAGCTCACGCGGCGAGACGTTGACAGAGACGACGAGGTTGGCGCTGTTCACCAGCGACTGCCGCCACAGCGACAGTTGACGGCATGCCTCCTCGAGCACCCAGCGCCCGATCGGGACGATGTCGCCGGTTGCCTCGGCGATGTTCATGAACGACGACGGGCTGATGGAGCCGCGAGTGGGGTGCTTCCACCGCACGAGCGCCTCGAGCCCCACGATGCTCCGGTCGCCGAGGTCGACGACCGGCTGGAACTGCAGGCCGAACTGCCGGCGCTCCACCGCAATGCTCAACTCGCTCTCGAGGACGAGGGAATCGAGCGCCGCGTCGTACATCGACGACTCGAAGATCCGCCAGAGGCCGCGACCGTCGGACTTCGCCTGGTACATCGCTGTGTCGGCGTCACGCAGGATCTCGCTGGGCGCGGTGTACGAGGGGTTCCCGTACGCGATGCCGACGCTCGCCCCGACCCGGACGTCGGTTCCCTCGAGCATCACGGGCTCGGCCAGCGATTGCAGCACGCGGTCCGCCACAGTCGTGGCCCCGTCGTCGGCTGCGAGGTTCTCGAGCAGGATCGTGAACTCGTCGCCGCCGAGACGGGCAACCATGTCGCCGGGTCGGACCACCGACGTCAGGCGCCGAGCCACCTCCACGAGGAGCTGGTCGCCGGCGGAGTGACCAAGACTGTCGTTCACCACCTTGAAGCGATCGAGGTCGATAAAGACCACGGCGAACCGGGTGGCCGTCGCAGTGTGCGAACGACGCATCACGGCGTCGAGGTGATCCATGAAGTACGCACGGTTCGGCAGCCCGGTAAGTGTGTCGTGCAGGGCCACATGCATGAGCTGGAGCTCGGCCTTCTTGCGAGCGGTGACATCGGCATGCGAACCAACCATCCGGGAGGGCTGGCCACCATCATCGGTCACGGCTGTGGCACGCACGAGCATCCATCGATACTCGCCGTCATGGTGCAGTACGCGGTGCTCGAGTTCGAGCGGGTGCCCCGGGTCCTGGAGGTGTGTCCCGATCCGGATCTGCAGTGCCACACGATCATCCGGGTGCACGCGGTCCATCCACTCATTGATGCTGCCGCGCACATCGTCGGCACCGAGACCGAGCAAGGCCCGCCACCGCGGCGATGAGTAGAACTGTCCAGTTCTCAGGTCCCAATCCCAGAGACCGTCGTTTGCGCTGTGGGCAGCGAGTGCGTATCGCTCCTCGCTCAGGCGCAGATCGGCCTCGGCTCGACGGCGCTCGTCCACCTCGGCGCGCAGTGCGTCGTTCGCCTGCGC
>JAULYZ010000076.1:0-6642 GCA_032117595.1 Acidimicrobiia bacterium | reverse complement strand
GGTCGTCTGGAATGGGTGGTCACCGATCCGGCGCAGACCCGCTTCGAGGTCCGCTTCCGGTCTGCCACAACCCGACCCGCGCTCGAGCCGCATGACCGACATCTCGGCGCGCAGTGCGTCGTTCGCCTGCGCGAGTTCGAGCGTCCGTGCGGCGACACGTTCCTCGAGGACGTTGCGTGCGTCGATGAGCTCGCTGTACGTGGCCTCGAGTTCGCGGAGGTGATCCTCGTTCTCGAGTGTGCGCCGCTCGAACTCCTTGCGCAGGCGGCTCCCGTAGACCGTTGCGCCGAGCACCATCACGAGCACGAATCCGGCGATCAGGTACTCGAGTCGTCGGAGTCCGTCGAACCGGCCGTCCTGTCCGTCGTACACGCGGTCCTGTACCTCGCGCATGTCGCGTCTGAGCACCGACAGCGCATCGTTGAGCAGCCGCTCCTGTCGATTGCTCTCCCCGAGTGCCTCCCGGGTGGCAACGGTGTCGCCGACGACGACTGCCTCGACGACATCGGTGGCCGAATCGGCAAGGGCCGCGGCGGCGGTGCGGGCAGCGGTGACGTCCTGCTCGATCTTGGGACGTGCTCGGTCGTCAAGGGTGCCGATGTCGGTGAGGAGTGCCCGGCTGCGCACGTCGAAGTTGGCGTCCGCCACGTCGAGCCGGGCAAGGACGGCGCTGCGGTCGGGGGTGAGGAAGATCTCGGTGGCGGCAGTGCTGAGGCGCGCTGCGGTCTCCTCGAGCACCGTGACGTCGTTGACCCGGTTGTCCCACTCGCGGTTCTCGGAGACGGACTCGCGGTAGTTCGAGACGATGTTGTGGACATAGAACAGGCCCACACCCACCACGAGCACGTCGAACAAGGCCAAGAGGCTGTACACCACATGCCAGCGCGGCGCCCGTCGGGATTGGGCGCGACGGACCGCATCGGTGCGGTCCTCGAGGCTGGGCAGGTCGGTGCTCGTCATCTCGGGGATCGACCCCAGTTTCCCGCATTCGGAGACCGCGGACAATGCTCGACTGAGCACTTTCGGTGGTTTTTTCCCGGTCGGTACCGATGTCCCGGGGGTCCGGGGGCGGCCGGCCGGATCAGAACCTTCCGACCCGGCCGTCACAGCCCTGGCGGAAGGAGTGGGATTTGAACCCACGGAGGCAAGAACCTCGCACGCTTTCGAGGCGTGTCCCTTCGGCCACTCGGGCATCCTTCCGTCGGCAATCCTAGCGAGCGGCGTCGTCGGCCCGGCCGGGGCCGCCACGCCGAGCACGCCACCGGCCGCAGAGGCCGCCCCGGCTATCGACGCTCGGCGAAGAAATCGGCGAGCAGCTGTGCGCTCTCGTCGGCCCGCAGGCCGTGACGAACCGGCGGATTGTGGTTGAGCCGCGGGTCCGAGCACACGTTGTAGAGGCTCGCAGTGGCGCCGGCCTTGAGATCGGCCGCTCCGTACACGAGGCGCCCCACGCGGGCGTTGAGCAGCGCACCGGCGCACATGAGGCACGGTTCGAGGGTGACGACAAGCGTGCAGTCGTCGAGGCGCCAGCGGCCAAGAGCACTTGCGGCATCACGCAGCGCAAGTACCTCGGCGTGCGCTGTGGGGTCATGGTGCGCCTCGCGCTCATTTCCGCGACTCGCAATGATGCGCCCCTCGTGCACCACGACGGCACCGACGGGCACCTCGCCGCGGACGCCGGCGGCACGCGCCTGATCCAGCGCTGCGGCCATGGCGTCGTCGTCGGTCAGTTCATGGTTCATCCGCGGAGGGGGTGGGATTCGAACCCACGGAGGATTGCTCCTCACACGCTTTCCAAGCGTGCCGATTCGGCCGCTCTCGCACCCCTCCTCGCCCGATTTCTGCTCATCGCATTGGTACGAACGCACCGCGATGACCTGAGGGCGGGGTGCCGACACGGTAGCGGAGCGGTACGCTCACCCCACCACACGGACCGGTCGACCCGGCGAGTGCGGTGACGGTTGGGTCCTGTGCAACGTCGGCACTGTGAACCAGGTCAGGGGCGGGAGCCAGCAGCCTTCAGCAGTCGCCGGGGTGTGCCGCAGACCACCTGGCCGTCACCGCAGTCGTCGGGTCGCTGCGCGCTGGGCCTTGGTGATGAGTTCGGGCGCATCCATGCGGGCCGCGAAGTCGGCGAAGGCATCGGTCGGGCCCTCCCAGCGCCAGTCGTCCACCGCGCCGACCGGCACGGTGGTGACGGTGGTGGCGAGGCGACGGAACAGCACGGCAAGATCCCACTGCTCCCGCAGGGTGGCGGCGAGTTTCGTCGCTCCACGAACGCCGCCGGGGATGTCCCAGTCGCCGGCCTCGGGCGGGATCTGCTCGAGATGCCCGTATCGGGCGAGCACCGCCGCCGCCGACTTGGCACCCCAGCCCGACAGACCGGGGAAGCCATCGGCGGTGTCGCCGACGAGGGCGAGGTAATCAGGGATCGACTCCGGCCGCACGCCGAACTTGGCGATGACTGCGGCCTCGTCGACGACCTCTTTCTTGCGGCGGTCGTACTGCACCACGCGCGTTCCCCGAACGCACTGCCCGAGATCCTTGTCGGGGGTGAGGATCTGGACTTCCTCCACGCGTGGATCGGCCTCGGCGACCGCCGCCGCAGAGGCGAGTGCGTCGTCGGCCTCGTACTCCACCATCGGCCAGAGCACCACGCCGAGCGCGCGCAGGCCCTCCTCGACCAGCGGGAACTGCACGAGGATCTCCTCGTCGAGACCCTCACCGGTCTTGTAGCCGTCGTACAAGTCGTTGCGGAAGCTCTCCACCACGTGGTCGGTGGCGACCCCGATGTGCGTGACACCGGATGCGAGGAGCACAACGGTTGAACTGAGGACTCCCACCGTTGCGGCACCGGGAGCAGGTGAACCGCCGCGGAACGACGACTGCCCGAAGTGCTGGCGGAACAACTCGTAGGTGCCGTCGACCAGATGGACCTTCATCGGAGTGGCGTCACCGCCTTTCTGTCGTGGGGATGCGTTCGATCATGAACACGGTGTGTTGTCCGGTACGAGCAGATACTTCAGTGCCGGAATCGTGAGTGGCATTCCACCGGGCACCAACGGCACGAGCGGTGCCGGTCCCCACTCGAAGAACTGTGCGCCGTCGGGCGCGCCGAGGTCCTCGGGTACCGGGAGGATCCGGTACTGCGAATTGGCGACGGCCTTGAAGTCGCTGTCCACCGCCGAGGCGGTCACGCGCACTGACCCGGTGAGACCATCGGCGCCACCCGGTGTCATGGCGAAGGCAAGTTGCAGAAACCCACCCTCGATGTCGAGCGACATACTCCAGGGCTTTGCGAGGTCGCAGGTACCACCCTTGGGGTTGACGTAGCCGCGCGCATAGTCAGCTGCCTCGAGCCGGTACCCCGGCTTACCCACCTCGAAGTCGAGTTGTTTGTACGCAATCCCGCGTCGCGATACCGACGAGAGGTTCGCCGAGTGCTTGCCGCCGGATGTCTCGGGGGCGAGATAGCGGAACAGCACCGGGGGATCCTGCGGTTCGTCCTTGGGGGTGAGCTCTTTCTCGCCGCGCAGGAAACCCCTGATGGGATGGTCCTCCTCGCGTGCATCGAACTTGTGCCAGACCGTTGCCGTGAACTGCACCGTCTCGCCGGGATCCACCGTGCCCGACTCCTCAGTGGTGCGGATCTCGAGGCAGAAACCATCACGCCACATCGACTGGGCGAAGTTGAGCGCAATGCTGCCGAGCAACTCTGTTGCCACGTACTGCGCAAGGACTACTCGATCGGTCTCCCCGAGGAGTGCTGCCCCGGCGAAGTCCGAGTCCGTGACGCCTACCGATGGCGACTTCCCGAAACTCTCCACCGTCCCGTTCGAGATCCTGCTGGAGCCCGTCATTCCGATCTCCACGAACTCCGGGGTCGAACCGAGGTACTCGAGTCGGCCTCGGCTGCGCCACTCCACGCCCGAGAGATAGGCGTCGTCGCCCACGGTTCCCGACGACGACAACTCCACCGTGCCACGCAGCCCGTTGCCGCCGAAGTTCCCCGAGCCCGTGAAGGTTCCCTCGACCCGGGCCATGCCGTCGAGGTCGGGGCACAGCGTGACCGACGCCTCGGCCCGGAGCTCGACTGCAAAAGTTGCTCGCGTCTCGCCGGACTTCCCGAGCGAACGAAGCTCTCCCTTCAGCGTTCCGCGAACGGTTGCCTTGGAACCGACCAGCGAGTAGGTGACGGTGAGCGCGACGTCCGCGACGTCCCTGCCGCCGTCCTTGCCGGGCACCTCGATGGTCTTGTCGAATGTCGCCGACTGGGACCCGGACGTTCCGGACTTGAGTTGCTGCTCGAACCGGCTGAAGTTGGAACCGAGCTGCTCGAGAAACCCGGAGAACCCGCCCGCCGCATCGCTCTGGCGCACCGTCGGCACGTGAGTCGGGCGACTCGGGCCACCCTGCGGTGTCGAGGCAGCCGCCTTCGCCTCGGTATTCACTGCGCTGTAGGCCGCGAAGAGCGCCTCGCGCGCCGAGGTCGCGAGTTCCTTGCCCGCGCCGGTTCCCTCCCAGAGCAGATCGAGAAACTTCTGGTCGAACGCCCTCGTGGCAGTGTCGGCCGGTGTGCCGTCGGCCGGGAGCGCAGTGAGATCAACATCGACGGTGCCTGCGGTGTCGACCGTGGTGGAGGTGGCATCGTCCCCGCCGTCGGAGGAACCGCCACTGCACGCCGCAGCAATGAGCGCGCTCACCATCACGACTGCAGCAGTTCTCAAGGTCGCAGTCCTGGGCATGTCTCTCCCTCGATGACGGCGCCCGCCGGTCAAGGTCATGACGGCGCGGCACGCAGTGCAGCGAACCTAGTTGACAGCCGGTCCACCGCCTCCGTCGCGACGACGGATCCGTATCGGACCACGCGCAGTCGATGGGTCGATCACCCGTCCCGACTGGGTGATCTCCACCTCGCCCCTTGCGACAAGGCGTCGTGCCGCCTGACGCACCGGCTCCATCAAGGAACGCCAGTCCTCGGGGGCCACGGCCCGCGCCACCTCGCTCGGGCAGATCGACGCGCCGACGGCGCGGGTACCGAGCATCGTCATGATGACGCCCTCCAACTGCTCCCCGGCGGGCCCGGGCCGTCGGCTCCTGCACGCATCGGAGCAGTAGCGCACCGACTCCCAGTTGCGGGCCCAGGCCTTGCGCCATTGCATCGTGCGACCGCACGTGGCACACACCTTCGTCGGCAGGTCGGCGGCTCGACTTGCGCGCTGGTTCGGTCTCCGGTCGCTGTGGCTCATGCGGAATGTCAGTATGGGCCCCGCCGAAACGCACTCACCACCATGAACCGACCGCACACCGTCACCCTCAGACCCGGCAAGGAACGAACGCTGCGTCAGCGTCATCCGTGGGTGTTCAGCGGCGCCATTGCGCAGGAACCGCGAGATGCAGGGGCCGGCGCGACCGTTCGGGTGGTCTCTGCCGATCGCTCCTTCCTCGCGTGGGGTGCGTTCTCGCCGACGTCGCAGATCCGTGTGCGTGCCTGGTCGTTCGAGGAGGACGACCGGATCGACGGGGCCTTCCTCGCACAGCGCATTCACGCTGCCGCTGCAACGCGCTCGCCACTGTGGCAGGACACGAACGCAGCACGCATCGTCTTTGCCGAGAGCGATCTGCTCCCCGGGGTGATCATCGATCGGTACGACGACACCGCCGTGCTCGAACTCACCACCGCCGGGGCCGACCTCTGGCGGAACGAGATCGCCGATGCGTGTGCCGCCATCCCCGGCATCCGCTGCGTGTACGAGCGCAGCGACGTCGACGTGCGAGCGAAGGAAGGTCTCGGCCCGCAACGCGGCACACTGCGTGGACCCGACCCGCTCCCTCGGATACCGGTTCACGAGGACACCATGCAGTTCCTCGTCGACGTGCAGCACGGGCACAAGACGGGCTTCTACCTCGACCAGCGGGAGGCGCGACACGCAGTGCGCAGACTCAGCAGTGGCCTGCGGGTGCTGAACGTCTTTGCCTACACCGGCGCCTTCAGCGTTGCCGCATGGAAGGGCGGCGCGCGCAGCGTGACCACGGTGGACTCGTCGGGCCCCGCACTCGACATCGCCAAGGAACATCTCCGCCTCAATGGCTGTCCCGAGGCAGGCGTACGGGAAGCCGACGCGTTCACCGAGCTGCGCCGTCTGCGGGACAGCGGAGCGCAGTTCGACCTGGTGATCCTCGATCCGCCCAAGCTCGTGCATTCACGGCAGCACCTCGACCGCGGCGCTCGGGCCTACAAGGACCTCAACTGGCTCGGCATGCGACTGCTGGCGCCCGGCGGAACGCTCATCACGTTCTCGTGCAGCGGGTTGCTGGGCGCAGACCTGCACCAAAAGATCGTTGCCGACGCCGCAGTCGACGCACAGCGCGATGCGCAACTGGTCTCACGCCTCTCGCAGGCCACCGATCACCCGACCCTGTTGTCGTTCCCGGAGAGCGCCTACCTGAAGGGCCTCGTGTGCCGCATCCTCTGATGCGGTGCGGCACTACTCCTGAACGAGCTCGATGAGCGTTCCGTAACTGCCCTTGGGGTGGATGAACGCCACCGTGGTCCCGCGGCTGCCCGGTCGGGGTTCCTTGTCGATCGGCGTTGCGCCAGCAGCGACCATCGCCTTCAGCGCCGCTGCGCAGTCGGCGACT
>JAULYZ010000075.1:0-14991 GCA_032117595.1 Acidimicrobiia bacterium | reverse complement strand
CAGGTTCGTACTACGTGAAGTTCACCCCGGCCTCGGGGTACAGCTTCACCACCAAACAGGCGGGGAGCGACTCTGCGGTCGACTCGAATGCGTTTGCTGCCGGTGGGGACCTCGGGGAAACCCCGGTGTTCACGCTGTGCCCGATCTGCACCGACATGGTGCCCGATGTGGATGCAGGCACGAAGGCTGCGTACGTGAATCCCACGATCGACGCTGGTCTTGTCGGTCCGCCTCTGGCCGTAGGCAACTACGTCTGGATCGACCGCAACGCAAACGGTATCCAGGACAACGGTGAGCAGCCGCTCGACGGTGTTCAGGTAACGCTGCTGGACAAGAACGGCAATCCTGTGTACCACCTCGATGGAACGCCGGTCGATCCGGTGTACACCGACGGAGCGGGTAAGTACGTCTTCGACAACTTGCCGGCAGGTGACTACACGATTCGCTTCAGTCTGCCCCCGGGATATGCATTCACCCGACAGCAGGTCAGCGACGGCATCGCATCGAACGATTCGAACCCCGATCTGAGCGGTCTCACTCCGGTGTTCCACCTGGAGCCAAACACTTCGGGTGACATGGTTGCCAACTCGGTCCCGACGATCAACGGTGACTTCATCAACCCGACGATCGACGCCGGTGTGGTGCCGGTGGTTGCAGTGGGCGACTACGTCTGGTTCGACGAGAACGAGGACGGCAAGCAGACGCTCGGCGAGGACCCGGTTTCGGGCGCCACGGTGGAACTGCTCAACCCGGATGGCACGCCCGCAGTGGATGCCAACGGTGACCCGGTTGCCCCGGTGGTGACCGGTGCCGACGGCTACTACTTCTTCGACAACCTTCCCGGCGGCACGTACCGGGTGAAGTTCACTCCGCCCACTGGCTATGGATTCACCAAGCAGCTCGTCGGCAGCAACAAGGCCGTGGACTCGAACCCGGACACCAGCACCGGCATCACCCCGGCTTTCTCGGTCTGCCCGGACTGTGTGGGTACCGAGGACGATCTCGATCCGGACACCGATGCGGTGTATGTGAACCCCACCATTGATGCCGGGCTCGTTCCGGTGTTCGCCGTGGGGAACTACGTGTGGGTCGACACCGATGAGGACGGGATCCAGGACAGCAACGAGCGCGGTGTCGCCGGTGTTGGGGTTCAGTTGCTCGACAGTAACGGCGACCCGGCCGTCGACTCGGCGGGAGCACTCCTGCCGACGGTGTACACCGACGACCACGGTTTCTACCTGTTCGACAATCTGGCACCGGGAACCTACTCGGTGAAGTTCCTGCCACCGGCGGGATACACCTTCACCACCCCGACGGCTGGATCGGATGTGAGCAAGGACTCCGACGCCAACACCGCAACGGGCGAGTCGCCGCAGTTCGATCTGTGTGCACCGTGCCCGAATATGGTGGCCAATAGCGACCCGTCCATCCGAGCGCTCTACTGGAACCCCACGATCGACGCGGGCATCATCGGCCCGAAGGTCGCGGTGGGCGACTACGTGTGGCAGGACGCCAACCGGAACGGGCTCCAGGAGGCCGACGAACTGCCGCTCGCGAATGTGGGTGTGCAGTTGCTCGACGTGGATGGCAACACCGTCACCCACACCGACGGCACGTTGGTGCTGCCCACGACCACGGATGCCAACGGCTACTACCTCTTCGACAACATTCCTCCCGGTCAGTACACGGTGAAGTTCACCCTGCCCAACGGGTACCTGTTCACCCAGGACTCGGCGCCGTTGTCCGCCTCGGACAACGATTCGAATCCTGATCCGACGACAGGTGTGACACCGGTCTTCACGGTGGGGGCAGCCGCAGGCGGTGACACCGTTGTGGCACCGGCTGACCTCATCGGGGACTTCATCAACCCGACGGTCGACGCTGGGGTGGTGCCGCGCCTCGCGATCGGCGACTACGTGTGGGTGGATGCCAACCGCAATGGGGTCCAGGACGTGGGTGAGGTTCCGTTGCCCGGAACTATCGTGCAGCTGTACGACGGACAGGGCAACGAGGTGCTCGACGACGAGGGCAATGCCGTGGCGCCCGAGACCACCGACGCCAACGGCTTCTACGCCTTCGACAAGCTCCTTCCGGGCAACTACACCGTGAAGTTCATCCCGCCCAGCGGGTACGTGTTCACGCCGGCAAATGTCGGGTTGGACCGCACGATGGACTCGAACCCGGATGCGGGCGGCTGGACGACGTCGTTCGAGCTGTGCGCTCCCTGCGAAGGCGTCACTGACAACACCAACCCCGCCATCTCGGCGGCCCGGATCAATCGAACGATCGACGCCGGTGTGGTGCCGGTCGTGGCAGTGGGCGACTACACCTGGTACGACACCAACACCAACGGCCAGCAGGACGCCCGCGAGCCCAAGGCGCCCGGGGTCCGGGTGCAGTTGTACTCGGCCGACGGTCTGCCGGCGGTCGATGCCGACGGGAACACGGTTCCCGAGATCGTGAGCGATTCGAACGGGCGTTACCTGTTCGACAATCTCCTGCCCGGTGACTACAAGGTTCGGTTCCTCCCGCCGTGGGGCGTGTGGTTCACCACACGCCGGGGCAATACCTCGAAGGACTCGAACCCGAACGCCACCACGGGCTGGACGGAGGTCTTCTCGATCGCTCCCAGGGCGGCTGGCGACACGACGGCCGATTCGGACGCTGCGACCCGCGCGCTCTTCGTCAACAGGACGATCGACGCTGGATTCGTCAATCCGGACCTGCCGCCGACCGGGTCGAGTACCGGGGCGATCAACCGTACGGCGGCCTTCCTGACCCTGTTTGGTCTGCTGCTCGTGGTGCTCGGTCGTCGTCGGCTCCGACTGCGGCTCCGGCTCCGGACGCGGTGAGCCCGCAGATCAACGAAACAACGGGATGCTCCCCGGTGATGGTGTCGGCAACATGCTGCCGACACCATCACCGGGGAGTGCTGCTGCAACCCGGACAGCACGAGCGGGAGGAACGACGAACTTGCGCCGTCGTTTCTTGATCATCGAGGATCACCCGTTGGTCCGTGACGCCCTCAACATGAGACTCGGTGAGGCCTTTGGGCCCATCGACGTGCTGTATTCGGGCCCCAGTCTCGCTGAAGCGTTGCAGCGTCTCGGAGACGAATCGGTCGATTGCGCCATTCTCGACCTTGACCTCGGTGACGGGAGGTCACCCGTACTGAATACATCGGACCTTGCCGAGGCGGGTGTGTCCGTACTGATTGTCAGTGCCCTTGCTGACTCCACGACCGTGGCTTCTTCGCTGCGGGCGGGGGCGCTCGGGTTCGTCTCGAAGCAGGCGTCCGGCGAGGAGTTCGTCGCAGCTGTTCGGTCGACACTCGCCGGTGAGGCGTTCATGTCCCGAGATGTGGCTGCGGTTCTCTACAACGATTGCAGTGGCGCAGTATCGCTGTCGGAGCGGGAACGGACAGCCATGATGCTCTATGCGTCGGGAATGAAAATCGAGTCCGTTGCGCGACGCATGGGCGTGAAGCCTGCGACAGCGAGCGAGTACATCCGTCGGGTGCGTAACAAGTATCTCCGCGCAGGTACACCGGCGCCCACCAAGACCGACCTCTACAGACGGGCTCGGCAAGATGGTCTCATTCCCTGAGGGCGATCTCGGCTTCGAGGGACTCGCCATCCAGAGCGCACGAACTCAGACGATTCGCCTGGTGTCGGTGGCGGTGGTGCTCATCCAGGCGGCCCTGCTCCTGAGTGGGCGCGTCGAGCCGTCGATCGTCGGGTATCTGCTCTTGGGTGCGTCGGTCACGCTGGTTGTCACGGGTGCACTCTTGCGAAATCCGCAGCCGTGGTTCGGCATCATCGGGATGGCTGGCGCGGTGATCGTTGCATCGAGTGTGCTCGAGGAGCAATGGCGCGCCGATACCTCAACCGTGGTGTTTCTCATCGGGTACTTCGGTGTGGTGTCGCTGTCCCGTCGGGTTGGGCTCCTGTGGCTGGTGCTGCCCGTCACGCTCCAGGCCGTAGTCCTGCGAACCGTCGTGAGCCCAGTCGAGTTGGCAGGAACTACCTTCAATGCTCGTTGGCTGTCCGTTGTGCAGTTCGCTGTGTCCGGGTGGTTCCTCTGGCGTGCGTGGGCGGGTGAGCTGGAGTCGGCTGCTGCGCGTGATCGCGTGTCGGCCGACCTGGAGTCCTCTCGACTCGCTGCGGTTCGGGCACAGGAGCGAGTGAGCGCGTGGCGTCAGATGGCGGTGCGAACGCACGAGACCGTGCTCAACGACATCAGATGCGTGCTTGGCAACTCGGTACTGGACCGGGAGCAACTGAACGCCCAGCTCGGTGCGAGGTGGTCTCCCTCGCCCCCGTCGGTGCTGTCGACGAGCGTGGGTGAGATCATTCGTCAGGTATCGATCGTCGAGGGCGTCGTTGCAGGCGTCAGCGGGAGTGAGCTCCCGCTCGACCCTCGCAGGGGAGCAGCGTTCACCTCGGCGTTCCGGGAAGTGGTGCGCAACGCGAAGCGCCACGCCGGTGCATCGAATCTTGAGGTCACGTTGCGCCTTGGACAGGGCGGCTGCCTGGTGGACGTGCGTTACGCGTCGGATGCTCACGCAGAGGCATCCGAGGCGGGCATCGGCCGCTCCGTCGTTATTGAGGGCTCCCTCGAAGCCGTGGGCGGTTGGGCCCGTTCGGCGCCGGGCGGTGCGCAGTTCTGGATCCCTCACGACGACGAGGCGGCAACCGCAGACGTAGGTGTCGGCGATGCAGGTCGCGTGGTGCTCTCGTCGGTGATGGTGGGCAATGCCGTCGGCGGAACGGCGTTTCCTGTCGTGCTCTTGATCGGCAATCCGGGACTCCTCGCGGCGACGAGCCTGGTGGCCTTGGTGGTTGCGACTGGCATCGGCCTCGTCGGCACGTATCGGCGCGCTGCGACGCCACGGGCGCTCGTCGGGGCGACGATCGCTGCATCGGTGGCCGCGTGGTGCGCAATGAGATCGACGCGGGAGTGTTCATGGACCGATGTCGCAGTGGTGATCGCAACGCTGAGTGGTTTCGCGCTCTGTTCGGCACTGGTCTGGTCGGCGCAGCGTCGATGGTGGTCGCTCGGTCTGGTGTGGGTGTCGGTCGTGGCGATCGTGTCCCGGTCGATGTCCTCGGGCTGCTCGGGGACGACCGGCGCCTCGTTCCGCGCTGCCGCACTACCTGTCCTGTTCTTCGTGCTGATCACGTGGAGCCTTCGCCGGTCAGCGCATGCGGCCGAGCGGCGACTTCGGCGTGGTCGGCAGCAGGCTGCCGAGTCGGCATCAGCCTCGACCGCCCTTGAGGCATCACTGGCCCTGCAGGATGCCGTCGGCGAGGCGACGGCCCTCCTGAACCTCGTTGCCGGCGGGCACACCCTGGATGACGACCAGACGACACGGTTGCGCTGCCTCGATGCCATCATCCGATCAGCGGTCCAGACGGACCCCAATCAGTGCGGAGGCCTTGCCCTCACAGCCCATCGACTGGTGATGGAGGCATCTGCGCTGGGGATCCCGGTCCGTGTCCTGACGCTGCGGGATTCGGGCGAACGTGCTCCGGTATCGCCGAGACTGGTGGAGGTGCTCCGTGCGTTTGTGCCGCCGAACCGCGATGGCGCGGCGACCCTTCAGGTCCTGACCGGTCCCGGCGGGGATGTCCTGCTGCTCACACTGCACGGAGTGGCAGCACAGCGGGTGCAGAGCCTCGGGCCCCTGATGATCCGTGAGGGCATCGACGAGCTCTCCTTCGAGGCAGACGATCCGGAGACGAGCGTGGTGTTCCTGCGTCGCTCACACCTCGGTACGCTCGGAAGCCGGTCACTGGCCTGAGTGGCGGAACGGCAGACGCGGGGGACTCAAAATCCCTTGTTCGAAAGGACGTGTGGGTTCGAGTCCCACCTCAGGCACGGTGTTGTGCGTTACCCCTCGGTCGTGGCGGCCTCAGCGCGTTCCACGGAACGTCAGCGCACGGTGTTCGAGGCGATCTCGGTGCCGCCGTCAACGGCGAGCTCCTGGCCGGTGGTGCACGGCGACAGCAGCGGATGGGCGAGGAACAGCACAGCGTGCGCGACGGCCTCGACGGGAAGCGCCGACTGCGTGAGAGCGATCCCCGCACTGCGAGGTGCCGTTCCGTCGGGATTCGGCGGGGTGAACCAGCCGGGCGCGACGGCGTTCACCCGGATTCCCCGGGGGGCGAGTCGTGCCGCGAGGTCTTTGGTCAACTTTGTGAGTCCGGCCTTGGCCGCTGCATAGTGCAGCCAGATGGACGTTGCGCGTCCATTGATCGACGTGACCATGACGACGCCTGAGCCAGGCACCCGGCCGAGCAGCGGAACGAGGGCGTCGGTGAGCGTCGCGGGGGCCACGAGGTTGATGCCGAGGATCCGATGCCATTGGTCGGACCCGATCGCTTCGTCCGCCGTCGGATAGTCGTTCATCCCTTCGCAGTGGATGAGAGCGTCCAGCGCTGACACCTGGGCAGCGAGTGTGTTCACCACCGCACCGACGGCGCGAGGGTCGGTGAGATCGACCACGTGGCACTGGACCCGTCCTCGGTGGAGGCGAGAGAGCTCCTCGAGAGCCGCTCCGTTGATGTCGAGAGCATGAACCTGTGCGCCATTGGCGACGAGGGCACCCACCAGCTCGCGCCCGAGAAGCCCTGCAGCCCCCGCGACAACAGCGGTTCGGTCGGTCCACGACCCGAGCGAGCCGCTGGGCGCCACCTGCCACGTCGTGCGCACGACGGTCGCCGTAGCCGGAGCACGCAATCGCCGGGAGATCGCGGAGCGGAGACGGCGAAGCGGCACCTCCCGAACACTACTGTCGGTCGATCGGCCGCTCGAGTGGTCGCTCGGCGAACAGCGCCAGCGACGCGGTCGGGTCGTGATTCGGTTCACGTCGGGTACGTTGGGAAACGTGGGGGCGGCGACATGAGCAACCAAGGCGAACGACGGTTCCGCCGGGCGATCACCTACGGAACCTTCGACCTCTTGCACTACGGGCACCTCAACCTCCTCCGCCGGATTGCCGACCTTGCCGACGAGGTGGTGGTGGGGGTGTCCACCGATGGCTTCAACGAGATCAAGGGCAAGCGTTCCATGACCAGTTTCGAGCACCGCTCGGAATTGGTCGCTGCGCTGCGGATGGTCAGCAGGGTCATCCCCGAGGAATCGTGGGATCAGAAGCGCCGCGACATCGTCGAGAACGGCATCGATCTCTTCGTCATGGGCGACGACTGGGTGGGGAAGTTCGACGAACTCGGCGACGTGTGCGAGGTGATGTACCTGCCGAGGACGTCGGGTATCTCGTCGACGATGCTCCGGGACGCCGTGCACCTGATCAGTTCCGATGAGATCGACCGTGTGCTCGGGATGCTCAAGAGCGTCGCCGAGGTGCTGCGTCCCTTCGGGGAGTGACCCCCGTCGTGAGTGGTGCCGCTGGGCAGAGGGTGAAGCGTGCCGGGGTCCGCAGCGTCGGTGTCCTGGCGCCGGCGTTCCGGCTCCTCGAACGCGTGGTCCCGCACGACCAGCGCCTTGCCGTCATCGGGGCCTTCCCCGATTTCGATGACTCCACACGAGCCGTTGTCCCCGGGTTGCTCGAACGAGGGCTGAAGGTGGTGGTGCTCGTCGCCCGTTCCCACGACGGTGCGGCGCCCGACTGGTTGGACCCTGCGGTAGTCGTCCGCCGCCGCCGCTCGGCGGGCGGTTTCTGGTGCTCGCTGCGGGCCCGGTACGTGTTCCACACCCACGGCTCGTACATCGCACGAGGCGGTGTGCGCAATCGGCTGTCCATCAACCTGTGGCACGGGATGCCGGTGAAGAAACTGGGTCTTGCGATCGCACAGCCCGGGGTCGAGGCCGACGTCACGATCGCCACCTCGGAACGGTTCGCCGACCTGCTCGCCGAGTCGTTCGGCATGCCACGCAAGGGAGTCCTCGTGCTGGGCCTGCCGCGAAACGACATCCTCGTGGGCGACGACCCGCGGGATCGCGAGGCGGCGCACCGGATCACCGGTGGGGCACCCTTTGTGGTGTACCTCCCCACGTTCCGTCGATCCGTGCAGGGCGAACTGCGGACGGACGGCGACCTCCGCTTTGCCTCCGCGGCCGCCGCCCGCCGGATCGCAGCCGCAGCGGCCGCCTCTGGGTATCGCATCGTGCTCAAGCCGCACCCGATGGCCGACAGGGCCGACCTCGGTGTGTGGGCGTCGCTCGAGGGCGTCGACATGATCGATGACCTCGTGCTCAGCCGGAACGCCACCACACTGCACGGCCTGCTCTCGCAGAGCGCCGGGCTGATCTCGGACTTCTCGAGCGTGTCGGTCGATTACCTGGTGACCGGCCGGCCGATCTGTCTGTACATCCCCGACCTTGCCGAGTACGCCGGCTCGCGGGGGCTGAACTTCGGCGTCGACGAGCTGGCACAGATCGGCACCGTCACCGCTGATGCCGGCGGTGTCGCGGCGTGGTTCTCCACGCTGGCCGACCGAGCCGCGCATCCGCCGCCGCCGGACTTCTACAGCGCACCGCTCAGCGGGGCCACGGCCAGGCTACTGGACGACCTGCCGGGGCTGGAGCGTCGACTGCGCACCTGAGCGGCCCGTCGACCCGTCAGGTGCGGCCGAAGACCTGTTCGAGCATCTCCATGACGCGGTCGGTGAGCGCCTCGGGATCGTCAATCACGTCGGCGAACGATCCGGTGAACGAACCCCGACCCGGGCTGTGGTCCGTGCGGCACCCCGTGTAGAAATAGTTGCCGTCGTCCTCGGTGATGGTGTCGTCCCACTCGACCGCCCACGAGTTCGCGTCGGTGAAGTACACGTACCGCACCTTCCAGTGGCAGCGGCCGACCAGTTCTGATCCGAGGCCGTCATCCAGGAGGATGTCGGAGGCCCTGAAGACCGCAAGGAATCCGCTCAGGTTCTCCCCGGGGTAGTGCTCGTCGAAGAACTCACGGGTGAAGCCCCGGGTGTTGGGGATCCAGTGGCTGTAGTGCAGCACTTCGTCGACGTGTTCGCGGGCGAGGCGCCAGCGGTAGTCGGTGCCGCGGAAGGTGTGGGTGGTGGCCATGGTTTGTTTGCTCCTGTCTCGGGCCGCATGCCACTGCTGTGGAAGCACCGTGGGTTGTCCGTCCCCGGTTGCTGGACCCCGGGCTGGGGCCGCTCTTCATGCCGAACTGAAGTGTACGAAAGGGGTGTGACGGGGTTCCGGCGCCGACGCCGACCCCGCCCTCGCCTGCCGTCGTCCCGGCTACGCCGTGGCCTTGCTGAAGCGCAGGTGGAGCTTCAGCGTGCCGAGCATGATGCCCGGCTGGTGCATCCAGTCGTTGTTGTCGCCGTACTCGAGCGATCCGAGACGATCGAGCAACACACCCCAGGCCACCTGTTGCTCCACGCGTGACAGGTTCGCCCCGGGGCACACCCGGGGTCCGGTGGAGAACGTCACGTGACGGGTGAGGCCGTCACGCTCGAGGTCGAGGTCGAACGGGCACTCGAACTCCTCGGGGTCCACGTTCGCAGCAGCGAAGCGAAGGTGAATCAGCGACCCGGCGGGGACATGAACCCCCTGGAACACCTCGTCCTGCGACGTGACGCGAGTAGAGAGGCCGTGCGTTGGCGAGCGCATCCGCATGCCTTCCTCGGTGAACGCACGGATCTTGGAGCGGTCGGACTGCAGTTGCTCGAACACGCCGGGCGTCTCGCAGAGGATCTGGGCCTGCTCCTCGAGCGCGTACTGCGTGGTCTCGAGGCCGCCGATGATCATCGCGTGCACGATGCCGGCGATCTCGAGATCGGTGAGCTTGCGGTCGAGCGCTTCGTAGTGGACGTTGCAGAGGAAGCTCACCATGTCGTCCTGCGGGTCGGACCGCTTGGCCTTCACGTGCTCGTAGATGTACTCCTGGAAGCCCTCGAGCTGCTTCAGCATCTGCTTGGTCTGCTCGGGTGTGAGTTCGTGCTTGAGGCCGGTGCCGTGCACGAACGGCATCACCACGGCAGTGCCCCAGTCGGCCATCTGGGGGATGTCGGCGAGCGGGAAGCCGAGCAGCGTGGCCATCACGCGCTGGGGGAGGGGCCTTGCGAAGCGGCTGACGAAGTCGACCTGACCGTCGTTGATCCACTCGTCGATGAGATCGTTGGCGTGCTTGGCGATCATGTCTCGGTGCCGCATCGCCCCGGTGCCCACCCACGGGTCGGTGAGCTCCTTGCGGTGGCGGATGTACAGCGCCTGTGTGGGTCGCAGCGACACCATCGCGGCAGTCATCAGGTTGTGGTACTCGGCGTACGCCTGCTCGGCAGTGATGCCCTGTTCGGCCATCGTGGTGACGCGTCCCTGTGTGAGGCTCGGGAAGCGGTCGTGGTCCTTCACCACCATCGAGACGTCGGCGTGCTTGGTGAGTACGAACGCGTCGGTTCCGGGGATGATGCCGCCGCCCGGGATCCGCAGCACCGGCGACTCTCGGTGGAGGATCTCGTACGCCTCGTACCAGTGCTCCTGAGCGCCTGCGCCGAACAGGTCGACCGTCTCGAGGTTGACCGGGCACTTCATCGGGCCCAGTTCGTGGTTGATGTGCTTCGGGTACGAGGCCATGGTTCGTTGTCCCCCCAATGGACGCCTGCTCGACAGCCCCTAGACGTAGCAGACATTGCCCCGCTCGGGCCATCCCGCCGGACACGATTGGCCCCCGACGAACCGGGGCGCCCCACCGGCACACTGATCCGATGATCGACCCTGCGATGAAGCGCTGCCTCGGCCAGATGATCAAGGGGGTGCAGGTGGTGGCGGCGACCCACAACGGCCTGACCCGCGCCTACACCTCGCACTGGGTCACGCAGGTGTCGTTCGAGGAGCCCGTCGTGATGGCGTCGATCTCGCCGAAGCACGACACCTGGCCACTCATCGAGGAAAGCCGTCGCTTCACGGTGTCGCTGCTGGCCGGCGACCAGATCGCCGAGGGGCAGTACTTCAGCTACCCGGGTCGCAAGTTCCGCTACATCGCACCCGAGTACCTGGCCGAGATCCAGGGGCATCCGGTGGTGCCGAACTGCATCGCATGGTTCTCCTGCAACATCTTCGAGACCGTTCCGATGCTCGACCACATCCTTGCCTTCGCCCGGATCGACGCGTACGGCGAGGGTCGGCTCAAGGAACCTCCGCTGCTCTACTCGAGCCGGCACGGCTGGCGCATCACCGGCGACAAGGCTCGCGAGCCCGGCGTATCGATCCGCGACCAGTTGTTGGCCCGCCTCGGCGACACCGGCGACGACGAGGGCGACGACGACTGATGGCGACTCCCGCCGAGCAGCGTCCGCTCGTGGAGCACGATGTGCACACCGCAGGGCTCCCACCACTCCCGCAACGGGACTCGCGCATCGTGGCGTCCCGCTGGGTGGAGGCGCCCGACACCATCAGACGCCTCGGCGAGGACCTCGGCGAGGAGGCCGGCTACATCCGCCGGATCGGTCGCTACTTGCTGTGGCGAGCGGGACCTGCGGTGGACGCCGATGCGCGCTACGGCGCCGTCGACGCCGACGACCTCGGGCGTGTGTACACGTTCCGTCTGCACCCCGACGGAACCGGTGAGGGCGTGGGTCCCGACGGCGCCCGGCACACCCGGTTCCGCTCGTGGAAAGAGGCCTTGCGCGACGACGCGTGAGCCTGCCGACGTCCGCGCCCGCTGGTCCGAGCGCTGTGGGTCATCCCCGATCGTCGCGCAGTCGCCGGTGTGCGACGTCGAGGTTGTAGCGCGTGTCCTCGATCGCCGGGTGGTCGGCATCGAGGATGCGCAGACGGTCGTCGAGGAGCGCTGCGTACCGCTCGGCCGCCTCGGCGGGCCGCCCAGCGAGGAGGGCGAAGTGAGCGAGGTGGCCGCGGCTGTCGAGCGTGCTCGGGTGATCCGGGCCGAGCAACTCGAGGCGGTCCTCGAGCAGTCGACGCGCAAGCAGGGTTCCCTCATCGGGGCGACCGCCCAGGGCGATGGCCCGCGCCAGGTTGCCCCGGGTGACGAGTGTCAGTTCGTGGGTGGCGCCGAGCACGCGCTCGCGGTCCACCAGCAGGTCGCCGAGGACGTCCTCGGCCTCGGCGTACCGCCTGGCCTCGGTGAGCGCGCGCCCGAGAAAGCCGCGCCACACCATCGTGGTCGGGGCGGTGGGGCCTTCGTGCTCGCTGGAGAACGTGGCCAGCGCACCGAAACAGTCGACCGCTCGCTCGCCGCGCCCTTCGTCGAGGGCTTGTTGCCCCCACGCCGACAGCATGCGTACGGCGCCCTCGCGCTCGTCGGGTTGTTCGAGCCGGAGCAGCGCCATGAGCGCACCCTCCGACAGTGTGGTCCTCGCGACATCGTCCATGTTCGTGTTGACGCACGGACGGCCGGGCAGTGTGACCGGCGGGATCGGGTGGCGTGTGGTCAGCCCTTGAGCGCAGCGTGGCGACCTGCGAGGTACCCGAAGGTCATCCCCGGGCCGATCGTGCCGCCGGCCCCGCCGTAGCCGCCGCCGGTCACCGACGACATCGTGTTGCTGCCCACGTAGAGCCCGTCGATCGGATTGTCGTTCCAGTCGATGACCTGAGCGTCGCCGTTGGCGCGTGGGCCACCGCAGGTGCCGTTGACCCCGGCCTCCATCTTGATCGCGTAGTACGGGGCCTCGTCGATGACGCCGAGCGTCGAGAACGGTGCGGGCAGGCTCTGGTCGCCCCAGAAGTTGTCGAAGGTGGCGTCGCCCCGCCCGAACTCGTCGTCGTGCCCGGCACGCACGTTGGCATTGAAACGTGCAACGGTGGCCTCGAGGCCCTGAGGGTCGATACCGACGGCCCCTGCGAGTCCGGCGAGGGTGTCGGACGACACGGCCCACGGCGGCACCGGTTCACCGGGCCGACTGGTGAAGAGCCGATAGTTGCGCGCAAACCGTTGGTCGAAGATGAGCCAGTAGGGAAGGTTCGGGAACTCGTATCGATCCGGGTCGAAGTTGTGCAGCACGAAACCGATGGCGTTGTAGTTGAGCGCCTCGTTGACGAACCGACGTCCGTACCGGTTGACCATGATCGAACCCGGATAGGTGCGCTCCACCTGGCTCGGGAGGTAGTTCGCCCGTGCATCACGGTGGCCGGCCGTTGACTCGAGGCTGGAGGTCATCCACCACGAGTTCGCCATGTTGCCGAGGCTTGCGCCCACCTCCATCGCCATCAGGAGTCCATCGCCCTCGCATTCGGGCACGCTGATGGGCCCGGTCATCGGGCCGCGGAGGAACGACTTCACGAGTTGCTCGTTCCACTCGAAACCGCCGGTGCAGATGATCACGCCCTTGCGCGCGCGGTAGCGCAGTACGCGTCCATCGCGTTCGACCTCGACGCCGACGACGCGGCGGCCCTCGGTGCAGAGTCGTCGGGCCCGGGTGTCGAAGTGGACCGGGATGTTGCGGTCGAGGATCGCGCGGTAGAGCCCGCCGATGAGGGCTTGGCCCTGACCGCGAAAGTCTCGGCGTTGCCGCTCCTCGAGTTCCTCGGGGCCCACTTCGCGGTAGTAGTCCTCCATCCGGCTCGTGAGCTTCGGCACGCCGGTCTTCGGCGGGTTCACTCGGCTCGCTGCGGCTCCGAGTTCGTCGAACGGATACGCCTCAGGATCGAGCGATCGTCCACCGTGCGGCTTGGCCCCGATCATGTTCGGCTGGTAGTCGGGGAAGCCGGTGAAGAACCGCAGTCGAACCGGTGTGTGATCGGCAAGGAAGCGCACCATCGCCGGACCACCCTCGAGGAAACCCGACACCGCTTCATGATCGAGCCGCTCGGGCGCCATTGCGTCCAGATACGCGATGACGTCATCGAAGGAATCCTCCACACCGGCCTCGATGGAGTGGTGGTTGAGCGGGATCCAGAGCATGCCGCCCGACATCGCCGTGGTGCCGCCGACCATGCCCGACTTCTCCACCACCACGACCTCGGCTGCACCGTGGTGGTGTGCAGAGAGCGCAGCGATGAGTGCCGCACCGCCACTGCCGAGCACCACCACATCGGCCTCGGTGTCCCAGCGGACATCGGGCTCGCGCTCGCGGTTGCTCTCGCTCATGTGGTGAACCCCCGTTCCTCAGTGCCCTGTTCGCCGATGTCCCGGCCCCGATGCCCCGGCCCCGATGTCGCAGCCCCGATGAGGCGGCCTGCAGCGACCCGCCGGCACCAACTGCATAACAAACGTTATGCCAAGCGTTCACCCGTGTCCAGAGGCCGGTTGGCAGGGGGATCGGGGAGTCTCGAGGATGGGCGAGCCAGAGCGCTCACGGTGCTCGACCCTGCGGGTCGGGGATCGGACCTGCAGGTCCGGGTGTGTGGCGGCGTTGCGCCGGTTATGAACTCGCCCGACCTGCGGCGGTTGCAGCCGGTACCTCGATGAGTCGGCCACTGCGGACGTCGTAGACGTAGCCGTAGATGGGGATCCGCGCGGGCACCAGCGGGTGTTCGCGGATGCGGCGCACGTCGTCCACCACGCTGCCCGTCTGATCTGCGATGGTGAGCCAATTGATGTAGCGGCCTTCGGTCGAACCGGGGCCGGCCCCCACATCGGTGAAGCCGCCTGCGCCGAGCGCTGCGGTCTCGAGGCTGGACTCCAGGAGGCCGCTCATCACGTCGTTGGTGAAGAACTCCATGCCGCAGTCGGTGTGGTGAATCACGAACCACTCCCGGGTGCCCAGCAGCTTGTAGGAGATCACGAGCGAGCGAATTGCATCGTCGCTGGCGCGGCCGCCGGCATTGCGGATCACATGAGCGTCGCCCTCGGCGAGTCCGGCGTACTTCGCCGGGTCGAGGCGGGCGTCCATGCACGTGAGGATGGCGAAACGTCGCGCTGGCGGGAGGGCCAGCGTGGAGCGCTCCCCGAACGTGGCGGCGTACGCGGCGTTGGACTTGAGGACTTCATCGAGAACGCTCACGGCACTCCTTGGGACGTGGTGGGGCTGAATTCCCGACAAACCTAATCAGAAATATCGGTAATTGCAACTCGCAGGGCGCTCCCCGGTCCGCTGAAGGCAGCGA
>JAULYZ010000074.1:0-4964 GCA_032117595.1 Acidimicrobiia bacterium | reverse complement strand
ACGTCGCCACGGCGCTTTCACACCGAAGGGTCAGACTACCGGCGGGCGCACCCCGAGCCCTATCCGGCGTGGTGGCGCACCCGGCCCCAGCCGTACTTCGCACGCGCCACGGGATCCGGGTAGGCCGAGCGGGTGGCTGCCGATCGCACCTCGTAAGAGATCGGCACGTCGGGCACCACGGCCAACAGTTCGTCGATCGGGAGCTCACCATCGCCGGGCCACGACCTGCCATTGATGGCCTCGTCGTACAGTGCGGCGCCGTCAGAAGGTGCCCGCAGCGGCGCATCGGCGATCTGGATGTAGGGAAAGAGGTTCCGGTCGTACGCGACAACGTCGGCCGGGCGTGCGCCCGACGATCGCAGGTGCAGGTTGTCCACCAAGATTGCGCTGTTCGGCCGTGCCGCCTCGGTCACCACGCGGTGAGCATCAGCGATTGTCCCCAGCGGGAAGATCGGGAGGAACTCGTACACGACGGTGATCGAGGGATCCACGGCGCGTGCACGATCACACGCATACCCAAAGCGTTCGACGACCACGTCCCACTCGCCGATTCGGCTGGTGAACAGGATGAACTGGGCGCCGAGCGCGGCAGCAGCGTCCACCAGGCGATCGGTGGGGTCGTCCCCCACCCCAACGATGATGGGCTCGATGTCGAGAGCGACGACTCCGGTGTCGTCGAGGCGACGCTTGATCTCTCGCTCGCGGGCATCGGACCACTGTTCGAGATCGAACCAGATGCCGCACGCAGGCCATCCGGCGGCGGCCGCTGCGCTCACGACCTCCTCGGCGGGGAACTCGATCATCACG
Organism: Acidimicrobiia bacterium; assembly: GCA_032117595.1. Taxonomy (GTDB): domain Bacteria; phylum Actinomycetota; class Acidimicrobiia; order Acidimicrobiales; family Ilumatobacteraceae; genus WLJO01. The sequence continues at coordinate 4,157 of JAULYZ010000074.1, read as the reverse complement.
CCGGCTGCGAGGGAGAGGAGCCGCTTGCTCATGGATTCACCTTGGTCTGCTCGAGGAGGTGCTGGAAGTCGTCCCGGGGATGCAGGGGCCACAGCCCCCGATCGGTGGCGAGACGGTGATGATCGGGGCGGTCGAGCACCGCACGACGGAGCCAGTCCATCGCATCGTCTCCCAGACCGCACCGGGCGAGCCCTGCGGCTACCACGAAGAGCACCTCCGGATCCTTCGTCTCGTTGTAGAGCGCAACACCGAACGTCGCGATTTGCTCCGGGGACCCGTGCGCGGCCAGCACTCGCATCGTCACCATGCTGCGCTCGAGTTCACCCACACGGAGATCCTCGAGCTCGATCAGGGCTGCCACCTGCGCGAGCTCCGGGCGTTCGGCCGGGTCAGGGAGTTCCCAGCGCGGCAAGCCTCGCTCGCTGACGCTGCGGGCGACGCGACGGGCCTCCTCGGTGTTGCCCGCAAGGAGCGCGAGATAACTCCGCAGCCACGGCGAGGGACCCCACCCCTGCGGGAAGGCCAACAACTTGTTGTCGAGCCAGCCGTACCGCTCGGCATGGTGGGCATCGGGCGGCACATCCGAACGGGGCTCACGCGCCGGGGGCGGCGAGGCCTTCTCCACATCAACCCACGTGGCGACTCGGTCGTGTGCCGGAACCTGCCGCAGCGCCACGAGGCTGTTGAGACCGCAGAAGAGCACGAGCAGCAGCGGGAAGTCCAGGATGTGGCCCGGGAAGTATCGAACCTGTTCCCACAGCGCCCCGGGGAGCGATTCGGTGAGCGCGGCGTACGGAGCAAGTGCCGCGCGCACCACCTCGCGCTCGAGACCGTTGTAGGGCGGTGTCACCGATCCCGCCGACAATCCGATGACGGCGATCGCACCCACCACCACGAGCGTGCCGATGAGCATGACCCGTCGCCCGCGCCGTTCGCCGAGCGACTTCGTGAGGAACGAGTCGAGCACGTGACCACCGTCGAGGGGCCACAGCGGCACGAGGTTGAGCAAGCCAATCACCATGCCCGCCCACACCGCTCCCTGCCAGAGGTCGAACGCCGTGTTCGACCCGCCTGCGAGCAGCGACACGGCCTCGACGCTCCCCTGCTCCGGGAGGGCGAAGTACGTCACCACGAGCACGGGGATGGCGAGCCCGATCTGGGTGAGGGGTCCTGCGAGGCTGATGAGGTTGCGCTGCCGACGGGTGAGCGGCTGCGGCGTGGCGTACGACGCCCAGCCCACCAAGAGGTTCAGCGTGATCGCCGTCTGGGCGCCGAAACGGCGCGCCGTCACCGCATGACCGAGCTCATGAAGAAGCGTGAAGACCCCCACGAACACCGCAGCGAAGACCCCGGCGCGGCCGCCTCCAGCCCACGACCACACCATGAGCAGGCCGACGAGGAAGAAGAAATCGACGTGGACCGGGATGCCAAGGACGGAGAAACGCATACCGGCTCAGGGGGTGGTACGGCGCGTCACCGAACGATGACGGCGTCGTTCCCCCACGGGGCGATGGCCCCATAGCCGACCTCAGCATCCTTGAACGCCTCGGGGAGTTCCTCCACCATGTGGAGCGTCGCAGCCCAGCGGCCGAGGCCCACGCACAGTGAGGCGTACATGCCGATCTCGACGATCTCGCCGTCGGTGAAGTGCTTGTGCAACTCTGCGTACACCGAGTCGTCGATCGACAGGTGATTGCTCGCGAGCAACTCACCGAAACGAATGGCCGCGCGCTCGGCGTCAGTGAGCCCGGGTGCCTCGTACGGCTTTTCCAGCGAGCACACGAGGTCTTCGGTGAGACCGTCGTTGACGGCGTCGGTGTAGCGGATCGCCATGCAGCTGCGGCACTGGTTGTGGAACGCAATGCGCAGACGCATCAACTCCATCAGCCGCTCGGGCAGGCGACGATTGCGCTTGAGCGCCCCCGAGAAGGCCCCGAGACCCAGAGCGAGTTCGGGACGGTGAGCGAAGAAGCGCATCAATCCGTTCTCGAGATCGGTGCGCTCCTCGGGGTGCACCGCGTTCTTCAGCACAGGATCCCAGTCCTGCGGGTCGATCATGCGTAGGCGTTCCATGGCCCCATCTCCTTCGCTCGAACCTCTACCCCGGTCGGTTTCCCCATTCTTCCACGCGGCCGAGGCCAAGCGGCAAGAATGCCCGCATGAGTGAGGCCCCTGCCGGATGCCCCAGAAGCGTTGCCGAGGTGAACCTCAACGACCCGGCCACGCAGGAGAACTGGTACCCCACCTACGACCTGCTCCGGGAGCAGGCCCCGGTCTGGCAAGTACCCGGAACGAACATGTTCGTTCTCACCCGGTTCGACGACGTTCAGTACGTCCTGCGACGGACCGACCTGTTCCTCCGGCGCCCGGTCGAACTGCCGCCCCTACCGACCGACTCGATCCAGCAGCGCGTGCTCCAGTACTACAACGATCACGGCTGGCAGCGCACCATGCCGCTTGCGATCGACCCTCCCGACCACCGGCGGTACCGGGAACTCGTGGATCCCTTCTTCTCCGTGGCGGGCGCCGAGACGCAACGCCCGCTCATCACCGGCATCGTGAACGATCTCATCGATGTCATGGCGAAGCGCAAGCGGTGCGAATTCGTCGCCGACTTCGCCCTCCCACTGCCGGTGTTGGTGATCACCATCATGATGGGATTCGACGTCGCCGATATCCCACAGCTCAAGGAGTGGTCCGAGGCCTGGGTGCTCCCGTTCCGCGGCGGGCTCTCCGACGACGAAGAAATGTATGTCGCCCGCAAGATCGTCGAGTTCCAGCACCACATCAAGGACACGATCGAGGCCAAGAAGGCATCGCCGGATGGATCGGTTATCTCGTGCCTCGCGAATGAGGCGAGGTTCAGGGGCGAACGACCGCTCACCGACACCGAGATCATCTCGATGGTGGATCACCTCTACATCGGTGGCAACGAGACCACCACGTTCGCCCTGACGTCCGGGCTGTGGCTCATGCTCTCGAACCCCGACGCACACGCTGCACTCCTCGCCGACCGGTTGAGGGTGAAGAACTTCGTCGACGAGAACCTCCGCATGGAATCGCCCACCCAGGGCCTCCCCCGCATCGCCGGGGCCAACACCGAGATCGCCGGGGTGAAGATCCCGAAGAACTCGGTTGTTCACCTGCGCTACGCCGCCGCGAACCGGGACCCGCAGACCTTTGCCTGTCCCGCCGACCTCGACGTCGACCGATCAAACGCAAACCGCCACGTTGCGTTCTCCGTGGGCGAGACCCATTGTCCGGGCGCGGGCCTGTCACGGCTCGAGCAGAGCATCGCGTTCTCCGTCCTTCTCGACCGCCTGCCCAACCTCCGGTTCTCCCCCGACCTCAACGACTTCACTCACCACCCAAACTTCACGCTGCGCGCCATGAAGGAACTCTGGATCGACTGGGACTGACGCGATGCCGGTCATCAGCATCGACGATCCACTTGACCCACGCATCGCCGTGTATCTCGGCCTGCGCGACCACACGCTCCGTCAGCAACGTGAAGGTGCTGACGGTGACCTCGCCGGCCTGTTCGTCGCTGAGGGCGACGTGGTCGTCGAACGGGCGCTCGTGGCTGGCTACCGCATGCTCCACTGCCTCGTCGATGCGCAACGACGCCAGCCCCTGCCGCCTGCCCTCCCCGACGATCTCACGGTCTTTGCCGCAGCACCGCGCGTCCTCGAACGCATCACCGGCATGGGTGTTCACCGCGGCATGCTCGCATGCTTTGCCCGCCGGCCCCTCCCGAGTCCTGTCGACGTGGTCGCGCACGCCCGCCGGGTGATCGTCCTCGAGGGGATCAACAACCCAACCAATGTGGGCGTGATCGTGCGCAGTGCGGCGGCACTCGGCGTGGAGGCGATGCTGCTCGACCCGTCCTGCTCGGACCCGCTCTACCGGCGCGCTGCCCGTGTGGCCATGGGAGAGGTGTACCGCTTCCCCTACGCACGCACCACGGCGCTCCCCGGTGGACTCGACGTACTGCGTGACGCGGGCTTCGTGGTCGTGGCCCTCACCCCCGCCGACGACGCGGTGGACATTGCGAACGTGCCCGCAGCCGAGCGAATCGCCGTGGTGCTCGGCGCCGAGGGCCACGGACTCCGGGAGCCCACCATGGCGGCCGCCGACCTCCGGGCGCGAATCCCGAT
>JAULYZ010000073.1:0-3468 GCA_032117595.1 Acidimicrobiia bacterium | reverse complement strand
CTCGCGCATGTCGGGTACGCCGAAGCGATCCTGGTGACCAAGCACCTCCTTGGCGAGAATCCGAAGCCGGTCGACTACAGCCGTGTTCCGTGGGCCATCTATTGCCACCCCGAGGTGGCCTGGGCGGGCCCCGGCGAAGAGGCCGCAATCGCCGCCGGGTACGAGGTCGTCGTCGCCAAGCACCAGTTCCGTGCCAACAGCCGAGCGCAGATCTTGGGCGAGACCGACGGCCTCGTGAAGGTGATCGCCAAGAAGAATCCCGACGGCACTGCCGGGCAGATCCTCGGGGTGCACATGGTCGGGCCGTGGGTCACAGAACAGTTGAGTGGCGGGTACTTCGCCGTCAACTGGGAGGCGACCGTCGCCGAGGTGGCCGAGTTCATCCAACCCCATCCGAGCCTGACCGAACTGTTCGGCGAGACCGTGCTGTCGATGACCGGTCGCAGCCTCAATGCCTGAGCGAATCCGCTTGTACGAACGACATCCGACCACACAAAGGACCAAACCATGGCCGACGTGACCCTGCCGCAACTGGGCGAGACCGTGACCGAAGGAACCATCACGCGATGGTTCAAGCAGGTTGGCGAGACCGTCGCAGCCGACGAGCCGCTGTTCGAGGTGAGTACCGACAAGGTCGACACCGAGGTGCCGTCACCAATTGCCGGCACGCTGCTCCAGATCCTCGTCCCCGAGGGTGACACCGTGCCGGTCGGCACCGTGATCGCCGTCGTGGGGAGCGCCGATGCGGCCCCTGCGGCCCCGGTGTCTGCTGCCCCGGCCCCCGAGGCTGCTCCTGCTGCTCCTGCTCCTGCCCCTGCGGCCGAACCGGTGGCGCCTGCCGCCCCGGATGCCGGATCTACGTTGGCGGCGCCCGCTGCACCTGCGCCAGCCTCGCCAACTCCTGCGGCGCCCGCCCCGGCCCCCGTCGCGGCTGCCCCCGTTGCGGCTGCGCCTGCCTCGGTCGCTGGCGATGCGGCGTCGTTGGCTGGCGACAATCGGTTGCTGTCGCCCGTCGTGCGCCGTCTGGTGGCCGACCACGGCCTCAATCCCGACGACATCACCGCCACCGGGCTCGGTGGACGGATCACCCGCGATGACGTCCTCGACCACATCGATCGCGTCGGCTCGTCGCCCGCTCCTGCGGCTGCCCCGGCTCCCGCTGCCCCGGCTGCACCCGCTCCGGTAGCTGCTGCGCCCGCCGCCACCCAGCGGCCGCCGGCTGCGGCACCGGCACCGGCACCCGTCCCGGCAGCCGGCCAGCGTGACCGGGTGGTGCCGCTCAGCAAGATTCGCAAGCTCACCGGCAGCCACATGGTGATGAGCAAGAGCGTCAGCCCGCACGCGTTCAGCGTGGTCGAGGTCGACTACGCCAATGTCGATGCTGCACGCAACGCAGTCAAGGCGTCGTGGAAGGCATCCGAGGGTTTCAGCCTCACCTACCTGCCGTTCATCACTCGGGCCATTGTCGATGCTCTTGCCGAGTTCCCGCACCTCAACGCGAGCATCACCGACGACTCGCTGATCGTCCACGACTACATCGACATCGGTGTTGCCGTCGACCTCGACTTCGAGGGTCTGCTCGTGCCGGTCGTGCGTGCGGCCGAGACCAAGCGACTCCGGGCCATCGCCCGCGAGATCTACGACCTCGCCGATCGGGCGCGGACACGCAAGTTGCGTCCCGACGAGATTTCGGGCGGCACCTTCACCATCTCGAACAACGGATCTGCTGGCAGCGTGCTCACCGCTGCGATCATCAACCAGCCGCAGGTGGCGATCATCTCGACCGATGCGATCGTGCGCAAGCCAGTGGTGGCAACGCTGCCCACCGGCGATGAGGCGATCGTCATCCATCCGGTGGGGAACCTCGCGATGAGCTGGGATCATCGTGGATTCGATGGCGCCTATGCGGCCGGGTTCCTCGTGAAGGTCAAGCAGATTCTCGAAACCCGTGATTGGACGAGTGAGCTCTGATCAGACGGCGAGCGAGTCGGCGGGCCTGAGGGTCCGCTGGCTCGGCGCGGTGCCCTACCGGGAGGCGTTGTCCGTCCAGCAGGGCCTGTTCGACCATGGGCTCGAGCAACACCTACTGCTGCTCGAGCATCCGCACGTGTTCACCTACGGCCCCCACGCCGACCTCGAGACCAACCTGCGTGTCGATCCCGAACGAGTTGGTGCAGAGCTGGTACACGTGAAGCGTGGTGGCGACATCACCTATCACGGGCCCGGCCAGTTGGTGGGGTATCCGATCCTGTCGGTGGCCAACTCGATGGGTGCCCTCGCGCATGTCGAAGACGTGCAGCGACTGGTGGCGGCCACGCTGCGCGATCTTGGATTGGATGACGTTGGATGCCTGCCCGGCTACCCGGGCGTGTGGATCGAGCCGGGCGGACCGAACCCGCGCAAGATCTGTGCCATCGGCGTACGTCTGGCGCGGGGTCGGACCATGCATGGCTTTGCCCTGAACGTGCATACGGATCTCACCTACATGCGCGACCACATCGTTCCGTGCGGCATCGCCGGGCGCCCAGTGACGTCGCTCGCCGAGGAGGGCTGTGACGTCGCGATGCGTGACGTCGTCGATGCGCTGGCCAAGCACGCCGCTGATCTGTGGGGCGGTGGTCGAATGGAGCGACAGGATGTGGCGTGGCGGCATCGCCCCGAAGACCTGTCGGCGTTTTCGCGTGGTGAAGGACCCGGCACCCCTGTGCGCTCTGCCGGCGATCATGGCCTTGCAGATGCTCGAGATGCCAGCGTCATTGCCGGGGTGATTGCCGGGGTGACACCTCGACAGGTCGGCAGGCTCGAGCAAGCCGGTGTCGTCGAGGGCCTTGCCATCTCTGCCCGCAAACCAGACTGGTTACGACCGCACGTGTCGCACGGTCCCGAGGTGCTGACGCTCAAGAAGACGATTCGCGATCTTCGCCTCGTCACCGTGTGCGAAGAGGCGGGATGTCCGAATCTGAGCGAATGCTGGGCCGACGGCACGGCCACGTTCATGGTGCTCGGCGAGCGTTGCACCCGGGCATGCGGATTCTGTCTGGTCGATACCCGCAAACCCGAAGCGCCCGAGTCGGACGAGCCGGAGCGAGTCGCCCTCGCGGTCGAACGAATGGGCCTCGGGCACGCTGTGCTCACGATGGTCGCCAGAGACGACCTCGCCGACGGTGGCATGGCACACGTCGCGGCCTGTGTCGACGCGATCCGTCGGCGTTGCCCCGCCACGCGGATCGAAACCCTCATCTCCGACGTGAAGGGAGATGCTGCATCGCTCGACATCTTGTTGGCGGTTCGGCCCGACATCGTCAATCACAACATCGAAACAGTGCTGCGACTGCAGCGAGCGGTTCGTCCGTCGGCCGGGACCGCGCGCAGTCTGGCGCTGCTCGCCCGAGCGAAGGCGGCCGGACTGACCACCAAGTCGGGCCTGATCGTCGGGATGGGAGAGACGCACGACGAGGTGGTCGGGTG
>JAULYZ010000072.1:0-10249 GCA_032117595.1 Acidimicrobiia bacterium | reverse complement strand
ACCGCGCTATCGCATCGACCAGTTGTGGGATGCACTGCACCGACAGTTCGCCGACACCGACGGGATGACCACTCTGCCCAAGCAGCTCCGCACCCGGATCGACGCCGAGCTCCCCACTGCGCTCACTGTGGTGACCGAGCGGGTGAGCGACGGTGGTGACACGGTGAAGTTCCTCTGGTCGCTCCACGACGGAGCGCGCATCGAGACCGTGCTCATGCTCTACCCCGACCGCGCCACGGTATGCGTGTCCACGCAAGCCGGCTGCGCCATGGCGTGCGGATTCTGCGCAACCGGGCAAGCGGGCTTCACCCGACACCTGAGCGGCGGGGAGATCGTCGAACAGGTCATCCGGGCGGCACGGCATGCCCGGTCCCTCGGTCGACGGGTGGGCAACATCGTGTTCATGGGCATGGGGGAACCCCTTGCGAACGAGCCCGCTGTGCACGCAGCCGTCACCCGCCTCCACGACGACGTCGGCATCTCGGCCCGACACCTCACGGTCTCCACGGTGGGCATCGTGCCGGGCATCAAGCGGCTCGCCGAGTGGCCCGAGCCGGTGAATCTTGCTGTCTCGCTCCACGCGGCGAACGACACACTGCGCGACGAACTGGTGCCCATCAATCGTCGGTACCCGCTCGACCAACTGATGGACGCCTGCGCCGCCTATCTCGAGCGCAGGAGCCGACGCCTGTCCTTCGAGTGGGCGCTCATCGACGGCGTCAACGACCAGCCTCAGCACGCTCTGGAGCTCGCCGAGCTCTGCCTCGACCTCCCGCTCCCGGCACACGTGAACCTCATTCCGCTCAATTCCACGCCGGGCTACCCCACGCGGGGCACGCCTCCGGCTGGCGTGAACCGCTTTCGGGGCGAGCTGGTCCGCCTCGGCGTGAACGCAACGATCCGTTCGAATCGGGGCAACGACATCGATGCGGCCTGCGGTCAGCTTGCGGCGGGGCAGGCGACGCGTCCGGTCGAGATCCGGCGACGCCCATGAGCACCGCTGCGGCCCTTTCGCTGCGCTCGGTGTCGTTCGTCCGCGACGGCCGCACCATCCTCGCCCCCCTCGACTGGACCGTGCGTCCGCATGAGCGCTGGCTGGTGCTCGGTGCGAATGGCTCGGGCAAGACCACCGTCGTCCGGATCGCGTCGCTCTACGAGCACCCGTCGAGCGGTGTCGTGGAGGTGCTCGGCGAACGACTCGGCCGGACCGACGTGCGCGTCCTGCGCCGGCGCATCGGCGTTGCGTCGGCAGCGCTCGCTGCACAGTTCCGACCGGAACTGCCGGCGAGCGACATCGTGATGACAGCCCGCTATGCCGCGCTCGAACCCTGGTGGCACGAGTACGACGACGCCGACCGGGCACAGGCCCAGCGCTGCCTCGAGCGCATGGGGGTCGGTCACCTCTCCGGCCGACCGGTCTCGACGCTCTCGTCGGGCGAGCAGCAGCGGGTGTTCCTCGCTCGCTCGCTGATGAACGAGCCGGGAATCGTGCTGCTCGACGAACCGAGCGCACGGCTCGACCTCGGTGGGCGCGAACAACTCGTGCGTGCGCTCGGGGAACTGGTCGATGATCCTGCGGCGCCGCCGTTGGTGCTCGTCACCCATCACGTCGATGAGGTCCCGCTCGGGATGACGCATGCACTCCTCCTGCGCAACGGCGAGGTCGTGGCCTCGGGTCCCTTCGCCGAGGCGCTCACCGCCGAGACACTCAGTGCGTGCTTCGGGCTCGATCTGGTGCTCGAACGTCGCGGCGACGGGCGTCTCAGCGCGTGGGCCCGGGCAGGGGGCCCCCGCTGACCAGTTCGGTCAGGCGGGCCTTCGACTTCTCGATCTCGTCGTGGAGTACGCGTTCGAGCACTCCACTCGCCCAGTGGGCGCCGTCGTAGCGGAGGGTGACGCGCACGCGCGTACCGGGCGTCGAACCGTCGATGCGGTGCAGCTCGGCACGCAGCGCCCAGCGGCCATGACTCCTGCCGTCGAGCTCGGCGCGCTCGAACTCGAGCGCGGTGGTGTCGCTGCTTGCGCCGCGCACCATGCGCAGTCGCTTCGAACGAGCGAGTGGGCCGATCCGGGCGCGCAGGTCGACCTGCCACGCAGGAGGGTTCGAGCCGGGCTCGGGTACGGCCCGGTGCACCAGACCCATCCACGCCGGATACGCGTCGAGACCGGCGAGCCACGGCTCCACCTGCTCGGGCGCGGCGGGAAGATCAACCTCGGTGACGAGTTCCACGGATCGGTTCACCGCCGCCCGTCGACGGGTGGCGCGCCCGGCACGCCACCGTCGTGGTCGCCCGGCGGGAGATCGAACAGTGTGGGCGGCGCAACGACATCGAAGTCGGTGGTACTCACCCCGCGTCGGCGGGCGGGGCGCGCCATCCCCCCGGTGGGGTCACCGTCGTTACGGGACCGGAACAGTTGCGGAACCGCCACCCGCCGGTCGTCGAGGAACCACCCGAGCGGCACTACGAGGCGATCGGCGTGCTCCACGCACAGTGCACCCGTCACTGCGGTGGTATCCCGCTCGGCGGCGAGGTGCTCGAGCCACACGAGTTGGCGATCGGCGTGGAACGCAAAGGCAACAGCAGCATCTCGAGCGCAACCCGGGCGTTCACAACGGCGCGACACAGCCCTGAGGTTACGCCCCCACCGGTGTGAGTGGTGGTTGTCCGCCGAGTACGGCGAGCACGTTGCGGGCGGCGAGTTCCGCCATGGCACTTCGAGTCTCGATCGTTGCCGACCCGAGGTGCGGGACGAGCACGACATCGTCGCGGTCGAGCAACCCCGGATGCACCTCGGGTTCCTTCTCGAACACGTCGAGGCCGGCCCCGGCGATCTCGCTCGCCTCGAGTGCCGCAACGAGCGCCGCCTCGTCCACGACCGGGCCGCGGGCGGTGTTGATGAGGAAGGCAGTGCGCTTCATCGCCCGCAGTTGGTCGGCCCCGATCAGGTGATGGGTCTCGGGCGTGTACGGGCAGTGGAGCGAGACCACGTCGCTCGTTGCGAGCAGGTCCTGCAGGGAGAGGCGTACAGCACCCAGTTCCTGTGCCGTATCCGCGGGGATCGGCGAGCGGTTGGAGTACGAGATCGTCATCCCGAAGGCCCGTGCCCGCCGTGCAAGTGCCGTACCGATCTGACCCATCCCGACAATGCCGAGACGGCGTCCTTGGATGCCGGTGCCGAGCATCATGAACATGCTCCATCGCCACGGGCTTCCCGAACGGATCAGCCGCTCACCCTCGCCGAGACGACGGGTCGCCATGAGGGTGAGCGCCATGGCGATATCGGCCGTTGCGTCGGTGAGCACGCCGGGGGTGTTGGTGACCACGACCCCTCGCCGCTGGCAGGCCGGGACATCGATGTTGTTGTATCCGACTGCGACATTGCACACGGCACGCAACTGCGGTCCGGCTGCCGACAGCAGTTCGTCGTCGACCCGCTCGGTGAGCAGGGTCACCACGCCATCGGCACCACCCACCCGGCTCAGCAACTCCTCGCGCGGGATCGGGCCCTCGTCGGTCCACTCCCACAGGTCGTGTCCCGAACTGCGGAGCAGGTCGCGACCAGCATCGGGGATGAGACCAGTGACCACGATCCGACTCATCGGGCAATCCAGTCGCGCAGGCAACCCAGGCCCTCACGGATGTCGGCAACACCGATACCCGAGTACGCCAGCCGGATGTACTGCTGCTCCTCGCCGGGCTGCGGGCGGCCGAAGTGACGGCGGGTGCAGAACGACACACCGGTGTTGTGGAGCGCGGCCTCGGCGAAACGCGCCACATCGGTGAAACCGAGTTGGTGCATCGCCTCGGTGACGTTCACGAAGAGGTAGAACGTCGCCTCCGGACGGGCGCAGTGCAGTCCCGGTGTGGAGTTGACGAGGTCGACGGCGGCATCCCGGCGTTCCCGGAGCACGTCGACGACCGCTGCGGAGGGTTTCGGGTCGCCCTCGAGCGCCGCCACGCCGGCCCACTGCACGAAGTGGGTGGTGCACGACTCATCGTTGGTGTTGAGCTTTGCGATCACGTCGGCGACAGGTTTGGGGGCGACCGCCGCACCGAGCCTCCAACCGGTCATCGCGTACTTCTTCGAGAACGTGTACAGGATGACCGAGCGTTCTTTCATCCCCGGCAGGCTCACGATCGAGCGGCTGGTCCCCGAGTAGCGCATCTCGAAGTACGCCTCGTCCGACATCACCCACAGGTCATGGCGACGCGCGAGTTCGGCCACTGCCTCCATCTCGGCGGGTGAGCTCTCCGACGACAACGGGTTCTGAAGGTCGTTGTAGATGATCGCAGTGGTCCTCGGCGTGATGAGCGAGGCGAGGTAGTCGAGGTCGAGGGCGAAACCCGTTGGCGTTTCGACGTACCGATACGGAACGGCGGTCCCGCCGTGGTACTCGATCTGACTCTCGTAGATCGGGTACCCCGGGTTGGGGTAGAGCACTTCGTCGCCGGGTTCCATCACGGCTTGGATGAACTTGCCGATCACCGGCTTGCCGCCGGGTTGGATCACGACGTTCTCCGCCGAGTAGTCGAGGCCGCGGCGTCGGCTGACGTCGGCGGCAAGCGCCTCCCGGAGCGGGACGATGCCAGCACCGGCGCAGTAACCCGTCCTGCCGTCGGCGATCGCTGCATTCATTGCGTCGACGATGTGCGCCGGGGTGGGCAGGTTCAGGTCGCCGAGGTGGAACGGGTACACCCGGTTCCCCTTGGCCGACCAGTCGGATGCCGCCTGCGACACGGCGAAGGCCGTTTCGGTCCCCAACCGCTCGAGACGAGTCGCCAGGTGCATCGAGCCGACTGTACATTTCGTCAAGCCAGCGGCGCGGACCACTGCGTGCGCCGCCACGGACTCCGCTCGTCGGTGTCGTCGGGACGCGGTGCCGCGCTCAGACGACGGAGCCGGTCAGCACACCGATCCCCACGGCGATCCCGAGCGCCAGGACCCCGCCGACGAGCACCCTGCCGGCGGCGCGACCCTTCGGGGCTCCACCGAGCCCAGCGGATGCGGTGCCGAGCAGCACGAGTCCGAGCAGGGTGCACGCAACGGTGAGGACGATGCGGTTGGAGCGGGTGGCGAGCGCCATGATCACCACCGGCAGCACGGCGCCGATGATGAAGCTCAGTGCCGAGACCAGCGCCGCCTGGATCGGCCGCGACAGAGCGTTGACGTCGATCCCGAGTTCGTCCCGGGCGTGGATCGCAAGCCGCTCGTGCTCGTCCTCCTTGCTCGAGAGTTCCTCTGCCACTTGCTGTGCGAGGCCGGCACTCAGCCCGCGCCGCATGTAGATGTGCATGAGTTCGTCCCGTTCCTCGGCCGGGTGGCTCTCGAGTTCGGCACGCTCCCGTGCGAGGTCGGCCTGCTCGGCATCGCGCTGCGAACTCACCGACACGTATTCACCGGCTGCCATCGACAGGGCGCCGGCCGTGAGACCAGCGATCCCGGCGGTGAGCACCGACGAGCGGGTCGCGTCGGCTGCTGCAACTCCCACGATGAGACTCGCCGTGGAGATCAAGCCGTCGTTGGCGCCGAGCACTGCAGCACGCAACCAACCGACCCGGTCGCCCCGGTGGCGCTCCCGCCGAGAGTGCTCGATCACGCTGAAGACCATGCAGCGGTCACGCTAGCGACAGAGCAGGGCCAGACCCCCCGAACGTCGAATGGGCCGCCCGGAGGGCGACCCATTCGTTGTCGTGGTGGGCGATACGTGGCTCGAACACGTGACCTCTACGGTGTGAACGTAGCGCTCTAGCCGACTGAGCTAATCGCCCCTTGGGGAGCCTCACGATACCAAGCACTCCCCTCGGCGCACCCGTGCCCGTGCCCGGCCGACAGCGGGGAGAGGCGCTGCAGTCCGAGGGTCAGCGCCGCAGGCAGGCGTAGCCGCGGCCTTGTCGATCCCGGCGCGCCTCGGTCTCCATCGGGCAGGTCTCGTCGAAGTTCACGACCGTGACGACCACCGCGTCGTGCGGTGCCTCACAGCCCACCTCCGCTGCATCGCCGTTGGGCACGATCGTGACGCACGATCCCGGGTACAGCAGGTTGTCGGGCCCGGGCGCCTTGGAGGGCTGGGTGAGCGCGCCTGCCGTCACGATGAAGAGTGCTGCGAGTGCGAACAGCAGCACGAACGGCCACTTGGGGAACCGACTCGACGAGGGCCGGGTCTGCAACACGGCCTCGACATCGGCGTGTGCGGATCGGGAACCACTGGGGCGGACCGTGGGCGGGGCGCCCCGCAGCGATGCGTCGTACATCGCCCGCCGCGCAGGGTCCGAGAGCACTCGCCACGCCTCGTTCACCGCAGCCATGTCGGAACCTGCCCGGCCAGCCGCTGAACCACTCGCCACGGCGTCGGGGTGGAGCGTTCGGGCCAGGGCCCGGTACGCCAAGCGGATGTCGTCGATATGGGCGTCCGGGCGCACCCCGAGGCGTTCGTAGTGCGTCGGCATCGGGGCCCGGGGGCTAGAGCTGCGTGGCCTCGGCGAAGAGCCCCTCGAGTTCCTCTTCCTCTGCCGGGCTGAAGGAGCGGAACTCGTAGAGACGCGCACCCTCGGGCGGGTTGATGAACGGGTTCGCCTGCGCGGCGGCGCTCATCTTCTCGCGCGCGCCCGTCACGGGCGACACGTAGGTGATCTTCTCGAAGAGCGGGCCCGAAACCGCCGGGTCGTAGAGGAAATTGATGAACTCCTCGGCCTCGGCCTTGTGCTCGGCCCCCACCGGGATCACCAAGGTGTCGACGAAGCTCATCGCACCCCGCTCGGGCAGCACGAACTCGATGTCGGGTGTGTCGGCAGCCTTGAGCGAGGCGATATCGCCCGACCAACCGACCGCAACCCACACCTCGCCGGTGATGAGGTCGTTGACGTAGGAGTTGCCGACGATCTTGCGGAACTGACCGGCATCACGAGCCTGACGGATGACGTCGATGCCCGCCTTCACGTCGTCGACCGTCGCGGTCGACGGATCGACGCCGGCGTCGAGGACGAACAGTCCCACGGTGTCGCGCCACTCGCTCAGGAGCGTGACCCGGTTCTTGAATGCCGGGTCGAGCAGATCGGCAGCCGAGGTGAGCGGGCGCCCGGTCTTGTCGGGGAAGTACGCAATGCCGACCTGACCCTGCGTGTAGGGAAGCGAGAACTTGCGGCCGGGGTCCCACTCGGGATTGGCAAGATCCGCGCGGACGTTCTTTGCGTTCGGGATGCGGGACAGATCAAGGGGCTGGACGAGTTCCTCGCGGATCATCCGGGCCGCCATCCAAGAGGTGGGGACCATCAGGTCGAAGCCGATGCCACGCCCACGCGACAGATCGGGCTGGTACTTCAGGTACACCGAACCGTTGTCGTCGAACTCGGCCCGGTAGTCGACCGTGATCCCCGTTGCCTTCGTGAACGCCTTCAGCGTGGGAGAGGTGTCGGGGTCGTCGTCCTCGATGTACAGGGGCCAGTTGAGCACGCTCAGCGACCGGCTCGAACCACCACCACCGCCGCACGCTGCGAGCAGGGCACCGAGCGACGGGACCGCGAGGCCCAGCGCAGCCCCTCGGGAGATGAGGTCACGACGCGAAATGTTGGGGGTCACTTCATACTCCTTGCGGTTTGACGACGACTGGCGAGCACGCCTGCGACCGACAACACGGTCGCAGCCAGAAGGATCAGTGTACCGAACACATTGATCTGCGGCGGGAACTGCTTCTCGGTCCAGACCTCGATCGGGAAGGTCCGCTCCCGGCCCGAGACGAAGTAGGTGATGGTGAAGTCATCGAGCGAGAGGGCGAACGTCAGCAGGGCCGCCGCAAAGACCCCGGGGGCGATGATCGGGAAGGTCACCTTGCGGAAGGTCCTCCACGGCGTGGCACCCAGATCGGCGGCCGCCTCCTCGAGTTGCCAGTTGAACCCCCGGATCCGAGCCTTCACCGTCGTGGCCACGTAGCTCACGCAGAACATCACGTGCGCGATCACGATCGTGAGCAGTCCGCGCTGCTGGTCGACCAGCACGAACAGGTTGAGCAGGGAGAACCCGAGCACCACCTCGGGCATCGTGAGCGGCATCACGATGAGCGTGTTCAGGAAGCCCTTGCCCCGGAAGCGGTACTTCACGAGAGCCACGGCCATCACCGTGCCGATCACGGCGGCGATCACCGTGACGATGAGCCCGATCTCGAGGCTGTTCACGAACGCCGAACGCAGGTTCTCGTACTTGAAGGGGTCTTTCCACGCGTCGAGCGAGAAGCGGTTCCACTCGTAGTTGCGCCGGCCCCGCGGTTTGTTGAAGGAGAAGACCACCATCACCGCAATGGGGACGAACAGGTAGGCGATCACCAGACCGGCGTAGCCGCCGAGCGCAAAGCGGGAGAGGCGCTTCTTCATCCGAGTTCCTCGGTGCCCAGGAGCCGCGCGTAGATCAGCACCCCGACCAGGATGATGCCCATGAGCACGAAGCTGATGGCCGACATCTCAGGACGCAGCCCCGGCGAATCGAAGTTCTCGGCAACCACGTTGCCGATCATCGTCGTGGTGGTGCCGCCGACGAAGGTGGAGTTCACGAAGTCACCCGCGGCGGGGATGAAGGTGAGGAGGCTGCCGGCAAAGACGCCCGGGAGCGATAGCGGCAGTGTCACCTTGCGGAACGTGCGCCAGTTGCTCGCGTAGAGGTCGGGGCCGGCTTCGAGGAGTCTCCGGTCGATCTTCTCGAGGCTCACGTAGATGGGCAGCACCATGAACGGCAGGAAGTTGTACGCGAGTGCACCGACCACGGCCGGCGTCGTGCCGATGATGCTCGACGAGTCCCCGAGGAGGTCGAGCGACCTCAGGAACTTCGGCACGGGACCGTTCTCGCTGAGCAGGATCACCCACGAGATCGTGCGGATCAGATAGGTGGTGAAGAACGGGAGCACGACCAGCGCAAGCAGCACGTTGCGGGCACGTCGTGCGCGCATGGCGATGAAGTACGCCAGCGGGTACCCGAGGATCATGCAGAGCAGGGTTGCGAGCAGGGCGTACCAGAAGGTTCGTCGGAAGACCTCGCCGTATCCCGAGAACACGTCGCCGTAGTTGGCGAGCCCGCCCGAACGCAGCGACTCCCTTCCGAGCAGCACCATGGGGATGGCGAAGAACACGAGGAGCCAGACGAGTGCGGGTGCCGCAAGCAGCCACGGGATGCTCCGTCGCCGCGGGATCACCTCGCCGACCTTGGCCTCCACCGCCACGGCGCGCTAACCCAGTCCGTCGAGCGACGCCTGCACGACGTCGGTGTCGGTGGTGGTGGAGCCCGCGTGGGCCGGACGACCGCTCAGCACATGCGCCGTGCCGACCTCCCACGACGCCCACAGGGTGTCGCCGGGCCGGAGCGGTGCGAGCCCGTCGCTCGCCTCGACGCTCACGGCGATCTCGGTTCCGTCGGCGAGGTCGAACAGCACTCGGGTGGCCGCTCCCTGGAAGATCACATCGGTGACGACACCCCGCAGTGAGTGCCCCGCCGTCGGCTCGGAGGTGGCGGGCGTGAGTTGTTCGGGGCGGAGCATGATGGTGACATCGCTGCCGAGAGGGGCGTCGACGTCGGCACCCGTGACCCGTCCCCCTGCGGCAAGGTCGATGACACAGGCGCCCCCGCGGCGCTCGACAAGCGTGCCCGGCAGCAGGTTTGCCGAACCGATGAACCCGGCCACGAACACCGACGCCGGCGTGCGGTACACCTCACCGGGCGTGCCGATCTGTTCGATGCGACCGTGGCTCATGACGGCAACCCGATCGCTCATCGTGAGGGCCTCTTCCTGATCGTGCGTCACGAACACGAAGGTGATGCCGACCTCGCGCTGGAGGCGCTTCAACTCGATCTGCATCGCCTGACGGAGCTTCAGGTCGAGCGCTGCGAGGGGTTCGTCGAGCAGCAGCGCGCTCGGGAGGTTCACCAGGGCACGGGCGAGCGCAACGCGCTGCTGCTGGCCGCCGGAGAGCTGCGCGGGGCGTCGCTTCGCATAGCCGGCGAGATGCACGGTCTGCAGCATCTGCTCGACTCGTTGCTTGATCTCGGCGTTGGGGACCTTGGTGTTCCGCAGGCCGAACGCCACGTTCTCGAACACCGTCATGTGCGGGAACAACGCGTACTGCTGGAAGACGGTGTTGACCTGTCGCTTGTACGGCGGAACATCAGCCTGATCGGAACTGTTGAGGAGTACTCGCCCCTCGGTGGGCGTCTCGAAACCGGCGATCATCCGGAGCAGGGTGGTCTTGCCGCAACCCGAGGGGCCGAG
>JAULYZ010000071.1:0-5807 GCA_032117595.1 Acidimicrobiia bacterium | reverse complement strand
CCACCGCCTTCGTTCGGCCGTTCACGACGACCCGAATCCGGATCGGCAGGCTCGTCTCGGGGTCGAGTGCCCACCCCCGCACGCGTACGGTGCCCGGATCACCGGGAGTGATGCGCCACCGGCCAATGGGGTTGGCCCCCGTCGCCTTGGGCACGGTGAGTGCGAGTGATCGCAGTCCGCGAAAGTGCGTGGACTCCTCGTAGCCGACGGCGAAGAACACCACGCCGGCCAGGCCCTTGGCGAGTGCCTGCTCGAGTTTGCGCTGCGAGCTCACAGCATCGGGGTAGTACACGGTTCGTGTCACCGAGCAGAGCAGTGTCGGCGGCGGTTCGGAGGTGACAGGCACCGTGGTGGATCCATCGTCGATCGACGGGTCGGTGCTGACGGGGTCGGTGATCACCACATCGGTGGTGGTTGTGGTGGTCGACGATGGTGTGGGGGTCGAGGCGTAGTACGGAACGGTGTAGGAGAACACCATCTCGCCGTGCGTGCCGCGGGTCGGCGTCTTGCCATGCTTCTTGGCGAGCGCAAGAGCCGACGAGGTGATGATGCTCACGCGGCCCGTCGTGGTGGCGCCTGCTGGGCAGGTGCCGCTCACCCCGGTCACCCAGTCGCGCCCGTAGAGCGGTACGCCGAGTTCCACCTTCGACACCGGCAGATTCGCGGCTGCATAGTCGACGATCTTCTGTGTCCAGGAAAGTGGTGCGTTGGGGCCCACGCGTGAATACGCCCAGTCGTAGGCCATGATGCGGATCCGGTCCACGTGCGGCGCGATGCCGACGAGGTTGTAGACCCAATAGCCCGATCCCCGTGTTTCGCTGTTGTTGTAGGTGGGCGGGACCGTGACGAAGAGCAACTTCGCGCGAGCATGCAGCGCCGCTCCGAGTTCGGTGACGAATTGGGTCCACAGCGGTTTCGTGGTGGCCCAGGTCGATGAACCGTCCCGATAGGCGAAACTCTCGTAGTCGAGGTCGATCCCGTCGAAGCGACCATCCACAGCGAGTCGCACGAGCCGTTCGACGTGTGCTGCGCGCTGTGTCGAATCGGCGAGGAT
Source organism: Acidimicrobiia bacterium (assembly GCA_032117595.1). GTDB lineage: Bacteria > Actinomycetota > Acidimicrobiia > Acidimicrobiales > Ilumatobacteraceae > WLJO01. The sequence goes on along the minus strand of JAULYZ010000071.1, from coordinate 4,753 downwards.
GATGGCCATCTTCCCCGTGCCGGTGGAGTCGGTGACCGTGGGTACCAGCGGGATGCGGGCGGCGGCGGCGGCGCTGCGGATCGCGCCATTCGCGTCCAGTGAGCTGAGTCGGGCGATGCCGGTGGCGCTCGTTGCGGCGTATGCGAACGATGAGGTGGAACTGGCCAGTGATGCCATGGCGGCGACGCCAGCCGGTCCAGTGGTGCGCTTCCAGTACGGCACCCATCCCGAGAGCACCCGCATCGGGTAGCGGCGGGCGGCGGCTGGGGCATCGGTGGGTGCGGTGGTGGAACCCACCGTGGACCCGACCAGGAGTGCACCGAGGAAGGCACCGAGCACTCGCCGACCGCGACGGCGGGTCGCTGCGCGGTGTCCGGTCGCTCCGCGTGGGGCGACCGACACAGGGCGTAGCAAACGGTCGGGCACGGCCCGAGAGCCTACGGGACCCGGATGGGCTCCCGGGTTCGGGCCCGGTCCTCGAGGACAAGATCGGCCGCCCGCCAGCCGAATGCCATCGCTGGTCCGTTGGTGTTGCCCGACACGAGGCCCGGCATGGCAGCACAGTCCACCACCCGGACGCCATCGACACCCCGCACCCGCAGTCGACCGTCGAGCACGCTGTCGGCGCTGCGGCCCATCGCAGCGGTGCCGACAGCATGCAGTCCGCTGGTGAGGCCACGGCGCACGGCATCGAGGATCTCCTCATCGGAGGAGACGCTGCTGCCGGGTGAGATCTCCTCGCCGAGCCAGCGGGCGAGCGCCGGCTGACCCACGTACTCGCGCATCATCCGCACCATGGCAATGGCGCCCCGCTGGTCGTGCTCGGTGGTCAACCAGTTCGGCTCGATGGCGAGCGGGGCCCCGGGGTTGGCTGCCGTGATGGCCACGCGGCCGAGGCTCGTCGGCTTGAGCATCTGTGCGTAGATGGTGAATCCGGGCTGCTTCTCGGTGGTGTACTTGCCGGGAACGCGCGAGTACGCCGACATGTAGAGCTGTACGTCGGGCCGGTCGATTGCTGCTGCACTGCGGCCGAAGGCGCCGACCTCGAACGGCCCCGTGGCCATCGAGCCCGTTCGGAACAGTGCGTACTGGACGAACTCGGGGACGAGACCGATGCCGCGATAGCGGCGATTGAGGCCCTTGGCCCCGACGAGGCGGTGTGGCATGGAATAGGCAACGTGCTCGCGCATGTTGGCGCCGACGAGCGGTCGGTCGACCACGACGTCGATCCCGAGTGACGCGAGATGCTTGCCGTCGCCGATACCCGATCGCTGGAGGATGGCAGGCGACATGATCGCCCCAGCGGAGAGAATGATCTCGCCGCGGCATGCCACGGTGATGTGCGAGCCGTTGCGGTCGATGTCCACGCCGCTGGCACGCTGGCCATCGAACACCACTCGACGAACGGGTGCCTCGGTCATGACGTCCAGGTTGGGTCGGCTGCGGGCGGGCTCGAGGAAGGCGCGGGCGGCGCTCACACGTTGTCCGCGACGTTTCGTGTGCGAAATCGTGTGCGAGTAGTACCCCACGCCCTCGAGGTCCGGGTGGTTGAGTTCGTCGCGGCGCGGGAGCCCGAACTGCTCTCCTGCCCGGATCATCTCCTCGGCAAGCGGGTAGCGGAAGGTGCCTGCACTCACGTCGAGCGGACCGCCGCTGCCGCGGTAGTCGGTGGAACCAAGTTGGTGGTTCTCGACGGCGCAGTACGCCGCACGCATGACGTCCCAACCCCACTCGTCGCCGCCGAGCGCTCCCCAGTCCTCGTAGTCGAGCCAGTGGCCACGCGAGTAGATCATCCCGTTGATGGAGCTCGAGCCGCCGAGCACTCGACCTCTCGACCACACCTCCGTTGGCGCGACACCGGGGAAACGCTCCTGAGTGACCGGTGTCCGCCACGCATGCTTGGCGCCGGTCATCAGTTTCGCGATGCCCTTCGGCAGCGCAATGAGCGGGCTCGAGTCCTTGATGCCGGCCTCGAGGAGGAGCACCCGCACCGCCGGGTCAGCCGACAGTCGGTTGGCCAGCACGCATCCGGCGGATCCGGCGCCGACGATGATGTAGTCGTACGTTCCTGCAGGTTGCACCGTCATCGTCCCCCCGGACTGCTCGGCTCGGAATCCGGATCGTAGGCCAGGCCTGTCGTCGCGTCCGGGAGTCGCGTCCGCCACACTAGGGACCGTCATGAGTACCGATGGGGCCACCGGGCGTTCACGACTCCTGCCGGAGATCGAGGGGATGCGCGCGCTTGCCGTGGGCAGTGTTCTGCTCTACCACGCCCATTTCGGCTTCAGCGGCGGCTACGTGGGTGTCGATGTCTTCTTCGTGCTCTCGGGCTTCCTCATCACGGGCCTGCTGCTCCGCGAGTTCGAGTCCACTGGTCGGATCTCGCTGCGCGAGTTCTACGCCCGTCGGGCCCGGCGGCTGCTTCCCGCCGCAACCCTTGTGCTGCTCACCACTCTCGTGCTGTCTGCCACGCTGCTCGACGAGGTTCGGGCCAGCCAGACAGCGCGTGACGGACTCTGGGCCGGCGGCTTCATCGCCAACTTCCGATTCGCCCAGGTCGGAGCCGACTACCTCCAACAGCAACTCCCGCCGTCGCCGCTCCAGCACTGGTGGTCGCTCGCAGTGGAGGAACAGTTCTACTTCGTCTGGCCGAGTCTGCTCGTCGTGCTCTGGGCGGTCTTCGGCCGCGGTCGCAACATCAGCCGCATCCGTGCGAGTGCGCTCGTGCTCATCGCCGGGCTCGGCATCGCGAGTTTCGTGATCGGTGAACGGCTCACCACGAGCAACCCGTCGTGGGGCTACTTCGCTACCTGGAGCCGCGGCTGGGAGCTCGCAGTCGGGGCGGCATGCGCCTTCGTGTGGGCCTACTCCGACCGCTTCCGGTTGGACTGGTTGCGTGCTGGGCTCGGCTGGCTGGGCATTGTGCTCATCGCATACAGCGCGCTGCGGTTCGATGGTCTCACCGATTTCCCCGGCACCGCGGCGTGGTACCCGGTCGGCGGCACGGCTCTGGTCATCGGCTCGATCGGTACGCGGTGGGGACCCGGTCTCGTGCTCTCGCTGAAGCCACTGCAGTGGGTGGGCGGCCGGTCCTACGGCATCTACCTGTGGCACTGGCCCCTGCTCATCATCCTCGAGGGACGTATCGAGAACCCCGAGGTGTGGCAGCGAGCCTGCGCGCTGGCGGTTGCCGTCGTTGCGGCGGCGCTCAGTTACGTGCTGGTCGAGAACCCGATCCGTCACGCGCCGGTCCTCGCTCGGTCGTCGATGAAGTCGATCACGCTGGGTGTGGGACTCTTCGCCGTCTCGGTCGTGGGGTCGGTGGTCACCGAGGAGGTCACCTCCGACTTCGGCGGCAGCACCGGCTACGTCGCCCCAACGCTCAGCACGGCGACACCGAACACCTCGGCCCCGGCACCCACTGATAGCGAACCGGGAACGACGGTGTCCGGCGAGACGGGCGGGTCGTCGGCGCCGTCACCGACACAGGCACCGACCTCCACGGCTCCGGTCGATCCCGCCGACGAGCTCGCCGCGCGGGTCGAGAACGAACTGAAGCCATTCATCGTGGCCTCCACCGCGAACGATTTCGTCCCCGACAACATGCGTCCCGCGCTGAGGAAGGTCGCCAGCGACAAGCCCACGATCTACACCGATGGGTGTCTCGCTGTGTTCCGGGCGAGCAGCAGCCCCGCCTGCCTCTTCGGTGATGTCGGCTCCGCCACCCGGATCGTGCTGTTCGGCGACAGCCATGCGGCCCAGTGGTTCCCGGGCCTCGAGATTGCCTCGGCACGCAGCGGCTGGGAACTCGAGGTGCTCACCAAGATGGGCTGCCCCGGCGCCGACATCTCGGTCGACCGGAGCGAAGGCAATCCGTATCCCGAGTGCGACCGTTGGCGCAACCGTGCCATGAAGCGCATCCTCGAGTCGTCTGCGCAACTCGTGATCATCACCAACTTCCGCTACCAGGTCGATGGCCGTTCGATCCCATTGGGTACGTGGCAGAAGGCACTCGGCCGTACGGTGAAGGAGTTGCGTGACAGCGGGAAGCAGGTGCTGCTGCTCACCACCACGCCGAGCGCCCGCATCGACATGCAGGCGTGCATGGTGTCGAACCGCAAGAACCTCTCGCGGTGCCACCGCAAACGCAGTGAGTCGGTGAAGCCCAATTACATCGAGATGGAGCGAGAACTCGCCGCCGAGCTCGGCGTGCTGTCGTACGACACCACCCAGTGGATGTGTGCCGAGGGCTGGTGCCCGGCGGTGATGGGCGATGTGGCTGTCTTTCTCGACACGAACCACATCACCAACAGCTACGGGGAGTTCCTCGCCCCGTACCTCGAGCTCGTCGTCCGGGACGCGCTCGAGACCGACCCGGCCTAGCCTCGGGAGCCATGACTTCGCTCCCCATCCCCGCCAATCCCGAGTCGGTCACGGCCGCATGGCTCACCGACGTGCTGCGCAGCGCAGGTGCCATCCCGCCAGGAGCGCAGGTGGAGTCCTTCGCTGCCGAGCAGGTGGGCGCAGGGATCGGCGTGATGGGTGTCCTCATGCGCGCCACGTTGCGCTACGCCGGCTCGGCACCCTCGGGTGCTCCGGCGAGCGTGGTCGTCAAGCTGCCGTCGCCGTACGAGGAGAACCGCGCCCAGGGCGTCAGCATGGGCATGTACGAGGCCGAGGTTCGGTTCCTCAACGAGCTCGCTGCGCGCACGCCGGTTCGGTTGCCGAGGGTGTTCTTCGCCGAGATCGTGTC
>JAULYZ010000070.1:0-4049 GCA_032117595.1 Acidimicrobiia bacterium | reverse complement strand
ACGAGCGCCTCGTCTCGCGTGGCGTATCGATGTCCTTCGACGAGCTCTGGGCCGGGTACCGGATGGGGATGCTCTCGGGACTCTCCACCTCCGTGCTCGTCGGAGCCACCTTCGACCTCGCGAACGAGCGTGGCAAGGCGCTCGTCGAGGTGCTGGGCAGCCGGCACTTCGCCGGTGCCGTCGACCTCCGGGCGCTCGAACTCCTCCCGTAGGGTCAGATGCTCGGTATTGGGTAACGTCCGCGCATGAGCGGTACTGGACACGAAACCATCGATTCACTCCCTGAGGAGCACCACTGTGCTGCGTGCAGACTCATCGACGGCATCGACGGCGAGCAAGAGGGCAAGCTGCTCGCAGTCGACCGGTGGCGGATCCCCAACGAGCACGTCCGCTTCGAGAAACTCCGCCGGGCACAGGACCGAGTGGCCGATCGCATCACCGGGTTCGCCGGTTCGCTCACCTTCGTGTACATCCACACGGCCTGGTTCGTGGTGTGGATCCTCGTCAATGTCGGCCTGATCGGTGCCGCGGCAAAGTTCGACGAGTTCCCGTTCGGTCTGCTCACCATGATCGTGAGTCTCGAGGCGATCTTCCTCTCCACCTTCGTGATGGTCACCCAGAACCGTCAGGCCCTGCGGTCCGAGATCCGGGCGCAGGTCGATCTCGAATCCAACCTGCAGTCGCTCATCTGGTCGGTGCACATCGCCGAGAAGCTCAATCTCGACGTGGTTCACGTCGAGCACCTCTGCCGAGAGGTCGTCGAGGAGTCGCGTCGCCACACGCACGGCTACGCCGGCCCGTCGGGTATGAGCGGCGCCGCTGGTGGAGCAAACACGAGGCCGTAGCCTGATCATCATGAGCGATGCAGTGCTGCAGGTCTTCGAGTTCGGGTCACCACCCTGGCCGACGATCGACCCGTTCCTGTTCTGCGTCCACCACGTCGACCAGTACCCGGCAGGCGACGAGCGCTTCGCCCCCGCCGCATCGCTCGCGGGGCGCAGCATCGGGAGCGACTTCTCGAACCGCGACGGATGGAGCATGTACCACGGCGACACCGTTCCCGGCTTCCCGCAGCACCCGCACCGTGGGTTCGAGACCGTCACCTTCGTGGGCACCGGACTCATCGACCACTCAGACTCACTCGGTGCGGCAGCCCGCTACGGCAACGGCGACGTGCAGTGGATGACGGCTGGCGCCGGAATCGTGCACGCCGAGATGTTCCCGCTCCTCAACCACGAGGGAACGAACCCTGCTGAGTTCTTCCAGATCTGGTTGAACCTGCCGGCCGCCGACAAGTTCGCGGAACCGCACTTCTCGATGCTGTGGGCCGAGCAGGTGCCGGTGGTGCAGTCGGTCGATGCAGCGGGCCGGGTCACCGAGGTCACGGTTGCAGCAGGCGCGCTCGGCGATGCCGTCCCGCCGCCGCCACCCCCGCGGTCGTGGGCGTCGCGTCCCGACAGCGATGTGGCGATCTGGAGGATCCGGATGCAGGCGGGTGCGACGTGGACCATGCCCGCCAGTCGCGGATCCGACACCCTCCGGGTTCTCTATGCGTTCACCGGCGAGGGGATCACCATCGAGCAGCAGCCCATCGGCACCGGAACCGGATGCGTGCTGCACGGGCCGGCAGCGGTCACCATCACGGCGGGTGCTTCGGCTGTCGAGATGCTCCTGCTCCAGGGCCGTCCCATCGGCGAGCCGGTTGCTCAGTACGGGCCGTTCGTCATGAACGATCGCGCCGGGATCGAGCAGGCGTTCGCCGACTACCGGCGCACGGGGTTCGGCGGTTGGCCATGGGGTGCACACGATCCGGTGCACGGCCGGTCGGGACGGTTCGCGCGGCATGCCGACGGGCGAACCGAACTACCTCCGGGTCACCCGGGCAGCAGCGAGTCGGGACTTGACCGGCTCGCTCCACAGCGTTGACGCCGCTGCGATCCCCGCAAGCGCAAGCCATGCCGTCGGGGAGGGTGGTTCCATCTCGAGGAGATCGGCGAACGGCCCGAAGTAGGTAGAGGCCACCGTCACGGCGAGGAACACTGCACCGACCCACCACAGCGTCCGCGTCGGGCGGGGGCCGCTCCACAGCGGATGATCCGGGCTCCGCTCGACGACGAGCAGGAACAACTGGCCGAGCAGCAACACCGAGAAGGCGGTCCCGCGGGCCTGTTCCACGGGCCAGTCACGACCGAGCGCCACGAGATACGTGCCGACGGTTGCCGCGGCCAGCGTGAGACCGAGTGCCGCCGGGCGGAGCAGGCGGAGCGAGAGAAGACCCACATCTCGCGCGCGAGGCGGCCGCGACATCACGTCGGGTGCTGCAGGATCTGCCTGGAACACGAGCGACACCGCTGGGTGCAGCACCACCTCGAGCAGCAACAAGTGGACCGGCAGGAGCAGCAGGGTCCTGCCGACGAGCGGCACGACCAGAGCGCCGAGGAGCAGCGGGAGGTGGAACGCCACCAGATACGCAAAGGCTCGCTGCAGGTTGTCGAAGATGCGTCGTCCGTCCCGCACCGCATCGACGATGGTGGCGAAGTTGTCGTCGAGCAGCACGATTGTTGCTGCCTCGCGCGCTACTGCTGTGCCGCGGTGCCCCATGGCTACACCGATGTCCGCCTCCCGCAGTGCAGGTGCGTCGTTGATGCCGTCACCGGTCATCGCCACGACCTCGCCGCGCGAGCGCAGGGCCGCCACCAGTCGATGCTTCTGCTCCGGCCGTATCCGGGCGAACACGTTCGCCTCCGCCACCAACTGCTGGAACGCCGCGTCGTCGGCCCGATCGATGTCGTCGCCAACAGCGATCAGGTCGTCACCCGATGACGCGGTGTGGGGCAGGTCGAGGCCCTCGGCGATTGCATGGGCCGTTACGGGATGGTCTCCGGTGATCATCACCACGCGGATCCCGGCACTGCGGCACTCCGCCAACGCTTCAGCCACGCCGTCGCGCACCGGGTCGGCGAAGCCGATGACACCGAGGAGCTCGAGCGATGTCTCGTCGTGGGTTCGTCCGCCGTCCACGGGGCCGTCGTGGTGGCCTGCGGCAATGGCAATCACGCGCATGCCGCCGGAGGCGAGCACCTCGTGGATGCGATGTGCTTCGTCGGGTGACGTCGCCGTCGACGGGCAGTGCTTCAGGATCCCCTCGAGGGCACCCTTCGCCGCCACCACCTGCGAATCCGTGGCGTCGCGCCACACATGGGTGACGTACTTGTCGAGGGGGTCGAACGGGTGGTCCACCACGAGTTCGCGGGCGAGCAGTGCATCCACGTCCACTCCAGCCGCCCGCGCATGAGCGACGATCGCGATGTCGAGCGGATCGTAGGGATGCGGTTCGCACGCCAGTACCGCTGCCTCCAGCAGGCGGTGCTCATCGCCCCGGCCGAGCGGACGTACCGCAGCCACATCGAGACGGCCGTGGGTGAGTGTGCCGGTCTTGTCGGTGCAGATCACCGTGGTGCTCCCGAGAGTCTCCACGCCCGGGAGTCGTCTCACCAGTGCCCGCTGCTGCGAGAGTCGCCACGCTCCGAGCGCGAGGTACAGCGTGTAGACGAGGGGGAACTCCTCGGGAATGGCCGCGATGGCGAGGCTGACACCCGCGATCAGCCCGTCGGCCCATCCGTTGCCGCGAGCGACCTCGATGAGCAGGATCGCCACGCAGAACACTGCCGCCGCACCGCCCAGCACGGCCACCATCCGGCGGACCATTCGCTGCAGCGGCGTGCTGGGCGGGCGCACGCTGGACACGAGTTCCCCGACCTGCCCGTACCTCGTGCGCTGTCCCGTGGCCGTGACGCGGGCCGTGGCGCGACCGGAGACCACCGTGGTGCCGGCTGCGAGGTCGGAGCCGACCGACTTGTCGACGGGGAGTGACTCCCCGGTGAGTGCCGACTCGTCGGTGGCCAGCTGCGTGAGTTCGATCACGGTGGCATCGGCGGGGATGATGTCGCCCTCGTGGACCACCACGATGTCGTCGCGCACCACCTGTTCGGCGGCAATGGTCGACGTGACGCCCTCCCGGAGCACCGTGGCCGTCGGCGCCGTCAACC
>JAULYZ010000069.1:0-2377 GCA_032117595.1 Acidimicrobiia bacterium | reverse complement strand
ATCCCGGCGGACTCCAAGGTGCACTTGCTCTACTCGGCTGCCGACCGCGACGCCTCGGTGTTCGAGGACCCCGACACGTTCCGGCTCGACCGCGATCCCGACTTCCTGCGGCGTCGCACACTTGCCTTCGGCAGCGGCATTCATTTCTGCCTCGGTGCACCGCTCGCTCGGCTCGAGTCGCGCCTCGCGCTCAGCGCCCTCGTGCGTCGGATGCCGTCGCTCGAGCTGAACGGACCCACAGAACGAATCGAGCCGTTCCTGCTCTATGGTCGGCACCGGCTGCCGGTGCGCTGGTAGACCGACCGCAAGCCCGCCGCCCTCTCGGGCTGTGCTGTCAGTCGCCCTCTCGGGCTGTGCCGTCAGTCGCCCTCTCGGGCTGTGCCGTCAGTCGCCCTCTCGGGCGACGACCATCCGGGAGCCGGCCCAGGTGGGGTTGGCGCGAACGGTCTCGGTGTCGCCACCGTCGACGACGAAGCACTGTCCGCTGATGTAGCTGCCGGCATCCGACATGAGGAACAGCGCCGTCTCGGCGATGTCGTTCGCGTGCGGTGCCCGACCAAGGGGCGACATGCTCGCCATGCGCTCGGCTGCGGCCTCGACGTTGTTGGGGTCGCCGGTGATCACGTGCGCCGTCATGCCGGTGGGGATCGACCCCGGGGCAATGGCGTTCGCCCGGATCCGGAACGGGGCGAGCTCGGACGCCATGTTCCGGCACAGGCCAACGACACCGGCCTTGGCCATTGCGTAGGCGTGCGGCCCCATGCCGCCCTTCACGGCGGCGACGCTCGCAGTGCCGATGAGGCAGCCGCCGTTGCCGGCCTTGATCATCACGCGTGCCGCGTGCTTGAACGTGCCGAACACACCGCGCGCCAGCACGGCCATCGTCTTGTCGAACTGGTCCATGTCGGCCTCTGCAATCGGGCCAGCGAGCCCGACGATGCCGGCATTCGCCCATGCACCGTCGCAGCGCCCCCACGTGGAGATCGCTGCGTCGAAGGCCGCAGCGATGTCTGCCTCGACGGTCACATCGCACTTGACGAAGATGCCGTTGCTGCCGAGGTCCTTGGCGACTTTGTTGCCGCGGTCGCTGCTGTAGTCGGCGACCACGACCTTGCCACCCTCGGCCACGAACAGGCGAGCGCCCGCCTCACCGAGTCCGCTCGCTGCGCCCGTAATGACCGCAACCTTGCCGGCGTACCGTCCTGCCACGTTGATCCCCCCTGTTGGTCGACGGCGGAACCTTAGCCAAGGGGCTCGGTCAACGTCATTGCCGACGATCAGGCCGGGGCTGCGCGCGGAGGAGTGGGCCGGGACCGAGCGGGTCGGTTCGTGCAAGGATCGTGACGTGAACCGAACCGACCGTGAAACCGTCCTTGCCCACTTCAGCCTCCGCGGGGCGAACTGGCCCGATCGCGTCTCGGCCACCGCTGAGGCGGGTTACACCGGAGTGGGACTCTTCGTCGGCGAGTACCTGCGGCTCCAACAGATGGGCTGGACCGACGAGACGATGCTTCAGGTCCTGCGTGAGTACAACATGCCGGTCATCGAACTGGAGGCCATGCGCTTCTTCGCCGACCTCGACCCGGTGTGGGAGCACGTGATCAAGACCTTCCGCCCCAAGCGGCTCCAGGTGGTGCCGCCGTTCGACGGGCCCTGCGACCGTGCGGCAGCAGTCGACTGGCTGTCGACCATCGCCGACGCCTTCGACCCGTACGGTGTGCGCCTTGCCATCGAGTTCCTCGGCTGTTCGGAGATCGACTGCGCAGCCGAGGCGATCTCGCTCATCGAGCGCACCGGGCGCAAGAACATCGGCCTCTGTGTCGACTCGTGGCACGTCATGCGTGGTCGCGGTCTCGACGGGCTCCGCGGGATCGACCTCTCCTATGTTGCGGCGATCCAGATCGATGACGGCCCGCTCGAGCCGACGCTTCCCGACTACATCCCGGATTGCCTGCATTACCGGTGCCCGCTGGGCGAGGGAGAGTTCCCGCTGAAGGAGTTCCTCTCGCTCCTGCCGGGTGATGCGCCGCTGAGCGTCGAGGTGATCGACGACGACATGGACCTCCTCCCGACCGCAGCCGTGGCACACCGGCTGTACCAGTCGCTGCTGAGCACCCTGGCGGCCTGAGCCGACCGGTCTGGCCGGTCTGGCCGGTCTGGCCGGTCCGCCCGATCGCCGTCGGCCCGACCCGCCCGGCGCGGGGTCCGGGCCCCACCCGGGGACCGGGTGGGATTGTCTCGTCGACCCGGCGACAATATGGGGATGACCACGCCTCCCAGCACCTCATCCGGGGTCGACCTCGAGGGGTTCAACCCCTTCTCGCCCCAGGTGCAGCAGTGTCCGCACGCCTACTACCGCGCCATGCAGGACCGAGGG
>JAULYZ010000068.1:0-4316 GCA_032117595.1 Acidimicrobiia bacterium | reverse complement strand
GCACGCGCGCCTTGGCACCGTTCTTCAACGACTCGGGCGATGCCGGACGCACCTGCGCCTTGGGCTCGAAGCCTGGCCCGTAGATGCCGATCACACCGGTGCCGTTCTGTACCTGCTCACCCTCACGGGGGAACCGACCGCACACCACGTTGAAGGCAGCGGCGAGGTGCTCGATCATCGGTCCGCGCGGGGCCATGTTGGGCCCGGTGCCACACGTGGCCGAGCCGCGCTTGCCCGCAGCGAACATCCGCGCAGCCTTCACGATGTCGTCCACCGGCACGGTCGTGCGTCGCGAGACGTGATCGAGATCGAACGTGCGCAGCGACCGGTGCAGTTCGGGCAGTCCGTTCACCCACTTGTCGCAGAACTCGTGATCGATGAGATCTTCGTCGAGGATCACGCGCAGCATGCCGGCGAGCAGCGTGGGGTCCTCGCCCGGTGTCACCTGCAGGTGGATGTCGGCCATGGCGGCGGTCTCGGTGCGGCGCGGGTCGATGACGATGAGCTTGAGCCCGCGCTTCTTGGCATCACGCAGCGACGCAAGCGGGTTCACGAACGTGGGACCACCGGGGATGCCGAGCATCGACACCACGATGTTGATGCCAACGATGAGCGACACATCTGCAGTGATCCACGGCTGCTCACCGGCGTGCCACGCGCCCATGCGCAGCGGCGTCACCATCTTGGCGGGCTGGTCGATGGTGATGGAGGTGTAGTACGACGGCGAACCGATGGCTGCGTGGAACGCACGTGCCACCGGGTGAGCGGCAGCGTTCTGGAACGTTGCGGTTCCGCAGTAGCTCGCGAGTGCACGAGGTCCGTGCTCGGCGAGGATGCGGCTGAAGCGCTCGGCGATCTCGTCGAAGGCCTGAGCGGTGGGGATCTCGTCGAAGCCGCCGTTCGGGCGACGCTTCAGCGAGGTGCGCAGCCGTTCGGCGTTGTTGTGCTGCTCGGGCAGGTGACGACCCTTGATGCAGGTGTACGAACCGAAGAGTGGATCGTTGGAGTCGCCCCGGATGGCCACGACCTCGTTGGTGGCGGTGTCGACATCGGCCTCGATGGCGCAGGCCGCATGGCAGAAACGACAAAAAGTCCGCTTGGTCACGATCGACATTGCAGAACCCCCCAATGGTCTCGCAGGTCTTTCCCGGATGGTACTCACGGGGGCGACACCGGGTCGAACGGGGAGGGTGCTTGTATCGGGGGGTCGCACCAAGAAAGATGGTCAGGATGGCGTTGACAGACCGGCAGCAGGCACTTCTCGAGTTCGAACGAACCTGGTGGACCATGGATGGCGAGAAAGAAGCCCTCATCCGCCGACGGTTCGCCTGCGCACCGGAGACCTATTATGAGGAACTCAACCAAGTACTCGAGGATCCCGATGCGCTCTCCGTCGACCCGCTCGTGGTTCGGCGGCTGATGCGTCTGCGAGACCGTCGCCACCGGGCCCGACTCGACGGTTCGGGGGCAGCGGCGAGTGCCCAACCCACGCGGAGGTAGCCGGACATGAGCATGCAGGACCCGAATCGCCCGCCCCGCCAGCGTCCGGCGGGGGCGCCAGCCCGTCCTGCCACCCCCGTGGTGGCAGTGGTGGTGGCAGCGGTGGCTGGCCTGCTCGGCCTGCTCATCCTCCGGAACGTCCAGAACGATTCCAGCGATGCCGGGTTCAGCGGTGGCGGCACCGAAGAGGTCACCGACTCCACCGATTTCACCGGCGACACCACCTTCGACTCGGTCCCCGATTCCACGGTCACCCCGGTGCTCGTGCGGGCGGGTGCCACCGTGGTGGTGGCCAACGCCGCCAACAAGAAGGGCGCAGCCGGCCTCCTCACCGACGAACTGAAGGCCCGTGGCTACGACACGGGTAAGGCGTTCACGGCCAACTCGGGCACGCTCTACGACACCACCCAGGTGCTCGCCGCGCCGGGTGATGCCACCGCCCTTGCCGTCGCCAAGACCGTCCTGCTCGAGATGGGTCTCATCGGCGAGCCAGGCATCCTCGACGAGAGCGCCCCGGTGAAGCAGTCCGATGTGGGAACCGCCACCGTGCTCATCCTCCTCGGCCTCGACAAGGCCAACCAGTCGCTGCTTCCGCTCGGGGGCGGGTCGACCACGGCCACCACCGAGGTGTTCGTCGAGGCGAGCGCAGTCGTTCAGGGCAGCTGATCAGCGGCCCGACAGCAGGCTGCGCACCACCTGCTCGATGCACCACGTGGTGCGGCCGAAGGCATCGGCCTCGCCGAACCGCTCCACCAACCTGATGGCACCCACGGCCGCCGCCTGCTCGTCGTCGCCCCCGCCCACCACGACGGCGGTGTCGCGGTGCGCCATCGCCGTGAGGTGCAGCACGCCGCCCACCACCTTGCCCTCGAAACTCTGCGCGTCGAGATAGCCCTCACCCGTCACCACGAGATCGGCTGCATCGACCCGCTCATGCAGGTTCACCTCATCGGCCACCAGGTCGAAACCGGGGACGAGCGAACCGCCGAGTGCGGCGAGGGCGCCGGCGAGGCCACCCGCCGCACCGGCACCTGGAAGGGCGAGGACATCGACACCGAAGTCGCTGCGGTACTGCCCGGCCAGCGCCTGGAGCCGCTTGGTGAGCAGTTCCACCTGCAGCGGGGTTGCGCCCTTCTGCGGCCCGAACACGCGAGCCGCATCGGTGAAGGGTGTGGTGACGTCACACGCCACCAGCAACTCGACCCCGCGGAGTCGTGCGGGTGACGGCAGCGCCTGCACGGCGCCGAGCCCGCCGTCGGTGGTGGCCGACCCACCGAGGCACACGATGATGCGGCGAGCGCCGGCCGTGAGTGCCGCTGCGATGAGTTGACCGGTCCCGCGGGTGGAGGCCGCCACGGGATCGTTCTTCTCCGCACCGCCCGCAAGCAGGAGACCCGATGCCCGCGCCATCTCGATGATGGCGGTCCGACCCTGCATCCGCCAGCCAGCCTCCACCGGCGTCCCGAGCGGACCGTCCACGGTCGTCGTGCGGTTGGCACCACCCAGCACCTCGAGCGTGCCCTCACCCCCGTCGGCCAACGGTGCCTCGTCGCAGTCGTGCCCAAGGTCCCAGCAGGCATTGCCGATCGCAGCAGCAACCTCGCTGGCCGTTGCAGTACCGCGGAACTTGTCGACTGCAGCGAGCACCCGCACCCACGCAACGCTAGTCGTAAGTTCGCAGCATGCAGACCAACGAGTCACTCGATCCTGCGGACCACGACGCCGTGGGCCAAGCCGAACTGGTGCGAACCAAACAGGTGAGCGCGTCGGAGTTGGTGGAGGCAGCGATCACCCGAATCGAGCAGGACAACCCATTCCTCAATGCGGTCATCAGCGAGCGATTCGAGCGCGCCCGCATCGAGGCCGCTGGCGAACTGCCCGATGGTCCCTTCCGCGGTGTGCCGTTCCTCGTGAAGGACCTCGGACTCACCATGGCTGGCGAGCCCTATTACGCCGGCACGCGGGCGCTGCGCGCCGTCGATCACCGTGCGTCGGTCGACAGCGCACTGGCGCGCCGCTTCCGCAACGCCGGGCTCGTGGTGCTGGGACGGACGAACACCCCCGAGTTCGGCAACGTGATCACCACCGAGCCTGCATCGTTCGGTCCCACGAGAAACCCGTGGGACCCGACGCGCTCACCGGGCGGGTCGTCGGGAGGTTCGGCCGCAGCGGTTGCGGCGGGTTTTGTTGCAGTCGCGCATGCGAGCGATGGCGGCGGCTCGATCCGTATTCCTGCCTCTGCGTGCGGACTCATCGGGCTCAAGCCGAGTCGTGGTCGTGTGAGCCCCTCGCCCGGCTTCGACTCGTGGGCTGCAGCCGTCACCGATGGCGTGGTCACGCGTACGGTTCGCGACACCGCTGCACTGCTCGACGTGATGGCGGGATACGAGTGCGGCGATCCGTTCGTTGCTCCGCCTCACGCACAATCGTTCGTGCGCGAGGTGGGTGCCGACCCGGGGCGGCTTCGGGTCGGGTTGCTCGACCGTCCTCCCGCACCCGATCTCGGTCGCGACCCACACTGCGCAGAGGCCGTTGCCGCAACAGCGCGTCTGCTCGAGCAGGTCGGGCACCGTGTTGAACCTGCCTTCCCCGATGCGCTGGACGAGTACGAGCAGCAGGCCAAGCACTTCGCCAACGTCGTTGCGGCGAGCACTGCTCAGGAAGTGGCGAGGGTGGAGGCCATCATCGGCCGCGCGGCGGGGGAGCACGATCTCGAGCCCGACGACCTCAAGCTCGCGTCGTGGGGTCGTTCGCTGAGTGCGTCGGACTATCTCGCCAGCGTCGAGTGGCTCCGCTCGTGGAGTCGGAGCGTGGTG
>JAULYZ010000067.1:0-26675 GCA_032117595.1 Acidimicrobiia bacterium | reverse complement strand
GAGTGCTCGGCACGGTGCTGCCGCAGCCCGGCCCGCAGGGAGTCTGCGCGCCGGTAGTCGACATCGAAGCCCTCGGAGCGGAGTTCCTGTGCAAGGTGGCGCATGCTGCTGATCACGAGGTGGGCGCGCTGCATGTGCCACCGTCGCCCTCGCAGCTTGTCGAGGCTCTCCACCATGAGGATCCGGGTCGTGGACGGGTCGGCGGTGGCGAGTGCACCGACGCCTCGGCTCAACTGATCGCCGAGCACCCACACGGTCTTCATGCCCCGAGCGTACGTCGGGCTGGAGCAGGCGCGACCCGAGGTCGTTGCGACCCCGGAGCGTCGATGACTGCAGTGGGAGCCGGTCAGATGAAGAAGCGAATGGCGGCGCCGAGCCCGAACAGCACCACCACGGTGCGCAGCACCACCGGGTTGAGGCGCCCGACGAGGCGCCCACCGAGGTGACCGCCAATGAGGCTCGTCACCGCCATGACTGCGGCGAATGCCCAGAACACCTTCCCGGAGAACAGGAAGAAGAGTGCTGCGAGCACGTTGATGACGAACGAGAGCACCTGCTTGAGAGCATTGACCCGTACGAGCGGATCGTGCAGCGCGAGTCCGAGCACGGCAAGCAACATGATGCCGAGTCCGGCCCCGAAGTATCCGCCGTACACGGCGCAGAGGAACACGGCTACGACGAGCAGGGGACTGCCTGGGCGCGCTTGCGGGGCGGCGCCGAGCCATTTCTTGATGAGTGGTTGCCCGGCGAGCAGCGCGCAGGCCACAAGGATGAGATAGGGGATCAGGTTTCGGAAGAGTCGCTCGGGCGACACCATGAGCAGGACCGACCCCGTGAGGCCACCAGCTGCGGCTGCCGGGAGCAGCGAGCGGAGTCGGTCACGGTTCTCGGCGAGGTCGTGACGCTGCGCCGCCGCTCCACCGAGGTAGCCGGGGCAGAGGGCAACGGTGTTCGTGATGTTGGCCGAGACCGTCGGAACGCCGAGCGCGACGAGCACGGGGAACGACACCAGCGTCCCTCCGCCCGCCACGGCGTTGATCAGCCCGGCAGCGAGCCCTGCGCCGCCGGCACCGAGTGCGTCTCCGATCGAAATCACCTGTCTCCTCGTTGCAGCAGTCGGCCAGAGCCGTTGCTGCCCGGAGGAGGGTACGGGGTGCCCCGCCGGCCGTGCGGCCATTTCGTGCGAGGATCGCCCGGTGAACCGTGAGATCAACCCCACCTCGATTGCCCCGACTGCAGCGAACTACGCACATGCTGTGCTGAGCACGGGAGTATCGAGCATCCTGCACCTCTCGGGAGCCGTGGGTGTGCGCCCCGACGGCAGCCTTCCCGACGACGTGGCCGAACAGGCCGAGGTGACCTGGCAGAACCTCGCTGCGATCTGCACCGAGGCGGGCATGAGCCTCGACGACATCGTCTCGATCACCACCTACGCAGTGGTCGGTCAGCCCCTTGCCGGCGTGATGGCGGCCCGCGACCGGGCCCTCGGCGGACGGCGTGTTGCGTCGGTGCTCATCACGGTCCCGGCGCTCGCGCGGCCCGAGTGGAAGATGGAGATCGCAGCAGTTGCGGTTCGTTAGCGGAGCCGCCTACGGGCTCAGTCCATCCGCAGGCCGCCGTCCACATTGAGTGTCTGGCCGGTGATGTAGCTGGCGTCGTCGCTCGCGAGGAACGCAACGGCGGCCGCCTGCTCCTCCACGCGGCCCTGTCGGCCCCACGGGATCCGGCTCACGGCACCCTGGCGCGGTGCCTCAGCAGGCAGGTTGTACCGCTTGGCAGTGCGTCCGAAGGTGCCGTCCATCATGTCGGTGTCGGTGGAGCCGGGGCACACACAGTTCACCCGGATCCGCGACGGGGCGAGCTCGACGGCGAGCTGCTGGGTGAGGCCGATGAGCGCCCACTTCGTCGCGCAGTACGCGCCGTAGTTCGGGAGGCCCTGGCGTCCCGCCATCGACGAGATGTTGATGATCACGCCGCCGTTGCCGGCGTCGCGCATCGCTCGCCCGCCGAACTTGGTGACGAGATACACCCCGTTGAGGTTCACATCCACCGTGCGGTACCAGACCTCATCGTCCATGTCGAGAATCGGCGCAGCGCCGGCCTCGCTCGGGAGTGCCGCATTGTTCACGATGACGTCGAGCCGACCGAACCTCGACATGACGTCGTCGGCCGTCGAGCGCACGGCGGCCGGGTCGACCACATCGAACTCGACGGCGAGCGCCCGCCGACCCATCTCCTCGATCTCGGCCGCCACGCTGTGGACGCCGCGCCAACCCTCGGCGCGTTCGTGCTCGGGGTACGACGACGGGTCCCGGGGGAACCCGGTAACCACCACGTCACAGCCCTCCTCGGCGAGGCGCAGGGCGATCGCCCGCCCGATCCCGCGCTTGCGGGCCGC
This sequence comes from Acidimicrobiia bacterium, assembly GCA_032117595.1. Classification (GTDB taxonomy): domain Bacteria; phylum Actinomycetota; class Acidimicrobiia; order Acidimicrobiales; family Ilumatobacteraceae; genus WLJO01. Next base: position 24,277 of record JAULYZ010000067.1, on the reverse strand, counting down.
CCCCGTCACCACTGCCACCTTGCCTGCAAGTCCCTGCACGATGTCCTCCCCGCTTGTGCGCCGACGAGGCGCCATGACCTATCGTGGCGCATCGGCCGAGGGAAGGGGAACCCGAGATGTTGATGGACCGTTACACGCTGTTCCAGCAGGCGTATTTCGTGAACGACCTGGATGAGGCCATCCAGGAGTGGAGCCGTCTGTACGGCGCCGGCCCGTTCGTGGTCACGAACCACCACAAGTGCGACAAGTTCATGTACCGCGAGACAGCGCAGGAGGCCGATGTCTCGTACGCGTTCGGCTACCTCGGCGACACGATGATCCAATTCATCGTCCAGCACGACGAGACCCCGTCGATCTACCGCGACATGTACGCCAAGGGCGAGCAGGGCTATCACCACATGGCCTACCTCGTGAACGACTTCGAGGCCGAGTACCAGCGCCTGATCGACCTCGGGCTCGTGCCGGCCTGCCGCCTCTACGCCGATGGCGTCGATGCGGCGTACTTCGACACCCGTCACGTCAACGGCGGATTCACCGAGATCCACGGCGACCCGCCGCACATCCTCGGAGCGTTCGCCCAGTGGCGCCGTGCGCACGAGCTCTACCGGCGGGGCGACGACCCGGTGATCCGTCGTCGCGACGCCAGCCAGAACGCCTCGGGCCGCTAGGCCTCAGCGCTGGGTCCGGCCGCCGGTATCGTCACCGGCGTGCCGGCACCGCTCGCTGATCGACCGCTGGAGCAGCCGCACCGCAAACGGTTGGCTCCCTCGCATCCGCACTACGCACGAATCATCGAGTTGCATGCAGCAGCGATGAACCGCCGCGAACCCGGCTACCGCGACCCGGTGTCGGGCCTCTTTGTGTTCACCGCTGCGTTCCACGCCGACCGCGGATACTGCTGCGAGTCCGGGTGTCGCCACTGCCCGTACGTGACCTGACCGGTCCGTGTTGCGCTGAGGTTCGTGCGGCCCGATCCGGGCATCGGCGTCCCGGCGGGGCCGAGGGTCGTCAGCCGGCGATCGAGTCGACCTTGGCCCGGGCACCCGCGGGGTCGCTGAACCAGAGTGCGTTGATCTCCACCCACTGGCGTGATGCGGCCGGGATGTCCTCGGCGGTGAAGATGGCCCCCACGGGGCAGGCTGCGAGACAGAGGTTGCAGCCGATGCATTCCTCGGGATCGATGTAGCAGACCCGGTCGTCGTCGGTGTCCTTGATGCAGTCCACCGGGCAGACCTCCACGCACGACTTGTCCTTCACGTCGATACATGGGTCGGTGATGACGTACACGGACGGCATGTGACGGGTCCCCCTCGTTGCTCTCTTGCTGGATGATTGCGCCCGGGGGCGCTCTCGTCGGCGTGTGCCCCCGCTCGTTATAGTCGAATCAGTCGACTTCCGGGGGTTCAAGATGACGATGACCTGTCCGTTCCACTCGGTCCTCAACCAGGCACTCGACCTCGAGGGGGCGGGTGTCGGTGCTGAAGGTGCCGAGGTGGCGCCCAAGAAAGAGTTTCCCTTCATGCCCATCGGCCAGGCGTACGACATGGGACACGCCCCCGACGGCACCCCGTTGTTCGACCCGCGCATCCTCGACTCGGCCGAGTTCGCCCGCAATCCCTACCCGTACTACCGGATCCTGCGCGACCACTACCCGGTGTACTTCGACAAGCTTCACAACACCTACTGGATCACCCGGTACGAGGACATCACGCGCTGCTACTTCGACGAAGAGGGGTTCAACACGATCCCGAAGGGGTCGTCGTCCGGTGTGCTCGGCAACACCCAACTCGAGCTCTCCGGTGTGGAGCACCGCCGTCGGCGCAATCTCTATGGACGTCATCTCGTGGGTCAGGCCCTCGAGAAGCGGATCTACGCGATCGAACGGCTCGCCGACAGCATGATCGAGTCGTGGCTCAGCGACTCGCCGCCGCCCGGGGTGACGCGCAATGCCGACGGCACGCTCACCATCGAGCTCGGCCTCGCCTTCGCCAACGAGTTCCCCATCCGCGTGGTCTGCCAGGTGCTCGGCATCCCCGACGATGTGAAGGACAAGTTCTTCTACTGGTACTACTCGATGATGACCGGCCTCGGAGGTTCCGAGACCGCCCCCAACGGCATCCGGGCACGCCAGGACCTCGAGGACTACGTCTCGAGCCTCGTCGAGCTGCGCCGCCGCGAACCGGGATACCTCTACGACCACGCTGGCAAGGTGGTGGGCAAGGACATCATCACCCAGCTCTGTGAGTCAGTTCTCGACGGCGACTACTTGTCCACCGAGGAGATCACCTCCAACATCGCGCTCATCGTCGGCGGCGGCGGCGAGACCACGCGCGGCGCCATCATGAACATGTGGTACCTGCTGCTGCTCCACCCAGAGCAGTTTGCAGCGGTGTCAGGCGACGAGGCGCTGTGGGACACGGCGTTCCACGAGACGCTGCGCTGCGCCAGCTCGATCGGTGGTCAGCCCCGCCACAACACCTACGACGTTGAGCTTCACGGCGTGACGATCCCCGCCGGTTCGCTGTGCCAGATGGTGGACTTCTCGGCGAACCACGACGACCGGATCTTCGCCGACCCCGAGGCCTTCGACATCTTCCGCAGCGACCTCTACAGCGGCAAGATCATCCGCAGCGGTCATCACGATGATGGCCGGCACAGCCACATGGCGTTCGGTGTCGGGCCGCACCTGTGCCCCGGTGCGTGGATCTCCCACCAGGAAGCGGTCGTGGGTTCCAAGCTGCTCCGCCGTCGCCTGAAGAAGGTCTCGATCCACGCCGACAAGATGCCCAAGGACATCGATGGGGTCACGCTCCCGCCGATCGGCCTCGGCGCCATCCGCGAGCTCTGGCTCGACATCGAGCTGGCCTGAGCGGACACGGTGCACGCAACGTCATGACCACCACCGACGACCTCGGGAGCAACCTCGAGTTGCCTCACCTCCCGCGCAACGTGCGCGATGGCTCCGGACTGCGTACGTACGAGATCTATCAGCGTCAACGTGTGCGCGACGCCACGCCGCTCATCAAGCCCCGTCAGCTCCGTTCGCCGGAGTATCTCGTCGACCCGTACCCCGTGGTGGAGATCCTCCGCGAGAACTACCCGTGCTACCGGGACTGGGTGGGCAACTCGTTCTGGATCACCCAGTACGACGACGTCACCTCGGTGTTCGCCGATGACCTCAACTACGAGACGCGCCCGAAGCTCTGGTACTACGACATGGTCGGCTTTGGCCGGAACCTCGGCAACGAGCTCGCCGTGCTGTGGAACCGCTCCAACACGTGGCAGCAGCAGGCCGAGCCGCTCGCGAACAAGATCATCGACGAGATCCGCTCACTCGGGAACAGCACCGACCTCGCCACCGAATTCGTCGCCCGATACGCACTCGAGTTGTTGGCACTGAGGCTCGATCTGCCAAGAGCCGACTTCAACTCGTTCGTGGAGCGCTACTGGCGGATGCAGCGCGGGTACCTCTGGGAGCCCGTTGCAGCGCAGGCCGGTCGAGTCGCCATGGGCGAGCTCGTCGACTACTTCCGCCCGCTGCTCGAGCAGCGGCGTACAAGCCCCGGCGCCGACCTCGTCTCCGTCATCGCAACCCTCGAGCTCCCGGAGGGTCCGGCAACCGCTGAAGACCTCGTGGTCACCCTGCTCGAGGAGGATCACCAGACCCTGCACGGTGCCATGGCCAATCTCTGGTACCTGCTGCTCACCAACGCCGATCAGTACGCGCTCCTTCGCGATGATCGGCGGTGGGTCCGCTTCGCCTACCAAGAGACCCTCCGGCACTCGACCCCGGTCATCTCGGCCGAGAAGTTCGCGCTCCATGAGGTCGAGCGGTTCGGGCGAGTGCTCCCCGAGGGAGCGCTCATGTACCTGTCTGCGGCGGCCGCCAACCGGGATCCCCGACAGTTCGAGGACCCCGACCGCTTCGACGTGCAACGAACCGACCTCTGCCAGCGTGAGCCGCGCGGTACCTATCGCGCTGATGGATTGCCTGCGGGGGTGGCGTTCGCGCTCGGTCGGCCGTCGAAGTACCCGGCCGTCCCCGAGGACCGCCCGATGTCGCTCTGGGCGCTCACCCGCGATGCCGTCGTTACCGGGTCGCGCGTCCTCCTCGACCGCCTCCCCGATCTGCGACTCGCCGACGGTGCACAGCCGTCGCTGCGCTCGTTGCGCTGGGGCGAGATGCACACCTGCTGGAGCCTTCCTGTCGTCTACTGACGTCGCGGGTCGGGGGTACGGTGCACCTCACTGCCGATGATCGCAGTGGTGCGATGGAGGCAGCGGCGTTCTTTGCCGATGCCGGCTGGCGGACCTCGGTCTGCAGCTGGGACGGCGACGCTGCAGAACACGGGGTGTCTGATCGCGAGTGTGTGGTGACCGACCTCCGCTCGCGCCACACGAGCCCAGTCGCTGCCGTCGGGCGTCTGCACGCAGCGCAACAGCGGTGGGGCGCTGTGCGCCTGCACAAGATCGACTCGACCCTCCGGGGCAACTGGCCGGCTGAGGTGGCGGCCCTCGCGGAGCAGTCTCGGGTCGTCATGATTCCCGCGCATCCGGACGCCGGACGAACCTGCGATGGGGGAGTCGTGCTCGTCGACGGTGTGCCCGTCGACCGAACCGAATTCGCCAACGACGCCGTGACACCAGTGGTGAGTTCACGCCCTGCGGCGGTGCTCGGCGCCGCGACAGCGAGCGACGCGCCCGCCCTCGCCAGTTGGCTGGCTGTGGCAACCCGGGGCGTCTGCGTCTGCGACGCACGGAGCCACGCCGATGTCACAGCACTGGTGGCGCTCGCGCTCAGCCAGCCCGACGTGGTGCTGTGCGGTCCGGCGGCCATCGCCGGCGCGCTCGCGTCGGCCCGCGTGGCCGGACCGGCCTCGGCGTCGACCCTCCCGCCCGGGCCTGCAGTCGTGGTCTGCGGGAGTCGTCACCCGCGCAGCGTGGCGCAGGCCGATGCGGTCGAGGGGCTGGCCGGTGTCACGCTCGTGCGACCCCCCGTCGGGCTGCGAGCGGCGCCCGAGGTGGTGGCACTCGAACTCGCCGGTCGCGCACACGATGCTGTTGACCGGACCGGTGCATCGCTCGTCGTTCTCCTCGGTGGCGACACGGCCGAGGCATTCATCGGCGAGCGACCCGTCACCGTGCTCGGCAGCGTGCGGGTGGTTGCGTCGCAGCGGGGTGGCGCCGGGATGGCGCTCGGAACGGTTGCCGTGGGCGGACGGACGATCTGGATCGTCACCAAGCCCGGTGGTTTCGGCGATGATCGGATCGTGCTCGACCTCCTCGCCGACCGGGGTGCTGCGTGACTGCGCCGATCGCCATCACGATGGGCGACGCATCGGGCGTGGGGCCCGAGATCATCCTGCGGCGCCACGCTGCGGGTCTGCTGCCCGACGATGTCGTGGTCTACGGCGACGTCGCCATCCTGCGACACGGGGCGCGACTCCTCGGGCTCGACGATCGACTCCCCGGTCTCGCAACGGTGGACCTCGGGTTGCTGGCCGCTGATGACCTTCGTCCCGGCGAGATCGACCGTGCCTCGGGGGCGGCGGCCCGTGCCTACGTGCTGCGCGCCACCGACGATGCGCTGGCCGGTCGTGTTCGTGCCATCGTCACCATGCCCATGAACAAGGAAGCCACGCAGTTGAGCGACCCGGGGTTCGTCGGCCACACCGAACTCATTGCCTCACGCTGTGGGACCCAGCGCTTCTCGATGATGCTGGTGGCCGGCGACCTCGCCGTCACCCACGTCAGCACGCACGTCTCGCTGTCGGAAGCCATACGTCGCGTGAGTGTCGACCGGGTGGGGGAGGTGATCGAGCTCACGCACCTCACGCTCGTGCCCTTCAGCGAGAGACCGCGGATAGCGGTCTGCGGCCTCAATCCCCACGCTGGAGAGCATGGGCTGTTCGGCGACGAGGACGAACGCCACATCCTCCCCGCCATCGAGGCCGCACGCAGGAACGGGATCGATGCCTCGGGACCACATCCCGCCGACACGGTCTTCCACCAGGCCGTGCACCGAAAGCGCTACGACGCCATTGTCTGCATGTACCACGATCAGGGGCACACGCCGATGAAGCTCCTTGCGTTCGAGTCCGGGGTGAACGTCACGATCGGCCTCCCGATCGTGCGGACCTCGGTCGACCACGGCACGGCGTTCGACATTGCGTGGCGCGGGGAGGCGTTCACCGAGTCGCTCGAGCACGCGCTGGTGTGGGCGCGGCGCCTGGCCCCGGGCGGCTGAGCGGGCTTCTGTCAGTCGCGGCCGACGGCCTGGAAGTTCCCCACGATGGTGAGTTCATTGCCGAGACGCTGCTCGACGAGCCGTTCCACCGTGCGGACATCGGCAGCAGTGCCCCCGGAGAACGCGGCATCTGCCAGGCAGGAGAGCAGTTCGGCAGCACTGTCGTACGCCGCGCCCACGTCTGCGAGGTGAAGACTCGAGCTGTGCACAGACCGGTACGCAGCGAGGGCAGCGGCCACCCCGCGTGCATCGGGGTGCGCAGCCACGTAGTCGGCGGCAGCGGTCTCCGTTGCGTTCGCCTCATCGATCATCCAGGCAATCTCGTGCGCCGTGCGCACCGAGAGGGCATCGAGGATCGATGACATCATCTGGACCGCCACGATGTGCGTCGGGTCGGTGAGCGCAGGTGCGATCTTGTCGTTGAGCTCGGCCTTAATCGTCTGCAGCAGCTGCGGTGTGGTGGGTCGGGCAATCATCAGGCGTTGTCCTTCGTCCAGTGGCCGGCGAGGCGCATCGAGGTGATCCAGGTGGAGTGGATGAACGGCATTGCGTTCGTCATGTAGGCGACAGACGAGCCCATGGTCTCGCCGTTGGCGATGCGGGACGTCATCTTGATGAGGTTGAAGAACACCCCCGCCGAGCTCTGCACGGTGAAGTAGGCGATCGTCGCAGGATTCACCACCTCCTCCGAGAGCCCGGTGAGTTCCCGGTAGTGGGCGAGGAACGAGTCCTTGTCGTCCTCGATTGCGTCGGGCGGCATCGACAGGTGGGCGAGTACCCACCAGCCAAGGTCCTCGCGGGGATCGCCGACGTGGGCGAGCTCCCAGTCGATCATGTGGTAGTTGCCCGTCCCGTGCTGAACCAGCACATTGGGCCCCTGAAAGTCGCCGTGCACGAGGCGGAGCGGTGTCTCGGGCGGACGATGTGCGTCGAGCCAAGCCGCCACCACGCGGAGGAACGGTTCGTGCTCGGCATGGGCGGCCTCGGCAGTGCGCCACGAGGCGATGCACTCATCGAGATAGTCGCTCCATGACCGCGGTCGGCGGACCCCGGCGGGGAGGCGGTCGAGCGGGAAGTTGTGCACGCTGGCAATCGCCTCCGCGAGGCGGCGCGTGTACTGACGGTTCGACTCGACGTTGCCCTTCTGGGTGAGCATGTGCAGCGAGTCGCACTCGAGGTTCTCGCTGATGAATGCGGGGCTCCCGAGTTCGGCTCCCGTGGGGTCGAACCAGAGCGGCTTGGGGATCCGGACCGAACCCTCGCTGTCGAGTGCCGAGAGCAGCTCCCACTCGTAGGTGCGGTCCGTGTCGAGGATCGACTGTCCGGGCGGCGGGTCGGCCCGCATCACGTACCCCTTGCGGCCGTTGGCGTCCTGCGCCCAGAAGCGGGACATCGCCCGGCTGTACCCGCCGGTAATCGGCGTGTAGTCGTGGATCGTGACCGCACCGGCGCCCCCGTTGCGCTTCCCCAGGAATGCGCTCAGGCGTGCGATGTTCTCCTCGCTCATGCGAAGCCTCCCCCAAGTCCTCGAAACGGACGACTCGTCGCCCGTGGCGGCTCATTGTGGCCGCTCCCGCCGACGGAGTCCAGATGCGGGAGCCGTGTTCCGGCCAAGTGCCGGACGGGACGCCCGACGAAGAGCGCGACTACGGTTCGACCATGACCACGCTCGAAGTTCTCGCCGCCAAGGACGCGATCACCGATGCCTGCCTGCGCTACTGCCGCGGCATCGATCGCTGTGATGCCGAACTCGTCAAGTCGTCGTACCACGCCGATGCGTACGACGACCACGGCACGTTCAAGGGCAATGCATGGGAGTTCGCGGATCTCGCCACGCAGTCGCTGAAGCGGTACCTCGCCACGATGCACGCAACGATGAACCACCTCATCACCGAGGTCGACACGGTTTCGGGCACGGCCAAGGGTGAGATCTACGTGAACGCATACCACCTCCGCGAGGCGGACGGGAAGAAGGTCGTCGACGTCTGGTGGGGCCGCTACATCGACGAGTACTCCCGCAAGAACGGTGACTGGCGGATCTCGAGCCGGGTGGTCGTCCACGAGTGGACCGCCCAGATGCCGATCGAGCAGGCCATGCCCATCCCTGCGGAGATGTTCCGTCCGGGCTCGTTCGACCGGAATGCCTGAGGTCGGTCCGCATGAGTCAGCGTCATCCCGATCCTGTCGTGCAAGCGATTCTGGACCGCAACGAGGTGTACGACCTTGTCGTCCGGTATGCCCGTGCCCTCGATGAGCGCAACTGGGAACTGCTCGAGAGCTGTTTCCTCCCGGAGGCCACGTATGCCTACCCGAACGGCAGCTCGGGGAGTGCGGCGGAGATCGTCCAGCGCTGCAGCAATGCCCTCACCCGCCTCGATGCAAGCCAGCACCTGTTGGGCAACATCGAGATCGCCGTGAACGGCGATACGGCCAGCACCATCGTGTACTTCCAGGCGCAGCACGTAAAGATGGGAACGCCGGGCGGGAACACGTTCATCATCGCTGGCTCGTACCGGGATCGGGTGGTGCGCACCGCTGCAGGTTGGCGGATTGCGCACCGCGATCAGGACTACGCCTGGATGGACGGCAACCCCGGCGTGGTCGCACGCCCCGAGTCGATGAGTGTGAAGCCGTGAGTGGGAGCGTGAAGCCGTGAGTGGGAGCGTGAAGCCGTGAGTCAACGTCTTGCAGGAAAAGTTGCTCTCGTCACCGGTGGCGCGAGCGGCATTGGCGAGGGAATCGTGCGGCGTTTCGTCGAGGAGGGTGCGCGTGTGTTGATCACCGACATCCAGGACGAGCGAGGCCGCGCCATCGCTGCCGAGTTCGGCGTGTCGGCGGCCTACGCCCATGCCGATGTGGCGGTCGAGGACGAAGTAGCCGCAGCAGTGGACGCTGCCGTTGCCGCGTTCGGTCGGCTCGACTGCGTCGTGAACAACGCCGGCATTCTCGGGGCAATCGGGCCCATCGCCCAGATCGGCTACGACGCATGGCACCGCACGATGGACGTACTGCTGTCGAGTGTCTTTCTCGGGATCAAGCATGCGGCGCGGGTGATGATCCCCCAGGGCGGCGGCAACATCATCAGTACGGCGAGCACCGCCGGGGTGCGTGCGGGCCTCGGCCCGCACGTGTACACCGCGGCCAAGCACGGGGTGGTGGGCCTGTCCCAGTCGGTTGCCACCGAGTTGGGGCCCCACGGCATTCGCGTGAACGTGATCGCCCCGGGCGGAACCGTGAGTGGGCTCACCTCGCATCTCGTCACCGGCGACCACACGGCCCTCGAGAAGGCGGGTCGGATCATCGGGGCGAACAACCCACTGCGCCGTGCCGGCCAGCCCCTCGATATTGCGAACGCAGCGCTCTTCCTGGCATCCGACGAGGCGAGTTTCGTGAACGGGGCCGTGCTGGTGGTGGACGCCGCCGGTGAGACCATCGGCGATCGCAACGGGCGGTTCGTCGAGATGGGGTCTCAGATCGTGCAGGAAGCCGGCCGAACCGGTCTCTGAGCGTCGCTCTGCTGCCGGCGGGGGGTCTCCCTGGGCCCCCGGTAGTGGGTGTGGCTCGGGGACCCACAACTACACTTTCGACCATGCTCGACTTCGTGATTCGTGGTGGCACCATCGTCGACGGCACCGGGGCGGCGCCGTTCACCGGGGACGTGGGGGTGAGGGACGGCCGCATCGTCGAGGTGGGCAAGGTCTCTACCGCTGCTCGCGAGACCGTCGATGCCGATGGGTGCTTGGTCACCCCGGGGTTCGTCGATGTGCACACCCACTACGACGGTCAGGTCACGTGGGACGAAGACATCGAGCCGTCGGCCACCAATGGTGTCACCACGCTCGTCATGGGCAACTGCGGTGTGGGCTTCGCTCCTGTGCGTCCCGGCGACGAGCAGGTGCTCATCGAACTGATGGAGGGTGTCGAGGACATTCCCGGCACGGCGCTCCACGAGGGCATGCCGTGGGGCAACTGGGAGACCTTCCCGGAGTACCTCGACTACCTCGCCACCCGTCGCTACTCGGTCGACATCGGTGCCCAGCTTGCGCACGGCGCACTGCGGTTCTACGCAATGGGTGAGCGCGGCGCCAAGGACGAGGATGCAACGGCGAGCGAACTCGCCACGATGGAGCGCATTGTGCAGGAGGCCATGGAGGCCGGTGCCCTCGGGTTCTCGACGTCACGCACCATCGGGCACCGCTCCCTCTCGGGAGTGCCGGTCCCGGGCACCTTTGCCGCCGAGGCGGAGCTGATGGCCATCTCCCGCGCCATGGGTCGGGCCGGCCGTGGAGTCTTCGAGGCCATCCCTGCTGGCACCGTGGGCCAGCTCGAGCAGCTCGGTGGCGAGCGCGCCATGCCGGCTGCAGAGGCGCGGATCTTCGCCAACGTCTCGCGGGCCGGCAACCGCCCGCTCACCTTCACCACCGTGCAGATCGGCGAGTCGCCCGATCACTGGCGCGATGTGCTCCGCGTGGTGCACGAGGAGAACGCTGCAGGGGCACAGTTGCGTCCCCAGGTGGCCGCACGCTCGGTCACGGTCATGACCAGCCTCTCTGCGTACCACGCGTTCATGAGGCGCAGCACCTACCTCAACGAGCTGGCACACCTGCCGCTCGCCGAGCGCGTGGAGATGATGCGCCGCCCCGAGATCAAGGCGGCTGTCCTCGCCGACCGCGACGTACCCGCCGACCGCCCCGGCTCGATGCAGAACATCGGCCCGATGTTCCTGCGCGCGATGCCCGTGCTGTTCCCCCTCACCGAGCCGCTCGACTACGAGCCCACCATGGACCGTTCGCTCGGCGCCCAGGCGGCGGCGCTCGGCAAGGACCCGGCAAGCCACCTCTACGACATGCTCCTCGAGGACGGCGGTCGCGCGTTCTACGCAATCCTCGGAGCAAACTTCGCCTCGGGCAGCCTCGACCCCTGCAGGGAGATGCTGCTCGATCCGTACTCGGTGACCGGCCTCTCCGACGCCGGTGCGCACGTGAACTTCATCTGCGACTGCACGATCCACACCTTCCACCTCACGCACTGGGTGCGCGACCGCTCCCGCGGCGACCGCCTGCCGCTCGAGCACGTGGTGCACAAGCTCACGGCGAACAACGCCGACCTGTACGGCCTCGCCGATCGTGGCCGCGTTGCGGCCGGGCTCCGTGCGGACCTCAACGTGATCGACTTCGACCGGCTCACGATCCGCGCACCGTACGTGCGCGCCGACCTGCCTGCGGGCGGGACTCGCGTGCTGCAGCCGAGCACCGGGTACGTGGCCACGATGGTCAACGGTGAGATCGTGCGCCGGAACGACGCCGACACCGGCGCCCGTCCGGGTCGCCTCGCCCGCGGCCTCTGAGGTTGACCACCGGGGGCCTGTTCCCCGGAGACGTCAGTAACTGCGCGGCAGGCCGAGCACCTGCTGTGCAATGAAGTTGCACGTCATTTCCTGACTCACCGGTGCGAGCCGCTGCAGGCGGGCCTCCCGCCAGTAGCGCTCCACGTGGTACTCGGTGGCGTAACCGAGCCCGCCATGGGTCTGTAGCGCCCGGTCGGCGGCGAAGAAGCATGCTTCGGCGGCGAGGTACTTCGCCGTGTTCGCCTGCTCGCCGCACTCGAGGTCGTGGTCGTAGCGCCACGCCGCCATCTGCACCGTCTGCCAGGCGGCCTGCAGCTGCATGTGTGCCTGTGCGAGCGGATGGGCAATCGATTGGTTGGCGCCGATGAGGCGCCCGAACACCTCTCGCTCGTTTGCGTACGCAACGGCCCGGCGTACTGCGACCTCGCCGATCCCGCAGGCGGTGCCGGCGATGAGGATGCGCTCGGGGTTCAGCCCGTGCAGCAGGTGATAGAAGCCGCGTCCCTGTTCGCCCACCATCCGCCACGACTCGACCGGCAGGCCGTCGTAGGCGACCTCGCAACTCGCCACGGCGTTGCGGCCCAACTTCGGGATCGGTCGGATGTCGACGTAGTTGCGGTCGAGGTCGGCGAGGAAGAGCGTGAGCCCGTCGAGGCGGTTCTTCCCCGGAGGGTCGGTGCGTACGAGGATCAGCACCACCTCGCTCTCGAGAGCCTTGGAGGTCCAGATCTTGCGTCCGGTGATCCGCCATCCGCTGCCGTCCCGCTCGGCGCGGGTGGTGATGCGACTGGTGTCGGTGCCCGCATCGGGCTCGGTGACGCCAAAGGCGACGTGGAGCTCACCCGCAGCGGCACGGCGGAGGTAGGTGTCCTTCAGGCGATCGTTGCCGAAACGCACCACCGGGTTGAGGCCGAACATCGTGAGGTGGACGGCAGACGACCCGTTCATCCCGGCGCCGGACGCGGCGATGCGGTTGAGCACGAGGCAGCCCTCGGCGATCCCGCGGCCGCCACCGCCGTACTCCTCGGGGATGATGATGCCCACCCAACCCCCGGCGGCCATCTGCTCGTAGAACTCCCAGGGGAAGCGATGCTCGGTGTCGCACGCCGACCAGTAGGTGTCGTCGAAGTCGGCGCAGACCCGTTCGACGCCCTCGGCGATTGCTGCATGGTCGGGGTCGGGCCGGAAGTCCACGTCAGGTTTGTACACGACCCAGCGCCAGCGACCAAGATGCTCGGGCGCGTCTCGATGCGGGGAGGATGACGACATGGGGATCGACTTCGGGCTCGACCTACCGGAACTGCAGACCGACCCGGCAGCCACATTCCGGACATTGCGTGAGCAGTGTCCGGTGCATCACACCGAGCACCCGGCTCCGCACTACACGGTGTCGCGGCATGCGGACGTGACCGAGGTGCTCCGCAACAGCGACCTGTGGAAGAGCAAGTTCGGCCCCGGCCTCGCCATGCGCGGTGGGGGAGTGCTCGTCTCGAGCGACCCGCCCAAGCACACCAACGAACGGCTCGCCATCACGAAGGTGTTCCGCCCGTCGGCAATCGATGAGATGCGCGACGACATCGCTGCGCTCGTGCGCCGCCTCGCCGACCGATTTGTCGACCGTGGCGAAGGCGATCTCATCGGCTTGCTCGCCATGCCCATCCCGCTGACGGTGATGTGCTGGCTCCTCGGTACACCCGAGGAGGACGTGGATCAGTTCCGGAACTGGGTGCTCCCGATGGCCGAGGGCGTGTCGTATGCACAGGGTCGCGCCGCACCCGAGGTCGCGGAGGCCTACGAGCGCTTCTTCTCCTACTTCACCGCCCACGTGCGCGGTCGTCAGTCGGCGATGGAGTCGGGAGGGCCCGTGCCCGACGACATGCTCACCCGTCTGCTCACGGTGGAGCGCGATGGTTCGCGCATCTCCTTCGAGGACGTACTCGGCTTCTGCCAGTTCCTCCTCGTGGCAGGGAGCGCAACGACGACGCTGCTCATCGGCAACGTGCTCCATCGACTGCTTCGTCACCCCGAGCAGCTTGCGCTCGTGCGGTCCGACCGAACCCTTGTGGAAACCGCGGTGGAGGAGAGCCTCCGGCTCGACGCCCCGGTGCACGGACTCTTCCGCACGAACGACGAACCGGTGTGTCTGCACGGTGTCGACATTCCAGTCGACTCCAAGATGCTCGCCCTCTTTGCATCGGCCAACCTCGACCCCGAGGTGTGGGACCGACCCGACGAGTTCGATGTCACCCGCGACCTCACGCAGTTACGCAAGCACTACGCCTTTGGTGTCGGTATCCACTACTGCTTGGGCGCCCCGCTCGCGCGCATGGAGGCCCAACTGGCGGTGAACGAGGTGCTCGACCGACTGCCGAACCTGCGCCTCACGGGCACACCGACACTCGTGAAGGCACAGGTGCTGAACGGGCTCGAGACCCTGCCCGTGGCGTGGGGCTGATTGCTCAGTTGATGCCGATGGCGCCGCCGCGGGCGCCGGCGACGTAACCCTGATCTGCCGACCAGGTCTCCACGCCGTTCACCACCACGTTCTGCACGCCTTCCTGGCGGCGGATCCAGCGGATGCCGTCACCCGGGAAGTCGTTCGACGCGATCTCCGGACCACGGTCGATGGTGCCGGCGTCGAAGACGACCACGTCGGCGGCCTTGCCCTCCTGGAGCACACCGCGGTCGGAGAGACCCCAGATGGATGCCGTGTCGGAGGTGATCTTCTTGACCGCCTCCTCGAGACGCATGGCCGGATGGTTGCGGACGAACTGTGAGAAGAGGAAGCCGGTGTCGCCATAGGTGGCGAACGAACCCACGTGCGCACCGCCGTCGCTTGCCCCCACGTGAACGTAGGGGTGGGCGAGCATCTCACCGACGGCCTTCGGGTTCTTGTGGCCGATGTCGGAGCGGATGAACCACGTGCCGAGGTCCTCTTGCACCGAGAGGTCGATGAGCAACTCAGCGGGAGTGGTCTTGAGTTCCTCGGCAACGTCGCCGAGAGTGCGCCCGACCATGTGCTGATTGCTGTCGAGGCCGACCTGACGGATCACGTAGTGGGCCGGGTTGAGCGTCAGGTTCGCGCTCGGGATCGAGGCGAGCATGTTGAGGCCCGAGACGAGCGTGTCGCGCGTAGCCGGGTCGGAGAACGCAGCAAGCTTCTCCTCGTGAGTGCTCATGGAGAGCACCGGCCACCAGCCCGGGATGATGAGGAACATCAGGCTGCGCTGGTCGAGGTTCCAGCTGATGTCGATGGGGCGGGTCTGCACCTGCGGCCACACCCGTGCGCCGGTGGCCCACTCGCGTTCGACGGCCTCGAGCACCTGGCTGACGGCACTGCCCATTGCGTCGTTGTGGAACAGCGGCGACAGCGTGGTGGGGATGTTGTAGCGACGCGAGAGGTCGCCGAGCATCTCGACGCGCGACACCGTCAATCCTGCATCGAAGAACTCGTGGACGATCTGGAGCATGCGCCCGTACTCGCCGAGCACGGCGCACAGTGCCTCGAGCTCGCTGTGACGGGCCCAGCGGCTGGGCACCGGCGACAGGGAGGTGTCCATGTCCACGTAACTCGTGGAGAGGCCGGTGGCGCCGGCCTCGAGGCACTCGCGGAGCACGTCGCACATCTGCTTCAGCTCGTCGGGGGTCGCCTCGCGCTTGGCGTTGTCGCCCATGACGAACATGCGGAGCACCGAGTGCCCGACGAGCGGGGCGACGTTGAGCGCGAGGTTGCCCGAGAGCGAGTCCACCATCCCGCCGAAGCTCTCGCCCCAGCGCCAGTCGACACCGCTGTCGAACGCTGCCTTGGGCATCTCTTCGATGAGGCGGAACATCTCGCTGAAGGCCTCGCGCTGGGGGGCGCGCACCGGGGCGAGGCTGAGTGAGCAGTTGCCCGTCACGATGCTCGTGATGCCGTGCTCGATGGCGGGGTACACGTAGGGGTCGAAGCACACCTGTGCGTCGTAGTGGGTGTGCGGATCGATGAACCCGGGCGAGACCACCCTGCCCGCCGCATCGATGATCCGGGCGGCGCTGGCGTGGGCGAGTGAGCGGCCGACCGACACGAGCCGACCGTTGGCGATGCCGACGTCACCCCGGTAGCCGGGCAGGCCGGTGCCGTCGACGATGAGGCCGTTGCGGATGATGAGGTCGAGCATGGTCAGTTCCTCCGGGTTCGGTTCGTGTGTCTGATTCGAGTGATTCGAGTGATTCGTGTCGAGAGGGAGCGGTTCGCTCAGGTGGTGATGCCGGGCAGGTCGAGCCCGGCGAGGAGCAGGGTCCACGGGCGCCCGTCGAGTTCCTCGAGGCTGCCCACCCCGGCTGCATCCAGCGCACGGAGCAGAGCGTCCTCGCCAATGCTCAGCCAGTTCCGGCCCCCGTTTGGGTAGAGCAACTCGACCACCACCTCGGCCCGGCCGTCGTGGCCCGGTCCGATGGAGCTCGACGCAATGATCGGCCCCGCTGCTGCATCGGGGGCTGCCGCGGCTGCCGAGGGGGCGGTGGTCGGGGTGGTCACGCCGGCGGGGGTTCGAGGTAGACGATGTCGGTGGTCAGGATCTCGCCGGGCTTGCCGACGGGGAACGGCCGCATCGCAAGATGCAGGTTCCACGAGAGCAAGGTGGCGGCGGCGTCAGATTGACCGGGCATGACCCGCTCGGCCAACGTGGTGAGCGTGTCCCCGGGCTCGGGGAACACATAACGTCGAGAAACCCCCATGGGCCAAGACTAGATGGCGGGGGGAGGGGGAACCAGCGTGATCGATGTCGAGACCTACCGACGCCAGGCGCGGGCCTGGCTCGAGGCGAACGCCGAACTGAAGCGGTCGGTGGCCAAGCGTGACTTCTCGTGGGGCGATGGATCCGACACCGTGTCGGTCTTCCACGTGCTGCCCCGCGAGGAAGAGGCTGCGGTGGTGAACCGTGGCCGTGAATGGCAGCGCAAGAAGTTCGACGCCGGCTACGGAGCCATTGCGTGGCCCACCGAGTTCGGCGGAGCGGGACTGACCGCAGCACATGCCCGGGCGTTCGCCCGCGAGGAGTCGCACTTCGACACCGGTGACGGTCACGAAGTGCTCGGCGTCACCATGACCCTCATCGCCCCGGTGCTGCGCGCGCACGGCACTGACGAGCAGAAGTCGGAGTTCCTCCCGCGGTTGTTGCGCAACGACATCGTGGCGTGCCAGTTGTTCTCCGAACCGGGCGCCGGCTCGGATCTCGCTGCGCTCGGCACCAAGGCCGTCCGCGACGGCGACGAATGGGTCCTCGACGGCCAGAAGGTGTGGAACTCGGGTGCCCAGTTCTCCGAGTGGGGCCTTGCGATCACCCGCCACGACCCGGGGCAGGCCAAGCACCGCGGGATGACGGCGTTCATGGTTCCCTTCGACGCTCCCGGCGTCGAAATCCGTCCGATCCGCCAGATGAGCGGTGGTGCGAGTTTCAGCGAGGTGTTCCTCTCCGGTGTCCGACTGCCCGACCGTTACCGGATCGGCGAGGTCGGCGACGGCTGGCGCGTGGCGCTGACCACCCTCGGGTTCGAGCGTGGTGGTGACGGCGAGGGCGCAGGCGGTGGCCAGCGGGTGGGCGGCTCGTGGGAGCAGGTGCTCGGCCTCGCCCGGTATCTCGGCCGCGACACCGACCCGCGTTCGCGTCAGGAACTCGCTGCACTGTTCACCCACCAGCGCCTGCTGCACCTCAACCGACTCCGCGCCATTGCCAAGGCACGTGCGGGCACGCCGGGTCCTGAGGGATCGATCAGCCGGTTGCAGTGGACACAGGGGCTCACCCGCATGGCGAACGTGGTCTCGAACCTGCTCGGTGCGCGACTCACTGCCGACAGCGGTGAGTGGGGCACCTACGCCTGGGCCGAGCACGTGACCGGCGCACCGGGATACCGGATCGCAGGAGGCTCCGAAGAGATCCAGCGCAACATCATCGGCGAGCGCGTGCTCGGCCTCCCGCTCGAACCGCGCGTCGACAAGGACGTTCCCTGGTCGAAGATCCCGCGCTAGCGGATCACCGGTGAGGGTTCCCGCGGGGGAACCCACACCGCAGATCGGTGCTCAGCCCTCGGGGGTGAGGAAGCGCTCGACCTCGGAGCGCGAGCGACCGTCGCGCTCGAGGCCCTCGAGGATGAACTTGTCGATCAGCTTGTGGACCTGACGCAGACGCGCCTCTTGATAGTTGCCGAACGACACGCCCTTCTTGCCCGTGCTCTTCAGGCCCATCTGCACCTTCGGGAGGTTCTCCATGTCCTGTTCGAACACGTCGGCGAGCAGGCCCATGTCCTCGGCCGCCTTCCACGACTGCTCGAGGCGAAGTTCGCGGTACGGGGCCGGTGCCGGGCGCTTGCCGTCCTTGGGCACCGGGGCGAGCCGCCACACGTCCATGTAGCAGGTATCGGGCGTGCGCCCGGGGCGCCAGCGGTAGACGAGTGACTGACCGATGCCGGCCCACGGGGCGAAGGCAGGGAAGAGGTGGTAGAGGATCGCGTCGAGGATCTCTGCGTCGGAGACCTTGCTGAGATCGGCGTTGGTGCCCGCCTCCATGCCCTGACGGAAGATGTCGGCGATCACCTCGCGGGTGTTTGCGTTCTCGGGGATGTTCATGCCGCTGCCGCCGCGCGGGGTGCGTGCGGAGAAGGCGAGGTAGGCGTCCACCACCTGCTGCGGGGTGAGCTGCTCCTTGATGTGCGGGCTCTGCACGGCGAAGCCGTTGATGAACCGGGTGACGTACGGCGAGTCCGGCCAGATCGAGTACTCGCTGTTGGCGTCACCGGTGAACTCGATGATCTGCGGGTGCGTGGCGATCACGTGGTAGCCCTCGCTGAAGGCCTCCATGCACACCTTCCAGTTGCAGGCCACCTCCTTCATCGCATGGAACGCCGCGTAGCGGTTCTCGAAGTCGAAGCTCGTGCCGAAGTGCTCGATGAGCTTCGAGGCATAGGTCTCGAACGGCTCACAGTTGGGGTCGAGGTTCACGAAGACGAAGCCGGCCCAGGTGGCCACGCGGGCCTCGGGGAGGCAGGTGTTGGCGGGGTCCTCGGTGACGTGCGGGAAGTCCCAGTCGCAGGGCATGTCGGTGAGGGCGCCGTCGACACCCCACGTCCAACCGTGGAAGGGGCACCGGAAGGAGGCAACGCGCCCGTTGTTGGTACGCAACTTGGTGCCACGGTGCAGACAGGCGTTGTGGAACGCACGGATCGAGCCGTCGGCCTGGCGTGTGACGATCAGGGACTCGTCGACCACGTCGTACACCATGTGCTCACCGGGCTTGGTGATGTCCTCCTCGCGACACGCCACCTGCCAGGTGTGCTTCCACATGTACTCGGCCTCGAGCGCCGCGAACTCGGGCGAGGTGTAGCGGGTCTTGGGCAGATCCTTGGAGCCGGTGTACACGTAGGAGTGGTCGCGCAGCGCAACGGGCACCGGACGGGTGTCGCTGTCCATCATCTCCTGCACACTCGGCCCGTGGCTGCGGGCCTCGCCGGGCTTGCCGGATCCGGGACGGTTCTCGGTCGTGGTCATCGTGGCCCCCTGTAGGTCGATGTCTGCGTGGACGAACTGCCCCCATTGTGGCCCATGTCCCCACGTCTTGGGCAAGCCGCTCGACGATTGCGTACGCTCGGGACATGAGCGCACTTTTCATCGCCGTCAGCCGCATCACCGACCGCAGCAAGCTGGAGCAGTACCTCGCCGGAGCCCCGGCCTCGCTGGCGGGTCGCCAGATCGAGGTCCTCGCCTTCGCCGAGGACGGTGACACCGTCGAGGGGACGCCCCCCGGGGGCCGCGTGGTCGTGCTGAAGTTCCCCGACAAGGCTGCTGCCATGGAGTGGTACAACTCGCCCGAGTACCAGGCAGTGGTGAAACTGCGCCTCGAAGGCACCGAGGGCTTCGCCCTGCTCTGCAGCGGCATGTGAACCGGTGCCGACGCAGCGACTCGTCTTCTTGCTCCACCGGCTTCCGCACCTGACGCGGGAGCAGTTCCAGGACTACTGGTGGAACACTCATGCACCGCTCGTTGCATCACGGGCCGAGACGCTGGGTATCCGTCGGTACCAACAGGTGCACACCGTCCGCGCGGCACGGCCCGACCGGCCCGAGGTGTTCGACGGCATCGCCGAGCTCTGGTTCGACGGGCCGGCGCCGACCGGTACGGATCAGGAGCGTGCGCAGGCCGGCGCCGACCTGCTGGCCGACGAACGGAACTTCATCGATCTCGCGCGGTCGCCGATCTGGATGGCCGACGAACACGTGATGCAGGACCAACCTCACGACGGTCTGCGCCTCACTGCGGCACTGCGCCGCAAGGAGGGGACCACACGCGAGTACTTCCTGCGCCGCTGGCACGACGACCACGGTCCATTGGCGCTGCGGAACAACGACGTGTTCGGTTTCGGGCACTACGTGCAGTTGCACACCCCTGCAGATGCTGAGGATCACCCGCTGCGCGCCCGCCGCGGTGCTCCCGAGCCCTTCGACGGTGTTTCGGAGATCTGGCCGGTAGCGGTGAACCCGGATCCCGCACACGCCGCTGAGGTGCGGGCGCAGGTGACGGCCGACGAGGACGATTTCCTCGACATCGGGCGCAGCGTCCTGTGGTTCTCCGAAGTACGAGTCGTGGTGGACCGAACCAGCTGAGTTCGGCAGCGACTAGGGCCGCGGGCTCGGGTGCTCGTAGCGCCAGGGCTCGATGCCGGTGCCGTACGCAATCCAGATCTCGCCGTTGCCGCCGCCCCGAATGACGGTCATCACGGCATCCGCGATGTACGACGGCGGTGAGAACGTCGTGGCCGTGCGCAGGTCGGAAGGAACGATGTCGGTGTCGATGCCGCCGGGGCACACCGCGTTGACCCGGATGTTGTGCGGCGCGAGTGCTGGCCCTGCCGAGCGGGCGAGTCCGACGACGGCGTGCTTGCTCATCGAGTAGAAGGGATCGGGTGGCTGAGCCATCACGCCAACGATCGAGGCGGTGATCACCACGTCGCCACCACCGGATGCGATGAGGTGCGGGATCGCCGCCATCAGGCCATACGCAACGCCGTCGATGTTGACGGCGGCAACCTTCTCGTAGCCCTCGGGCCGCATCCACTGAACGGGGTCGTCGAGCAGCGGAGCGCCGGTGGGTCGAGTCATCACCCCGGCGTTGAGGTGGAGGATGTCCAGACGGCCATGCTCGGACACCACGTTGGAGAGCGCTTGTTCCCAGGCGTCCATGCGACGCACGTCGAGCGCGATGGCGTCGCCGCCCGTTTCCTTGGCAACGGCCTTGGCCCCGTCGAGGTTCACGTCGGCAGCCACCACTCGGGCGCCCTCGGCCGCAAGGAGGCGGCACGTCGCCGCACCGATGCCCGATGCGGCACCCGTGACAACCGCGACCTTGCCCGTGAGCGTTCCCGACATGTGTTTCCCCCCGCTTCCCCGGCCGTGGCCTGTGGGTGTTCCCGCGCAAGCATGTCATAGCCTTTCGTGCCATGACAGCGCTCGACCCGCAGCAGGACGATCTCGTCGCCAAGGGGGTGGACTGGGACCTCGAGCCGCTGCTCGACGGGCGGCCCGATGTGGACGCACTGCTCGACGAAGCACAGTCAATCTCCGAGGAGTTGGTGGCGAGCGGTCGTGGTCGTGTTGCGTCGATGAAGGCCGCCGAGCTTGCGGCGTTCCATCGCCGGTACGAGCGACTCATCGAACTCATCAACCGCGCGGCGAACTACGCACAGCTCCATTTCGCCGTGAACACCACCGATCCGGCAGTCGGTGCTCGGATGGCTCACGTGGAGGAGCGCTCCACGGCAATCACCACGCCTCTCATCTTCATCGAGCTGGAGTGGGCCGCGGCCGAGGATGCACACGTCGAGTCGGTGCTCTCGGACCCGAACCCTGCGCTCGACTTCGTGCGTCACCACCTCGAGTCGGCGCGCCGTTACCGACCCCACCTGCTCACCGAGCCCGAGGAGCGGATCATGAAGGAGAAGTCGGTCACCGGCGACTCCGCATGGGCGCGACTCTTCGACGAACTGATGTCGGCGGTCGAGGTGCAGCTCGACGATGGCAACGGCGGCACCCGCACTGCGCCCATCGAGCACGGGCTCGCCCTGCTCCAGCATCCTGACCGGTCGGTCCGCGAGGGCGCCCACGCGGCCGTCACCGCAGGGCTCGCTCCGGGCCTTCGGACCCGAGCGTTCATCTTCAACACGCTGCTCAACGACAAGTCGGTGAACGACCGCCTCCGCACCTACCCGTCGTGGATCACCAGCCGGAACCTCGCCAACGAGGCCTCCGACGACTCGGTGCAGGCGCTCGTCGACGCCGTGGTGGCCCGCTACGACATCCCGCAGCGGTGGTACTCGCTCAAGGCCCGTGTGCTCGGGCTGCCCGTGCTGCGCGATTACGACCGGATGGCATCGGTGGCAAGCAGCGACAACTCGATCGGCTGGGCGGCTGCCACCGAGGTGGTGGTCGACGCCTATGCATCCTTCTCCGGCGAGATCGCGGCCGTGGTGCAACGCTTCCTGCGCGAGCCGTGGGTGGACGCCCCCACGCGTCCGGGCAAGCGTGGCGGAGCGTTCTGCGCGTACACCGTGCCGTCCCACCACCCGTACCTGATGCTCAACTGGACCTCCCGCACCCGGGACGTCGCCACCCTGGCGCACGAGTTGGGCCACGGTGTTCATGGATACCTTGCGCGAGAGCAGGGTGTGTTCCAGATGTCCACACCGCTCACACTCGCAGAGACCGCATCGGTCTTTGGCGAGACGGTCACGCGCAAGCGGCTCATGGGTCTCCTCGACGACCCGAACGAGCAGTTTGCGCTCGCTGCGTCCGGCATGGACGATGCCATCGCGACGGTGTTCCGACAGGTGGCGATGAATCGTTTCGAGAATGCGGTGCATCAGCACCGGCGCGAGCGCGGGGAGCTGTCGGTCGATGACCTCAGCACTGCGTGGATCTCGACCCAGCGCGACATGCTCGGTGATGCTGTGGAGCTCACCGAGGGCTACCGCTCCTGGTGGAGCTATATCCCGCACTTCATCCACACGCCCGGCTATGTCTATGCCTATGCATACGGCCAGTTGCTCGCGCTGTCGGTCTACCGGCGTTACGAGGAGGTGGGCCCGTCGTTCGTGCCGCAGTATCTCGAACTGCTGCGGGCCGGCGGGTCGATGAGCCCGGAGGAACTCGGTCGGATCGTCGACTGCGACCTGGCCGATCCGGGCTTCTGGGATGGCGGGCTCGCCATCATCGATGAGCAGTTGCGGGCGGCCGAGGATGCCGCCCGTGCCGCCGGGCGACTGTGACCGCATCAGGCGCCGATTTCCGTCCCGATATCGAGGGCCTGCGCGCACTCGCGGTGCTCGCAGTGCTGCTCTACCACGCCGACCTTGCCGGCTTCGACGGCGGCTACATCGGTGTCGACGTCTTCTTCGTACTGTCCGGCTTCCTCATCACGCGTCTACTCGTATCCGAGGTGGAACGCACGGGCACGGTCTCGCTGTCGGGCTTCTGGGGCCGGCGCGCGCGGCGTCTGCTTCCGGCATCCACGCTCGTGGTGGTCCTGACGCTCGTGGCGTCGCGCTTCGCCCTCGACCCGCTCACGCAGGGTTTTGCCGCGCGCTCAGCACTCGCCGCGTCGGGCTTCGGGGCGAACATCCTGTTCTGGACCCGCGGCGGCTACTCACAACTCGAGATTCCCGAGCCGCTCCTTCACTTCTGGTCCCTCGCAGTGGAGGAGCAGTTCTACCTCTTCTGGCCGATCGTGATCGTGGTCCTCGCCCGGGCATTGCCCTCGCGCCTCGACATCCGGCGCGCCACCGTGGCTGCGGCGCTGGTGCTCGGTGGCGTCTCGCTGGTGGCGTGCATCCTGATCACGCCGGACCGTCAGCCGTTCGCGTTCTACTGGCTCCCGACCCGGGCCTGGGAGCTCCTCGTGGGCGCGCTGCTCGCCGTTGCCCCGGCTCGAGCCGTGCGGGTGGCGCCGTTCGTTCGCGCGGTGCTTGCGTGGATCGGTCTGCTGTTGATCGGGATCTGTGCAGTGTCCTTCGAGGATCCCGCGCTCGGTTTCCCGGGATCGAGGGCCCTGGTGCCGGTTCTCGCAACGGCGGCGGTGATCCTCGGCGGTGCACACGCCCCTGCTGGTCCCGTCGGACTGTTGTCGTGGCAGCCGATGCAATGGATCGGCAAACGTTCCTACGCCATCTACCTCTGGCACTTCCCCGTACTGGTACTTGCCGAGGCGGAGTGGGGGCCAATCGATGCATGGGGTCGCGCCAGTCTCCTTGTCGCCTCGGTGCTGGTGGCGGCCGCGTCGTTCGTGCTGCTCGAGGACCCCGTGCGCCGCAGCGCGTGGCTGGCCGCGCGTCCGGGACGCAGCCTGTCGACCGGGGCGTTGCTCGCCGGGGCAGGGATGTTGTCGGCGGCCGTCGCGCTCAACCTCGGACAGACCCTCGGCACCGAGGAGGTGGTGGCTGCACCCGTGATCGTCACGTCGGTGTCGCCGGTTGATTCGTCGAGTGGACCCGGGTCGGGCGCTGCGGGCTCTGCCGATGGGGGATCGTCCTCCTCGTCGGCGGCGACGGTCCCGGTGAGCACCGTTCCGGCCACGCTCCCGCCGCCGTCGCAGAGGAACTCCGAGGCGCTCAGAGCACTCGCCGCCGAGAACGCAGTGCTCCTCGCCGAGGCCGTCAAGGCG
>JAULYZ010000066.1:0-41028 GCA_032117595.1 Acidimicrobiia bacterium | reverse complement strand
ACACAGCCGAAGGTCGATGCCACCGCTCCCGGGAGCAAAGCCTCACCAGCGCTTCGCGACACGGTGCAGCGACTGCGCTCACGCGTGCAGGTACCTGGTGATTCCGAACCCACCGATCCCGGGCCAGCGTCCCCGTGGTTCCGTCAGTACGGCCCCGCCGGAATCGTCGCTGCCGCCTGCCTGTTCGGTCTCGCTGCGCTGCGCATCGAGACACGCAGTGCTCGCACGCTGAACGACAGCACGTTCCACCTGCAGATGATCCGGTGGGCCGAGCGGCAGTTCGAGCGCGGCCGCATCCCCCTCGACGGCTGGTTCCCGGATCTCACACTCGGCTCGTCGTTCTTCCACCACTACCAGAGCCTCCCGTACACCATCACTGCCGCACTCGCCCGCGTGCTCCACATGTCCACCACCAGCATGTACCTGTGGCTCACGTACCTCCTGCTCGCACTCTGGCCCATCTCGGTGTACATCGGTGGCCGTCTCCTCGGTTGGGGCAAGTGGGCGGCAGCGTGCGCCGCTGCGGTGAGCCCGCTGCTCATCAGCATCCCGAGTTACGGCTATGAGCATGCGAGTTACACGTACCAGGGCTGGGGTGTCTACACGCAGCTGTGGGGCATGTGGATGCTCCCGCTCACCTGGGGCCTCGTCTCCCGTGCCGTGCGCCGTGGGCGCGGTTACCCGCTCGCAGCACTTGCCCTTGCGCTCACGATCGCCACCCACTTGATGACCGGATACCTCGCAGTGCTCTGTCTCCCCGCACTCGGGCTCCTCGTGGCTCATGCCATCTGGCAACGAGTCGGTCGGATTCTTCTCGTCTCGGTGGGCGGACTCCTCACGGCCGCATGGGTCCTGGTGCCGCTGCTCGCCGACGCCGATGTGTCGGCCCAGTCGACCTTCTACAAGGGCACGCTCTACAACGACTCATTCGGGGCCCGCAAGATCCTCGGTTGGCTCGTCGGGGGCGACCTCCTCGACGGCCGGCACCTGCCGGTGATCACTGCATTCGCTGCGATCGGCTTCGCGGTGTGCGTGATCCGTATCCACGAGGAACGCTCGCGTGTGCTGCTCGGGCTGTGGACCATCAGCCTCATCGTGTACTTCGGACGCGTGACCTGGGGCTCGGTCATCGACATCCTTCCCGGCAGCGAAGACCTGCAGATGCACCGGTTCCTCGTGGGCGTGCAGCTCGCAGGTCTGTTCATGGCGGGAATCGGCATCGCCACCACCGCCTCGGCCGCCAGTCGCCTCACGCGCCGCGGCATCACGTGGGTACTGGACCGGGCACCCGAGCAGCGGTTCGCCCAGCAACGCCAGTGGTTGCCTGTCGCAGCGTGGGCCGGCGTTGGCCTCATCGTCATCGCACTCCTGAGCCCGGCGTGGCGCGCCGTCTGGCGCTACGACACCGGCGACAAGAACTTCATCAACCAGCAACGGTTCTACGACGCAACCGACGGACGCGACGTCGACGCCCTGCTCGCCGTGGTCAACGACCGCGCGGATGGGCGCGTGTACGCGGGCACGCGCGCCAACTGGGGTGCGTCGTACAAGATCGGGTTCGTCCCGGTGCTCCACTACATCAGCCACAACGACGCCGACGGCATCGGCTTCACCTTCCGGACGGTCCAGTCGCTGACCACCGACATCGAGGCGTCGTTCGACGAGACGAATCCGGCCCAGTACGAGATGCTCAACGTGAAGTACATCCTGTCGCCCGACGACCGGCAGCCGCCGGTGGAGGCAACCCGCCTCGCCCAGCGCGGTCGGCACGTGCTCTACGAGGTTCGCACCACCGGTTACTTCCAGGTGGTGGACCGCATCGGGTTGATCGCTGCCAACCGCAAGAACATCAACGCCGCCACCGACGGCTTCCGCGGTTCACGCGATGCCCTGTCGAACCGCTACCCGATCGTGTCGTTCAACGGGGCCGACGTCCCCGGCCCAACGGTGTCCGAGCAGCCTGACACCAGTCCGGGCACGGTGATCACGCAGTCGCACGTCCGCGACAACGGACTGTTCAGCGCAACCGTGACGGCGTCCCGGCGCGCCACCGTGGTGCTCAAGGCAACCTACGACCCGCGCTGGCAGGTCACCGTCGACGGCAAGCGGGCCGATCTGCTGATGATTGCGCCCAGCGTCGTCGGCGTCGATGTGGAGCCCGGTGTCCACGAGATCCGGTTCTCGTACCAGTCGTACCCGCACTATCCGTGGCTCTTCCTGCTCACCGCCATCGCCCTCACCGTGCTCGGCCTCTGGCCACAGCGAGACCGTTGGCTCGGCAGTACACGGCGTTGGGTCGAGTCGCATCCGCTGCGGAGCGCCCGACGGAAGGGCTCCCTGCAATCCGAGCCGAGTATCGATCCCGGGCTCGTCGCCCCGGGCGATCGCTAGCATCCGAGCCACGGTGGACATGAGCACTTCGAACATCCCGCGCCGAGACGTCGCCACGCAATCGGTCGATGTCGTGATCCCGGTCTACAACGAGGAAGTCGCTCTGGCCGGCAGCGTCGAGAAGTTGCGCACCTATCTCGCTGCGAACTGCCCTGCGCGCTGGCGAATCGTCATCGCCAACAACGCCTCGAAGGACCGCACGCTCGAGATCGCCCGCGACCTCGAGTCCCGCCACCCCGGCGAGGTTGCCGTGGTGCATCTCGACCAGAAGGGCCGTGGTCGTGCGCTGAAGCAGGCATGGTCCTCCTCGAGTGCCGACGTGATGACGTACATGGACGTCGACCTGTCGACCAACCTCGAGCACTTCATGCCGCTCATCACCCCACTGCTGGAGGGTCGCTACCACCTCGCCACCGGGTCGAGGCTGATGCCGGGGGCCCGCGTCACACGTCAGCCCAAGCGCGAGTTCATCTCGCGCTGCTACAACCTCATCGTCAAGGCAATGTTCCCCCGGCGACGTTTCTACGACGCCCAGTGCGGGTTCAAGGCCATCGACGCCGCCGTACGGTCCGAGCTGCTCCCGCACATCGTCGACAACACCTGGTTCTTCGATACCGAGATGCTCCTGCGCGCCGAGCAGCGGGGCTGGCGGGTGTGGGAGATCCCCGTGGAGTGGATCGAGGACCTCGACACCCGCGTGAAGATCGTGGACACCGCCGTCGACGACCTCAAGGGTCTCGTACGCGTCCGCTTCAGCAGGATCCCCGACTGATCAGCCGTTCTTCGTCAAGTCCTTGAAGGCAGTGGTGCGGAAGTCGCCCGGCTCCTTGGGCAGCCCCAAGCCGCGCTCGGCAACGATGTTGCGCTGGATCTGATCGGTACCGCCGTAGATCGACGGACCCGGTGAGTACACGGTCATCTCCTGCACGAGTCCGCGGGTCTCTGCGTCGGGACCCCAGAGCGCACCCTGGGGTCCGAGCAGTGCCGAACCGATGTCGCGTGCGCGACGCAGCGTGTGAGTCATGAGCATCTTGGCGAGGTTGCCCTCCACACCGGTGAGTCGTTGCCCCGAGCGGGCCCGACCGACGTTGAGCTTGTTCACCTCGGTGAGGATGTAGAGCTCGGCGAGCTGCTGGCGCACGAGCGGCGACTGCAGGAGGCCGTGCTCGGCAGCGATCTTGGTGAACTGCTTGACCGTGCCCGGACCCACAGCACCTGCAGCGGTCGACGGGCGTTCGTGGATGAAGTCACCCACCGGCCGATCGAGGTGTCCGGCGACCGAACCCGCTACGGCAACGCCGAAGCTGCCGCCGCCACCGCTTCCGATCGAGGCACGCTCGAACATGAGGGTGGTGTTGGCCACCGCCCACCCATTGTTGAGGCCACCGATGACTGCGTCCTTGTGCACGCGCGCCTCGGTGAGGAACACCTCGTTGAACATCGCGTGACCGGTCATCTCGCGCAGCGGTCGCACCTCCACACCGGGCTGGTGCATGTTGAACGCGAAGTACGTGATGCCCTGGTGCTTGGGGACATCGAAGTTCGTGCGTGCCATGAGGATCGCCATGTCGGCGAACTGTCCGCCGGTGGTCCACACCTTCTGGCCGGTGACGACGTACTCGTCACCATCGAGCTCGGCGCGGCACTGCAGGCCGGCCAGGTCGGAGCCCGAGTTGGGCTCGCTGAAGAGCTGACACCATCCCGACGTGCCGTCGAGGATCGACGGGAGCAGTGTGGCTTTCTGCTCGGGTGTGCCGTGCACGGCGATCGTGGGCGCAGCAAGGCCAAGCCCGATTCCGAGCGGCGGGCCGACGCACCCGCGCTTGGAGAGTCCTGCCATGACGGCCATCGCGAGATCCCGCGCATAGCCGAGGCCACCTGCTTCGCGCGGCAGCATCGGTGATGCATAACCCGCAGCGGCAAGGCGCCTCCACCACTCGCGGACCGGGATCGACGGATCCCAGTTCGCCTCGACCCAGGCCTCGACCTCGGCGCGGACAGACTCAGCAGTGGCGGTGGACATGCCCGCAGCGTAGAGGCTCGGGCAGGGCGCGCCACGGGTGTGTCAGGCCGCCCTTCTCGCCGCACACCGAAGCACGCGTTGCACGACCTGGGCCGCATGCGGCGCCGGTCGACCCGGTCGGCTAGACCTCGGGGCATGCACCCGGACATCAGCAACCTCGTGGATCTCTCGGGCCGCGTCGCCCTCGTGACGGGTGGGTCGCGCGGACTGGGTCGGGCAATGGCGCTCGGCTTCGCCAAGGCTGGGGCTGCGGTGGTGGTGGCGAGCCGCAAGGCCGATGCGTGCGAGAGCGTGGTCGGCGAGATCGTCACGCTCGGCGGCGCGGGGCTCGCCGTCGCCGTGCGCATGCAGGAACCCGATGAGGTCCGTCAGCTCGTGGATGCCGCAGTCGCGCGCTTCGGGCGGCTCGACGTCGTCGTCAACAATGCAGCGACGGTGCTCGACCGCACGCTCGAGGCGCTGAGCCCCGACTCGTTCCGGGGGGCCTTCGACACCAACCTCCTCGGACCGATGCTGCTCGTGCAGGCCGCAGTCCCACACCTCGCAGCGAACGGCGTGGGCTCGGTGATCAACATCTCCTCCATCGCTGCAGCCCGGGCCACCCCGACTCGCTACCTCTACCCGCCGGTGAAGTCGGCGATGCTGCAGGTGACCCGATCGCTCGCCGTCCACCTCGCCCCGCAGCGGATCCGGGTGAACGCAATCATGCCGGGCACGTTCCGCACCGACATGGTGGAGAAGGCCTACACCGCCGAACAGCTCGAGGGAACTGCTCGGATGACGCCCCTCGGCCGCGTGGCCGAGCCCGAGGAAATCGTCGGGCCCGCGCTGTTCCTCGCCAGCGACATGGCCTCCTTCGTCACCGGCACCGTGCTCACCGTCGACGGCGGCGCAACCACCTGAGCAGCGCCCACCGCTCGCGCCGCACGGCAGGCTCAGGGCAGTGGGCCGCCGTACACGCTGCGGGTGGTGCCGCCGTCGTCGAAGCGGGCCTGCGCGGCCGACATCGAGGCGATGGCCTCGGGTGACGCGCTGAAGCTCTGGAAGATCCGTTGGTCGTTCATCACGGACTCGGCAATCCGCAACAAGTTGTCGCCCTCGGTGAGCATCTGCTTCATGCCGCGCACCGCAGCAGGAGGACGGTCCGCAAGGATCGAAGCCCACTCCAGCGCGGTCGACAGGGCCTGACCCGGTGCCACGACCCGGTTCACGCCGCCCAGTTCGTGAAGTCGCCGTGCGGTCATCGGGTAGCCGAGCAGCACCATCTCGGCGGTGGCCGTGCGTCCGATGAGGTGACGGAGCCGGGACGTGCCGCCGATGCCCGTGCCGACACCGATACCCACCTCGGGTTGGCCGAACAGCACCTGCTCCTCGGCGATGCGCAGATCGCACGCCCACCCCAGTTCGCAGCCGCCACCGCTCGTGTCGCCGGAGATGGCGGCGATGGTGACGACATCGGTCTGGTTGAGTTCGTGGAGGCAGGCGAACCAGGCCGCTCCGTCGCCGGTGGTGGGCTGACCGGTCATGGTGTTGACCAGATCGCGCAGCCACGCATGCTCGAACCAGTGACCCGGCACACCGGATGCCAGCACGCTCACGCGCGCACCGCCCTCACGGGCGGCGCGCAGCGCTGCGGCAAGCTGCCCAATGGCGTCCCACGACCCGAAGTTCTTGATCGCAGGGTTGGTCATCGTGACGACCGCGACGCCGTCACGGGGACGATCCAGAGCGACCAGTTCGGGCACGGGGCGCCCGATCAGAGGGCTGCGGCGACGATGGCCTCGACGCTCGGGTACCAGGCTGCAAGCAGCGGGAACGACGTGGGAACCGGCGAGTCCCCACCCGTCACACGCTTGACCGGCCCACGCAGCGAGGCGTGCATCTCCTCGTGGATACGGGTGGCGATCTCGGCAGCCGGACCACAGGTGCGGGCGGCCTCGTGCACCACCACGGCGCGCTTGGTCTTGGCAACCGAGTTGAGCACCGTCTCCATGTCGAGCGGTGCCAGCGTGCGCAGGTCGATGACCTCGGCCGAGACACCTTGCTTCTCGAGTTCCTCAGCGGCCTTGAGCGACGAGGCGACGTAGCGGCCGTAGGTGACGATGGTGACGTCTTTGCCCTCGCGGCGCACGGCGGCCTTGCCGAGCGGGATCGTGTAGTACTCCTGGGGCACGTTGTCGCGGTTCGCGTAGAGCATCGTGCACTCGACGAACACGCACGGATCGGGGTCCTCGATGCAGGCGGCCATGAGGCCCTTCGCGTCGTACGCCGTGGACGGGTACGCAATCTTGATGCCCGGCGAGTGCATGAGCCACGACTCGAGCGACTGGCTGTGCTGGGCGCCGATGGGCTGGCCGCCCACCATGCCGACACGCACCACCATCGGGATCGGCGTCTGGCCACCCGACATGTAGCGCAGCTTCGCAGCGTGGTTGGTGAGCTGGTCCATGCACACACCGATGAAGTCGAAGAACATGATCTCCGAGATCGGCTTCATGCCTGCCATGGCTGCACCGATACCTGCACCGATGATGGCCTGCTCGGCGATCGGGGTGTTGCGCACCCGCTCGTCGCCGTGCTTGGCCGACAGGCCGGCAGTCACCTTGAACACGCCACCGCCGGCGGAGTCGGCAACGTCCTCGCCCATGACGATGACGGTCGGGTCCTTGGCCATGGCCTGGTCCATCGCCTGGTTGATGGCCTCGCGCATCCCCATCTTCTCGCCGGGCGCATCACGGCCGGGCTCGCTGTTGGGAACCGTGGGCGTGCCGTAGACGTCGTTGGTGAGCTCGTCCATGCCGGGCCACGGGTCCTCGGATGCCTGCTTGTAGGAGCTCTCGACCTCGGCCTCGATCTCGGCATCGATCGCGTCGACCTCGGCCGCAGTGGCGTAACCCTCGTCGATGAGGCGCTGGCGGAACTTCGGCACCGGGTCGGCAGCCGTGCGGGACTTGAGTTCCTCGGGGTCCATGTACTCGTTGTTGTCGGAGAGCACGTGGCCGAGGGTGCGGAACGTTGCGCCCTCGAGGAGCACGGGGCCCTTGCCGGCGCGCACGAGATCGAATGCCTGCTTGGCCTTCAGGTACATGTCGACGGGGTCGGTGCCGTCGGCGTGGATCGCGGTGATGCCGTAGGCCGGAGCACGATCGACGATCTTGGTGACCTTCGTGGTCTGCGACAGACGGGTGTGCTCGCTGTAGGTGTTGTTCTGGCACACGAACACCACGGGCAGATCCCAGACAGTGGCCATGTTGACGGCCTCGTGGAACGCACCGATGTTGGTGGAGCCGTCACCGAAGTTGCACACAGTGACACGACCGTCCTTCTTCAGCTTCGACGCGAGGCCGAGGCCTGTGGCGATGGGCAGGCCCGCGCCCACGATGCCGGTGGTCAGCATGAGACCGTTCTTCACGTCGGTGATGTGCATCGAGCCGGCCTTGCCCTTGCTGCCGCCGGTGAGGCGGCCCATGTTCTCGGCCCAGATCTCGCGGAGCGGAACACCACACGCAATCTCGTCCGCAGTACCGCGGTAGGTCGCCGTCATGTAGTCGGCGTCGGTCATGTTCTCGCCGACGGAGGCGGAGATGATCTCGTGGCCACGAACCGGGTAGTGGATGAAGAAGCACTCACCGCCCATGATCGCCTTGCGGGCCCGATCGTCGAAGAGCCGGATCCGCTGGGTGGTCCGGTAGATGCTGAGCATGGTCTGCTTGTCGATGGCGGTCATGACTGCGAAATCTAGTCGTCGCCGAATTGCCCGTCTTAGTCCGACGGTCAGCTCGCCCGCAGACGGTCCCCGCTGCGGCTGACCCCGTGGGTCACGGAAGGGCGAGCAGGGTGACCGTCCCGTTGTCGCCGTCGACCCGGATCAGCGCTCCGTCGGGGATACGCCGCGAGGCATCGAGGGCAGAGGGAACACACGGGATACCGAGTTCGCGGCTCACGATGATGGAGTGGCTGAGCAGTGCGCCGATGTCCACCACCACCGCCGCAGCGGGCACGAAGAGCGGGGTCCACGAGGGGTCGGTGGCCGGCGCCACGAGGATCTCCCCGGGCTCCAGACCCCGAGGGTCGTCGGCCCGATGGATGACACGCGCACGTCCCTCGGCGACACCGGGGCAGCCCACCACACCGTGGATGACCTCGCCCACCTGCATCGGCGCCACCGGGCGGCGACCCTGCTCGGGCCAGGTGTCCACCGGCGGCATGGAGCCCACGATGATGTACGGGGGCTCGAGACCCTGGAGCCTCGCGTGGTACGCACGCCGCTCGGCGAGCTCCGCCCGGTCGGGCGGATTACCCGCCGCAACCGACTCGAGTTCGTCGACGAAGAGCAGGAACACATCGGAGAGTCGATCGATCCAGCCCCGCTCCTCGAGGCGACGACCCAGTTCGCGCACCGCCATCCGACCCTCGTGGATCACACGGATGATGCTGGTCTTGGCGCGCTCGCGGCCCGGGATGAACGTGCCCGCACTGCGCAGACCGATCTCGAACGCCCCGGCCGTTGCACTGTCAGCGGCGAGTGCCGTACGCACCCGGTCTGCGAGCCCAAGGCGGTCGGCCTCACGGCTCGAGGTCTCGGCACGCGGATCGTCGGTATCGGGTGCCAGACGCATCCGGTCGATGGAGGCGAGCACGGTCTCGGGGCGCACCTCCCAGACCTCGGCCGCCAGATCCCACTCGTTCGATCCACGGGAGCCGAACTCGGCGATGAAGGCATCGAAGGCCGAAACGAAGCGGAGCGTGTCGGGATCGCTTGCCGAACGGGCACGGCCGAGCAGTCCCTCCACCCCCGAGTCGAACAGCGAGGTGAGCGAGGACGACGAGCGCACCAGTCGGGAGATGTCCCACATTGCGTACGACGGCGCTGCGGAGTCGACCGTGCCGTAACCGGTCAGCAGCCGGAACGACCACTCGGGATGTCCGGCCGCAGCGCAGGCCGCCGAGATCATCCCCGGGCCGAACGATGCAGCAATCGACTGGTTGATGTGCTGAAAGAACATCCGACGGAACAGCGGCCGCAGCGACAGCAGGCAACCGACGAGCGCTGCGTCGGACATCTGTCGGTGATCGGGGCGACGGGCCCGAAGTTCGAGGGACTCGATGCGGTCGGCCTCGAGATCGCCGTTCTCCATGTCGCCCGTAGCCCACGCGATGTAGGAGTTCATCAGCTCGGTCGTGTGAGGGTTGGTGTGCCACTCCTCGAACTCATACGGCGGGACGTCGGGGTGGTTGTCGAAGTACAGGTTGTCGATGTCGGTGGGCTGCATGCCGGGAGTGCGACCCGCCCACACGCGGAAGAAGCCCGCGCCCATGTAGGCGTATCCGCCGAACACGCCGATCATCTCGGCACGATGCGGATCGAGCTCGTGCTCCTGCATGCCCAGGCGCCGAATGAACAGATCGCGCCAGCCCGCAACCGTGGCGCCCTCCCACACGGCATCCCAGCCGAGCGGCGAGGTGGGCTCCGACAGCACCTCGCCGACGTTTGCCCGCGTCCAGAACCGGTACCGCGGCGCGATGACGTTGTTCTCGATCCACCTCATGGGCTGATTCTCACCCACCGAGCACGGCCGGGTCTACACGGCCGGATCACGTCGGCCGCGTGATGCGGAGGTCAGCGACCGGGGCGTACGCCGCCGCCGGAGCCGTCGACCCCACCTGCGGCGTTGATGCGTGCGTGCGCGCGGCGCAGTGCAGCCTCGGCCTCGGCGTCGTGCCCCTGGCGCATCGTCTCCTCAGCACGCTCCATCGCCCGACGAGCGCGGTCGCGATCGATCTCGCTCGCCAGTTCGGCGAGGTCCGACAGGATCGACACCCGGTTGTTGCTCACCTCGACGAAGCCACCGTGCACGGCCAGACTCTCCACACCGCTCTCGGTGTAGATCTGGGTCACGCACTCGGTGATCGCACCGAGAAACGGGGCATGGTTCGCCTGGAAGGCGATGTCGCCGCCGCCGAGGGTGCGCGTGAGCACCATCGTCGCCTCGCCGGAATACAGCACCCGCTCCGGCGACACCACCTCGACGCGCATCGTCTCTGCCATGGTCAGCCAGCCTGCTCCTGCAAGGCCTTGGCCTTGGCGAGCACCTGCTCCACGCCGCCGACGTTGAGGAACGCCTGCTCGGGAACCTCGTCGAGGTCGCCGCGCAGGATCGCCTCGAAGCTCTCGACCGTCTCGGCCACGGGAACGGTCTCGCCCTTGACGCCCGTGAACACCTCGGCCACGTAGAACGGCTGCGACAGGAAGCGCTGGATCTTGCGAGCACGGTTCACCGTGAGGCGGTCCTCGTCGGAGAGTTCGTCGAGACCGAGGATGGCGATGATGTCCTGCAGTTCCTTGTAGCGCTGCAGGTTCTCCTGCACACCACGGGCCACCTTGTAGTGACGGTCGCCCACCACGTCGGGCTGGAGGATCGTCGAGGTGGACGCAAGCGGGTCCACGGCCGGGTAGATGCCGAGAGCAGCAACCTGGCGCGAGAGCTCGGTGGTGGCGTCGAGGTGGGTGAAGGTGGTGAACGGCGCCGGGTCGGTGTAGTCGTCGGCGGGCACGTACACGGCCTGCAGCGAGGTGATCGAACGACCCCGGGTGGAGGTGATTCGCTCCTGCAACTGGCCCATCTCGTCGGCGAGCGTGGGCTGGTAACCCACGGCCGACGGCATACGGCCGAGGAGGGTGGACACCTCGGAACCGGCCTGCACGAAGCGGAAGATGTTGTCGATGAAGAGCAACACGTCCTGGTTCTGCACATCGCGGAAGTACTCGGCCATCGTGAGGGCCGAGAGGGCAACACGGAGGCGCACGCCCGGCGGCTCGTCCATCTGGCCGAAGACCAGCGCAGCCTTCTCGAACACGCCCGACTCCTCCATCTCCAGTCGGAGGTCGGTTCCCTCACGGGTGCGCTCGCCCACTCCGGCGAACACCGACACACCGCCGTGGTTCTGGGCCACACGACGGATCATCTCGGTGATGAGCACGGTCTTGCCCACGCCTGCACCGCCGAACAGGCCGATCTTGCCGCCGGCGAGGTACGGGGTGAGCAGGTCGATGACCTTGATGCCGGTCTCGAACATGCGCTTCGAGGGCTCGAGCGCATCGAAGGCCGGTGCCTCGCGGTGGATGTCCCAACGCGGCATGTCGGCGAACTTCGACGGATCATCGTCGAGCACCTCGCCCCACACGTTCCACACGTGGCCGAGGGTGCGGTCACCCACGGGCACCTGGATGCCGTGACCGGTGTTGCGCACCTCGGTGCCGCGGCGCAGACCGTCGGTGGGCTTCATGCACACCGCACGAACCCGGCTGTCGCCGAGCTGCTGGGCCACTTCGGCGAGCACCGGAATCGACGTTCCGTCGACGGTGATGGTCATCTCGAGTGCGCTGTTGAGTTCCGGGAGCGATCCGCGGGGGAACTCGACGTCGATCACCGGGCCGGCGATGCCGACGACCCGGCCGCTCTTCAGCTGGTTCTCGGTCATGGTCATGGTGGTGTGTTCTCCTGGCTCTTCGAACCTGATCGTGCGTTCTTAGTGTGCGGCCGGTTCGCCAACCGGCCCGAGGTCGACGTACTTGACGTGCTTCTGGCTGTCGCCGCTCAGTGCCTCGGCGCCACCGACGATCTCCATGATCTCGGTGGTGATGGAGTCCTGACGGGCGCGGTTCATGATCCGTGACAGCGTCTTGATGAGTTCTTCGGCGTTGTCGGTGGCCGACTTCATCGCCCGCTGTCGGAAGGCGTGCTCGCTCGCCGCAGCATTGAGCAGTGCGGCGTAGACGCGTGCCTCCACGTAGCGGGGCATGAGGGTGTCGAGGATCTGGCTGGGATCGGGCTCGAACTCGTAGCCGGCTGCAGCCTTCTCCTTCGCCTCGGCGCTGGTGTCGGACACCAGCTCCCGGTCGAGCGGAACGAGCGGACGCAGCACGACTTCCTGCGAGCCCGCCGAGATGAAGCGGGTGTACACCAGCTCCACCGAGTCGACCTCGCCGTCGGTGAAGCGGCGCACGACGTCCTGACCGATCACCTTGGCGTTGACGTACGCCGGGTTGTCGGTGAATCCCGAGAAGGTGGCCGCGATCTTGTACCCGCGGAACCGGAAGTAGGTCTCCGCCTTGCGGCCGATGGCCACGATGGCGTAGTCCTTGCCGGCCAGCACGTCGGCCTTGATCTCACCCTCGACGGCGCGCAGCACGCCGGCGTTGTAGCCACCGCACAGGCCACGATCTGCGGTGAGCACCACGTAGCACTTGGTGCGCACCTCGGGTCGACCCTCGAGGATGGGGGTGCGCGCCTCGCCGCCGGACGCGGCGAGGTGCTTGACCACCTCGGTGATCTGCTCGCTATAGGGCACCGCTGCCTGGACCCGCTGCTGTGCCTTCACGATGCGGGAGGCAGCAATCAGCTCCATGGCGCGGGTGATCTTCTTCGTGGCCTGGACGCTGCGAATGCGTCCGCGAAGAATTCGTTCCTGACCGCCAGCCATCGGCTTGTGCTACTCCGTCCTGAGCGTCTTGTTCGACTGAGCAGCGCCCATCTCACCCGCGTCGCTGGCAGTGGGATCGGCTGCAGCGGCAATCGCTGCGCTGCTGCGGAACTGGTCCTTGAATGCCTTCACCGCATCGGCGAGTGCGTCGGGCACACCCTTGGCACGGATCTCGGCGAGCAGACCGGCGTGGCGGCTGCGCATGACATCGAGCAACTCGGACTCGAAGCGGCGCACATCGGCCACTGCAACGTCGTCGAGGTAGCCACGGGTACCGGCGAAGATCGACACCACCTGCTCCTCGACGGGCATCGGGCTGTTGAGCGACTGCTTGAGCAGCTCCACGAGCCGGTAGCCACGCTCGAGCTGAGCCTTGGAGATGGCGTCGAGCTCGGAACCGAAGGTTGCGAAGGCCTCGAGCTCACGGAACTGCGCAAGGTCGAGCTTGAGCGTTCCCGAAACCGTCTTCATCGCCTTGATCTGCGCAGCGCCGCCCACGCGGGACACCGAGATGCCCACGTCCACGGCCGGACGCACACCGGACTTGAAGAGTGCGTCCTGCAGGTACACCTGACCGTCGGTGATGGAGATCACGTTGGTGGGGATGTACGCCGAGACGTCTCCCGCCTTGGTCTCGATGACCGGGAGCGCCGTGAGCGAACCCGCACCGCGCTCGTCGCTGAGCTTGGCTGCGCGCTCGAGCAGGCGGCTGTGGAGGTAGAACACGTCGCCGGGATACGCCTCACGGCCCGGCGGGCGGCGCAGCAGCAACGACATCTGGCGGTAGGCCTCGGCCTGCTTGGAGAGGTCGTCGTACACGACGAGGGCGTGCTCGCTGTTCTCCATCCAGTGCTGGCCCATCGCGCAGCCGGCGTACGGAGCGAGGTACTTGAAGGGGGCCGAGTCCGACGCCGGGGCCACCACGACGACCGTGTACTCCATGGCGCCTGCCTGACGGAGCACTTCCACCGTCTGGGCCACGGTGGAGCCCTTCTGGCCGATCGCCACGTAGATGCACTTCACGCCCTGACCCTTCTGGTTCAGGATCGTGTCGATGGCAACCGTGGTCTTGCCGGTCTTGCGGTCGCCGATGATCAGTTCGCGCTGGCCACGACCGATCGGGGTCATCGCGTCGATGGCCTTGATGCCGGTCTGGAGCGGCTCGTGCACGGGCTTGCGTCCCATGATGCCGGGTGCCTGAATCTCCATACGGCGGGGCTGGGTGCCCACGAGCGGCCCGCGGCCGTCGATCGGCTCGCCGAGAGCGTTCACCACACGACCGAGCACGCCGTCACCGACGGGCACCGAGAGGATCCGACCGGTGGCCTTCACCGGCTGCCCCTCGTCGATATGGGTCGACTCGCCGAGTACCACGGCGCCGATCGACTCCTCGTCGAGGTTGAGCGCAAGGCCCAGCGTGCCGTTCTCGAACTCGAGGAGCTCGTTCACGGCGCAATCGGGCAGACCGGACACACGGGCGATGCCGTCACCGATCTCGATGACGCGCCCGACGGTACGGGCCTCGAGCGAGGGCGTGTAGCCCTCGAGGTTCTTCTTGAGTGCGGCGGCGATGTCGCCGGCGCTCAGCGTGAGCTCTGCCATGATCCTGGTTCCTTCTACAGCCGAGACTTGAGTTGTTCGAGACGGCTGCGGACGCTGCCGTCGATGACGGTGTCACCGATGGTCGCCACCACTCCGCCGATCACCGACGGGTCGACGACGACCTTGAGGTTGATGCTCTTGCCGGTGGCCTTGGTGAGGGCTGCGGCAAGGCGGGTTTCCTGATCGCCCGTGAGCGCCACTGCAGTGCGCACCTCGGCGACCTCGAGGTTCTTCGCGCTCGAGGCGCGGGCCACGAGGCGATCGATGATGGCGACGAGGTCCGAGGCGCGCCCGGAACCGGCGATCATCGACACGAGTTGCACGGTGGTGTTCGATGCCTTGCCGCCGAGCAGGTCCTCGACGATCCCCTGGCGGCGGGCTGCCGGCAGGGTCTGGTCGGAGAGCGCGGAGCGCAATGAGTCACTCGACTCATAGGCGCGGGCGAAACGGAACAGTTCGTCCTCGACCTGATCGATGGTGCCCTCGGCACGGGCGATCTCGAACAGTGCGCGGGCGTAACCGTCGATGCGCTGATCGTTCATCGGGCAGCCCCCACTCGTGAGATGAAGTTCTCGATGAGCTCCTGATGCGTTGCCGCATCGAGGGATCCGCTGACCACGTGGTCGACTGCGGCGATCGAGAGTCGGGCCACCTCGGCGCGCAGCTCGTCGCCGACGCGAGAGGTGGAAGCAGCGATCTCGGCCTGGGCACGGGTCTCGAGTTCGGCCAGCTCCGTGGCAAGCCGAGCACGACCCTCGGCGAGCACTGAGGCGGCCTGAGCATCGGCCTCGGCCATGATCCGGCTGCGCTCGGCAGCGATGTCGCCCTTGGCCTGACGGATGTCGGCGGCCTCCTTGGAGGCAGACGCCTTGTCCTCGGCGGCGGAGTCGAGTTCCTTCTGGATCCGCGCCGTGCGCCCGGCCATCGCCTTCTTGATCTGCGGACCGGCGAACTTCGCCAGCAGCACGAAGATGAGGATCGATGCGAGACCGCCCCAGATGATCTCCGGGGTCTCCGGCAGGATCGGGTTGTGGGTGACCACACCCTCGCTGTCGTAGTGCAGTTCGGTACTCGCAGCGACGAGCAGGTTCGTGAGACTCACTTGGACATCACCTCCTGCACCACTCGGCTCACCACATCGGCAGACGGACGCTTACCGGTGGCGAGTTCGCCCGCGCGGCCGGCGACGTCGGCGACGGCATCACGGATCTGCGACGCCGCTGCAGAACGCGCCGCCTCGGCCTGAGCCGTCGCGCTGGCACGCTGCTCGGACAGACGGCTGTTCAGCTGAGCGATCGCCGTGCTGCGCTCGGACTCGACCGTGGCACGGGCGGCCTCGAGCTTGCGGGCGGCCTCGGCCTTGATGCCGGCGAGCTGCTGCTCGTAGTCGGCAACCTCGGCGCGTGCCGATGCCCGCTCGGCGTCGGCGGACTCGTGAGCGGAGCGGATCCCCTCATAGCGCGCTGTCATGCCCTTCTTGAGCTTGGGATACAGCACCACACGCATGAGGATGGCGAATACCAGGAATGCACCGCCACCCCAGTAGAGCTCCTTGAGCTCGGGCATGATCGGGCCTGGGCCGGTGTCGCACTCGGTGCCGGCGGCCGTTTCCTTGATCGGGCATTCCTCTTTCTTTGCCTCATCGGCAGAGGACTCCGAGCTTTCTGCGGAAACGACCCGCACCGAGACCCCCGGTAGGTGAATGACGGCAAGTCGCACGTCAACTCCTTCTGGAAAGGACTACGGACAAAAACGACGGCATCGGCTCAGAGGCCGATGAGGATGAACACCACGAAGCCGATGAGTGCAAGCGCCTCGGTGAAGGCGATGCCGAGGAACATGGTGGTACGCACCATGCCGGCCGACTCGGGCTGACGGGCCATCGCCTCGACGGACTTGCCGACGAGGTAGCCGATGCCGATGCCCGGACCGATGGCGGCGATGCCGTAGGCAAAGCCGGCGCCGATCGCCGCGTTGGCGGCCTTGAGGTCGTCGGGGTTAGCGGCTTCGCTGGTCTGAGCGATCAGGCGGCTCACTGCTTCCATGTTGTTGATTCTCCTGTGTCGTGATCTGGGTAGTGGAGATGGGTATTGCGATTGAGCTGTTCGGCGTGGCCGATCAGTGTGCGTGGGCCTCGTCGTGGCTGTGGTCGCCGTGGCCCTCCATCGAACCGCCGATGTACACGGCGGTGAGGATGGTGAAGATGTACGCCTGGAGGAAGGCGACCAGCACCTCGAATGCGGTGAGGAACACCAGCATGAAGAAGGGCAGGATCGCCATCGGCTTGAGCATGTAGACCTTGGTCTCGGCCTTGACGAGCGCATCGGTGAGCAGCGCGAAGGTCACGAGCAGGATGTGACCGGCGAGCATGTTCGCGAAGAGTCGGACCGTCAGCGAGAAGGGGCGAACGATGATGTTCGAGATGAACTCGATGACGCCCACGAGCGGCTTGAGCGCAACGGGAACCCCCGGGGGCCAGATCGTGTGGCCGATGTAGCCGAGGCCCTGGTGCTTGAAGCCGACGCCGTTGTAGACGAACCACACGATGACCGCTAGGAACATCGGGATCGCCATACGGGCAGTCGCCGGCATCTGGAGGATGGGGATGATGCCCGGCACGTTGCAGAGGTAGATGAAGATGAACAGGCTCAGCAGGAACGGGGTCCAGCCGAGGCCCTTGGTGCCCATCGTCTGCATGACGATGCTGTTCTCGACGAAGTCGACGGTGCTCTCGGCGAGGTTCCGCACGCCCTTTGGCGCCTCGTGCGGGTTCTTGCGTCCGGCGAGCAGGAAGATCACCGTGCCGATGAGTGCGGCGGCCACGGCGATGATGGCGATCTTGTTGAACGACGTGAAGATGTCGTCCCAACGCAGGATCGCGTTGATCTCGGGGAACTTGAATCCCCGGGTCGACTCACCCTCGGCGCCGGCGGCGCTGATGAGGGAACTGACCAAGGGTGACGCGGTAGCAGCGAGCACGTGAAGTGGCTCCTCGTATTACGGCCGTTTTGGCTTGAGACCAGGGTGGGCAAGGGACAACGCAACGTAGCGCATCTCCCAGACAAGAAGTCCCAGATGCGTGACGACCAGACCCGTTCCGAGGGCCGGGAGCGACACCCATCCGGCGTCGTGCACGAGGTACACGGCGCAGAAGATGATTCCGAGGCGAATGAGATAACCGAACAGCACCGAGCCCATGAGCAGGCCCAGCGAGATCCGGGCGGTCCACGACACGATGCCGGCGGACAGCGCAAAGTTCACGATGACGAGGGCGACGGCAAAGGCCGACGAGGCCGCACCGCTGCCTCCCCAGATGGCCGCGCAGATCCCCACGAGCACGGGGGACACCATCAGTCCACGGCGTACCATGTCCTTGGTGACCTGCACCTCGGGCGCAGGGCCCTCGAGACGGGTGGTGAGCGGCGAGGCGGTCATCACGCTGCGCTGCCCTCCGATTCACGGCTGGCTACCGGGGCGCCGACCGTGCGGTTGGCGGCCCGGCGCTGTTCGTGACGCTCCATCTCGGCGACATAGGCGTACCACGTGCGTACGAATACGCCGACCACGCCGAACAGGGTGAGTCCGAGGGTGAACCACGGCCCGCTGTCGAGCCACCGGTCGAGCGCAAAGCCCCCGAAGAAGAAAACCAGAATCACGCCGGCGAACTCGGCACCGCTGGACAGGCCACGGTTGAGTTCGCCTGCAGACGAGCGCTTTCGAGGGGGTCGGACGAGCAGGGCCACGGAGTCAGCAGGAAGGTTTGTGAACGGATGCACAATCTAGTTGCCGTCATGGCTGACGGGCAACCTCGCTGCACCATCCCGACGCGCGCGCAGACGGGGATGCAACACGGTGTAGAGCACGAGTGCGAGAGCGAGGAGTCCGGCGGGTGCGTAGACACTGCCGGTTCGCGTGAAGGCCGGGTAGAGCACGAAGCCCGACAGCAGCGCCGTCCATGCCCACAGAATGAGAACAGCCCGCCGCTGTCCGTGGCCGAGATTCATCAGCCGATGGTGGAGGTGGCCCTTGTCGGCCACGGCCAGACCCTGTCGACGGGTGGCGCGGCGCACGATGGCGAAGAGCATGTCGAGGATCGGCACCCCAAGAATCACGATGGGGATGACGAGCGGGGCGAAGAAGAAGTAGGTCTGGCCGCGGAACCGCTGGGTGTTCGGGTCGGCGCGGCCACCGACCACGCTGGTGGACACCGCCATCAGCGCCCCGAGCAACAGCGCTCCGCCATCACCCATGAAGATCTTCGCCGGGTTGAAGTTGTGCGGCAGGAAACCGATGCACACGCCTGCGGCAATCACTGCGACCAGCGGACCCAGGTTCTGGGGTCCGAGCAGGTTCAGCTGATCGAGGCGACGGCTGTAGATGAAGAACGCAATGGCTGCGATGGCAACGATGCCCGCTGCGAGACCATCGAGTCCGTCGATCAGGTTGATCGCGTTCGTCAACCCGAGCAGCCAGAGCACGGTCATCAACGGCACCCAGTTCTGGCCGAGCACGAAAACGTCCATGAATGGCACACGGAAGTAGAACATCGTCACCCCGAAGACCGTGAGGACGACGCCGCCGAGGACGATGCCGGTCACCTTTGCCGGGGCGGAGAGTTCGTGGATGTCGTCGATCAGCCCAACTGCGAAGACCACGGCGCAGCCGATCAGCACGCCGAGCGCCTCGGAGTTGCCGGCAAAGATCGGTTTGAAACTGTCCATCCCCCAGGCTGCTGCCATGGCGGCAAGGAACCCGAAGAACATGGCGATGCCGCCCACATCGGGGGTGGTGCGGGTGTGAACACGTCTCGCATCGGGTTCGACCACCCAGCCGACTCGACGGGCGAACCTGGCGACGAGTGGAGTCAGCACGAACGTGACGATCGCTGCGATCGCCCCGACCGCGAGGTACCTCGACGCGTTGACCATCAGGCGCAGCGTACTGAGCGCTCAGACCCCGTTCGGGTACGCCGGGAACGACGCGCAGAGTTCTGCGACCTCTCCCTTGATCCGAGTGAGCGCGGCCTCGTCGTTGCGGCCGCGGAGCGCACGCGCAATGAATTCGGCGATCGTGGCCATCTCGGGCTCCCGCATCCCCTGCGTGGTGACCGACGGAGTACCGATCCGCACACCGCTCGTGACGAACGGGCTCCGCGGATCGTCGGGGATGGCGTTCTTGTTCAGCGTGATGCCGGCGAGGTCGAGCACGCTCTGGGCCTCCTTGCCGGTGAGGTCGGCGTCGAAGGGGCGCAGGTCGACCACCATCAGATGGATGTCGGTGCCGCCCGACACGAGCCGGAACCCGTGCTGGCTCAGTGCCTCGGCGAGCGCGGAAGCGTTCTTCACGATCTGCGCCGCGTACTCCTTGAACGACGGGTGCATCGCCTCCCGGAACGCCACCGCCTTTCCTGCGATGACGTGCTCGAGCGGACCGCCCTGCAGCCCGGGGAACATGCCCTTGTCGATGGCCGCAGCATGAGCTGCCTTCGTGAGCACCGTGCCTCCACGCGGACCACGAAGTGTCTTGTGCGTGGTGAAGGTGACCACATCGGCATGCGGCACCGGATCTGGGTGCACCCCGCCGGCAATGAGTCCGGCGATGTGCGCTGCGTCGAACATGAGCAACGCCCCGACCTCGTCGGCAACGGATCGGAACGCCACGGGGTCGAGGCGTCGCGGGTACGAGGTGGTCCCGGCCACGATCATCTTGGGGCGGTGCTGCTTGGCGAGCGCACGCACCTGATCCATGTCGATGCGCTCGTCGCCGGGCTTCACCTTGTACGAGATGAAGTTGTAGAGGCGGCCCGAGAAGTTCACCGGTGAGCCGTGTGTGAGGTGTCCGCCGTGATCGAGCGAGAGTCCGAGCACGGTGTCGCCGGGTTCGAGCAGGCCGAGGTACACCGCCATGTTGGCGTTCGCGCCGGAGTGGGGCTGCACATTGGCGTGATCGGCCCCGAACAACTGCTTCACCCGGTCGATAGCGAGTTGTTCGATCTCGTCGACCACCTCGTTGCCGCCGTAGTACCGCTTGCGCGGGTATCCCTCGCTGTACTTGTTCGTGAGTACCGAGCCCACG
This sequence comes from Acidimicrobiia bacterium, assembly GCA_032117595.1. GTDB lineage: Bacteria > Actinomycetota > Acidimicrobiia > Acidimicrobiales > Ilumatobacteraceae > WLJO01. The sequence continues at coordinate 20,453 of JAULYZ010000066.1, read as the reverse complement.
GCCCGCATCACCGCAGGTGACGTGAAGTTCTCGCTGGCGATGAGTTGGATTCCCGAGACCTGGCGCTGCACTTCTCGCTCGATGAGCGAGGAAACATCACGATCGGGATCGATGTCGGAGGGGAACGGCATACGCCGCTGAGCCTACGAGGTCAGGCCCCGGCATCACGCCGCTGTGACTCCTCGCGCTCGATCGCCATGAGCTGATCGACCCGACGCTGGTGACGCCCGCCCTCGAAGGGCGTGGCGAGGAACAGGTCGACGATCTCCTCGGCGAGCCCGATGCCCACCACACGTGCCCCCATCGACAGCACGTTCGCATCGTTGTGCGACCTCGCCATCCGGGCGGTGTACAGGCAGTTGCAGAGGGCCGCCCGGACGCCGTGCACCTTGTTCGCAGCAAGCTGCTCGCCCTGCCCCGATCCGCCCAGCACAATGCCCATCTCGGCAGACCCGTCCCGCACGGCGCGACCCACGGCGGCGCAATAGGGCGGATAGTCGCAACTCTCGGTGGAATCGGTGCCCAGGTCGAGTACCTCGTGTCCCGCCGACCGGAGCCGGGAGACGAGGTGCTGCTTGAGTTCGAACCCGGCGTGGTCGGAGCCGATCGCGATACGTGTCACAGGAAGGTGAGTGTAAGGAGCGTGCCCCGCCTCACCTAACCTCGGCAGCGATGCCGATCGATCCGAACACCGCTGTCATCGTGGGCGTGGGCCAGATCTCCCACCGCTTCACCTCGCTCGCCGACGCCCTCTCCCCCGGCGAACTCATGGCCGAGGCCATCCGACGTGCGTCGTCGGACGCAGGGCTGGCCGCAGTGCCGGACGCCGACTGGATCCGCGTGGTGAGCACGCTGTCATGGCGCGCAGGCGACCCGGCGCGCGCGCTGGCGACGATGCTGGGCATCACGGTTCGACACACCGGGTTGAGCACACCCGGAGGAAACAGCCCTCAGTCGCTCGTGAACCAGACGGCACTCGGCATCCAGCGCGGCGAGACGGACCTCGTCATCCTCACCGGCGGCGAGGCGTGGCGGACCCGCCAGCGCGCCCGCAAGGAGGGCGTCGACCTCGCCTGGACCCAGAAGGACACGAGCGGAGCAGCCCCCGACCGTGTCTTCGGCGAAGACCTTGCGATGAGCCATCAGGTCGAGCAATCGCACGGGATCCTCATGCCGGTCCAGATGTACCCGATGTTCGAGACCGCGATCCGTGCCGCTGCGGGCCGGAGTCCCGAGGACCACCTCGTGCGCATCAGCGAACTGTGGTCACGCTTCAGCGCGGTGGCGGCGGGGAACCCGCATGCGTGGATCCAGAAGGCACTCTCCGCCGAGGAGATCCGCACGCCCGGACCTTCCAACCGGATGATCGGGATGCCGTACCCCAAGTACATGAACTCGAACAACGACGTGGATCAGGGCGCTGCAATCATCATGTGCTCCGTGGAGCGCGCACGTGCGCTCGGAGTGCCGCAGGACCGCTGGGTGTTCCCGCACAGCGGCGCCGACTGCCACGAGCACAAGTACGTGTCCAACCGCTGGACCTTCGCCGAGACCCCGGCCATCGCACTCGGCGGACGTCGTGCACTCGAGCTCGCCGGCAGCGGCATCGACGACATGGCCATCGTCGACCTGTACTCGTGCTTCCCCTCGGCCGTCCAACTCGGCGCCCAGTCGCTCGGGCTGTCGATCGACCGCCAGCTCACGCGGACCGGAGGTCTGTCCTTCGCAGGTGGTCCGTGGAACAACTACGTGATGCACTCCATCGCCACGGTGGTGGGCGAGCTCCGCACGATGCCCGGCGAGAAGGGACTCGTGTGGGCAAACGGCGGTTACGCCACCAAGCACGCCTTCGGCGTGTACTCCACCACCCCGCCGACTGACGGCTTCAGGCACGCGTACCCACAGGACGAGATCGACGCCATGCCCCAGCGCGTCCTCGCCGACGGTGCGGATGCGGCAGGCAACGTGACGATCGAGGCCTACACCGTGATGCACGATCGCGACGGCGCGCCCGAGGTTGCACAGGCAGCGTGTCTGCTCGACGACGGTCGCCGCGCCTGGGCCACCTCGACGGACCGAGGACTTGCCACAGCGATGTGCTCCGGCGAATGGGTGGGCAAGCGGATGCGACGCGATGCGTCGGGGGCCATGAGCGCCTCCTGATCGGGACCACACCGTGACCGACACGTTCCCTCGCCAGTACGCCCGCACGCAGCGGCTCAGTCTCGGTGAGCCGCGCAATGTCACCGTGTCGCCCGACGGCGCCCGCGTGGTGTTCTGTCGGAGCAGGGGCGGCTCCGACCCGGTGAACTGTCTCTGGGTGATGGACACCGACACCGGTGCCGAGACGCTCGTGGCCGACCCGCTCGAGTTGCTGCGCGGGGCCGACGAGGAACATCTGCCCCCCGAGGAGCGTGCGCGACGCGAACGCGCGCGTGAGGGTGCGAGCGGCGTGGTGTCGTACGCAACGAACACCGAGGTCACGGTTGCAGCGTTCACCCTTGCGGGCCGACTGTTCACTGCGGGGCTCCTCAGCGCAACGGCCCGCGAGCTCCACGTCGAGGGCCCGGTATTCGATCCGCGCCCCGACCCCACTGCACGCCGCATTGCCTACACATCCCGGGGCGCGCTGCGCATCGCCGATCTCGACGGCTCGTCGTGGGAGTTGGCCGGCGAGCAGACGCACGGCGTCACGTGGGGCCTCGCCGAGTTCATCGCTGCCGAGGAGATGGGCCGCGGACGCGGGTACTGGTGGTCACCCGATGGTCAGTCGATCGCCGTGGCCCGGGTGGACACCTCGCCCGTGCTCCGATGGCACATCTCGAACCCGGCCGAACCCGCTCAGGAGCCCACCGGGATTGCCTATCCCGCCGCAGGAACCGCCAATGCGGACGTGACGCTGCACGTGATCGCGCTCGATGGCAGCGGCGTCGAGGTGACATGGGATCGAGTCGCGTTCCCCTACCTCGTCGACGTGTCGTGGTTCGACAGGAACTCGCTGCTCGTCACCGTGCAGTCGCGCAGCCAGCGAGAGGTGCGGGTCTTGCTCGCCAACGCCGCTTCGGGTGCCGCTCACGAAGCATGGGACGACCACGACGACTGCTGGGTCGAACTCGTGCGCGGCGTGCCGGCATCGCTCAGCGACGGGCGCATCGTTGCGTGCGCCGACCGCGACGGGGCGCGGCGCCTCATGGTGGACGGCCGGCCCGTGACCTCTCCGGACCTCCAGGTGCGCTCCATCGTGGCGGTGGGTGTCACCACGGTTCACTTCTGTGCGAACCCCGTCGACGACCCGACGGTGCAGCATGTGTACCGGTGGTCCACCCTGGGCGGCGTGAGCCGGCTCACCGAGGGGCCGGGGATCCACTCGGCATCGGCGGGCGGCAGCACCGTGGTCGTGCGGAGCGCGACGCTGACCGATCGCCGTGCAGTCACCCGGGTGCTGCGTGCGCAGAACAGCACGACCGGTGCCGATGCGGGTCCGGTGATCGTGAGTCACGCCGAGGACCCTCTCGTCACGCCGAATGTGTCGATGCTCCGGATCGGCGAACGGAGGATCGCGACAGCGCTGCTCCTCCCGTCCGGAAGGCTGCCGAACGATGGCGGCCCGCGGCTTCCCGTGCTGCTCGACCCCTACGGGGGCCCGCACGCACAGCGCGTCGTGCAGTCGACCGCAGCGATGTGTACCTCGCAGTGGTTCGCCGAGCAGGGGTTTGCCGTCATCGTGGCCGACGGAGCAGGAACACCCGGCCGCGGGAGCGCGTGGGAACGCGAGGTCTTCGGCGACCTCGCCGCCCCGGTCCTCGACGATCAGGTGCGTGCGCTTCAGGGTGTCGCGGAGACCACCGGGGTGTGTGATCTCACGCGCGTCGGTATCCGCGGCTGGAGCTTCGGCGGATACCTCGCAGCGCTCGCCGTGATCCGTCGCCCCGATGTGTTCCATGCGGCGGTGGCCGGTGCGCCCGTCACCGAATGGCGTCTCTACGACACCCACTACACCGAGCGGTATCTCGGCAACCCTGCCGAGGACGTTGCGCCCTACGAGCGCACGAGTCTCGTCGCCGGGGCCCCGGACCTGACACGTCCGCTGTTGCTCGTCCACGGCCTCGCCGACGACAACGTCGTGGCGGCGCACACGCTCCAGCTGTCGTCTGCGCTACTGGCTGCAGGCCGCCCGCACGAGGTCCTCCCGCTCTCGGGGGTGAGCCACATGACACCGCAGGAGGTGGTGGCCGAGAACCTGTTGCTCCTCCAGCTCGAGTTCCTGCGCCGTCACCTGCGCGCGTAGGCGATCCGGTCGCGATCGGTGAGGTCCCGACGGATCTCGACGTCTGCGTAGCCAACATCGGCGAGGATCGACCGCACCGCATCGCCCTGCCGGTGCCCGATCTCGAGGAGCAGCACGCCACCGGGACGCAACCACTCGGGTGCCTGCGCAGCGATGGTGCGGATCGCGCCGAGGCCGTCGGTGCCGGCGAAGAGAGCGCCAGCGGGCTCCCAATCGAGCACATCGGGTGCCACTTCGGGATCGCCCTCGGCGATGTACGGCGGATTGCTCACCACCACGTCGACGGTGCCTCGCAGGTCGGCCGGAAGCGCCGAGAACCAGTCGCCGAGGGCGAGCCGCACGTTCGCCGCCCTGCGCCCGATGCCGGCGGCATTCGCCCTCGCCACGTCGAGCGCATCGGGCGATACCTCGACACCCCACACAACGGTGCCGTCGATGGGTAACTCGGCTGCGAGCGAGAGCGCAATCGCACCGGATCCGGTGCCGAGATCGACCACCACGCGCTCGGGACCCACGGCTACCGCTGCCTCGATGGCAGCGCCGGCGAGCAACTCGGTCTCGGGTCGCGGGATGAGGACGCGGCGATCCACCATCAGCTCGAGCGAGCGGAACGCCCACGAGCCAAGCACGTGGGCCAGCGGTTCACCCGTGCGGCGCCGTGCTGTCATGGCATCGACTCGCGCCACGGAGCGGACACCGACACGGTCGTCGAGTGCCTGCACCCACTCGAGCGCGTCGAGACCACCAGCCTCGCGGCATATCCATCTCGCCTCGTTCGCGTCGCCGATCGCCTCGGAGACCTGCACCCACAGCGCCCGCCAGGTGAGCGTCCCCGCTTGGTCACCGTCGGCCACCGGGCCGCCTGCGTCAGCCATCGCTGCCTGCGAGCAATCGTGTGCGCTCGTCGGTCTGGAGTGCGTCGATGAGTTCGTCGAGGTCGCCCGCCAGCACATCCTGCAACCGGTACACCGTGTACCCGATGCGGTGATCGGTGAGTCGGTTCTCCTTGAAGTTGTAGGTGCGGATCTTCTCGCTCCTGCTCCCGGACTGGACCTGTGCGCGCCGTGCATCGCCGAGCAGGGCCGCCTGCTCCTCCTGGCGCGCCTTGAGCAGTCGCGCCCGGAGCACCTGCATTGCGCGCGCTCGGTTCTGCAGCTGGCTGCGCTCGTCCTGCATCGCCACGACGATGCCTGACGGCTTGTGGGTGATCCGCACTGCCGAGTCGGTGGTGTTCACTCCCTGCCCGCCGGGTCCCGACGCCCGGTACACGTCGATCTGCAGGTCGTTGGGGTCGATCTCCACATCGACCTCCTCGGCCTCGGGGAGCACGCTCACCGTGGCGGCCGATGTGTGCACCCGCCCCTGGCTCTCGGTGACCGGTACGCGCTGGACACGGTGCGGTCCGCCCTCGAACTTCATGTGCGCCCACGCATCGTCTCCCCTGAGGACGAAGGTCACCTGATTGAGCCCGCCGAGATCGGACGCATCAGCGGACAGCACCTCGATGGGCCAGCCCTTGCGGATGGCGAAGGCCTGGTACATCTCGAACAGATCGCGGGCGAACAGATTGGCTTCCTCACCGCCCTCGGCACCGCGGATCTCCACGATGACGTTCTTGCCGTCGTCGGGATCGCGCGGCAGGAGCAACACCTTCAGCTCGGCCTCGAGGCGCTCGATCTCGGACTCGGCGCCGGCAAGCTCGGCGCGCAGGGCGTCGCGCTCGTCGCCGACCGCCTCGGCCAGGAGCTCCCGGGCAACCTCGGCGTCCCCCGTGCGGGCTCGGTACGAGCGATAGCACTCCACGACCGGTCCGAGCTCTTTGTACCGACGCGTCACCTCACGCAGACGCGTCTGATCACCGAGTACGCCGGGATCGGCCAGCTGCGTCTCGAGGCTGGCGAACTCCGCTTCCAGCCCAGCCAGACGGTCGATCACAACGAGGCAGGCTATTGCCAGACACCATCGTCCTGCCGCAGCAGGACGACAGCCGGTCTGCGCAGCGATGCAGCCAGCGCAAGCGTGACTGCAGCGCCGTCCCGGGCCGGGAGCGCAAGAACAAGCCGCGCGTCGTCGCGGCCGAGTGCGCTGCGGGCGTCAGCAGCCCACGGCACCACGTCGAGGTCGATGCCGGTGGAACAGACCACGACCACGGGTTCACCCGACACCGTCTCGCCTGCCGCAACGCACGGCACGGTGTCCTTCACGTTCGTTCGGGTGATCGGCGGATCGGCAGGGGCGAGCAGTCGAGCGCCGACGAGCGACGGGTTGCGCACGAACTGGGCACGAATGGCGCGCTCGGCACCGAGACGGTTCAGCGGGTGCGGTTCGGCACCGGGACGCCGGTGCGGCTTCACTGCATCGATCACCATCCGCAGGGCGTCGGGCGTCGGCACGTCGCCGTGCACCATCTGGAACGCCTCGCGGTCGTGGGCGCCGACTCCCACCTCGAGTCGGCACACACCGGTGGACGCATCGCGAGAGGCCCGGCACACCTCGAGGCCCTCGACCTCACCGATCAGCACACCGCGCTCCACGAGCGGCACTGCACCGGCAGACTCGATGAGTGCGGCGAAGGCCGCAAGTTCGTCATCGAGGGCCGGCACCGGTTCGTGCGGTTCGGCGACAGCAGCGACGAGGGAACGTCCACTCACCCGCCAGACGTGCGGCGGCACGGCAAAGTACTCAGCACGCCGAGCGAGCAGGCCGGCGTGCTCCTCTGCGAGCAGGTGGAGCTCCGTCGCTCCCTGCTGTCGGGCCCAGGCAAGCGCACGGCCGAGCGCACGCTGGGAGTCGTCCTCTGCCAGGACCCACGCCACGCCATCGCGTACCAGAGCAGCACCGCCGGGCCACACACCCGGGGTCGTCGGCGCGTCGCTGCCGAGGTGGTCTCGGACCAGCGTGTTGAGCTTGAGCCCGAGGAGTTGGCTGCGCCGGGCCGGGTCGGCGCCGGGCACTCAGCCCTTCTTCTTGGAACGGTCGCCGTACCGCTTGTTGAAGCGATCCACGCGCCCGCCGGTGTCGACGAGCTTCTGCTTCCCGGTGAAGTACGGGTGGCACTCGTTGCAGAGGTCGACGAACATCTCGCCACCGCGGGTGGACTTGGTGCGGATCTCGTTGCCGCACGAGCAGCGGGCGACGAGTTCGGTGTACTTGGGGTGACCCTCGGTCTTCATGGCAATCGATCTCCAGCACCTGCGGAAATGGGCAGAACCGACAGATTACCGGCCCCGATGAGCGACCCGGACACGGGTCGGGTCGGCCACCGCCCGCCCGCACACCTCAGCCGAACACCGAGCGCAGGGTCGACATGGCCGCATCGAGGCACTCGGCGACCGCCGCCTCCACGGCGCTCGGGGTGGGTCTGGCCGGTGCCCCGAGCGGGCGGATCTCGGGGAACGGTTCGGCGACCTCGAACTCCACCGACGGGTCGCGCACCCCGAAGAAATCGGCCAGTTCCTGGCGCTCGGCCCGACTGCGGCCGAACTCGGGCAGTTCGTCGAGCGAGACCGGGAGGTGCTCCCACTGGGAGGGGTCGCCCCGCCAGGTGTCGAGCAGCGCCGGGTCGAGGGCCACCTGGTCGGCCATCGCGAAGAGCACCGACACCATGTGCTTGCACACCGCTGCCACATCCGGGCACGAACAGGTCCCGACGAGCTGGGCACGAGTGGGCACCGCAGCGGGGCGCACCCCGCCGGGTCGCCAGAGCAGCGACACCTCGTACGGGACCGCCTGACTGCCCTGCACCCGGGCACTCACGGCACCGGGCTCGATCTCGAGCCCCGACACCGCGCCCTCCCGGAACGCAGCGCGACCCCGGCCGAAGCGATCGGGGTCGGCGCACTCGGCCGCAAGCACCGAGAGTCGGGTACCGAGCAGTGCCCCCGGACGCTCCGCGCTCATCGGCGACCACCCTTGGCGCTGGTGGATCCCGGCGTGGAGCCGAGTGCAACGAGGTCGCGGAGTTCATCGGTGCTCAGCTCAGAGAGCCACGCCTCGCCGGTGGAGCCCACCACCGCGGACGCGAGCGCGCGCTTGTCGTCGATGAGCGTGCCGATCCGTTCCTCGAGCGTTCCCGCGCAGACGAGTTTGTGCACGAACACCGTGTGCTGCTGGCCGATGCGCCACGACCGATCGGTGGCTTGGTCCTCGACGGCAGGGTTCCACCATCGGTCGTAGTGGATCACGCGCGACGCCGCCGTGAGGTTGAGCCCGGTGCCGCCCGCCTTCAGCGAGACGAGGAGCAGGGGGCCGCCCTCGCCAGCCTGGAAGCGGTCGACCATCGCGTCGCGCTGTCGGCGGGCCACACCGCCGTGGAGGAACGGCGCCGGGAGTGCAGCGCGATCGGCGAGGTGCCGCTGCAGCAGCATGCCCATCTCCCGATATTGGGTGAACACGAGCGCACGCTCACCGGCGTCGATGAGTTCATCGACGAGTTCGTCGAAGCGGGCGAGCTTCCCGGAACGGCCATCGAGGCGTGAGCCGTCTCCGAGCGCGTGTGCCGGATGGTTGCAGATCTGCTTGAGGCGCGTGAGCGACGCCAGCACCAGACCGCGGCGACGCATGCCACTCGACTGCTCCGCGGCAGCGAGCAGTTCGTCGACCACCGCTTGGTACATGGCCGCCTGCTCGCGCGTGAGCGACGCATAGGCGATCTGCTCGATCTTGTCGGGCAGATCGGGCAGCAGCGTCTTGTCGGCCTTGGTGCGGCGCAGGAGGAACGGCGCGGTGAGCCGGCGGAGCGACTCTGCGGCGGACTCGTCCCGATCTCGCTCGATCGGCACACCGAAGCGCGCCTGGAACCGCGCGAGTGGCCCGAGGAAGCCGGGATTGACCGCATCGAGGATCGACCACAGCTCGCTCAGCCGGTTCTCGATGGGTGTTCCCGTGAGGGCCAGGCGTTGGCGCGCACCAAGACGCCGCACCGCACGCGCCCCCTTGGTGTTGGGGTTCTTCACCGCCTGTGCCTCGTCGAGCACGAGCACACCCCAGCGCACCTGTTGCAACGTGTCGACCTCTCGCGACAACAGTCCGTAGGTGGTGATGACGAGATCGGCCGCACCGAGTTGCTCCACGGCGTCAGCGCCCTCAGCCCGGGCATCGCCGTGGTGCACATGCACCGAGAGCGTGGGGGTGAACCGCTGTGCCTCGCGCTCCCAGTTACGCACCACGCTGAGCGGACACACCACGAGGTGCGGACCGGGCTCCGACAGCAGGTGAGCCAGCGCAGTGGCGGTCTTGCCGAGTCCCATGTCGTCGGCGAGCACCGCTCCGAACCCGAGCCGACGGTGGAAGCCGAGCCACGACAGACCCCGGCGCTGGTAGTGCCGCAGTTCGCCGACGAAGGCATCGGGCTCACGGGTCTCGACGAGTCGATCGTCGGGCAGGCCGGCGAGCAGGTCGGCCACCCAGGAGGCGGGGCGATCGGTGCTCGGGTCGACTCCGAGGGAATCGGCGCCGTCGACCAGATGGTCGTCGTCAGGACCCGCAACGAGGTCGAACTCGTCGTCGGATGCGAGACGCAACAAGGTCGCCGCATCCACCTCGGAGTGGGCGACCCGATGCCGATCGATGGCGTCGAGCACCCGGCGCACCTGGGTCTGTTCGAGCCGGACCCAACGCTCACCGACCCGCATCAGCGAGGTGCCGGCCTCGGCTGCGCGTGCGAGTTCGTCGGGATCGATGGCAGCGTCGTCGATCCGGGCGCCCCACGACATGAGCGCCTTGGCGGTGAGACCGGCCGATGACGCGCCGCGCGGCGCCGACGCAGCCTCGGCAGTCACCCGCACGGAGGCGCGGACGAGTTGTTCGGGCCCGAGCAGTTCGACCCCGAGCTGGTCGAGGCGCGACGTGAGCCCGAGCAGGGTCGAGACCTCATCGAGCGCGAGGCGCACCGACTCGTCGGGGGCCGCGCCGAGTGCGGCCAGTACCGGTACCTGCTCGGCAACTGCGTTCGACGAGGACAGCACCAAGGCTCGCATGGACGCAAGGCCACTGCGCGTGCGGGCAACGTCGCGCGCCGCCTCAGCACCCTCGAGCGCATCGGACGCCGTGCACCAGCGTGAGGAGTCGGTGGCGTCGACCACCTCGAGCCCGAACTCCCAATCGCCCTCACCGGTATCGGGGGGCATCATGCGGACACGGGGGCGCAGGAGCGGCTCGCCGAGCAGCCGTGCTCGCTCGAGCCGGAGTGCATGATCGATCTGCTCGACGGCGCCCACCGGGTCGAGCGATCCCCGGGGCGCCAGCGTGTCGCCAGCGAGGTGCCGGAACGCAGTACGGACCGTGCGCGTGGCGGGGTCACGTCGTGAGAGCGACGGCGGCTGCCAGCGCAGTTGTCGCAACCCCGTTCGGGCGGCTGCATCGGCGAAGCGTTCGACGACTTCCGACATCTCGACCTCGCCCGCCGCCGACACCACGGCCGGCATACGCAGCGCCAGGCGCTCGATGACTCGATCGACCTCGTCGGTGCGAACCAGACGCCACTGCGCTGACTCGGGACACAGCACGCCGTCGAGTGGCACCAGCGCCGGGACGATGTGGCGTGTACCGGCGAGTACCGCTGCGAACTGGGCAACACGGTGGAACCACGCAACCGATGCGCTCCACGACGGCGAACTCGGCCGACCGGAGAAACTGGCCATGACGGCATCGGTGGGCCAGTGCATGCACGGCACCGACACGGCACCCACACCGGGAATGGTGACCGGAACCGCACCGATGCGCCCGGAGGCCCGCCCGCCGTACACATCGGCATACAGCGCGTTCAGCGGTGCCGTACTCGCCGGCCCATCGGACCACGCCCACAGACAGACCGCTCCCCCGAACCACGTGGCATGCACGTCGGCGCGCGACCAGCGACCCATGGGGGCAACCTAGTCACCGGTGGTGACGCAGTGGCACCGCCAGAAACGCGTCGTTCTTGTCAGGTTTCCGGCGGCCTACTGACGCGACACCTGCGGCCTACTGACGCGACACCTGCGGCCTACTGACGCGACACCTGCGGCCTACTGACGCGACACCTGCGGCCTACTGACGCGACACCTGCGGCCTACTGGCCGCCAGAAACGACGATGTTCTGGCCGGTGACCCAGGAGCCGGCCGGTGAGGCGAGCCACACCACCGCAGCGGCGATGTCTGACGGGGTCCCGAGTCTGCGGATCGGAATCATCTTTTCTGCAGCTGCGAGGATGGCATCGGTGGCGCCACCGATGGTGTAAGTCGACTCGGTCGGCACATTGCCCGGCGAGACCGAGTTCGTGCGGATGCCGAGTGGGCCGAGCTCCACCGACAGCGTGTGCGCGAGGCTGTTCATTCCCGACTTGGCGGCGGCATAGGCCGAGAAGTTGACCGCCGGACGGAGCGCGGCGATCGACGAAATACCAATGATCGACGAGCCCGGCTTCATCACCTGCATGCACGCCCGCGCCGCCTTGAAGTGCGGACGGAGGTTGAGAGCAATCTGCGCATCCCAGTGCCAGTCGGGGAAGTCCTTGAACGGGAAGTTGCCCTGATGCTCGGAGCCGCCGGCATTCGAGACCCACACGTCGAGCTGACCAAAGGTCTTCATCGCAGCATCGACGAGGCGGTCCACGGAGTCATCGGCGGTGATATCGGCCACCACCTTCACCGAACGGCGACCACGCTCTGCAATGCGCTCGGCTACTTCATCGAGTTCGTGCTCGCGCCGGGCCGTGATCACCAGATCGGCGCCGGCATCGGCGAGGCCGAGGGCGATTCCGCGCCCGATCCCACGACCCGCCCCCGTCACCACGGCCACGCGGCCATCGAGGCGGAACAGCGACATCAGGTTTGCGTCAGCCGGGTCCTTTGGGGTGTGTGTCCATGCATCGGTCATGGACGAGTCATAGCACTCGGCGCCGCTGCTGGCTCAGTCGACGACCGTGTTGGCTCAGTCGACGACCGTGTTGGCTCAGTCGACGACCGTGTTGGCTCAGTCGACGACTATGTCCGTGTACTGCTCGCGCAAGACGCGCTTGAGGATCTTGCCCGAGGGGTTCCGGGGGATCTCCTGCACGAACCGAACCGCCTTGGGCATCTTGAAGGGCGCAAGCCGACCCTTGCAGCCATCGATGACCGCCGACTCCGTGAGCGACTCGTCCTTGCGGACCACGACGGCGAGCGGCGACTCGCCCCACTTGGGTGACGGGATGCCGAGCACGGCGACGTCCCCCACACCCGGGAGCGAGAGGATCACGTTCTCGATCTCGGCGGGGTACACGTTCTCGCCACCCGAGATGAGCATGTCCTTCACCCGGTCCTTGATCGTCACGAAGCCGTCGGCGTCCATCGTGGCAACGTCACCGGTCCGCAGCCAGCCGTCACGGATCGTGTCGGCGGTCGCCTCGGGTCGGTTCCAGTAGCCCACCATGATGTGCTTGCCGGCCACGAGCACCTCGCCGGCCTCCCCGGGAGCACAGTCGGACCCGTCCTCGCGCACCACTCGAACATCGGTGTGGAAGAACGACTTGCCCGTGCTGCCGGCCCGAACGACTGCGTCGTCGGAACTGATCAGGCATGCCGGACCACAGGTCTCGGTGAGCCCGTACACCTGGTGAATCTCGATGCCGATCTTGGTGTAGGCCTCGATGAGGGTGACGGGCACCGGCGCCGCACCGCTCATCACCCAGCGCAGCGTCGAGCAGTCGTGGCCACCCTGACCCACCTGCAGCATGAAGTTGAGCATCGCCGGCACGGCGAGCATGTTGGTGACGCGCTCGCGCTCGACGAGCTCCCAGACAGCCTTGGGATCAAAGGCCCGCATGATGATGCCCGTGCCGCCCCGATGGATGATGCACAGCGCAGGGTTCAGCGCGCCGACATGGAAGAACGGGAGCGCGAGGAGATAGCGGTCCTTGTACTGGAGGTCGGCGGTGATGTTGACGGTGAACAGACCCCACATCACCGTGCTGTGCGTGTGCATGACGCCCTTGGGCAGGCCCGTGGTGCCCGAGGTGTACATGATGAAGAGCAGATCCTCGTCCTCACCCGCGATGGCCGGTTCGTCCGGGCTCGCTGCAGCGGTCACTGCGTCGTAGTCGAGGGCGAAGCCCTCCAGCGGTGCCGATGGGTCGTTGCGCACCTGCAGCCACCGGCTGATCGTGGTGCCGCGTCCATTCAGATCGGCTGCCACCGGAGCGAACTCGGAGCCGAACACCAGCGTGGACGCGCCCGAGTCGTTCACGATGAACTCGAGTTCGTCGGCGACGAGCCGCCAGTTGAGCGGCACGCACACAGCACCGATCTTCCCGCAGGCGAAGAAGGTCTCGAGGAACTCGATGCCGTTCATGAGCAGGACACCGACCCGCTCGCCGAAGCCCACCCCGCGCTCGGTCAGGGCATTGGCGATCCGGTTCGTCCGCTCGTTCATCTCGCGGTAGGTGAAGCGTCGCCCGGAGGCGGGCTCGATCATCGCCTCGAGGTGGGGGTCCCGGAAGGCCCGCTTGGCAAGGAAGAGTCCAACGTTGTTGCGCATGAGAGCAGTCTGACGCACGGCCTGCCGCGCTGTCACCGGGCCGCCACGGGGCGCCAGTCAGGGGTCGGGCGGGCCCACAGCCGGACCCGGTCACCCTGAGCAGGGTTCAGGATCCGTCTTTTCGTCCCGAAGTACCAGAAACCGCTACCACTTTGGGCGGGGCACCCGTTACCTTTCGCGGTGATGTTTCAGTTTGGCGACGAAAGCACCGTGCCGTCGCGCCCCCGATTCCGGCCGCAGCGACCCCGACTGGTCGTCGTCGCCATGGCGCTCGGGCTGAGTGTTGTTGCCACCGCCTGCCTCGGCGACTCCGAGTCGGCCGTCACCTCGGGCGACGCCCTCGACATCACCTCCGGCGACCGCTCCGAACTCGCCACGGACACCGCTGCGCCCGGCGATCAGCGCGGATCGGCCACCTCGAGCAGCAGTGCGGTGTCGACGTCCTCGACGTCCTCGACGACTTCCACCACCACCACCACGACCACCACAACCACCACGACCACGCTTCCGCCCACCACGACCACCACGGTCTCGGTACTGGCCAAGCCGTTGCGGGCCACCTATCGACGCAGCAGCGGCGAGCTCAAGCGTGTCCAGGAGCGCCTCCTCGAACTGGGCTTCTGGCTCCATGGCGCCAACGGCAAGTACGGCCTGACCACCCGTCATGCCGTCCTTGCGTTCCAGAAGTACCACGACCTCAAGCGCACCGGTTCGGTGGATGCCAACACGGCGAAGTTGCTCACACAGGCAACCGAGCGCGTGCAGGCGCGTACGAAGAAGGGCAACGCCATCGAGGTCGACAAGGACCGACAGGTGCTCTTCCTCGTCAAGGGCGGCCGCACGGAGTGGGTCTTCAACACATCCACCGGCAACGGCCAGTGGTACATCGAACCCAACGTGAAGAAGCCAGGCCAGTGGGAGTGGGGGCGTTCGGTGACGCCGTCGGGCAAGTTCAAGATCCAGTACCAGCGCAAGGACGGCTGGTGGGAGGGCGACCTCGGCAAGATCTACCGACCGAAGTACTTCAACGGCGGCATCGCCATTCACGGCATGCACAACGTGCCGGCGCAGCCCGCCTCGCACGGTTGCGTGCGCCTCGGTCTCCGGGCAATGGACTACCTCTGGGAACAGAAGTGGGTGAAGAAGGGACTCCGTGTGTGGGTCTACGGCGAGGACGTCGAGGCACGCAACAAGCCGACACGAACGCCGCCCACCACGACCACCCGGCCGCCCTCCACCACGTCGGGCACGAGCACGACCACCACGACCACCACCACAGCTGCTCCGACGCCGTCCTGAACGCGCGGACCGCTGCGGGTTGCTCAGTGATCGTGGGTCAGTGACCGCCGCCGAACATCATCATCCACTGCTCCTTCGAGCGCGGACGGAATACGTAGTTCGACTCACACACGCTCTGCATCGTGCCGCTCGACATCGGGTGGTACTTGTGCCCCGGATAGACGATCGTGGACTCGGGCAGGCGTGCGAGACGCTGGAGGGATTCGTACATCTGCTCAGCGTCGCTGCCGGGCAGATCGGTTCGACCACAGCCGTCGAGGAACAGCGTGTCGCCCGACACGAGGCAGCCCTCCACATAGAAGCACTGTGAGCCGGGGGTGTGGCCGGGGGTGTGCACGAACTCGATGCGCACCTCCCCCACCATGAGCGTGTCGCCCCCGTCGTGGGCTGCGATGTCTGAGTCGGACAGTTCGGTGACCCGCTTCACCCACGGCACCTCCGCCTCGTTGCAGTGCACCTTCACGCCCACCTCGCCGAGGAGTTCGCGAACGCCCTGGAGCTTGAACCCCATCATCTTCCCGCCGATATGGTCGGGGTGATAGTGGGTGGCGAGCGCACCCGTGACACGCATGCCGTCGGCGCCGACGATCTCCACGAGTTCCTTGGCGTTGTATGCGGGGTCGACGAGCACACACTCCCCCGTGGCGCGATCGCCGATGGCGTAGACGAAGTTCACCATCTGCTGGGCGACGGGATCGTTCTGGGCGAAGTCCCGCCCGGAGAGCAGCTGCTTGAAATAGACGCGGTCGTTCACGGTTCCATCATGCCCGGCGGGGCGCAGCGATGCGATCGCTGATGCGCGTGTAGTAGCGAGTGATCGGGCCGACCCCGAGTGACGGGCTCATCCCCATGCGATCTCCCTCACGGACACGGCGCGAGAGCTCTGCATGGGAGGCTGCGATCTGCTCGGGATCGGAGCGATCGAGTTCGTAGACCGCGAGGTAGCGCTGCGACACCACCCACGGCTCGTTGAGCATGTTCACCGCCGTGACCCGATAGCGCGAGGCGGCGACGAAGCCCGGGACGTCGATGACCTCGGGGAGATGGGTCTCGTGGTACCAGCGGTTGTACTCGTCCTCGAGGTCGGGGCTCGACGGGTCCGAGTACACCATGAGCACGGAGGAAGGCACTGCATCACCGCTGCCCACCCGCGGCCCAACCGCCTCGTAATAGAGAGCCCGCATGGCGTTGCGATCCATGGCCCCGTCGGGCGAGCGGCGCATCTCACCGGTGCCGATCCGGCGCATGTGCTCGTCGGAGGTGGCCTGCAGCCCGCTGATGCCCTCGACCTCGAGCTCGTACAGCGAGAGGTATCGCTGCGGCACGACGCAGTCACCCGGCACCGCGACGAAGCGGGTGGCGCGTACATACCCGGGAACCGCAAGCACGTCAGGAAGGTGTTCCTCGGTGTACCAGCGGTTGTACGCATCCTCGTGAGCCGGTGTGGTCGGCTCGGTGTAGACCACCAACAGCGCTCTCATGGCGTCCCCCTCCGTCGTGTCGGTCCTGTCCCCAGTTTGGCCCGCCACCCCCCGACCGACTGACATGGCGGCATGGCCACCGACATGCTGCCACCCGACCCCGACCTCCCGCTGCTCCACACCCGCAACTACGAGGTCCGTGCGTTCAGGAAGGACGACGAGACACTGGTGCTGCGCGGAGCGGTCAAGGACACCAAGCCCGCTGGCCTCTACGTGCCCGACGACACCGAGCCGCTCGTCATCCACCACATGATCGTGGACCTCACCGTGGCCTTCCCCTCGCTGGAGATCACCGATGCCTCCGTGGTCTTCGAGGCACACCCACACACCACGTGCACGTCGATCACCGACCACTACACCAAGCTCATCGGCCTGAGCATCGCCCGCGGCTTCACGCACCGGGTACGAGAGCTCTTCGGTGGGCCGCGCGGTTGCACGCACACCACGGCGCTCCTGCAGGCGATGGCACCCGTTGCGGTGCAGTGCTTCTGGTCGATGCAGGTGCTCAAGGCTCGCGAGACCGGCTCGAGCCCGCGCCCGCCGGTGACCACCGAGGAGCGGCAGCGCATGATGCGGATGAACCTCAACACCTGTCACGTGTGGGCCGAGGACGGGGTCAACATGGCCCGCATCAACGCTGGCGAGCCGCTCGAGCCGCCGTTGCAGATCGTGCGTCGCTTCCGCGAACTCGGCAAGGATCCCGGCGACTGGGTGAGCCAACTTCGCCCCGCCGACGAGTGATGCAGTAGCGACGCCGGGGCGTGCGCTCAGTCGCGGTTGCGACGGAGGCGCTCGCTTGCTTCCTTGAGGCGACGTCGTTCGTCGGCGCTGAGGGAGTCCATGCCCTGCGCGGAGATCTTGTCGAGGAGACGGTCCACCTCGAGTTGGTCGGCCGACATGTTCGGTGACGGCGGGGCCCAGGGGCCCGGGACCACCGACGGCGAACTGCCGGACTTCGTGCGCGACTTGGAGCGCGACTTCGAGCCCGACTTTGGCGCCTTGGGGCGCTTCGGTCGGCGGGCAGGCGTGCTGCGGCGACTGCCGCTGCGACCGAGGTTGGGGATCCACGCGACGTCGGCGGCAAGCCCATAGGCGCGACCGACGACCAACCCAAGACCGAGAGCCACAAGGGTGACCCAGAGCTGCTCGTACTCCCGGTTCCCGATCCGCTGGAGCAGCTCGGCACCGACGAGTACGGCACCGACCACCCAGGCAGGGATGCCGAAGAAGAACTGCACCCGCGGGTTGTGGGCGATGAAGAGCACGAAGATGGCGAGCTCCACATAGCGAAGGCCGAACATCACCACGTCGAGCCCGGTGGCAACCAGCGCAGAGCCGAGGGTGATGGCCGCGAGCAGCACGGCCATGCGCACCCGACCCAACTGTGCCTCGAGCTCGCGGCCGAACCACCAGAAGATGGCGATGGTGATGATGGTCCAGAGCACCGAGGGGTCAGGGACACTCACGAAGGGCCAGGTGACGAGGCGCCAGACCTGCCCCTCGAGCACACGGTCCGGGATCAGGGCAAAGGGTTCGAGCAACGAACCATCGGCGGCGTACACGAAAATCGTCACGGCACAGAGGAGCGAGACCAGCACCGTGGACGTGACGTCGAGTGATCCGATCCGGAACCACGGATCGCCGTGATGTCGGCTCGGGGGGAGCGAGAACCGGAAGCGACCTGCCATGGCACCCCCAACCTACCCCGGCCCACCTGCACGCCCGGCCCACCGGCACGCATCGCGCCACGGCCCGCAACCCACCCCAACCACGATCGGGCCGTGGGCATGACATCGTTCACATCACAGGCGTAATGTGACGAGCAGGACGCCGGTGTTCAGGGGAAACCCTGCGCCGACGGACCCTCGACGCCGAATGAGGAGAGACATGAGCAGGGAAGAACTCATCGAGATGGCCCGCCAGACCATGGAGCACTCCAAGAACGGCACCCAGAGCCAAACCGAGTCGGTCGTGCGCATTCCTGCGCGGCACTACTACGACCCGGAGCGCTGGCAGCTCGAGGTCGACCGCATCTTCAAGCGCCTGCCGCTCATGCTCGGGTTCTCCTCGGAGTTGCGTGAGCCCGGTTCCTACCGGGCCGTCGAGGTGATGGGCATGCCGGTACTCATGGTGCGCGGCGAGGACGGCGCCATGCGCGCCTTCGTGAACACCTGCAGCCACCGTGGCGCCCAACTCGTCGAGGAGGGCAACGGCGAGGCCAAGCGCTTCACCTGCCCGTACCACGCCTGGACCTACAACACCTCCGGTGATCTCGTCGGTGTGCTCGATGCCAAGGACTTCGGCGAGATCGACCGTTCGTGCCTCAGCCTCACGCCGCTGCCCGTCACCGAGCGCGCCGGGCTCATCTGGGTGATCCTCAACCCGAAGTCCACCGTCGATTTCGATGCATTCCTGCACGGTTACGAGAACGTGCTCGAGCACCTCGGCTTCGACAAGTGCCGCGTGGTGGGCCGCCAGACGCTCGTCGGTGCCAACTGGAAAGTGGCGTACGACGGCTATCTCGACTTCTACCACCTGCCGATCCTCCACCGGAACACCTTCGGGTCCGACATCTCCAGCAAGGCGATCTACTTCTCGTGGGGGCCGCACCAGCGCGTGACGGGCCCTGACCGCCACTACGGCCAGCTCATCGAGACACCCGACGGCGAGTGGGAGGACGAGAAGCTCGTGGGTGGCGTGTGGACCATCTTCCCGCACATCTCGGTCGCTGCCTTCGACGCCGGCGGCAAGGTGTACATGGTGTCGCAGTTGTTCCCGGGCGCCACCGCCGACGAGTCCATCACCGTGCAGCACTTCCTGCACACGCAGCCGGCCGATGAGGAACAGGCGAAGCTCGTCGAGGAGCGCATGGCCTTCTTGCGCTACGTGGTGCAGGAAGAGGACTACAAGACCGGCATCGCCATGCAGAAGGCGCTCAAGACCGGTGCGAAGTCCGAGGTCCTGTTCGGGCGCAACGAGGGCGGCGGCCAGCGGTTCCACCTCTGGGTGCAGGCGCTCATCGATGCTGCCGACGATGCCGCACTCGACCGGGTGATCAGCGAGGGCATCGGCGTCGAGGCCTGAGACATCGGCCGGCAACCATCCGGCCCGATGAATCCGCAGGTCTAGTGGCCGCCTGACTGCAGGTCGGGCTGCGGGTCCACGTCCATCGAGCGGAGGAACCCGGAGAGCAGCGCAGCGAGTGCTCCCACACCGAGGATGACTGCGTCGATGGCGATCATCGTGCGGACACCCCAGCGATCTGCGAGCAGACCCTGCAGCACGAGCCCGATCGGGAGCCCGATGCCGTACGACTGCATCCAGAGGCTCGCCATGCGACCGCGGATGCGCGGGTGGCTGAGGCGCTGCACCGCAGCGAGGTTGATGGCGGTGAACAC
This sequence comes from Acidimicrobiia bacterium, assembly GCA_032117595.1. Lineage (GTDB taxonomy): Bacteria > Actinomycetota > Acidimicrobiia > Acidimicrobiales > Ilumatobacteraceae > WLJO01. The sequence goes on along the minus strand of JAULYZ010000066.1, from coordinate 494 downwards.
CAGGTAGGCCACGCCGTAGAGCCCCAGCGTGACCACCGCGGGTCCGATCGTGGACACCGAGGCGAGCACGGCGAGCCCGACCACGCCGATACACGTGCCGGACAGCAGCAGCGTGCTCGGGCGCACACGGCGGTCGATCGTGCCGATCACCATGGCACTCAGGATCGCCCCCACACCGACACAGCCGGCGAGCAGGCCGTAGGTATCGGCGCCGCGCTCGAGGACCGTCACGGCAAAGATCGGGATGAGGGAGTTCACCGGGATCGCCACCGTGGCAAAGACGAAGTGGGCCACGATGGACGCGAGCAGTCCCCTCCGCTCGATTGCATGCTGACCGGCGATCCTCAAGCCGCGCAGTACACCGGTGTTGCCCGAACTGCGCATCTGTGCGGGGATGTCGGGCAGCGCGGCGAGCGCCCAGAGGGTGGCGAGGAAACTGACGACGTTGATCGCGAAGCACCAGGCAGGGCCTTGGTGAGCAATGACGAACCCTG
>JAULYZ010000065.1:0-15561 GCA_032117595.1 Acidimicrobiia bacterium | reverse complement strand
GGGTACACCGGGCGGGTCACCGTGGGCAGGGATCTCATGACGTTCGAGATCGGGGCAGAGGCCGGCTGAGGCGGGGCAACTCCGTTCAACGGTTGCAAGGAATGTTCAGCCGCACGCGCCGTTCGCCATGGCATCGGCGACTTCATCGATGCTCATGCCGAGCACCTCGTTCAGCACCTCGAAGGTGTGCTCACCGAGACACGGAGCGGCAGAACGCGGACCGTTGCCGTAGCCGAGGATCTGGTACGGGTGACCCTCGTAGGGAATGAGCCCCATCTCGGGATGCTCCAGCGGGCGGAAGAATTGCCGGTGCGCCAACTGCGGATCCTCTTGGTGATCGCTCGAGCGCTGCACCATGCCCGCAGGAACGCCGGCGGCCTGCAGCAGTTCCATCAGCGCCCGCGGTTCGTGCTGGGAGGTGAACGCAGCCAGTTCGCGGTCGATGAGTTCCACGCGTTCGCAGCGTCCCGCTGCGCTGCTCAATGCCGGATCGTTCGCCCAAGCAGGATCACCGAGCACACGACGCAGCGCCGTCCACTGTGCGTCGGTCTCCACCGCAATCGCGCACCATTGGTCGTGGCCGGCGCACGGGTACGCATCGTGCGGCGCAACAGCGGGTGCGTAGTTGCCCGAGCGTCGCGGTGAGAGACCCGAGACCTGCATGTCCAGCAGTTCCGGCGAGAGGAAGTGCAGCGCCGACTCCATCTGGGCCTGGTCGATGTACTGGCCCTCACCCGTGCGACGGCGATGATCGAGCGCAGCGAGCAGCGTCGAGGCGAGAAAACGCGGAGCGATGGTGTCGGTGTAGGCGTTGAACGGACCCGCAGGAGGCCGATCATCCCAGCCGGTCACCTCGTAGAAGCCGCTCGCAGCCGCTGCGTGATAGCCGTAGCCCGGCAGGCGGCGAGCCGGGCCGGTCTGGCCGAACAGACAGGTGCTCGCCATGATGATGCTCGGATTGAGCGAACGCGCCACCTCGTACCCGAGCCCGATCTCGTTCATGGTTCCTGCGGTGAACGAATCGAGCGCGATGTCGCACCACGACAACAGTCGCTTCGCGATGGCGTAGCCATCGGGGTTCTTCAGGTTGAGCTGCAGCGACATCTTTGAGGTGTTGAACGAACCGAAGAACTGACAACGGTTGATGCCTGCGATGTCGTCCTTGAACGGCCCGACGAGGCGCAGGCGATCTGCAGGGCTGTCGGACTCGATGCGGATCACCGTTGCGCCGTTGTCGGCGAGGGCCTTGGCAGTGATGGGCCCCACACCGATCCACGAGAAGTCGGCCACCTTCACACCCTCCAGCGGCAGGCCCGAACCTGCCGTGCCCGAGGGTTTCGACAGGGTCCATCCGGCCGGAGTACTGGCGGCAAGCGATGCGAGGACCTCCTCGGTGTGCTCGCCACGGCGGGGTGCGGGGCGCGTCCAGCGCACCGGAGTGCCCGAGGCCTTCACGAACGGACCGGCGGCGCGCAGTGCACGGCCATCGGCGAGTTCGACGGTGTCCCAGTACTCGCGGACCGTGAGGTGGTCGAAGGCGAGCACATCGGCCACGGTGTTCACCGGGGCGATGTTGATGTCGCGCTCGAGACCGCCCGCAAACAGTTCGGCCTTGGTGTGCGCCAGTGTGAAGCGACGGATGGCGGCGCGCACCTCCTCCACCGTGTGTGCAAGTGAGGCGGCGGTGAGCATGCGGGCCTCGTAGGTGCGCCAGTCCTCGGCATCGGCCCATTCACGTGTGACGGTGCCCGCCTCCACCATCCACGGGATCACGCCCACGAGTGTCCCGGTGGTGGCGATGAGCACCACCTCACCGTCGGCGCACGGGAACACGAGCTCGGCCGTCATCGTGCTGAGCTGCAGCACCGTGCCGTTGCGCTCGATGTTGCGCCCCATGATGGAGTGGGCGATCATCGCCTGCAGTCCTGTCCAGAACACCGCCGCCTGCACCGAGACATCGACGAACTGCGACTCGCCGGTCCGACGACGGCGCTCGTGGGCAACGAGCGCACCCAGGGCACCCTCCACCGCACCGTGGTACCAGGTCTGGGGAACGGTGATCCGGACGGGCCGCCGATCGGGCTCACCGTTGAGCGCCATCGCACCACCCATCGCCGAGAGCGTGAGATCGCTGGAGACATGATGCGCGTACGGACCGGTCTGGCCGAACGGGGTGATGGCCACGTACACGATGTCGGGGCGCACGGCTCGTAGTGCCTCGTAGCCGATGCCGCGTGCAGTCATCGCGCCGGGATCGGCGTTCTCGAACACGAAGTCGGCCGACGCAGCGAGGTCGAGCAACTGTTCGCGGCCCTGCGGTGAGTCGAGATCGAGCACCACACTGCGCTTACCGCGGTTGAAGGCCAGGTTCGGCAACTCTGCGATCTCGGCAGCGACAGATCCCTCGTGCCCACTCACCGGTGACTCCACCCGCACCACGTCGGCACCGAGTCCGGCGAGCACGAAGGGGGCGAGCACGGCGCGACCATCGGTCAGGTCGAGGACTCGGTAGGGAGCGAGGGCCCCGGGCGGCTCCATGACGGGATGTTGGCACACCTGCCGTCGTCTCACCGTGCCCCAACTAGGGTGACGACATCGGGCACTCAGCAGAAGGGCGGCTTCAGATGTTCCGGACGACCATGGGGTGTCGAGGCAACTCACGAGCGGCGGGACGCGCCGTCGTGCTGGTGGCCCTGCTCTCGGTACTTCCGGCCATTGCGCCGGCCGGCGCCCAGTCCGTCACCGACGGCAGCACCGACACCACGTTCACCCCGCCCGTTCTGTCCAAGGTGGTTCGGGCTATCGCCCTGCAGCCCGACGGCAAGATCATCATCGGCGGGGGTTTCACCGGCTACGTGCAACGCCTGAATGCCAACGGAACCGTCGACACCACGTTCGCCGCCCCGGCCGTGACCTACAACGTCAACGCTCTGCAGCTCCAGCCCGACGGCAAGATCATCGTCGGCGGCAACTTCTCCGGCTATCTCAAGCGCTTCAACGCCAACGGCACCACCGACACCACGTTCACCCCGCCGACGCTGCCCTCGGGCGTGTGGGCGCTGGCCCTGCAGCCCGACGGAAAGATCCTCGTCGGGACGGGATCCTCAGCAACCGTTCGGCGCCTCAACGCCAATGGGACTGCCGACACCACGTTCGCCGTACGAACCCTCGACCCAACGGGCGGCACGGCCTACTACGTGAATGACCTTGCACTGCAGCCCGACGGCAAGATCGTGTCGGGCGGGAGCCACGCAGGACTCCTCAAGCGCTTCAACCCCGATGGGTCCGACGACACCGGGTTCACCGCCGCACCGGGCGCGCAGGTGATGGCCGTGGCCGTGCAGGCCGACGGCAAGATCATCATCGGCGGTCTCTTCAGCGGCTACCTGAGGCGACTCAACGCCGACGGCACCGTCGACACCACCTTCACACCTCCCCGACTCTCGAGCGAGGTGGACGTCATCGCCCTGCAGGCCGACGGCAAGATCATCATCGGCGGATACTTCACGGGCTTCGTCGATCGACTCAACGCCGACGGCACGGACGACCCCACGTTTTCGGCAAGTGGGCTCACGAGCGGCGTGGAGTCGATGGTCGTGCAGGCCGACGGCAAGATCATCATCGGCGGGGGATTCGCCGGCTTCGTGCGGCGCCTGAACAACGCCGCACCGGGGTCGGGCTCGAACCTCAGCGGGACGGTGCTCGACGACAACGGCGGCGGCGGTGGACGGATCGCGCTCATCGTGCTGGGAGGAGTTGCCGTGGTGGCGGTGCTCGCACTCGGCTCCCGCAGGCGACGAAGCCGCAGCACCCCGACAGCCTGAGCCCGGCCCGGCTGCGCGAACTACTCTTCGTCCCATGACGAGGGCCACCATGAGCAAAGCATTTGTCCGGGGCGCAGCGGCAGCGATGCTCGCCGCAATACTCTTCGCGTGCGGAGGCGGCTCGGACAGCGGCGCCGACTCCGAGTCAGGCGGAAACGACGACGGTGGCGGCTCGGCTCAGACCGTCGGCAACATTGCGGGCGTGAGCTCGTCGTGCGAGGCCACGATCAACCTCGTTGCCGTCACCGGGCAGATCCTCGCCGGGCAGATCCCCGCCGACCAGGCGCGGGCCACGATCGAGCGCTTCGTGAAGGAGGCGCCGGGCGAGATCAAGGCCGATGCCGAGACCTTTGCCACGACCTATCTGAAGTGGGTGGAGGTGCTCGCGAAGTTCGGGAACGACATCACCAAGGCCTACGAGGATCCCGAGGTTGCTGCGGTGCTCGAGGACCTCAACAACGCCGAGGCGAGCGGGGCGTTCGACCGCATCAGTGAGTACGTCTCCAAGGAGTGCGACGGACTCGGCTGATGCGGCCCGGGCGGGCCGACTACTGGATCAGGACGCCTCTGCACGCCGGATGCGGCTGATGATCCAGCCGACGTCCACCTCGTTCGTGCGCAGCCATTCGCGTACCCTGCGCCGCTCGGAGTAGGCAATGGTCTCGGGGGTGCCGCTGCGGCGGTGCCACCACGAGATGGCGTCCTCGGCATAGAGGATGGCCGCAATCGGCCGTGCGCTGCGGATGGCATCGAGCGCCGCCACCGGATCGTGCCCGAGGCCGAGGAGGATGGCGAACGCCATCGACGGGCCGCGGTTCACACCCATGTGGCAGTGCACCAGCACCCGGCCGGAGGGGTTCTCAAACGCCAACTGCGCCGCAGCCAGGCCCGCTTCGAACCACTCGTCGGGCTGCGCCTGGCCGTTGTCGTCGACGCCGAGCCAGTGGTACTGCACGCCCGGTGCATGGCGTGCCACGAAGTCCTTGTCGCTCCACTCGCTGCGCACATCAATGATGTCGGTGATGCCGAGGTCGAGCCAGCCACTCAGCTGGTCGAGGCCACGAACATTGGACTCGGTATCTAGGTCGCCGCAGAGGGCGATCCCCGGGATTGCGAAGGAAGGAACCCGCCACCACGCGGCCGGGTCGGAAGTCGAGGGAATCGAGGTCATGGAAGAGGAACGCACGGCGGCGCAGCCGGTGTGACGGCGCCGGCGAGCGTAACCCGATGGCGAATCCGCAGTGGCGTACAGTCGGGACGATGACCAAGCAGCGCTCCCTGACACGTGCCGACTTCGTCACGGCCGCGCTCGACTACATCGACACCCATGGGGCCGCAATGCTCACGGCCACCACACTCGGCGAGACCATGGGTGTGCACCAGACCGCCATCTACCGACACCTCCCGAGCATGGAGGATCTGTACGGGGCCATCCTCGACCGCCTGTTCGGGGAGATCCTTGATCGTCCACTCCCCAAGGGAACGCCCCGGGCTCGCTTGCGCGCACATGCGATGAACGCACATCAGGTGCTCTACGAGCATCCGAATGTGCTGGGACTCGTGCTGTCGAGCCGGGGCGACTCTCCCAATGCAGATCGTGTCTCCAAATTCGGCCTCAGCCTGCTTCGCGACCTCGGTCTCACCGGACAGCGGCTGGCACTCTGCCACCAGATGCTCGAGAGCTACATCGTCGGCACCCACATCTACGACCTCGGCGGCGCGCCGAATCACCTCGAGATCCGCCGTCAGCGTCGTCGCCGCATCGATGACCCCGACATCGATCGATCCACACCCACGGTCGAGAGCGTCAACGCCCTGAACCGTGCTGCCTTTACCGCTGGCCTCGACGCGCTGATCGACTTCTGCGAGAGCCAGGCCAACGCAAAGCGTTGAGGTCCACGACGCCGACGGCTGTTGCGGGCTCCTACCGGTGCCGGGCCACCTCATAGAGCGCCAACGCTGCCGCGTTCGACACGTTCAGCGATGAGAGCCTCCCGCGCATCGGGATGTGCACGATGAGGTCGCACCGCTCACGCACGAGGCGCGAGAGACCAGCACCTTCTGCACCCATCACCATGCAGATTCCCTCCGCAGCAAGGTCACCGAGATCGAAGAGGCTCCGGTCGCCGGCGTCGTCGAGACCAACCACCCAGATCCCGGCATCGCGCATGCGCTGAAGCGCGTTGGGAAGGCCGGCCACCAGCGACATCGGAACGTGCTCGATGGCACCCGCTGCAGCCTTCGCCGCAGTGGGCGTGACGTGTACTGCGCGGTGCCTGGGGAGGATCACGCCGGTGACGCCAGCTCCATCGGCACTACGAATGATGGCGCCAAGGTTGCCCGGATCGGTGACTCCGTCGAGCGCGACCAGGAATGGCGACCGACCGGGCCGGCGCTTGACGAGGTCGTCGAACGGGGTCTCGGTGAGTGGCGCTGCCCACGCGATGACTCCTTGCGGGGCCTCGCTGCGCGCCGCCATGTCGAGACGCTTGCGGTTCACGTCGGTGATCTGCACGCGCTGGCTTCGGGCGATGTCGATGATGTCGCCGATGACCTCGCTCTCCTCGAGTTCGGTGGCGATCCAGAGCTCCCGTACCTTGCGGCGTCCGGCGATGAGCAGTTCGCGGACCGCCTGACGGCCCTCCACCTGTTCGCCGCCGAGATGTTTCTCGACCTTCGGTGCAGGTGCACCGTCGCGACGGACGCCGCCGGTCCGTGCCGCACCGCCACCGACACCCCGCCGGCCACCACCCGACCCACCGAATCGGTCGCGGTTGTCGGGTCGACCACGACCCCGGCCGGCACCGCCGGGCTTGCGCGCCTGTGCCATCGCTACTCCTTCACCAACACGGCCACTGCGAAGCACGCAATGCCCTCGCTGCGGCCGATTGCGCCAAGTCCCTCGGCGCGGCGACCCTTCACACTCACCGGTGCACCCACGGCGACCGACAGACGGCGCTGCATTTCGTCTCGGTGCGGGGCAAGTTTCGGCGACTCGCAGATCACGCTGCAGTCCACGTTTCCAATGGCCCAACCCTCTGCAACCACGAGCGACACCACGTGCTCGAGCAAGGTGATCGAGTTGGCGCCTGCCCACCTCGGATCGGTGTCGGGGAAGTGCTGACCGATGTCGCCGAGCCCTGCGGCGCCGAGGAGAGCGTCGGCAACGGCATGCGCCACCGCATCGGCGTCGCTGTGACCGTGCAGACCGACGTGGCCCTCGAACACACATCCACCGAGCACGAGCGGCCGCGACGGATCGTCGCTGAACCGGTGCACGTCGAAACCCTGACCCACGCGAACCGATCCAAGGCCGCTCACTCCCCCACCTCCGCGCGCGCCCAGACGAGGTCATCGGGGTGCGTGATCTTTCGGTTGCGGCGCTCGCCGGGCACCACCACCACAAAACCACCGGCAGCCTCGACGAGACCCGCATCATCGGTGCCCTCGCCCGCTGCTGCGTGTGCGGCCCGCAGCGCTGCAGCCCGGAACGCCTGCGGGGTCTGAATGGAAACCAAGGTTGCTCGGTCGGGCGTGTTCAGTACCCGCCCGTCGGGGTCCACCACCTTGATGGTGTCGGCCACGGGCAGTGCCGGAACTGCACCATCGGCCCCGGACCGGACTGCGTCGACCACCGCCCGGAAGAGTTCGGGTGAGGCGAATGGACGCGCTGCATCGTGCACGCAGATCACGTCGGCATCGAGCGGCACCGCGGTAAGACCGCTGCGCACGGACGCACTGCGGGTGGCGCCGCCCGCAACCTGGTTCGTTGCCTCGGGATCCACGTCGGAGGCCGGCAGCACGAGCACCACGCCGTCGGAGCAATCGCTCGCAACCGAGAGCGACCAGTCGAGGACCCGACGACCGCCGAGTTCCTCGTACTGCTTGCGCTTGCCGAAACGCTCGCCCGAGCCCGCTGCAACCACGATGGTCCATACGGAGTCCGACACGTCCATCGAGGGTAGCGGTGACCGAACTCGATCACCGGGAGCCGCAGGGAGACGATCACCCGGGACGCCTGTACCCTCGTCCTCCTGTGGGACACGAAGATCTGCTCGCCCGTTCGGAATTCTTTGCGGACGCGGAGCCTTCAGTGCTCGGTGCGCTCCTCACACACGCCACCGAGGTGACCCTGCGGCGCAACGACGTGCTCTTCAACGAGGGCGACTCCCCGGACTCGCTCTACGTGGTGCTCAAGGGGCGAATCGCCCTCGTCAACGTTTCTTCGGACGGCCGCGAGAGTGTGCTCGCCCTCATGGACCGCGGCGACCTGTTCGGCGAGATGGGCATGCTCGACGATCTCCCCCGCTCGGCCGGTGCCCGTGCCCTCGAGCCCTCGAGCCTGCTGCGGCTCCCCTACGAGCCGGTGCTCAGCCTCCTCGAGGAGAGCCCCGACCTGCTCTGGGGCGTGGTCCGCTTGCTGGCCGGCCGGATCCGCAACATGGACGAAGCACTCGCCGACTCGGTGTTCCTCGACGTCACCGGACGCACTGCGAAGCGCCTGCTCGAGCTGAGCAACGGGGCCGACGAGTTCACGCTGCCGCTCACACAGGAAGAGCTCGCCGGCATGGTGGGTGCCTCTCGCGAGCGGGTTAACAAGGCGATCTCGTCGTTCATCCGCCTCGGCTGGATCGAGCAGACCGACCGCCGCTACAAGATCGTGCAGCGCGACCGCCTCTCACTGCGCTCGCGCTGATCCGCGCCGTGCCGGGTCCGCTACTGCGCCATCACGCAGACTGCAGCCACTCCCGGGCCATCTGCCACGCCATCGCTGCGTCATCGGGGCGGTGCGAATCGCGCGACGGGTCGTGGACGAAGGCATGTGCCGCCTCGGGGAAGCGCACGGTGGACACCCCGAGCGCCTCGAGGGCCGCAACATCGTCGGGTGGCGTGTAGGGATCCTGGTCGCCGATGATGGCGAGCACACGCTCGGGATAGCCGGAGGCGACCAGGTGAAGTGGCTCGCCCTGCCCGGGTCCGCGCCACGCCTCGGGAACACGGATCATCCCGTAGAAGGGCACGATGCGGTCGAAGGTGGGCAGCGATGCCGCTTTCAGGGCGTACATGCCACCCATGCAGAACCCGATGAGCACCGCGCGCCCGCACTGGGTCGCTGTCGCAGCCTCCCCGAGATCGCGGAGTCGCTCGCTGTCGCTCGCCGCACGCAACGCAGCCACACGCGGCTCGAACTCCATCGGGATCGCGGGCCCCGGGAAGGGCTCGGGCACGCAGACCGACATCGACCACTCGGATGCAAGTCGTTCGGCAAGGTCGTCGAAGAGCGGCCGGAGCCCCCAGACATCGGTGGCGATGACGAGCCCAGTGGTGGCACCGGGGCACGGGACGAATGCTGCGGGGGTTCCTGACGGGAGCGTGATGCGCACGGCGTGCATTCTGTCGCGTGCGGCAACTACGCGTCGCGACGCTCGACGAGCCACCACCCGAGCGCGACGATCGCTGCGGTCCACGCGGTGAAGTAGAGACCCGACACCACGCGGCTGAAGACCTCGGTGTCCACCGCCACGGTGAAGTTCGCCAGCTCCTGCCCGGCGCGGAAGGGCAACCACCTCACGAGCGACTCGTCGATCGACTGCAGGATGAGTCCCACGATGCCCTCGATGATGAGTGGCCAGATGAGGAACACCGGGATGGCCCCGGCGGGCTGGCGCATCACGGCACCGAGCCCGAAACCGAAGAGTGTGAGCAGCACACAGAGCAGGACTGCCCCGATCATCGGCTCGATGGCCACCTCGAAGGAGATGTCGCGAGCGGCGAGGCAGATGGCGCCGGTGGCGAACGACAGTGAGAGAGCGAGCACGCCAATGGCGAGGCCGAAGAGTCCGTACACAACGGTCTTGGCGGCGAGCACCACCGAGCGGTTCGGCTGGGCAGCGAGTGTCACCCGGATGGTGTTGTGGCGATACTCCTGCCCGATGCCGAGCACACCGAGCACTCCACAGAGGTAGGCCGCCACCACGGCAGGTGTGATGATGGCGACTCCGAAAACCTCGCGGTCGAAGGTGGTGCCGCCGAACGGGGCGATCGCAGCGATGAGGAAGGTGAGCACCACCGGGATCGCGAGCGCGATGACGATGAGGATGATGTTGGCGCGGACCGACCGCAGCTTGATCCACTCCGCCCTCAGCGCGCCGATCATTGCGGTCGCCCCCGGTACTCCACAGTGGGCTGGGTGACCTGCAGGTAGGCCTCCTCGAGCGAGCCCGAGGTGTCGGCGAGTTGATGCAGCACTACCCCGTTCGCTGCGGCGATCTCTCCCACCTCGCGCGCAGACATTCCGGTGACCCGGGCCGTGTTGGGGTTCTCGAAGTCGAGATTCGCACCGCGCGCGCCGAGCAGCTGGCTGAGTACCGCCATCTGCGGGCTCACGACACGCACCCATGCGTTGGCAAAGCGGCCGACGAACTCGGCCACCGAGCACTGCTCGATGAGGCGACCCTGGCCGATCACCACGAGGCTGTCGGCCATCTGGGACATCTCTGCGAGTTGGTGGCTGCTCACGAGCACGGTTCGTCCCTCACGGGCGAGGTGCTTGAGGAATTCGCGGATCCACCGCACACCCTCGGGGTCGAGACCGTTGGCGGGCTCGTCGAACAGCAGCGTCCGGGGGTTACCGAGCATGGCCGCAGCGATTCCGAGACGCTGCTTCATGCCGAGCGAATAGGTGCCGACACGCTTCTTGCCCACCTCACCCAGCCCCACCAGCGCAAGGACCTCATCCACACGGCGACGCGGCAGACGGTTCGACGCGGCCAGTGCGTGCAGGTGCTCGAAGCCGGTTCTCGTGGGATGCACGTATCCGGCATCGAGCAGTGCGCCGACCTCCTCGAGCGGACGTGCATACGAGCGATACGGCTTGCCGTCGAAGGTGGCCGAACCCGAGTCGGCACGGTCGAGGCCGAGCAGCAGTCGCATGGTGGTGCTCTTGCCCGAACCGTTCGGCCCGAGGAAACCCGTCACCACGCCGGGCTGCACGTTGAAGGTCAGGTGGTCGACGGCGAGGCGGTGCCCGTACCGCTTGGTGAGCTCGCGCGCCTCGATCACCATGTGAGTGTGTCAGCGACCGGGCCCGAACACATCAATCATGAGCCGAACGTCGTCGGCGAGCGGGTACAGGATGGGACACGTGCATCCGGTGGCGATGTACTCGGCCACCTTGGCCTGGCACTCGTCGGGGGTTCCCGACGCAGTGATCATCTGCACCACCTCATCGGGGACGAGCTTCGATGCCTTCACGACCTCGTCGTGCGTGGCCGGCCAGGTGAGCACCTTGCCGATCTCGTCGAGAAGGTCTTGGCTCACGCCGCTCGCCTTCATGATGTGTGGCTGCTGGCCGAGGTATTGCGTGACCAACAGGCGGGCACCGTCGAGCGCCTTCTTGCGGTTGCGGTCGACCGAGCACACGATGAGCTGTGGACGATCGATATCGGCGACCTCGCGCCCCACGCGCGCTGCACCCCGTTCGAGCGCGGCAACTGCATCGGTGTTGTACTTGGGTGACACGAGGTAGTTGAGCACCGCGCCGTCGGCAATCTCGCCGGTGAGCTCCATCATCTGCATCCCGGTAGCACCGATGTAGATCGGCACGTCCTTGGGGCGGCGCTCCTGGTACACGTAGTCGAGCTCGATGCCGTCGACATGCGCGTACTCGCCGTGGAACGTGACCTCCTCGTTGGCGAGCAACTTGCGCACCACCGTGACAACCTCACGCATCACGCGCAGCGGCTTGTCGCGCTTGATGCCCACCTTTGCGGCGAGAGGATCCCACCATGCACCCAGCCCACAGATGACACGACCCGGTGCGAGGTCGTCGAGGGTGGAGAACGTGGAGGCGAGCCGCGCTGGGTTTCGGCTCCACACGTCCATGACGCCCGAGCCGATCTTGATGCGGTCGGTAACGGCGCCGAAGGCCGCCATCGGCACAATGGCATCGCGCACGAGTCGGCTGTCGGCCTGCCACACGGCGTCGAATCCCCGCTGCTCGGCATACTGGACAAGCTCCATGCCGACCCGGATGGGGTGGGCGTCCTGGAGATAGAGGGCTACGGGCGTGGTCGTCACCTTTACAGTTTGTCAAACAATCACCCGCTTGCCGACCCCATGACGATCCGATCCGGCCTCCCCATCGACGATGTGCTCGACGCGGTCACCGCCGCGCTCCACAGCGTCGGTTCGGCCGTGCTGACGGCGCCGCCGGGATCGGGCAAGACCACAGTGGTTCCGCTGGCGCTCGCCGAGGCCGACTGGCTGCTGGGGCGGATCCTCGTTCTCGAGCCGCGCCGCCTCGCCACACGGGCTGCCGCGCGGCGCATGGCCAGCCTCCTCGGTGAGGAGGTGGGGATGACGGTGGGCTTCACCACCCGCGACGAGCGCCGGGTCTCGGCTGCCACACGTATCGAAGTCGTCACCGAAGGGGTGCTCACGCGGCGCATCCAGAACGACCCGTCACTCGAGGGCGTGGCACTCGTGGTGTTCGACGAGGTGCACGAACGGAACCTGCAGACCGACCTCGGCCTCGCCCTCATGTCGGAGGTACGCGCATCACTGCGCCCCGACCTGCGCCTGCTCGCGATGTCGGCAACGCTGCAGGCAGATCGCTTCGCCGCCTTCTTCGGGCACAACGGCGAACCGTGCCCCCGCATCGACGCGAGCGGCAGCCCGTTCCCGGTGGACATCCGGTACGTACCGATGGCCAAGACCGATCGGCTCGAACCAGTGATTGCCAATACCGTCCAGCGCGCACTGCGCAGCGACGACGGCGACGTGCTCGTGTTCCTCCCGGGTGTTGCTGAGATCCGACGTGCTGAGGACCTGCTCACCACTGCGCTCGCCGGGCAGCCGGTCGACGTCCGGCCGCTCTACGGTGCGCTTGCATCGGCCGATCAGGACGCAGCGCTCTTCCCGTCTGCCTCGGGCCGCCGGCGGGTGGTCCTCTCCACCGACATCGCCGAGAGTTCGCTCACGGTGGAAGGAGTTCGGATCGTGGTGGACGCCGGACTCGCTCGCGTCCCGCGCTTCGACGTGCGCACCGGCATGACGAGGCTGCGCACCGTTGCGGCGAGCAGGTCGTCGGCAGATCAGCGCGCGGGCCGCGCAGGTCGCCAGGGCCCGGGTATCGCGTACCGCCTGTGGTCGCGCCTCGAGCAGGGAACGCGTCGCCAGGACCTCGAGGCCGAGATCACCCAGGTGGACCTCAGCGGACTCGCACTCGAGCTAGCGGTCTGGGGGGCACGCGACCCGTCCGCGATGCAGTGGCTCGATGCCCCCCCAGCGAGATCGTTCACCGAGGCCCGTTCGCTCCTCACGCTGCTCGGAGCACTCGACACCGATGGCGCAGTGACCGAACTCGGTCGACGCATGGCGGGTCTCCCGCTGCACCCCCGCCTTGCCCGCATGGTGGCCGAGGCCGGCACCACCACCGCAGCAGCGGTCGCTGCACTGCTCGAGGATCGCGACGTGATGCGTGGCCGACCCGAGGAGATCCCCGCCGACCTCACACTCCGCCTCGATCTGCTCGCCGACCCATCACGACGCCACCCGCTCGCCGATGGACGGGCGCTTGCGGGGGCGCGCAACCGCTGGCACGAGATCGCACGACGGGCCGGCATCGCACGTACCGATGCCGACATCGACACCGGCGAGGCGGGACGCGACCTCGCTCTCGCCTACCCCGACCGACTCGCGGTGCGCCGCAACCAGCCCGGGAACTTCCAGTTGCGCACGGGAACGGGAGCGCTTGTGCCGAAGGGCGACCCACTCGCCGATGAACAGTTCCTCGTCATTGCCGATCTCGACGGCGATCGCCAGCGCGCGCGGGTGCGCATCGCCGCCCCGCTCTCGGTCGACGACGTGCTCGACCGCTTCTCGCGCGAGGTGGAACACCGCACCACACTGGTGTGGGACCGCTCCCGCGACGAGCTCGTGCAGCGGGATGAGGAACGACTCGGTGGTCTCGTGCTCGCCGAGCACAGCCACCGGCCCGAACCCGGCCCTGCGGTAGTCGGGGCGCTGATCGACCGCGTACGTCAGGACCGGCTGCGGACGCTCCCGTGGAACGACTCCACGGCCTCGCTGCGCGCGCGGGTCACGTTCCTGCACCGCACGGTCGGTGAACCGTGGCCCGACTGGGGTGATGCAGCCCTGATCGCCACGCTCGACGACTGGCTCGCTCCGTCACTGCACGGCATGACGCGTTGGGCCGATGTGCAATCGCTCGACCTGCGCACCGTGCTGCGGTCCGCACTCGACCCACAGGTGGGCTACCGACTCGACGAACTCGCGCCACCGACGGTCGAAATCGGCAGTGGACGCACCCTGCCCGTGGAGTACACCGAAGACGGACCCCGGATCTCGGTTCGGCCCCAACGCCTCTACGGCACCGCAGTCCACCCGATGGTTGCGGGAACCCCAGTGATCATCGAACTGCTCTCCCCGGCAGACCGACCGATCCAGGTGACCCGCGACCTGCCGGGGTTCTGGGCGGGAACGTGGAGCGAGGTGCGCAAGGAAATGGCCGGCCGCTACCCCAAGCACTTCTGGCCCACTGATCCCGCTACCGCATCGCCCCGCTGAGGCGTTGCGCCATCACACGTCAGAGCCGGGCAAAGAGTCGCTGAGCCTGTTCGGCTGCCCGAGCGCGGACCTCGTCGATGTCGACCCGCGTGGGTCGGCCATCGCGCACCAGCACCTCGCCAGAGCCGGACACCACATCCACCGCGCGCACGCCGGGCGTGAACGCAACGTGCCACGGCGAGTCGGCGTGGTCGTAGTTCCAGGTGACGCGGTCGGCGCGCGCCTCGGGGAACAACTCGTAGCCGTTCTCGAGCCACGACCACGCAGTCTCCGGTGAGGCGAGCACGTCGTCGGCGCGGTGTGCCACGTAGGCAAGGCGCATCTCCTCGAGCATGTCGGCACCGATGCCATCGGTCCCGAGCACCACGCGGTTGTCCGCAAATCGTCGAGCCGGCGCGGCATAGCCAACGGCGTTGTTCATATTGCTGCGCGGGTTGTGCGCCACCGTGCCGCGCAGTGGTCGGTCGAGGTGTACGCAGTGAACGAGCAACCAGTCGTCGGCGGCCAGCGACTCGAGTCGCGCGCCGGCCGGACGGTCGCCGGGGCCCTCAGCAACATGGATGTGCACCCCCACGCCGAGGTCGGACGCAAGGCCTGCAGCACTGCGGAGTGTCTCGTCGCTGCACGTGAAGGCTGCGTGTACACCCACCATGCCGCGCCCACCCGAACGCAGGAACCGCTCGTTCTCGGCGAGACCCCGCCGCGCGCCGTCGGGTCCGTGTCGATCGGTGACGCCATATGCGCAGAGCACACGCACCCCGACCTCTGCGCACGCGTCGGCGATGACGCTCAACGATCCCTCAATGGCGTTGGGCGACTCGTGGTGATCGACGATGGCCGTGGTGCCGCACATCAGGGCCTCTGCGGCCCCGAGCATGGCCGACCAACGAAGCATCTCGAGATCGAGCGCGGTGTCGAGGCGCCACCAGATCTGGTCGAGGATCTCCTGGAACCCGGTGGGCTGTTTCGGCGGCGCCGGCATGCCGCGGGCGAGCGCTGAGTAGAGGTGATGGTGCCCGCACACGAGCCCCGGCGTGACGCTGCTCATGGGCGCTCAGTCGTCCGAGCCGCCGCGCGGCCGCATCGGTAGCACCGTGCGCCACTCGCCATCGAGGTCGTGCAGGGCAGCCGCAACGGCGCCTGCAGT
>JAULYZ010000064.1:0-2733 GCA_032117595.1 Acidimicrobiia bacterium | reverse complement strand
CGCTCGCAGCAGACGCAGCCGATCACCATCCCGATATCGACGTGCGGTACCCCGGGGTGGTGCGAGTCGTCATCACCACCCACGCCACGGGCGGAGTGACCGAGCACGACGTTCGACTCGCAGCGACGATCACCCAACTTGCTGCGTCACTCGCTACGACATCCGAACCGGCACCCGGAGCCTGACCGACATCCCTGTCGATGGGGTACCGGTCACGGTGCCGAGTTGGTGCACGGCCCCGTCGTCCCGGAAGACCATGTCGGACTCGAGCGTGGTGTTCGGATAGTTGTTGCGGCTCGTGGTGTAGCCAGTCGTCCCGTAGGCCGCGATGCACGCATCCGGCGGGAGCGCAATCTGCGACGTCGCAAGCACGCGCCCCGACTCGGTGGCCTCGGCCACGCTCGGGAACACCTCGAAGTGCACATGTGGCCAGCGGCCGTTGTATGCGCCCGGGAAGATCGTGAGGAAACGTGCCACCCCGTCAGCCCCCGTCGGCTGCACACCGCGCAGGTAGTTCTCACCGGTGACCCCGTCGGAGTACATGGAGTACCGACCCTCGGCGTCGCAGTGCCACGCATACACGGCTGCGCCCTCGACGGGCCGACACGTGGACGCGTCTTCGACCACGATCTCCATGGTCAATGGCAGCCCGGGAGCAGTGGACGACGACGTGCCGAAGCTCGAGCGGATGTCGGAACGCACCACTCCGTCCTGGTCGAGCACATTCCTGCCGTTCGAGCCGTCCCCGGGAAAGGGCCCGGGTGTCTCCTCGGGGATGACGGTGCACGATTCGTCGCCGGCGGTGACCGCTGCGGTGGTGGACGATGGAGTCGACCCCGCGGTGGGCGATGAGGCAGAGCGGTTCGACGAACAGGCCGCCAGTGCCGTGGTGGCACCGGCTGCAAGGAGCACGAGAAGACGTCGGCGCGGGATCAGCGTGGTGGGCGCGGTGGAGAGTTCGTCGAGGTCTGGCATTCCCATGTACCCATCGTGCCCTGCGTCGCGCACGGCGGCATCGGAGACAGCTGGGAGTTCGCTGGGAATCCGGGGGTCGCGACGCAACGCCGAGTCGTTGTCAGGTCGGGTCGACGGGTGGGTCACCATCGGGCCGCACGCCGAGTCGGAAGACCTCGACGGCCTCCGACTTCCCCTTGAGTGCCATGGTGCCGTGCGACGAGAGCGGTACCCCGGCACCGAGCGACGCTGCGAGGTCTGGGGCCACGAGGATCTCGCCCGCGCCCGCCTTTGCGGCCAACCGCGCGGCAACGTTCACGGGGTCGCCGACCAGATTGAACTCGCGGCGACCCATGTGCTGTCCCATCTCGGCAGCAAAGACCGGGCCCGAGGCCATCCCGATCCGGAGTCCGATGCGCGCCCCCATGCGACCCTCGAGATCGGCGAGGACGGTCTCGCAGAGAGCGGGCACCTGCAGTGCCATTTCGCTGGCGCGCCGCGGGTCGTCGGCATGCGCGTTGAGCACACCGAAACAGACGAGCACGTCCGAGCCCGTGGCCTGATACGTAACGCGACGCAGCATCCCACCGCGCGCCGACGCTGCTGCATCGAGTCGGGCGAAGAGCCCGGAGAATGCCTCCATGCGAGCCGCTACCTCGGTCTCGTCGGCGCCCTCGAGGCCGGCATCGAACCCTTCGAGCTTCACGAACATCACGACGGGCTCACTCATCTCCACAGGGATCCGTCGGTCCTGCGCGGTCTCGACCATCACCTCCAGCAATGGTCTCGGCATGTAGGTGGCGAGCGGTTCGACGAGGTCGAGCGATCGCTCAATCTCCTCGAGCAGGGCTGGCACGCTGCGATCGAGCATCACCGGAGCGCGGAGTCGCCGTTGCTGGGGATTGAGGTCGTAGAACCCGAGTTCCTGCTCATCGAGATCGTCCACCACGAGAAGGTGCCCGTCGTTCCCCGGCTCGAGGTGGAAGCGTTCGCCTGCGGCAGCCGCTGCCTCCGGGGTGAGGCATACCCGACCCACCACGCCAGCACCCTCGGCCGCCTTCGTGACGCGCACCGCCTCGCCGAAGAGCACATGGTCGCGTCGTCGCGGGGTGCCGACATCGGCGGCGAGGAACTGACCGACATGGATGCCGACGCGCATGCCGAAGCTGGAGGTTCCTGTCGGCGTCTCGATCTCGCGGAACTCCTCCATTGCGCGCTGCATTCGCAGCGCTGCATTGACGGCACGCCGCGTGTCGTCGTTGCGGCCGTCCGCGGAAAAACGTACGAGGAGCGCGTCGCCCGTGAACTCGAGGAGGTTGCCCCCGGCGTGGCCGAAGACGTCGATCATCGACGCGAGATACCGGTTGAGCACGCGCTGCACCACTTCGGTACCCGAGCGTCCGCTCGTGGCGTTGGCCTCGATGAACGGGGTGAAGCCGGCGAGGTCGGTGAACATGAGCGTGCCGGTCTGCCACTCGTGGCGGGTGGCCGAGGCAGGCGGCGGGTTGTCGGCCACATGGCTGGGCATCTGGTCGTACAGGATCCGCAGGAGCGTGCGCAGGTGCACGAACACCCGGTGCAGCCCATCGGAATCGGGGTGCAGCCAGACCGGCGCGTAGAGCTCGGCCGGCAGAAGGCTCCTCAGGCGGGGTTCGAGCGTTTCGAGACCAGCCCCCGGCCGGGTGATCGTGGCGCGGGCCGGATGTTCCATGCCCGCATTGTGGCCCAGCCAGCACCTCGCTGCGGGTCCTGGCACGCCCCGGGAATGCACAGGCGACC
>JAULYZ010000063.1:0-6865 GCA_032117595.1 Acidimicrobiia bacterium | reverse complement strand
CTTTGCTCGGTGCAAGCGACTGATTGATGATGGATGCTCGGCATTCGTCGAAGAACGCACCGATCCCATTCATGACCTGTTCGATGTCGAGGTTGAAGAAGGTTCCCACGATCATCGGTTCGTTGAGCGCGACCACATCGGGCACTTGATTGAGGAGGTGGCACACGAGGGTCGTGCCCGAGCGGGGTAAACCCGCGATGATGACGTTCCGGCTGCTGATTCGGCTGTTGGTGGACGCAGGCATCAGGCAGCCCTCACCAAGCACCCTCGAAGGCGTCGAGGGCGTCGAGGAAGCCTCGTTGTTCGTTCTCAAGCGTGTGTCGCTGCACGAAGGCAACCGCATTGGAGCGCATGCGTTCGGCTGTTGTGTTGTCGAATGCAAGTGCTTGTCGTGTGGCGGTGAGAATTGCGTCGAGGTCGTAGGACGGTCGGAGCACGTGTAGGCCGTGCTGGTACGGCCCGAGTCCTGGTGCGTCGGGGCACACGGTGATGCATCCCTGCGCCATGGCCTCGGATGGGGGAAAGAAGAAGCCTTCTGCCCGGAATGGCAGCGTGATCGCCACGCGGGCCCGTCGGAAGCACTCGAGGAACTCGGTGCGCGGCAGGAAATCCGTGCTGCAAACCACGACGTGTCCGTGGGCAGTGAGGGCGTCACTCAACGCTGCTGCGATCGCCGGGTTCTTCAGCCCGGCAATGAAGACGTCGACGGGTCGTTGATCCTGTGTCCATGGGGTGAGGTCGCTGGGTGGCTGGATGTTGATGCCGACTGGGATGGTGACGACGGGGCCGTTGACGATTCCTGTTTCGGCGAGCGCGTCGGTGATCTCGTGGTTGATCGAGATGCGGAAGGCGCGTCGCCGTAGATACGAGTAGCGCTCGTCCTCGGGGTCGACGTGATAGTGGCTCTGAATGAGGTTGGTGACCGGCACGGTGCAATCCTCGGGTACGAACCGCCACTGCTTGCCGTTGACGAAGAGTGCATCAGCCTCGTGCGGGTTCCAGATCTCGAGCCAACGAACGTGCGGTGCAGCCCAGGGGCTCTCGGGGAGTACAGCGCTGTCGGGGGCAAGCACAGCGGCGGGGTCATAGAGCCCGCTGTGCCGTACGTGCTCGTAATAGTGCCAGAGCTTGAGGCGGGCACCGACGAGCTTTTGGCCGTGGTGAAGGAAGTACATCGACCGTCCGCCTGCACCACCCACGCTCCCCATCATGCCCGACTGAATCTGGTGACCCCGTACGTCTGGGTCACCACCGGGTCGGCGCGACCCCCTGTTCGAGGGCTGCGTTGTGGCCCCATGTCACAACTTCTGACCCTTCGTCCGTACAACATGGGGTACCGGGAGGGTCCCGGTCGGCACAGGAGATCTCGATGCGCATCCTGCACACCAGCGACTGGCACCTCGGCGTGTCGCTCGGCACCGTCTCGCTCCTCGACGACCAAGCCGTGTTCGTCGACTGGCTGGTCGAGGTCGTCCGCAGCGAGCGGATCGACCTGGTCGTGGTGGCCGGCGACCTGTTCGACCGCGCCATCGCCCCGAAGGAGGCCGTTGCGCTCTTCCGCGAGACCCTCGGCCGGCTCCGTGCCACGGGCGCACAGGTCGCTGCCATCACCGGCAACCACGACGGTGCCGACCGTGTGGCCAACTACGGCGGCCTGCTCGACGGCAGCGGTGTGTTCATCCGCGGTGGCTATCCCAGCGATGGAGAGGTGATCACCCTCGAGGCTGCCGATGGCCCGCTCGACCTCGTGCTGTTGCCGTACCTCGACCCGCAGGCCTCGCCCGATGTGGCGGCCGGCGGCAACGAGGTCGGCGACACATCGAGCGAATCGAGCGCCTCGGGCGAGAGCGATTCGCTCGATGCCCGTTTCGAGCGTCTCATCGCAGCAACACACGAATCGGTGTTGCGCACAGCGATCAACGGTGCGGCTGCGAACCTGCGCAGCCGTCGCAGCATCGCTGTCTCGCACGCCTTCGTGGCCGGTGGATCGACGACGGATTCCGAACGCCGCCTCACGGTGGGCGGTACCGGCACCGTGGACGTCTCGCTCTATTCCCCCTTCACCTACACCGCGCTCGGGCACCTGCACCGCCCGCAGTCGGTGGGAACCGGCAACAGTGTCCGCTACAGCGGAACGCCGATCGCCTACTCGTTCTCCGAGGACCATCCCAAGAGCATCACGATTGTGGACCTCGCGGCCGACGGTTCGTTCTCCCTCGAGCATGTCCGCATCCCCGTGGGACGTGCCGTGCTGACGGTCACCGGCACCATCGAGAGCCTCCTCCGGGACACGCCGACGCGCGAGGCGCGCGAATCATTCGTGCGCGCAGTCCTCACCGATCGTGCGGTGGTGCTCGATCCAAAGCGGCGTCTCGCCGAGGTGTACCCGTACGTGCTGGAGGTAAAGCTCGAGCCCGATGGTGTTCCGCTGCGTGCGGAGATCGCCCGCGAACGTGCCCGCTCGGTATCGGCCATCGAGTCCACCGAGGCCTTCTGGAGGGCAGTCCACGGTGTCGAACCCGGCGACGATGAACGGGCGCTGCTCACGCGGGCCGTTGCGAGCGCTGAGGAGGTGTCGGCATGAAGCCGCTCCGCCTCCGCTTCGCTGCATTCGGCTCGTACCCGGGTGAGGAGACGGTCGACTTCGCAGCGCTGGCCAAGCGCGGACTGTTCGTCGTCACGGGTCCCACCGGCAGCGGCAAGACCACCATCTTCGACGCGATGGTGTTCGCCCTGTACGGCGAGCTTCCCGGCAGCCGACATGCAGAGGTACGGCCGCGCTCGCACCATGCCGACCCCGAACTCCCAACCTTCGTGGAGCTCGACTTCGAGGTCGATGGCGTGCATTACCGCGTGCACCGCACGCCCACGCAGGAGCGCCCCAAGAAGAAGGGGGTTGGATTCACCACCGAGAACACCACAGCAACGCTGGTCCGTGTCGTTGCCGGAGCACCCGAGTCGATCGAGACCCAGGCGGGGCGCGTCACCAAGAGGTGTGCCGAGTTCGTCGGCCTCGACGCCAACCAGTTCCAACGGGTGGTGCTGCTGCCCCAGGGCAAGTTCACCGCATTCCTCCTTGCCAACGAGGACGAGCGCGAAGACCTCCTCCGTCCGCTGTTCGGCGGTGAGGTCTTCGAGCGCGTCACGAAGTGGTTGAAGGTGGAGAGCGAACGCCTGGCCGGCGAGGTGGGCAAGGTCGAGCAGGAGATCGAGCACTTCCGTGCCAACGCCCGCGGGTCGCTCGCACAGGTGTGGCAGGCATGGGGCCGTCCCGGTGCGTCGGACGGCATCGGTGGTGACAGCGATGAACACGACTCGGGTGGCGCAGGCGCACTCGACGACGACGCACTGGTGGCGGCAGTTGCAGCCCTCGAACCCGTGCGTGACCGTCAGGAACAGGCGCGCAGCGCACAGCGGGCCGCCGCCGCCGAGGCCCGTACGGCCGCTACCAAGGCAGCCAACGAGGCCGAGAAGTTCGACGCTGCGGAGCAATGCGAGAAGACCCTCGCTGCTTGCGAGACCGAGCGCCCGGATCGTGAGGCCGATGCGGCTCGTGTGGTGGCTTCACGCGCTGCACGACCGGTGGCTGGCGCAGCCACGGCGCTCGAGGGCGCGCAGGCAGAGGAGGTTCAAGTTCGCGCAGCACTGAACGGTGTGCTCACCGAGGTCCGCACGGGTTTTGCCGACCTCGGCATCGAGCCGCCCGCAGAGGAAGCCGCAGCCATCGGTGCTGCGGTGCAGGCAGCGGCCAACGACGTTGACCGCGATGAGCAGCTGCTGGCTGCAGCGGCCGAGGCGGCGAGCAAGGCAGCAACTGCGCAAGACAACCTCCGCAAGGCAGTCGCGGTGCTCGACGACACCGTCGCGCAGACCGCCGCGCTGACTGGCGAGGAGGGCGATCTCACGACGCGTATCAACGATCTTGGTCCCGAGGCCGCGCGCGTGGGCGAGCTCGAGGCTGCGCACCAGTCTGCCAAGGAGCAGGTCGGTCGGCGCAGCGACCTCGACACCAAGCGCTCGGAACGGGCGAAAGCCGACGCAACGTCGGACGCGGCGCGCAAGGCGTACGAGGCCGTGATGGAGCAGTTCGTCCTCACCCAAGCGCCACGGCTCGCGGCAACGCTCCACGACGGTGACCCCTGCCCGGTGTGCGGCTCGACGGCGCATCCGTCCAAGGCCGTGCTCCACGACGGTGAGCCGGTCACCCACGTCGAACTCGATGCTGCCCGCGGCCGTTGGAACACCGAGCAGAGCAAGGTCGACAAGCTGGACGGTGCCATCGCCGAGCTCGAGCGTGAACTCGGCGCGCTTGCGGAGTCCGCCCTCGACGCACTCGTCGCGGGCGAGCAGGCTGCGCTGAAGGCGCTCACCGGCGCACAGACCTGTGCGCGTCTGCTCGACACCGCGCAGGGTGCACTCGCGGACCTGAGGCAGCGTCTCGATGGCGCTCGGGGCAAGGAGTCGGCGGAGCGCCAGAACGTCGACGGCCTGACGGCGGCTGCCGGGATCCAGCGTTCCGAGGCTGATCGCCTGGCAGGTGCGGCGCAGCACCTCGACGCCTCTGCGCTCACCGCGCGCAAGCGTGTGGTTGCAGCGCTCGCCGGCACCACCGCTGACCTCGGCGCGAAGTTCGGTGCTGTCACCGCTGCCGACGCACTCCTCAACACGACCCGCGCTGCGCTCGCCGAGGCACTCACTGCGAGCGGGTACGTGTCGGTCGAGGCCGCAGTCGCCGCCCTCCTCGACACCGCCGAGGAGGAGCGACTCGATCATGCCGTGGTCGAGTGGGAGGGACGTCGTGCCACGGCGTCCGCACAGCTCGACCTGCTGCGCCAGCAGGGTGTTCCCGCCACCCGTCCCGATGCCGAGGCACTCGATGCAGCGGCGTCGCAGGCGGAGTCCGCCGCTGAGGCCACCGACACCGAGTTCGTGACGGCATCGAATGCGCTCGGCGCAGCAGCCGGCGCGCTCGGTCACCTCGACCGGGTGGGGGCCGATTCCGCCGGACTGCGCCGCGCCGCGGCAACGGCACAGCGGGTCTTTCTCGCCTGCAACGGCAAGGGGCCGGTGAAGGTGAACCTCGAGCGTTGGGTGCTCGCCCGCGAACTCGAGGTGGTCACCACCTTCGCGAACGAACACCTCGCCCGGATGACGAATCGTCGCTACGCGCTCCGACGTGACGACACCCAGGGCGGCCTGCGCCTCGAGGTCTTCGATGCCCACACCGGTAAGACCCGTGCCACGAATTCGTTGTCGGGCGGTGAGCAGTTCCAGGCCTCGCTCGCACTGGCACTCGGCCTGGCCGATGTGGTGAGCCACGGCGGATCGGCGAGCGGCAAGCAGTTCGACGCGCTGTTCGTCGATGAGGGATTCGGCTCGCTCGACCAGCAGTCGCTGGGCGATGCCATCAACGCTCTCGAGATGATCCAGTCCACGGGCCGAATGGTGGGTGCCATCACCCACGTGGAGGAGATGAAAGAGCGCCTCCACAAGGGCATCGAGGTGAGCCGGCTGCCCGACGACCGTGGCTCCACACTGCGCGTCAATCCGTAGTGGTACGGCCCCGACCTCGACGACGGACGACGATCACCGATGCAGCGGCTCCGACGACAGCCAGCGCCACGATCGTGACGATCACACCGAGCAACGGCGAGCCGTCGTCGCCGCTCGCGGTCGCAACGGTGTCGGTGGTGGTCGTACCGCCCTCTCCGATCATCGGCACGGGTTCGCCGAGGCGCGAGTGGAGGGCAACCGGGAGCGAGGCGTCGTCGTTGGGGTCTGAACCGCCGGCAAGCTCCACATCGTCGCGGTAGCGGTCGCTGTCGGAGTCTGCCGTCGTGGGGTCGGTGCCCCAGCGCTGTTCGGTGACGTTGTCGAGACCGTCGGCGTCGCCGTCGAGCACGGCGTCGTTCGGGCTCAGTGGGTCGAGGCGGTACTGCTGCTCGAAGGTGTCGCCGAGGCCGTCACGGTCGGCGTCCTCGTCGATCACGAACACGTGGTCGATGCTGCCGGTGTTCTTCCCGTCGGAGAGCTGGAGCGTGACCCGATGCGTTCCCACGGGCGCACCCACATCGATGGAGCTCTGGCCGTCGTATTCGGGGCGCGGTTCGCCGTTGATGAGCCAGGCGATGGTGAGGCCGTCGAGCCCACCCGGTGCATCTGCGTCGAAGCGGACGGTGCGGTTCGGCGGGGTGACAGCGTCGCCCCCGATGGTGCGGATGATGGGCATGGTGGCCGGACTCGCCACTTCGTCCTGCGAGGGCGGTGTCGCCTCGACTGCCTGCACGTTCTCGAAGGTCTTCAGCACACGCTTGGTGGCGGTGTCGATGACCTCGATGCGCAGCGCGCCACCCGGGTCGTCGACGGCAACCGTGTACTCAGGAGTCCAGATCTGGAGGTCGTGGGTGAATGCCCCGGTGAGCATGCGTCCGGTGTCGGTACCACTGGTGCCCGAGACACGAATCTCTACCGCTGGGTTCGCGATCGGTGCCGATGGTGCGATGGCCACAGAGGTGCGGCTCACCGGCGACAACGTCACCGAATCGTCCGAGACCCGCACCGTCACGATGAGGGTCTTGATGTCTGCCGTGGCTCGCGCTGAACCGGCGCGGATGTCGGGGCCCTCGGTATTGCTGAGGTAGTTGGACTCCCGGAGAGCAACCGCCACCTTGTTCCAGGTGTCGAGGGTGACGTACTGCGTGCCGCCGCCGTACGACATGAAGTCGTGGCGGTGGCCGGGGCCATCGGTTCGTAGTACGGCGGTGTCGGTGGCGAGATCCCAACCGACAGCGTCCTGCTCCATCTCGCCGTGGTCGCCGTCGAAGCGATTGAAGGCATCACCGCCGGTGAGCTCGTTGTGCGCGGT
>JAULYZ010000062.1:0-15481 GCA_032117595.1 Acidimicrobiia bacterium | reverse complement strand
CGAGCTCGAGTCCGGGAAGGTCGAAGAATGCAAGCGCATTGCCGTTGCCGATGTCGAAGAAGAAGTGGGTGGAGCCCGCATAGTCGCGGTTCTCGAACAGATCGGTCAGCGGGAAGCCCAGGAGGTCTTGGTAGAAGCGGATCGTCCGCTCCACGTCGGCACAGAGCAGCGCCACGTGGTGCACTCCCCGGGCAGTCGACGCGCCACGGTCCGGGCGGGAACGAAGATGGGCGGCGCGCAGCGCCGCCCATTCGGCAGTGCGGTCCATGCCCGCACTGTAGAGAGATTGTCCGACCGGCGAAACCGGCGGGTCGAGCCGGCTCAGACCGGCGGCGGCGGGTCGACCGGCTTGAGCCGTGCCCGGATCACCAAGCGGTACTGCAGGCTGGTGGGCCTGCCGGACTTGAGCGAGCACGTGGCGATGGAGAGGCGGCCGCCGGTGGCGCCCGGAAGTTCGGGCGGGTAGATCAGCACGTTGTGCACCGGCTTGGCCGGCACCACGTGGATCTGCTCGATGATGTACTCGTGCGAGTCGATGAACACCGAGTCCGGCGGGCGCACGGTGCCCGGACGAAGCAGATCCTTCACCTCGGCCTTGAGCAGGTGGGAGTTGCGCATCGGTCCACCGGCTGACGTGCGGTGAGCAAAGAGCAGGACGTGGCCATTGCCGCCCGGCATCTCCGAATCGGGCCACAGACCGATGCCGCGGTTGAGTGCGGCGTTCGAGGTGCCCTTGTAGAGCGTCTTGGTGTTGTTGACCCGCACCCGGGTGTACCGCCGGGTCACCGGGTTACGCCGGTACACCCACTTCCTGCCCCACAGACGGGGGATGTACACGGTTCCCAACTTGGTGGGGAGAGCCTCGGCGGACCCGACGCCGGTGACGGTGGCGCCGGCAGCGCCAACAGCGGCGGCACCAGCGAGTTTCAGAGCCTTGCGGCGGGAGAGCATCATGATTTTTCCCTTTCGTCGTCAGGTAACGACGCAGCGTGAGCACGATAACGCGCCGACCTAGTCGGTTGGCAAGACGGAATGTCCGAATACCACCACGGCCTGGCGGAGCGGGACGAGGTCCCGGCGGGGGCTGCGACGGTCCACCTCGGTCTGGGCTGCCGCCACCACCTGACGCAGTTCGGCCACCTCGGCCCGGAGCCGGGCCACCTCGTCCTCGAGCTGCATGACCCGGCGGATACCCGCCAGGTTCATCCCCAGGTCGGCGAGCTCGGCAATCCGGCGCAGACGGTCGATATCGGCCTCGCTGTACCGGCGGTTCCCGCCGGCGGTCCGGGCAGGCTCGAGGAGGCCCTTGCGCTCGTAGATCCGCAGGGTCTGGGGGTGCATCCCGGCGAGTTCGGCGGCAACCGAGATGACGTAGACCGCCCGGTGCTGAGTCATCGCGAGGTCCCTTCTCCCGGCTTCGACGACAGTTGCTCAAAGAGTGCCGCACGCGGGGACGTTTGTGAAGCGGTCGCCAGGGCCTCCACCGCCGAACGCTCCGACTCCGTGAGGTGCTTGGGCACCACCACGTCGACGGTGACGATGAGGTCGCCGCGATGCCGACCGGTATCGATCCCGCGCCCCTTGATTCGGTGGCGACTGCCGTTCTGGGTTCCGGCCTTGAGTCGCAGCACCACCCGAGGACCGTCGAGGGTCGGCACCTCGATCTCCGCCCCGAGCGCCGCCTCGCTGAACGACACCGGCACCCGGATGGTGAGGTGGTCGCCATCACGGCCGAACACTGCGTGCGGCCGGACCGTGCACTCGACGAGCAGGTCGCCGGCGGGACCTCCGTTGCGTCCCGGGCCGCCGCGCTCTTTGAGGCGGATGCGCTGACCATCGGTGACACCGGCGGGAATGCGTACCTTCACCTCGCGGGGCCGCTTCTCGACCCCGGAGCCCCGGCAGGTGGAGCAGGGCGACTCGATGGACACGCCGTTGCCGCCGCACGCCCGGCAGGGGGAGGAGAAGGCGAAGAAGCCCTGGTTGTCGTCGACCACGCCACGGCCGCGGCACACCCCGCACGCATTCACCCGGGTGCCGGGCTTGGCCCCCGAACCCGAACACGTTGCGCACTGGGCATCGGTGGTGAGGTGAAGACTCGTGGTGATGCCGTGCACCGCATCGGCGAACTCGAGGGTGAGTGACGCCTCGAGGTCGGCGCCGCGCTGGGGACCCACGCCGCGGCCTGCGCCACTGCGTGCACGACCCGCACCGCCGGCGCCACCTGCGCCGCCGAAGAAGTTGCCGAGCAGATCGCCGAGATCGGCACCGCCCACATCGAACCGATACGTGCCACCCGGGCCCGGACGCGCACCGCCGAAACCGCCGGCCATCGGGCCGAGGCGGCGCACCTCGTCGTACTCCTTGCGCTTGGCCTCATCGCCGAGCACGTCGTAGGCAGCGCTGATGTCCTTGAAGCGCTCCTCGGCTTCGCTGTTCCCCGGGTTGGTGTCGGGGTGATACTGACGCGCGAGTTTTCGGTAGGCCTTGGTGATGTCCTTCTGCGACGCCGACTCGGACACCCCGAGGACGTCGTAGTAGTTCTTCTCGAACCACTCACGCTGCGCCGCCATCACACACCTCCCCCAACCTCACGTCTCGCCGCCTTCATCAACCGCTGACCTCGAACACCTGCCGACCGGATCGGCGAAACGCCGATCAGCCGCGCACTTTCACCATTGCTGCACGAAGCACGCGGCCCTTCCAGAGGTAGCCCGTGCGGAGTACCTCCGACACCACGGTGATGCCGTCGTCGCCGGGTTCGTGCACCACCGCTTCGGCCAGGTTCGGGTCGAACTCCTTGCCCTCGAGGTCGAGGGCCTCGAGGCCCTGCTTCTGGAGTGCTCCGATGAGTGCCGACCAGATCGGTTCCACACCGCTGACGCCGTGCGCGAACGCTGCCTCGCACGCATCGAGTACCGGCAGCAATGCCTCGGCGAGTCGACCGGTTGAGCGATCCACCTCGTCGGCCTGCTGACCGGCCACTCGCTTTCGATAGTTGTCGAAGTCGGCCTGCAGTCGGAGCGCGATGTCCTTGAACTGATCGCGCTCGGAGAGCAGGGCCGTGATGTCGTGCTCGACCACGGCGCCGGCATCGTCGTCACCGGGTGCTGCGTTGCCATCCAACGGTGCGGCCTCGCCGCCCACGGCGTCGTGGGAATCACCGGCTGATTCGTCGGTGGACTGGCCGCCGAACTGTTCGGTCGTCTCGCCGTTCATCAGCGACTCACTTGTCGTCGACGATCTCGGCGTCGACGATCTCGTCGTCGTTCACCGAACCGGCACCCTGACCCGACGCCGAGGTGCCGGCTGCGTTCGTGTCACGGGCTGCTGACTCGTACAGCTTCTGGCTGAAGGCCTGGCTGGCGCTCATGAGACGATCGGTCGCCTCCTTGATGGCGCCGTTGTCGTTGCCCTGCAGCGCATTGCGCAGGTCGCTGAGCGGTCCCTCCACCGCACTGCGCTCGTCGACCGACACCTTGTCGCCCTGTTCGCGCAGCACCTTCTCGGTCTGGTACACGAGGTTGTCGGCGGCATTGCGCACCTCGGCCTCCTCCTTGCGGCGGCGGTCGTCCTCGGCATGCTGCTCGGCATCGCGCACCATGCGCTCGATGTCGTCCTTGTTGAGCGACGACTGACCGGTGATGGTCATCGACTGCTCCTTGCCAGTAGCACGGTCCTTCGCCGACACGTGCACGATGCCGTTGGCGTCGATGTCGAAGGTGACCTCGATCTGCGGAACACCACGCGGCGCAGGAGGCAGGTCGACGAGCTGGAACTTGCCGAGCGTCTTGTTGTACATCGCCATCTCACGCTCGCCCTGCAGCACGTGGATCTCCACCGACGGCTGCATGTCCTCGGCGGTGGTGAACACCTCACTGCGACGCGTGGGGATGGTGGTGTTGCGCTCGATGAGCTTGGTCATCACGCCACCCTTGGTCTCGATACCGAGCGAGAGCGGTGTGACGTCGAGCAGGAGAACGTCCTTGACCTCGCCGCGGAGCACGCCGGCCTGGATGGCAGCACCGATGGCAACGACTTCGTCGGGGTTGACGCCCTTGTGGGGATCCTTGCCGGTAAGGCCCTTCACGAGGTCCTGCACCATGGGCATACGGGTGGAACCACCCACCATGATCACGTGGTGCAGTTGGCTCTTGCTGATGCCTGCATCGGCGAGCGCCTTCTCGAAGACCACGCGGCACTTGTCGAGCAGGTCCGAGGTCATCTGCTCGAACTGCGAACGCGAGAGCGTCTCGTCGAGGTGCAGTGGGCCGTTCGGTGTGGCAGTGATGAACGGGAGGTTGATCTGGGTCTGCTGGACCTGCGACAGCTCGATCTTGGCCTTCTCGGCGGCTTCCTTGAGTCGCTGGGCCGCCATGCGGTCGGTGCCGAGATCGATGCCCTGCGCGGCCTTGAACCGCTCGACGAGCCACTTGATGATGCGATCGTCCCAGTCGTCGCCGCCGAGGTGGGTGTCGCCGTTGGTGGACTTCACCTCGAACACGCCGTCGCCGATCTCGAGGACCGAGACGTCGAAGGTGCCGCCGCCGAGGTCGAACACGAGCACGGTCTCATCGGCCGACCCCTTGTCGAGGCCATAGGCCAGTGCGGCCGCCGTGGGCTCGTTGATGATCCGGAGCACCTCGAGCCCGGCAATGGCGCCGGCTTCCTTGGTGGCCGTGCGCTGCGCGTCGTCGAAGTACGCGGGCACGGTGATGACCGCCTGGGTGACCGTGTCGCCGAGGTAGGCCTCTGCGTCGCGCTTGAGCTTCATGAGCGTGCGGGCCGAGATCTCCTGCGGGGTGTACTTCTTGCCGTCGATGTCGTCGGAGTGCCAGTTCTGGCCCATGTGCCGCTTGACCGACCGGAAGGTGCGGTCGGGGTTGGTGATGGCCTGACGCTTGGCCACCTCACCGACAAGAACCTCGCCGGTCTTGGAGAACGCCACCACCGACGGGGTGGTGCGGGCTCCCTCCGTGTTCGGGATGACGACCGGGTCGCCCGCCTCGAGGAATGCAACCACCGAGTTGGTGGTGCCGAGGTCGATTCCGACTGCTTTGGGCATGACAGGCCTCCGGGGGAGATGGAGTGGATGGGGGTTTGGCCGCACGATAACGGCCGCGGAATCACTCCCACAACGCAAGAGTGAGAAAACTTGAGTCGTCATGACTCAAGTTCTGGAGACCTGGTTGCGGGGCCCTGCCCAGCCCCCGCCGGGGCGGCGATGGACCGGGCCGCTCGCCTCACCGGCTGTGATACGGCACAATGCACCCATGTTCGATCTCGTGATTCGTGGGGGCACGGTCGTCGACGGCACCGGCGCCCCCAGTCGTCGGGCCGATGTGGCCATCTCCGGGGGCCGCATCGTGGAGGTGAGCCCGTCCATCTCGGGTACCGCCACCCGCACCCTCGATGCCGAGGGTCACCTCGTCACCCCCGGCTTCGTCGACATCCACACCCACTTCGACGGCCAGGTCACCTGGGACCCGCTCCTCGCACCCTCCTCGGTGCACGGCGTGACCTCGCTGGTGATGGGCAACTGCGGTGTGGGGTTCGCCCCCGCCAAGCCCACCGATCACGACTTCCTCATCTCCATGCTCGAGGGTGTCGAGGACATTCCGGGTACGGCGCTGGCCGAGGGGCTCACCTGGGACTGGGAGACCTTCACCGAGTACCTCGACGCACTCGACCGTCGCACCTATGCCGTCGACGTCGCCACGCAGGTGGCACACGCGCCGCTGCGCGCGTACGTGATGGGCGAGCGTGGTGCTGATCCGAACGAGGCACCCACCGCCGATGAGCTCGCTGAGATGTACCGCCAGGTGAAGATGGGAATCCAGGCCGGCGCCCTTGGCTTCACCACGAGCCGCACCTACATCCACCGCACCAAGGAAGGTGCTCCGCTCGGAACGCGCTACTCCTCGGCCGACGAACTCATCGCCCTCGCTTCGGCGCTCACCGACCTCGGTCAGGGCGTCATCCAGATGATCTCCGATGCGTACCAGTCGCCCGACGAGGACTTCGCCCGTGCCGAACTTGCACTGATGGCACAACTCGTCCGCAGCGTGAAGCGGCCGTTGTCGATGACCGTGCAGCAGCCCGAGTTCCTGCCCGACCGCTGGCGCGAGATGGCCAGCTTCGCGAACTCGCTCACCGCAGAGGGCTACGACGTGAAGAACCAGGTGGCACCGAGGCCGATCGGCGTGTTGCTCGGTCTCACCGCCTCGATCAACCCGTTCATGACGGGGGGCACGTATCGCACCATTGCGAACCTCCCGCTCGCAGAGCGCGTGCGCAAGATGCAGGACCCCGACATCCGTCGACGCATTCTCGAGGAGCACGCAAACGACGTGCGCGAGGGAATGGTGCACGAACTCACCAAGGGCTTCCACAAGATGTTCCCGATGGAGGACCCGGTCAACTACGAGCCCACGCCGGAGCGCTCCGTTGCGGGCCTGGCTGCTGCATCGGGTCGCAGCCCGAGCGAGATCATCTACGACCTGCTGCTGCAGCGCGACGGCAATCAGTTGTTCTACATGCCGCTCTTCAACTGGGCGCACCAGAACCTCGACGATGTGCGCGAGATGCTGCTCTCACCGCAGTCGCTCATCGGTCTCTCGGACGCAGGCGCTCACTGCGGCGCCATCTCCGACGGTTCGTTCTCCACCACGATGCTCGCTCTGTGGGGACGCGACCGCGAGCGCGGCGAACGTCTGCCGGTGGAGATGCTCGTGCATCACATCACCCAGCGCACCGCCGCACACGTGGGCTGGTTCGATCGCGGCGTGGTCGCACCGGGCATGCTCGGCGACATCAACGTCATCGACATGAACGCAGTGGCTGCGCATCCGCCGTCGATCGTGCACGACCTCCCCGCCGGGGGACGTCGACTCATGCAGACCGCCAGCGGCTATCGGTACACGGTGAAGACCGGCACGGTCACCTTCGAGAACGGCGCGCACACGGGCGACCTTCCCGGTCGCTTCGTGCGCGGTCCGCAGCGCGCACACTGACCGCTACTCGCCGTTGAACCGTGCGGCGAGGGGAGCCCACGCATCGAGTTGGCGCAGATGCTCGTCGGCACTCGCCGGCCAGAGCGTGAGCGCAGCGCGTGTGATCCCCTCGGACTGAAGGCTCTCGAGCCCTGCCGGGTCGTCGGTTGCACCCATGACCGTGATGTCCATCGCTGCGAAGTCGCGACCTGCCCGCGCGCAAGCCTCGCGCAGCGGGTCGAGGCGTTTGCCCAGGCTTGGTCGCGCCGTAATGGGCATCCAACCATCGCCCCACTCGGCGATCGATGCCATGAGCTTGGGCCCGAACCCGCCACCGAGCACCACCTTGGGCCCACCCGGCTGCACCGGTTTGGGCCGGGCGAGCGACGGAGCCACGCTGACGAACTCGCCCTCGAACGACGCCACCTCATCGGTCCACAGGGACCGCATCGCAAGCACGCGCTCGCGCACGATGGCGCGCCGGTTCGCCCAGTCGTCGCCGTGGTTCTCCAGTTCTTCGCGGTTCCAGCCGTAGCCGACGCCGAGAATCACCCTCCCGCCCGACAGGTGGTCGAGCGACGCCACCTGCTTGGCGAGCCAGATGGGGTCGCGCTGGGCCACGAGGGTGATCGAGGTTCCGAGGAGGATCCGTTGGGTGACCGCAGCCGCCATCGACAGCGCAACGAAGGCGTCCTGTGAGCGCCAGTAGTAGTCGGGCAGGGGTTCGCCGGTGAGGCTCCCGGGCCATGGCGATTGCCGGCTCGTGGGGATGTGGCTGTGCTCGGGCAGCCAGAGCGAGTCGAACCCTCGCTCCTCCACCGCACGCGCAAGGTCGACGGGGTGGATGGTCTCGTCGGTGCAGAAGCCGGTGATCCCGATTCGCATGCGGTGTTTCTAGTCGGCGGCTCGCCCGCCCGACGCCACCGCCGGTACCGTTCGGGGACCATGACCGGCACGCTCGTCCTCCTGCGCCACGGTGAGAGCACGTGGAACCAGCGCAACCTGTTCACGGGTTGGCACGATGTCCCGCTCTCCGAGAAGGGGACACTGGAGGCACAGGCGGCTGGCCGCACGCTGGCCGGGGCCGGCATGGCCTTCGATGTGGTGCATACGTCCCTGCTCACCCGGGCCGTGATGACCGCACACCTCGCACTCAGCGAGCTCGGTGAGGTGTGGCTCCCGGTGCAGCGCACGTGGCGCCTCAACGAGCGTCACTACGGAGCGCTGCAGGGTCTCGACAAGAAGGCCACCACGGAACGCCACGGCGAGGCCCAGACGCTCCTGTGGCGCCGCAGCTACGACGTGCCGCCGCCGCCGGTGGACACCTCGAGCCCCGAGCACCCGGTGAACGATCCGCGCTACCGACGCCTGCCCGCCGATGTTCTGCCGGCATCGGAGTGCCTCAAAGATGTGGTGGCGCGGGTGCTGCCCTACTGGCACGACGTGGTGGTGCCGCAACTGCAGGCCGGCCTCGATGTGTTGGTGGTGGCGCACGGCAACTCGCTGCGCGCGCTCGTGAAGCACCTCGAGCACATCTCCGATTCCGACATCGCCGAACTGAACATCCCCACCGGCGTGCCGCGCCGCTACCGGTTCGACGATGCCCTCGGCGTGACCTCGGTGGAGTACCTCGGCGATCCAGAAGCGATTGCTGCTGCGGCCGCAGCCGTTGCCGCCCAGGCCTCCAAGCGCTGAGACCGCCTCACGCCCCGAAGCCGTCGGGGCGGTGCTGCCGCCATTTCCACTCGGATTCCATGATGGCGTTGATGTTGCGCACCGGTTCCCAACCGAGCAGTGCACGAGCCCGTGAGATGTCGGCGTAGAGCTCGACGGCGTCACCGGCACGACGTGGCGCTGCAACATGGGGAACCGGCGCCCCGATGACAGCCTCGGCGGCGCGCACGATCTCCCACACCGACGAACCCCGCGCAGTACCGAGGTTGATCGACGTGGTTGAGCCACCGCGTTCGAGGTACTCCACGGCGCGGACATGGCCGGCAGCGAGGTCCTCGACATGCACGTAGTCGCGGATAGCGGTGCCGTCGCGTGTGGGGTAGTCGGTTCCGAAGACCTCAAGCGGTCCGCGACGCCCGAGCACCGCTTTCATGAGCACCGGCACGAGGTTGGTGCTGTGCGCAAAGTCTTCGCCCACTGCACCGTCGTCGGTGGCGCCGGCGGCATTGAAGTAGCGCAGGCTCACGCTGCGCAGGCCGTGACAGCGGTCGAACCACCCGAGCATCTGTTCGACGATGAGTTTCGACTCGCCGTACGGGTTCTCGGGATGCTTCGGTGAGTCCTCGTGGATGGGGAGTTGGGTCGCGTTGCCGTACACCGCTGCCGACGACGAGAACACCACCCGGTGCACGCCGGCGCGCACGAGTGCCCCGAGAAGGGTGTTGGAGCCCGCCACGTTCTCGGCGAAGTACCGCTCGGGCTGGTTCATCGACTCGCCCGCCGCCTTCTTCGCTGCGAAGTGCACGGCGACGTCCACACCGTGCTCGGCAACCACGGCCTCCAGCGCCGCCGCATCGTGGGTCGATCCCTGCACGAAGGCGACACCGTCGGGGACCGCTGCGCGGAACCCGGTGGACAGATCGTCGTAGACCACCACGGTGCGACCCGCGCCCAGAAGTGCGCGCACCGTGACCGAGCCGATGTACCCGGCCCCGCCGACGACGAGCACCGTCATGGCCGGGGCCCGTCGTTGTGGATCGCCGGTGTACGCATCACTGGCGTCCGAGCGTACGGGGGCCCACGAGCGCCCGGGAACCATCCGTCGTAGGATCCGGCCATGACGTCGAAGAAGGAATCGCTCGAGCACCTCCGTCGGGTCCCGCTGTTCTCGAACTGCTCCACGAAGGATCTCGAACGCATCCTCAAAGCCGGTGACGAGATCACGGCCGCGGCCGGTCAGAAGCTCATCGACCAGGGTCAGATGGGCAGGGAGGCCTTCGTCGTGCTGTCGGGCACCGTGACGGTGCGGCGCAACGGCAAGAAACTGGCCACCGTCGGGGTCGGGGGCATCGTGGGTGAGCTTGCCCTGTTCGACCACGGGCCCCGCACGGCCACGGTGGTGTGCGACACCGAGTGCCGCCTCCTCGTGATTCCGCAACGGGAGTTTCTCGGGACCATCGAGACGGTCCCTGCGCTCAACCGCAAGATGCTCGAGTACCTCGCCGGGCGGATCCGGGACTTCGACCGCCAGTACTTCGGCTGACCGACCGATCGCCCGCCCTTCGCATCGAGCGGCGCTCCGGGGCAGGCGTCACACCACCTCTCTGGACGGGGACCCGGCGCGCTAGCGTCCGTGGTCGTCATGAGCACCCACGCCTCGCACGACCAGCAGGAGGCCAGCTCGGCCCCGTCGGGTCCCAAGCGCCTCCGCCCCCACCAGCTCGTCCTCGCCATCGGGGTCTTCATGGGCCTGTTCACGGTGGTGTCGGGCATCCTCCCGCAGATCACCCACTGGCACAACGAGAACGAGGTGACTCGCGAGCCCTTCGGCGGCATCCCGGGACCCCTGCAGATCGCGTTCTACACGGTGGTGCCGATCTTCCTCGTGTGGGGCGCCTGGGCGTTCGCGCAGCGCATGCGCAACTGGGAGCGCGGCGGCCCGGACCGTCGGCGCACCACGGCCCGCAACCTCGCACACCGTCTCAAGGACTTCCGTGCGGGCGTGTACATGCAGACCCTGCTGCGCGACTCCGCAGCAGGCCTCATGCACTCGATGATCTATTTCGGGTTCCTCGTACTGCTCGGTGTCACCACCACCCTCGAGATCGACCACCAGTTGCCCGAGAGCGCGAAGTTCCTCCACGGCAAGACCTACCTCGCGTACTCGTTCATCGCCGATCTCGCCGGCGTGGTGTTCATGGTGGGCATCATCTGGGCGATCCTGCGCCGCTACGTGCAGCGCCCCTACCGAATCCGCATCAAGAGCAAGCCCGAGCACGCCGTGATCCTCGGCACGTTCTTCCTCATCGGTGCAACCGGCTTCCTCGCAGAGGGTGTCCGTATCGCCGCCGAGGGCACCGAGTCCCATGAGAAGTGGAGTTTCGTCGGCTACCCGATCGCCACGTGGTTCGACTCGCTGCAGATCGAGACCGTCGAGCGCTGGCACCAGATCTTCTGGGTGTCGCACGTGGTGTCGTTCCTGCTCTTCTTGGCGATTCTGCCGGTGACGATGCTGCGCCACATGTTCACGTCACCGCTGAACATGTACCTGCGCAACCGCGAGCGCCCCAAGGGCGCGATGAAGCCGATGCCGAACCTGGCGGAGACCTCGCTCGAGTCGTTCGGCGCGTCGGTGGTGGAGGACTTCACCTGGAAGCAGTTGCTCGATACCGACGCCTGCACGATGTGCGGTCGGTGCACGAGCGTGTGCCCTGCGCACGCAACGGGCAAGCCGCTCGACCCGCGTGAGATCGTGCTGAAGACCGGTGAGGTCATGGCGGCCACCGCCACGCACGCGCACATCACGCCGCCCATCGGCGTGGACAAAGAGATCACCATCACGGCGAACTCGTTGTTCGAGCGCGTGAGCGCCGATGAGGTGTGGAGCTGCACCACCTGCAAGGCGTGCGACGAGATCTGCCCGGTGAACATCGAGATCCTCGACAAGATCCTCGACATGCGCCGCTACCTCTCGCTCATGGAGAGCAACTTCCCCACCGAGCTCGGCAACGCGTACCGCTCGATGGAGAACCAGGGCAACCCGTGGGGCATGAACCAGGGCGAGCGCGCCGACTGGGCCAAGGACCTCGACGTGAAGGTCGTGGACCCGGGTGAGGCCTTCACCGAGGAGTACCTCTACTGGGTGGGTTGCGCGGGTTCGTTCGACGACAAGAAC
Source organism: Acidimicrobiia bacterium (assembly GCA_032117595.1). Classification (GTDB taxonomy): domain Bacteria; phylum Actinomycetota; class Acidimicrobiia; order Acidimicrobiales; family Ilumatobacteraceae; genus WLJO01. The sequence goes on along the minus strand of JAULYZ010000062.1, from coordinate 3,640 downwards.
AAGAAGGTCACCCAGTCGATGGCCAAGCTGCTCAAGCGTGCGGGCATCGACGTGGCCATCCTCGGGCCCTCCGAGATGTGCACCGGTGACTCCGCCCGGCGCTCCGGCAACGAGTACCTGTTCCAGATGCTCGCCATGCCCAACATCGAGATGATGAACGGCATGGGCGTGAAGAAGATCATCACCCAGTGCCCGCACTGCTTCAACACGCTGAAGAACGAGTACCCGCAGCTCGGCGGCAACTACGAGGTGATCCACCACAGCGAGCTGCTCGAGCAGTTGATCGAGAGCGGAAAGCTCGATGTGAGCATGGCCTCGCTCGAGGAGCGTGTCGCCTACCACGACTCCTGCTACCTCGGTCGCCACAACGACGTGTACCTGGCGCCGCGCAAGGTGGTCGGTTCGCTCAAGGGCGTGCAAGTGGTGGAGATGCCGCGCAATGGCACCAAGGGCATGTGCTGCGGCGCCGGCGGCGCCCGCATGTGGATGGAGGAGTCCATCGGCAAGAAGGTGAACGACGAGCGCTCGCAGGAGGCACTGAGCACCGGTGCCACCCGCATCGCCACTGCGTGCCCCTTCTGCTACATCATGCTCGACGATGGCGTGAAGGCCGCTGCCCCTGCGATGGGCATCGACCCCGACAGCATCAAGGTGGGCGACATCGCCATCCACGTGCTCGACGCCATCGAGGCCGGCGAGCAGCGTCTTGCCCAGCCCGAGGCGCCGCTCAGCAGCTTCAGCTGAGCAGCGCCGGTACGCGTCCCACGGCTGCCTTGCACTACCTCCACCGCACACTGGTAACGGGCGCACCACGACCAGCGCTGGACTAGCGTCCTCGGCGTGAGACGGTTGGCATCGGTTCTGTGATGGTGGTTCCCGTGCCGTGCACTGCGCTGGTAGTCAGGCCAAGACCCACTTCGACCCGCTGTTCCCGGAAGCCTCAACCGTGGACCTGAAAGAGGTCTCGCTCGTCGATCCGGACCAACACTGGTACTACCAGTCGAAGTTGTCGGTCTTGCGGCGTGCGTTACGTCGTTGGCCGGTCTCCCATCTCCGCCTCGTCGATGTGGGCGCTGGGTCCGGATTCCTCGCCCGTGGTCTTGCTCGACCGGGCGCCGATGAATACGTCGTGTGTGTCGACCCGAATTACTCCGAGGACTCCCGGATCGAGGACAACGGACGATGGCGATACGTCCGTTCGGCCGACCCGGAGTCCGTGCGAAACGCAACAGTTCTGTTGTTCATCGATGTCTTGGAGCATGTTCCCGACGACACCGATCTGCTCGCCGGATACGTCTCACAAGCAGCTCCAGGGACGCTCGTGCTCATCACCGTGCCGGCGTTTATGTCGCTCTGGAGTTCACACGACGTGTTTCTCGAGCACTACCGCCGATACCGGCTACCGGAACTCAAACTGGTTGCGGAGCGAAGCGGTCTGACGGTGCTGCATCAGAGATACCTCTTCGCCACCATCTTCCCGGCGGTGTGGGTGATCCGTCGTCTTCGCCGATCACGGGTAGCAGCGAGCGATCTTGATTCAATCCCGCGGCCAATCAACTTCGCACTAAAGGTTCTCCTCGGCCTCGAGCACCGTTTGCCATGGAACCGGTTGTTCGGTGTCAGTGCATTTCTGGTTGCGCGGGTTCCGGATCAGGTGGTCCCTACGAGATGATCGTCAGCACCTACGCAGCATTCGAACGACGCTGCTCAGCGCTGTCACCTGGGTGGCGCAGGCTCATCGCTCTTGCTGCCTCGCTGTTGTGTACAACGCTTCCCTTCTTCGAAGTGCTGGTCGGCCGCCGCACCATGCTGTGGGGCGACTCAGTTGCCGCGTATATCCCTAGATACACGGCGGCATGGGACAACGTCTGGTCCGGCACGTCTCCCCTGTGGTGGGGAAACATGTTTGGTGGTTTCAATGCCTTGGGTGCGGGCCAATCGGCGATCTTCTACCTTCCGAACGCCATCTTCGGCTTACTCGCTCCGCTCACGGCATTTCGCGTCTGGTTCTTCGTTCACCTCTGGCTGATGACAGCCGGTTGGTACACCTGGGCGTGGCGCAGATGGGGTTCGCTGGCGGGTGCCGTCGTTGTCGCTATTGGTGGAACCCTCAACGGTTATTTCATCTATCACTCGATGTTTCTTCCCTACGTGGTTGGCCTCACGGTGCTGCCCTGGTCGCTTCTCGCCCTCGACGCAGTGATTGCTGGCCCGCGCCTGCGCAACTGCGCCTTGCTGGCACTCCTCATCGGCGCCATGGCGCTGCAACTCACACAGCTGATGTGGATCGCTCTGATTGCTCTCGGCGTCTGCGCTGTCTTCGAGCTCGTGCGCCGCAAGAGCGGACTTGTCCCGTGGCTCCGTGTAGGCGGCTCTATCGTCTTGGGGGTTGCACTTGGTGCTGTTCAACTGGTCTCACAACTCTCGTTCAGCAAATCAAGCGTTCGCCCAGGACTGAGTGAAGCCGCAGCGTTTGAGTTTGCGGCCGCCCCGAAACACCTGTCCACGTTGCTCGTCCCAGGTCTGCTCGGTGGCACCGGTGCCGGTCCGATCGGCCGGACAGCGTGGCTTGGGGGATCGCTCCAACATGAGGTGGCCAATTATCTCGGCATCACGATGATGGCTCTTGCAATCATCGGTGTGGTCGGTCTGCGCCGACACCGCTTGAGTTTCGCACTGATGCTCCTCGGTGTTCTTGGGGTGCTCACTGCGTTGGGCGGGAGCACACCGCTCGGGCCGATCGTCTATGACTGGGTGCCATTTGCGAGTCGCTTCCGGGCATGGAGCCGCAATCTCCTCTGGACCAACCTTGCCGTGGCGATTTTGGCTGGTGCCGGCGCCCGGGAGTTTCTGCGCGCGCCTCGGCTGTGGGCACAACGCGTCGTTGTCGCTGCCGTGATCTTCATGGGGCTGATGCTTGTGCTGCCTGCTCTCACCGATCTCGGAGGGAGCATGCTGCAGGGGAGCGCCGGGGTGCGTGCGAGGTTCCTTCCGGTCGCGCTCGTGCTCCTCCTCGGCCTTACAGGTCTCGTCATCGCGCGATCTCGATTGCTGGGCACGGCGGCACTTGCGCTGGTGTGCGCACTGGACCTCGGTCTCTTCGTCATCGCCGCTCCGTGGCGCGCTCAGGGTCTTCCCGTTGCAGCGGTGTCCGAGACGTTCAACGACTCGCCGCCCCCGTTCGGTGGGGCGATTGATGCACCCGGCGGGCTCGACCGTTGGGCGAGTGACATCGCTGACGCGAGCTCGTTCTGGCCCGAGGTGGTGGGGCACCGCAGTCTCAGCGTGAATGGCTACGACCCGCTCCTCCAAGTCGACTACTCCGACACACTCGGCGGGATGGCGTACAACGGATACGTCCCAGCGCCCGGGTTCTGGCAGGGGGGTTGGGTACCGGACATCCTCCGTACCACCACGCTCCTTGCGAGCGGTTACGCCGGCTCGGTCGGATCGGGGTGGACGTCTCAAGGGCAGACCGGACCCAATGCTGTGTACTCCTACGAACCGCGATTGGCCGACGCGTACCTCGTTGGTGAGGCGAAGGTTCGTTCTCTCGATCAAGCACGCGCGGGGATCTACGACCCCAACACACCACTCACCGAATTCGCCTACGTCGACACCACCACCATCGACTCGCGCG
>JAULYZ010000061.1:0-6574 GCA_032117595.1 Acidimicrobiia bacterium | reverse complement strand
CTCATTGCCGAGGTCGCCCCCGGCGACCTCAACATGGTGTTCTTCACCAACGGCGGCGCAGAGGCCACCGAGAACGCCATCAAGATGGCGCGCGTTCACACGGGGCGCCACAAGGTGCTCGCCGCCTACCGCAGCTATCACGGTGCCACGGCCGGCGCGATGACGATGACCGGTGAACCCCGCCGCTGGGGCAGCGAACCGGGCATCCCGGGCATCGTGCGCTTCTGGGGTCCGTACCCGTACCGCTCCGCGTTCCACTCGACCTCCGAGGCACAGGAGTGCGAACGGGCGCTGCGTCACCTCGAGGACACCCTCATGGTGGAGGGCGCGCAGAACGTGGCGGCCATCATCCTCGAGTCCGTTGTGGGCACCAACGGCATCCTCGTGCCGCCCGATGGCTACCTGCAGGGTGTGCGCGACCTCTGCGACCGTCACGGCATCGTGATGATCTGCGACGAGGTGATGTGCGGATTCGGCCGGTGCGGCGAGTGGTTCGCTGTCGATCACTGGAACGTTGTCCCCGACCTCATCTGCTTCGCAAAGGGCGTGAACTCGGGATACCTCCCACTCGGTGGTGTCATCATCTCCGACCGCGTGGCCTCCACCTTCCGTGAGCGCCCGTTCCCGGGCGGCCTCACCTATTCGGGCCACCCGCTCGCCTGCGCATCGGCTGCAGCCAGCATCAAGATCTTCAAGGAGGAAGGCATCGTCGAGAACGCAAGGCGCCTCGGCGAGACCGTCATCGGCCCGGGCCTCCGCGAACTCGCGAAGAAGCACCCGTCGGTCGGCGACGTGCGCGGCCTCGGCTGCTTCTGGGCGGTGGAACTCGTCCGCAACCGCGACTCTCGCGAGCCCCTCGTGCCGTACAACGCAGCAGGTCCGGCGGCAGCACCGATCAACGAGGTGGTGGGCGCGTGCAAGGCACGCGGCCTGTGGCCCTTCAGCCACTTCAACCGCATTCACGTGTGCCCACCGCTCACCACACCCGACGACGAGGTGCGGCTCGGCCTGTCGATCCTCGATGAGGCTCTTGCCGAGGCGGACAAGTACGTAGTCTGATCCCGGTATGGGGACCCTGATCACCAACGGCACCGTCATCAGCCCGTCGGGCTGCATCGCCCAGGACGTACTCATCGAGGGCGAGCGCATCGCCGCGCTGTTCCTCCCGGGCAGCGCGCCGCGCGACGGACACCGTGTGATCGATGCAACGGGTAAATACGTGATTCCCGGTGGGGTCGACGTGCACACGCACCTCGAGCTCCCGCTGGCGGGCACCGTGGTGTCCGACACCTTCGAGACGGGCACGCGTGCAGCAGCCTGGGGCGGCGTCACCACCGTGGTGGACATGGCCAATCAGGAGACCAACGGCAGCGTCCACGACGGCCTCGCCGAGTGGCACGCAAAGGCGGCCGGCAAGTGCGCGGTCGACTACTCCTTCACCCAGATGATCAGCACGCTCGACGACGAGTCGCTGAAGGCCATGACCTACCTCACCGAGCACGAGGGTGTCACGAGTTTCAAGTTCTTCATGGCGTATCCCGGCAACTGCTACAGCGACGACGGACAGATCCTGCGCGCCATGCAGAACGCTTCGGAGACCGGCGGGCTCATCCTGATGCATGCCGAGAACGGCATCGCTATCGACGTCCTCATCGCGCAGGCGCTCGCCCGCGGCGAGACCGACCCCCGCTTCCACTCCTTCACGCGCCCGCCCGAGCTGGAGGGCGAGGCCACGCACCGCGCCATCGTGCTCGCCAAGGTGGCGGGAAACGTTCCGCTCTACATCGTGCACATGTCAGCGGCCGAGGCACTCGACGAAGTGGCCGAGGCACGGCATCGCGGCCAGAACGTGTTCGGCGAGACGTGTCCGCAGTACCTCTACCTCACGCTCGAGGGCACGCTCGACCGACCCGGTTTCGAGGGGGCGAAATACGTGTGCTCCCCACCCATCCGTTCCATCCACGATCACCGCAACCACCGCGCCGATCTGTGGAAGGGCCTCCGGATGAACGAGCTCGCTGTCGTGGCCACCGATCACTGCCCGTTCTGCATGAAGGACCAGAAAGAGCTCGGGCTCGGCAACTTCTCCAAGATCCCCAATGGCCTCGGCGGCATCGAGCATCGGCTCGAGCTCATCTATCAGGGCGTGGTGGCCGGCCAACTGAGCCTCGAGCGCTGGGTCGACACCTGCTGCACCACCCCGGCGCGGCTCTTCGGGATGTTCCCGAAGAAGGGAATCATCGCTCCGGGCTCCGACGCCGATGTGGTGGTGTGGGACCCCAAGGGCCGTACCGAGATCGGTGTGGGCAAGAAGCACCACATGAACATGGACTACTCGGTGTACGAGGGCATGGTGATCGACGGCAAGATCGATCTCGTGATGTCACGCGGCACGGTGCTCATCGAGAACGATCAGTACCACGGTCGGCCCGGACACGGCCGGTTCGTGAAGCGCGGGCTCTGCCAGTACCTGAACTGACGGCGAGTACCTCGACTAGAGGTCGGTGAGCGACGACCACACACCACCGGGTGGCATCCGGCTCGAACGCCAACCCGCGATGGCGCGCAGCCTGCCGCTGGTGATCTCCACGAGGCCGATGAGCGTGAGGTGGCCGACGAGTGCATTCACCTGGTCGAGGGTGAGTTCGAGTGCCGCTGCACACTCGGCAGCCGTGGGCGGCGAATCCGCACGGAGCAGGTGCCGCACGAGCCGACGCTGGTCGGTCGGGAGCTCGAGCAACTCCGCCATGTTCATGGTGGGCTTGGGCGTGCGCGCCTCGGCCTCGCTGATGCGCTCGCCGAGCCCCGCGAAGAGGCCGCCGCCGGGAGTGGGCTTGGGATCGCTCATCTCAGCTCCGGCATGGCGATGGGCTCGGGCTGCGGGCGGCACGTTCCGCACCACAGTGCGCCGCCCACCACGATGGCCTTGGTGGGGTCCTGGGCAAAGAGTCCGATGATGTAGGGCAGCGGCTGCTGGTGCGAGGAGCACACGGCCCGCCCGCAGAACCTGCACGTTCCTCGTGCGGTCTCGTCGCATTGGGCGCACAGCATGGGCGTCCACCTTTCGGGATCTTCATCGATGACCGGCACTGGGTCCGGGACTGTCCAACCGTACCGCGCAATGGGTTCAGGATTCCGACCCGGTTCCCCGTGGTGCATCGGGTGCGGGAAGGTCGTTCGTGGCTGCACCGAGGTTGGCCCACAGTCCGCTGAGCACGGGCTGACCGTCGCCGGTTCCCGACGCCGTGACGGCGGCACCGAGATCGGCGAACAATCCGGCCTCTGCGGGGTTCACCGGGAGGTGCGAGCGCAGCCACATCATGGGGAACACGCCGATGCGGCGGCGCAGTTCGTCGGCCTCGTCGGTGAGACGGGCAATGTCGCGATCGTCGCTGGTGCCGCCGCGCGAAAGAATGCCGATCCGGCGCTGCAACTCGATGAGCGCCGTCGCGTGCTCACCCGCCTCCTTGCCGAAACGTTCCTCGAACTCGTCGAGCAGATCGTCCACCGAGCTGCCGCCGGCGAGTGCCACCTGTTCGCTCGCGCTGAGGCCGCGCGCCTCCATGTCGCGGCGCGCCCACCGCGCAGACACCGGGATGCCGAGAGCGACGATGCCGGTCGCGTACACGAAGGCGAGCACCCCGACGGCGGTGATGATGGCCGGCGACGGCGCCGACACACGCGTGAGCCGGTTGAAACCTGAATGGATACCCATCGCCGCCACGAGGCCGACGAGCCCGACGACAACTCGGGTGAACACACCGCGCCGTGCTGCTGCAGCGAATGCTGCGGCCACGATGGCACTGCAGCCAGCGTGCATGAGGTTGGTGGAGGTGACCCGGGCGACGGCCAGCGCAACGCCACCGGTGTGGTCGCGGTCGAGATACACCCAGTTCTCGCGGATGGCGAAGCCGGTGCCAGAGGCAAGGCCGATCACCGCACCGTCGACGAACCACGAGCACCGTCGCATCCCGGTGAGCACCGGCGCCAAGAGCGACTTGCCGATCTCCTCGATGATGGGCGCACCGAGGACGTACACCGAGGTGATCCCGAAGGTGGTGGCCCACGAGTTGTTGAGGTCCACCACGATCCAGGTGCTGAGCAGACCCCACACGAGGCCGACGGCAACGAGCGGTGCCGCCCGCAGGCCACCCTTCCCGAGTGCTGCCACCCCCAGAAGCAGCACCAGGGGCACGAGAGTGGCGATGAGACGGCCGGTCACCACCGGGACTCTACGTTGCGACACACCGGGGCGCGGAGTGGGCGCACCCGGGCGGCGATACCGTCGGGAGTGTCATGGCCGAGGTAGTCGATGTGAGCATCGAACGGGAGCGTTCGGTGACCGTGGTGTTCGATGACGGGGTCGAGGCGTCGTTCCGGCTCACCGACCTGCGCCAGGCCTGCCCGTGTGCGGGCTGCCAAGGTGCACGGGAGCGCGGCCGCGATCCGTGGAGCCCGTCCCCGGGCCGGGAGAGTCCGGTCATCGTCGACGCGTCACTGGTCGGCGCCTGGGGATTGTCGATCCGTTGGGACGACGGACACGACACCGGCATCTATTCGTGGGATGGGATGCGTCGCTGGTACGAGGACTCCCAGTCGTGAGCCTCCCGCCTCCTCCTCCACCGCCGTCGACCCCGCCGCCCGGATCACCGGCCCCGCCACCCTTCTCGGGTGCGCCCGATCCTGCTGGCGCCGCTGTCTGTTACAAGCACGGGAACCGACCTGCCTACCGGCGTTGTACGCGCTGCGAGCGACTCGCCTGCAACGACTGCCTCGTACCCGGTTCGGTGGGATCGCTGTGTCCCGACTGCGTGCGCTCCACGCGCGCCCCGGCACCCGAGCGACTCCGCCGCTGGAACGCCACGCGCGGCGGCACGGCGGCAACCTTTGCCCTCATCGCCGCAAACGTCGGTGTGGCCGTCTACACACTGAGCTCACCGCTCGTTGCCCGCGGTGTGCACCGGGGCGAGTACGAGCTCGCGGTCAACCGCTATTTCGTCGATGCCGGCGAGTGGTACCGGATCGTCACCTCGGGTTTCACCCACTTCGGGCTGTTCCACCTCGTGATGAACATGGTGAGCCTGTACTTCCTCGGGCGGTTCGTGGAGCCCGCTATCGGCCAGGTCCGCTTCCTTGCGCTCTACCTCGCCTCCATGCTCGCGGGCACTGCGGGCGCGCTCATGCTGCAGCCGGGTTTCGGCATCACGGCCGGCGCGTCGGGCGCAGTGTTCGGTCTCATGGGTGCCGCCGCGGTGGGTATGCGCCAGCGCGGGATCTCCCTGATGCAGTCGGGCATCGGCACGACACTGCTGCTGAACCTGCTCATCACCTTCACCATCAGCGGCATCTCCATCGGCGGCCACCTCGGCGGGCTCGCAGGCGGTGTCATCTGCGGCAGTGTGATGCTGGCCCCGCGCCAGCGACGCATCCCCACGTGGGCTGTGTGGCTCGTGCCGCTCGCGGTGGTGGCGGTGTCGGTGGTGCTGTGCTTCGTGGTGTCCCACGATGTGCTCAACACGTTCCGCCGCTGAATCCCTGTGCCACCCCCGTCGTAGGTTGAGCCGCATCCGGCTTCCCCGGTTCCCACCGGAGGTTCGCCATGTCCCCACGCCGCCACGGCCGTGCCCGTCACGAGCCAATCAGCCCATCGCTGCAATCACCCGAGCGTGCACTCGCCACCATCGAGCGCCTGCTCCACCAGCCCCGCACCGCCGAGGTGCTGTGCCTGTTGCTCGATCAGGCGTACCGCGTCTGCGCAGTACTGGTCTTCGACGGCGAGCAGACGGCCGATGATGTCGTTGATGCAGCCGAGGCGGTCACCCATCTCACCCACGACCTTGCCGTTCAGTCAGCGGTGCTCGCCTCGTCCCGCCCCGGACACCCCTTCACCCTGAACGATCTCGACCGGTGGCGGCACATCGATGCCCTGTTCGACGGTGCAGCCATCGAGCTGATCGACTGGTTCGTGATGGACGAGCACACTGCTGTGGCGGTGTGCGCCGCTGCGGGCGGCGTGGCGCGATGGCCCGGCCCCGACGGCTAGCGCCCGCCGTCGGACGACTCCGGGTAGGCGATGGCTCCGAAGCGGGCCCGACGTTCTGCGGGGCTCAGGCGCAGCCCAGCGAGTTGCAGCCGGCGCAACAGTTCCCGACCCGGCACCTCGCTGGCACCACGGGCAATCGCGTCCGGCCGGAGCTGTTCGGGAAGGTCGTAGTGATCGCCCTGGAAACCACGCCGCGGAATCCCCAACCCCTCGGCGAAGGCGTGGAGCTCATCGAGGCTCACATCGCTCACCATGTGGCACCAGCGCCGACCCTTGAACCACCAGATCGGCTCGTCGACCAGGATTGCCACGCCGACGAGGTCAGTGGGCGCAGCCGCAACCGGAGCCGCAGCCACCGCCGCCGCTCGGCATCGGTGCGGGAGCCGGACCACCCGAGGTGCCACTGCCCACCGATGCAAAGACCGACAACAACTTCACGCTGTTGACATGGCCGCTCGAGCACGGGGCCGGATCATTGGACTCAGACATCGAGCGACGGAGCTCGAAGGTCTCGTCGCACTCCTTGCAGCG
>JAULYZ010000060.1:0-17013 GCA_032117595.1 Acidimicrobiia bacterium | reverse complement strand
TGGGTGCCGCAGGCGTGGTGGTGCTGCCGGCCAAACCCGTCGAGATCCCCAAGAGCCTCGCTGCCTACGCCACCGAGATCGTGGGCCTCATCGCAGGCACCGACCGGGACACCACCACCACTGTCGCACCGCCCGCAGACCCGCCGCCCACAGACCCAGCGCCCGGGGATCCGTCGTGCCCGCCGGCCAAGGGTCTCGGGCCGCTGCTGCGCACGCACTACGGGATGCAACCGCTGATCGACGCGGGCGGCACCGGCAAGGGCGTGCGCATCGCAATGATCGAGGTCTCGCCCACCTCGCAGCAGGCATTGCGCGTGTTTGCCGCCTGCCGACCGCGGGTCAAGTTCCCGCCGGTCAACGTCATCAACGTCGATGGATCGAGCCCCGAGGTGTTCGATTCTCGGGCAGTCGAGGCCACCCTGGACATCATCGCCGCCGCGCTCGTTGCCCCGAGCCTGGGCGCCATCGACGTGTACCAGGTGAACCCGTACTCCCCCGTCGCCGTCAGTCTTGCCGCCGTGGCGGCCAGCGCCGATGGTCCCAATGGGCTGCCACACCTGATCTCGTTGAGTCTCGGGTTCTGCGAGAAGCAACTCACCGATGCCGAAATCTCAACGAGCGAGCGGGTCCTCATGGGGTTGGCGGCCATGGGAACCAGCGTCATCGCGTCCACCGGCGATTTCGGTTCCTCGTCGTGCGCCCCCGACGACCTCTCCGAGGCAGTCCAGTACCCGGCTTCTTCGCAATGGGTCGTTGGCGTCGGCGGGACCAGCTTCGTCGTCGCCGACGGCAAGATCACCGATGAGGTGGCCTGGGGGGCCAACGGGTACGGCGGCGGGGGTGGACGCACCAGTCGCATCGCCCGGCCGTCGTGGCAGGCCGACATCGGACTGCCGGGCACCGCACGCGTCGTGCCCGACGTTGCCTTCCTTGCCGACCCGGCGAACATCGGCCCGATCCCCCTCTGTGACACCGCAGGTGTGTGCATCTGGGAGGTCGACGGCGGCACCTCGGCCACGGCCCCGGGGGCTGCCGCGGGCACGGCACTCATCCTGTCGTATCTCGCTGAGCCCGATGGCACGCCGCTACGGCTCGGTGCGCTGAATCCCGGTCTCTATGCCGTGGCACGCAACCGTGCTGCATCGGGGGACAGTTCGGGCGTCTACCTCGACATCGTGTCGGGCAGCAACGATGTGCACGGGGTCGGGTGCTGCAGCGCCACTCCCGGCTACGACGCCGTCACCGGCCTCGGGGCGATGGACTTCTACGACCTCGCCCAGCGGCTCAAGGCCGTGGTCGCGCGATCCCAGTCGTGAACCCGTCAACCTGACAACGGCGCACCTGAGCCACTCGGCACGCTGACCCAGCACGGCGTACGGTCGCGCCGTGCTCACGCGTTACGACGAGTTCCCCATCCACCAGACCCCCTACCCATTCGCCGAGTCGAACATCACCGACTACTCCTTCGACGACGGGTACTTCTTCAGTGTGTTCTGCGCAGACGCCGACCTGTTCCTGATGACAGGCTTGCGCGTCAACCAGAACACCGACATGATCGGCGGGTACGCCGGCGTCATGTTCCGCGGCCAGCAGTACACGGCTCGCTTCTCGCGCGAGTGGCGACCGGTGTGCGACACCCACATCGGTCCCCTGCGGTACGACTTCGTGCGCCCCTTCGAGGACATCCACCTCACCCTCGGTGACAACGACAGCGAACTGCGGTTCGACATCCACTGGATCGGTGTCTCTCGCGCCTACGAAGAAGAGCACCACCTCGCGTGGAGCCGTGGGCGCCGCACCACCGACCAGACGCGCTACAGCCAGAGCGGCGTGGGAGTCGGGTGGATCGAGTTCCGGGGCCAGAGGTTCGAGGTGTCTCCCGCAACCGGTTGGTACGCGAGCCGTGACCACTCGTGGGGCCTGTACGCCGAACGTGCCCCGCTCGCACCGGCCCGCAAGTGGCTCCCGCCGCGCGAGGTTCCTGCAGTGCGCCGGGCACTGCGCTTCTGGACCAACTTCGGTCAGGGGCAGCAGCCCGACACTGGCCCTCGCTTCAGCGGCTTCTACCACCTGCACGAGTCCGAGGACGGTGAGCAGGTGCGCATGAACGACACCTTCGGGACACCCTTCGACGGCGGTATCGACTGGGGACCGGACGGGCGACACCTGCGCCTCGTCGCTGGTCACCACCACATCGAGTTCCGTCCCGGTACGCGCATCATGAAGCAGGCATCGCTCACGCTCACCGACGAGGAGGGTGGCACGTGGCGACAGCTCTTCGAACCAGTCGGCCAGCCGTGGAACCCGCACCCCATCGGGTACGGGCCGGGAAGCTGGAAGGACGGCGGCTCGATGTACACGTACCACGGCCCCGGCGTGCAGCAGGAGTGGGACAGCTTCGACTGGTCGGTGCAGCCCTACGCACACACGGCGTACGACGGGCGTCAGATGCCGATCGCCTACGGCGTGGAGTACCTGTCCCGCGTCACCACCACCGCTCCCGACGGAACCGTGAGTCGCGGAGCAGCGCACACCGAACTGTTCCTGGACGGCCGCTACACGCCCTACGGCTTCGAGGCGGGCGACCCGCCGAGCCGTCCGCACTCGGCCTCCTGACCACCCGCACACGTCCACGAACACACCACGGGAGCGCAGCGTTGGAAGCCGATGCAGTAACACAGTGGTTGCGTGAGGGACTTGGCCGCGACCCGGGAGCCGTGCGTCTCACCAAGTTCCCGCGCGGTGTCTCGCGCGAGACCTGGCTAGTGAACTGCGACGCAGGCGAGTTCACCATTCGCCAGGACCTTCCCGGCGGCAGCGTGGACCCCATCCCGTTGCGTCACGAGTACGAGATCTACCGACGGCTCGCTCAACCCGGCGGACCCGTCCCCGTGGCGCGGCCCCTCTGGTACACCGAGGTCGGGCCCGCCGGACGACCCGCGTACGCGCGTGAACAGGTGGAAGGCGACTGGCGCATAGCCGGATGGCCCGATCCCGAGGTTCGTCGGCGGGCCGGCATGGAGCATCTCCGCAGACTCGCTGCGCTGCACACGTGTGACTGGGCGGCACTCGGTTTCGGGGAGATCTTCGATGTGCCGGCGTCGGAGCGCGAGTGCGCAGTGCTGGCGGTGGAGTATTTCGCTCGCGCGATCTCCGAACATCTCGTGGAGCCGAGTCCCGTGGTGACCGAGGCGGTTGCGCACTTCCGCGTCGAGGCACGACGCTTTCCGGCACCGCGCATCTCGCTCTGCAAGGGCACGAACGGTCTCGGTGAGGAGGTGTGGCGAGGCGGCGAGATCGTCGCCATGAGCGACTGGGAGCTCGCCCGGCTGTGCGACCCTGCCTACGACCTCGCACAGTGTCAGGATCTCCTCTGGGACGAGACCGAGGCCCTCGCGTACTACAACGGGATCAGCGGCATCGGCGTGACCGCCGAGCACATCGCCTTCTACCGGCGTCTGTACGCGCTGGTGATGTTCTCGTTCACCAACCACGCCACGAAGTGCATGGTCGAGCACCACGACCGCAACGCGCGTCTTGCGTGGGTGGGCACCGAGATGTCTCACGTCGCCACGCTCCGTATGGCATTCGCGGCGGGCTTCGAGCCGCAGTCCGAGTCACGCAGCACGATCGCGCAGGGAGGTCGATGACATGCTCCGCCCCACACTCGACGAGGTGTTCGCCAACGTGATTGCAAGCGTCGACGACATCATCAAGCCCGATGTCCGCGATCCGTATGCGTCGAGCATCGTGCTCACTGTGTCGAACCTGCTGCGGCACCTCCGTGCCCGCGCTGCCCACGAGCCCGAGGCGCTCTGGCACGACAACCGCGATCTGCGCGCACTGCTCGGCGAACTCGGGGTCGCCACACCCGCCGCACCCGATCCGTCGCAGTATCCGTCGCTCGCGCTCCTCGTAGAGGAGGCCGTTGCGCTGCGCGCCGTACTCGACGAGTACGTGGGCGCACACCCCGGCGACGAACGAGTGCGCTCCTATCTCGGACGGCAGCTCCACCGCCAGCGGCCGTGGATGGTCGAGGCGTGGGAGGGACCGCGTCGTTAGCGGGGCGGGTTCTGCCCGCCGAGGCCCGACCCGCTATCGGCCCGAGAACTGCTCGACGAGCGAGGCGTAGCGGTCGAGTAGTGGCAGCACTGTGTCGGCTCCCTCGGGCGGCAGCGACAGCGCAATCCGCTTCACCCCGAGCGCCTGATAGCGCTCGATGGTCTCCGGCTTGGGCGGGCAGCCGAACACGCCGACCTCGATGGAGTCAGGGTCACGACCCGCATCGGCCGCCATCGAGCGAAGCACCGGGAGCTTGTCGTCGATCTCGCGACGGCCATGGATCGGCATCCAACCCTCGCAGTACTCGATGATGTGCTTGAAGGTGACCGGTCCACCCGCTCCGCCCATGATCACCGGCGGGTTGGGCGACTGAACGGGCTTGGGCCAACTCCACGACGGCGAGAACTTCACGAAGCGTCCGTCGAACGATGCCGCTTCCTCGGTCCAGAGCCGCTTCATCGCAAGGACGCACTCTCGAGCCACCGCACGCCGTTGCTTGGGGTCCACACCGTGATGCTCCATTTCGTCCTCGTTCCAGCCAACGCCGATACCAAAGAGGAAGCGTCCGTCCGACACGAGGTCCAACGACGCCACCGTCTTGGCGAGCGTGATGGGATGGTGCTGCGCCACGAGCGAGATGCCGGTGCCGAGCAGGAGTCGTTCGGTGACCGAAGCCGCCGCCGCGAGCGCCACGAACGGGTCGAGCGTGCGGCGGTACATGTCGGGGAGCTCGGGTCCACCGGGCCACGGCGTGCGCCGGCTCACCGGGATATGGGTGTGCTCGGTGACCCAGAGCGACTCAAAGCCGCGCGCCTCGAGCTCGATGGCCAACCGGTCGGTCCGGATCGAGTGGTCGGTGGGGAAGATGAGCGCGCCGATCTGCATCCCTGCAGCCTCGCACACCGGTCCGTCCCGCTGCCCGGGTACGAGGGCGGTGCTGGCCGCGGCGGCGACTACCGTTCGGTCCATGGGGGCCCTTCCGACATCTTCACGTGATCTCACCGCACCGTGGCTGAGCGACCGGCTCGGTGCTCGGGTCGACAGTTTCGACCTCGTCGACATCGGAACCGGAGTGGGGATTTTCGGCGAGATCACCAGGGTCCGGCTGACGGGCGATCCGTCGCTCCCCGCGTCGGTGATCGCAAAGTTCCCCACCTCGGACCCAGCGAACCGACCGGTGGGTGACGCCTTGGGGATCTACGAGCGCGAGGTCCGCTTCTTCCGGGAGATCGCACCCACCACTCCCCTGCGCGTCCCCCGCGCCTACGCAGCCGAACTCGACGCTGCACAGGGCGCGTACGTGCTGCTGCTCGAGGACCTCGCCGAGTACGAGATGGGCGATCAGGTCGTTGGTGTCACCGTTGCCCAGGCAGAGCGGATCGTCGACGGTCTCGTGACGCTCCATTCCACGTGGTGGGAACGGCCGGAATTGTTCTCGCTGCAGTGGCTCCCCACCAGCGCAGACCCCGCCTACCTCGAGACGCTCCCCGCAATGTATGCGGCGGGCGTGGAGGTCCTCGCTGCCAAGTGGGCAGATGTCGTCGGAGCCCCCGCTCTTGAGCTCGCCCGCACGGTGCAGCCGAGGTTCGGCGACATCCTCATGCGCACCGCGAACCGGCCGAATACCTTCCTGCACACCGACACCCGGCTCGACAACTTCTTCTTCGACAACGGCGAGCCGATCTTCATCGACTGGCAGCTCGCTGTTCGCGGCCGCGGACCCGCCGATGTTGCGTACCTCATCGGCACCTCGATGAACGTCCCCGACCAGCGCGGGAACTGGGAGCGGCTGCTGCGTCGATACTGGGACGGACTCGTGGCGAAGGGAGTCCAAGACTTCACGTGGGACGACTGCCGCACCGCCTATCTCGAGAGCCTCCTCTACTACACCATCGGCGCAATGTCGCTCATTGCCACCTTCGACGCCGGCAACGAGCGGGGCGAGGCCATGACTCGGGCGTACGTCACCCGGGTTTTCACCCACGCCGTGGAGAGCAACGCGCTCTCGGTGCTCTGACTCCGTCGGTCACCCCGACGACGTGCAGCCGACGTGCAGCGCTACTGGCGGGCGAGTACGCGTCGCGTGGCATCCGCCATCCGCCGTGCTGCCTCGTCCACCGGCAACGCGAGCAGCTCGGCCGAGATCACCTCGAGCGACAGCGGCAGGTTGCACGCCGACGGGTACACAGTTCGGAGGAACCGGTCGACGTCGAACTCACCCTCACCGGGCACACAACGGTAGGTGATGGTGTCGAAGGTGTAATCCGGGTCCGTCGGGGCAAGAGGGCCGTCGTCGAACTGCACCGACATGATCCGGTCGATCGGGAGTGCCTCGAGCATTGACCAGTCGTTCGCTCCACGCACGTGGTGCCAGATGTCCACCTGCACCCCGACGTTGGTGCGCCCGCACCGCAGCACGAGGTCCCACGCCTCGTCAGCCGACGCGATGTTCTTGTTGCCCACGAACTCGATGGCAACACCGACATCGAACGGGGCAACACGGTCGGCGATCTCAGCAATCGTGTCTGCTGCCTCCTCCGCCGATCCCGGACGGTTGCCCTGCACCTGCAGGTGATTCGCACCGAACGCGGTGGCCAGGTGGACGGCTGCGTCGGCGAGCGCAAGACGTTCGAGCGGCAACGCGTCCACCTCGTGCAGCACGAGTCCGTGGTCGGCGAGCAGTTGTTCGATGCGCGCATCGGTCCAGCCGCGCTCGAGGTGGGCCACGTAGTCACCCACGAACCAGCCGATTCCTGCGTAGCCGGCGGCAGCTGCTGCTTTCACCCGATCGGCGAGAGGCGTGTCACGCGGGAGGCTGAAGTGACTGAGGACAAGATCGCCGTGCGCAAGTCGGTTGGGCATCGGTGGGGTGCTCCCGTCACGCAGGCTCGAGGTCGAGCCAGAGACCGGCGAGGCCGCGCAGGATCTGGCTCCGGAAGTAACGGAACTCGTTGTCCGGAGCGAGTGACAGACTCGAGAAGGAGCCGAGCAGTTCCTCGAAGGCCACGCGCAGCTGGAGTCGCGCGAGTGGCGCACCCGGGCAGAGGTGCACCCCGTGCCCGAAGCTCAGCATCGGACGGTCGGGGGCACGACCGGAGTCGCGCAAGGAGCGATGCATGGAGCGTTCCGGATCGAAGGTGTCGGCGTGAGAGAAGGCAGCATCGTCGCGATTGCCCGAGCCCCACATGATCTGCACGAGCGAGCCCTCGGGTACGTGGGTTCCCCCGATCGTGGTGTCGTGCCTTGCCATGCGGAAGATCCCGCGCACCGGCGCATCGAATCGCAACACCTCCTCGACGAAGGCCGGGATACGCGCCGGGTCGGCGCGCAACTGGTCCTGCAGGCCAGGGTGCTCGGTCATCAGTCGGAGCCCCGTGGTGATGGCCTTGGCGGTGGTCTCCTGGCCGCCACCGAGAAAGAGCATGAGCAAGCCGAGGATGGCCGTGTCGTCGAGGAGATCACCGGCAGGTGTCCGCGCCTGCACCAGCGTCGTGATGAGGTCGTCCTCGGGTCGGTGCCGACGGGC
The DNA here is from genome assembly GCA_032117595.1 of Acidimicrobiia bacterium. Taxonomy (GTDB): domain Bacteria; phylum Actinomycetota; class Acidimicrobiia; order Acidimicrobiales; family Ilumatobacteraceae; genus WLJO01. The sequence continues at coordinate 9,425 of JAULYZ010000060.1, read as the reverse complement.
CTCGATAAATGTGAGGAAGAGTTCCCGGATCTGGCGGTAGCGCTGCGAGGTGCTGCGCGAACCCTCGGCCTCCGGATTGCCGATGATCTCCTCCTTCCAGTCGAGGAAGAGTTCACGGTGCTCGTCGGGAATGCCGATCGTGTCCGCCACAACGGTCGCGGGGAACGGTCCCGCGAAGGCGTCAAGCATCTCCACCCGACCACCGTCGTCGAATCGCGCGATGAGCGAACGGGCGATCGAGCGCACGTGGGACTCGCGTGAGCCCACGGTGGCCGGGGTGAACCAGCGGCTCACGATGCGTCGGTGGTGGGTGTGCAGCGGGGGGTCCACATGCTGCAACTGATCCTGGAGTACCGGTACATAGGTATCGAGCAACGCTTGCACCCACCCCGACGGCGGCGCATCGGCCGTACCCGCGGTTCGCGCCAGGGCACAGAGCCGCGCAGGAATGTCCCCCCGGTCGTGCGCGTTGGGGCCGTAGGCGGCGAGGATCGATGTGAAGTCGTCGGTCCGGCGCGCCACATCGACGATGTCGTCGTAGCGCGTCACCACCACCACGTTGAAGCGCGGCTCGGTGAACACGGGGCAACGCTCGCGCAGGCCCTTCCACACGGGGTATGGGTCGTCGACGATGTCCCGGTCGACGCTCAGCACACGATCCAAATCCCCCGGAGCCGAATCCCCCACGGGATCAGTATGGTCGACGGGCCCCTGACGTTCCCGGTCCGGCACGACTACGGTCTGCCCGCATGAGCATCGAAGTCACCTGCGCCTTCGCCACCCAGATGGCCACCGTCGACCACATCGTCACCGCCGAGAAGCTCGGCTACACCCGGGCCTGGTGTTATGACTCGCCAGCGCTCTACCCCGATGTGTGGGTGCAGTTGTGCCGTGCGGCCGAGCGCACCTCGACGATCGGCCTCGGCCCGGGGGTTCTCATCCCGAGCCTCCGCCACCCCATGACCACGGCCGCAGCCATCGCCACACTGGTCGACCTCGCCGGTGAGCACCGCGTGCAGATCGGTGTCGGTTCCGGCTTCACCGGTCGATTCACCCTCGGCAAGAAGCCACTCAAGTGGGCAACCGTCGAGGAGTACATCCGGGTGGTGCAGGCACTCCTGCGCGGCGAGGTCACCCTGTGGGAGGGCGCCAAGATCCAGATGATCCATCCCGACGGGTTCGGTGCCCCGCGGCCCATCCGGGTTCCCTTCGTCATCGGCGCGGCGGGCCCCAAGGGCTACGAGGTCGCCAAGCGTCTCGATGCGGGACTGTTCCTCGGCGGAGCGCAGCCCGACCCGTCACGCGGCCGCCAGATCATGCTGCACTTCGGCACGGTGCTCGACCCGGGTGAGTCCGTCGACAGCGCCCGGGTGATCGATGCAGCGGGCCACGGCGCGGCGGTGTACTTCCACTTCTTTGCCGAGAACGGCTTGGGCGTGGAGAACATGCCCGGCGGCGCGGAGTGGCTAGCGCAGTACGCCGACGTTCCGGCCGACGTTCGCCATCTCGCGATCCACGACAAGCACCTCGTTGGTGTGAACGAACGAGATCGGCCGTTGATCACCGGATCGCTCATCGAGGCGATGGGCGGTGCATTCAGTCCCGCCCGGCTCCGTGAGATCCTTGCGGGCTTCGAGGCCGGCGGTGTCACCGAGGTCGCGTACCAGCCCGCCGGACCCGACATCGCCCGGGAACTCGAGGCCTTCATCACCGCTGCGCACGGCTGACTCTGCGGCCTCTCGCTCGCGCTGTTCGAGGATCATCAACTCGACGGAGGCAGGCGGCAGGCCGAACAGTGTTCCGCCATCGGCCATGCCCCGAAGGACCCGTTCCAACCACCCGTGCCACCGCGCTGAGCGACTCATGGCCGAAGTGTCCCGGGCCAAGGTGAACGTCACGTAACGCCGGGGCGATCCCGGGGAGAAATCACACCGAAGGGATCGGGATGCCCGACCGCGTCCTCAGGCCGTCGGGGTCGGCGCAGCCACTGTGGTGGTGGGTGACGACGGCCCGCTCGGACCCGTGAGACCCGACGGCGATGCAGGGCTCCTCGGTGAGCCGTTGAGCAGCGCCTCGGCCGCAGCCACCTTGTCGCGTGCCGCCTTCACCTTGGTCTGGTAGGTACCAAGATCGCCGGCTCGCAGTGCGGCATCGGCCTCGTCGAACAGCGCACTGGCCTCGGCAAGGAGCTGACCCACCGTGGAGACACCCGACGGACCGCTTGCGCCGGTGGCGCCGGTGGCTCCAGACGGGCCAGACGGTCCCGTCACACCGCTTGCACCGCTGGGACCCGAGGTTCCCGTCGACGTGCCACCACGGTCGTCGAGGACGATCTCGGCACCCGGGAACAGCGCGTTGAGTGCCACCGTGAGCGAGTTGCCCTGACCGAGCTTGTCGTTCGCGATCACCACCACATAGCGAAGATCAGGAATGGCGGTCTGACCCTCTGCCTTCACATAGATGGGGCGTACGTACACGAGGCCATCACCCACCGGGACGATCTGCATGTCGCCGAAGAGGACCTTCGATCCCTTCGAGTCCTCAAGCGTGAAGGCCTGGCTCAACTCCGACTGGATCTGGAGGTGTGCGGTGTAGGGGCCTGCAGGTGTCGAGCCCTGCACGTCGTAGAGCGTGAGTTGCGGCTCGAGGTTGTCGCCGATGGTGCCGGTTGCGAAGGCCCGCAGCACCTGGAGTGTGTCGTCCGGCGAAAAGGGTGCGAACGGTCTGATGAGCGCGAACTCGGGCTCGGTGGCACCCGGTGGCGTGAAGAGGGAGTAGTACGGGATGAATCGGCCACTCTGGTTGCACTTCGTGGCTGATGCCGATGCCGACGACACATTGCCGGTGGGTACGCCGGCAATGACTACTGGTGAATCTGCCGACTGCTGCGCCGGGACGTTCTGTGTGACGCACCAGCGAAGGTCAGAGTTGAAGAAGTCGTCGGCCTGCGTCAGGTGATACTTGCCGAGGTGTGCGGTCTGCACGCGCAGGAGGTCCTCGGGGTAGCGCAGGTGATCACGGAGCCCCTCGGGCAGTGCGCTCTTGGGCTTGAAGAGCTTCGGGAAGACCTTCGACCATGCGGCGGCAATCGGGTCGGTCTCGTCCATCCGGTAGAGGGTCACGTCGCCCTCGTAGGAGTCGACCACCGCCTTCACCGAGTTGCGCACGTAGTTGAACTTCCGGCGGAGTCCACTTCCGGCCGGAAGTTGCGCTGTGTCGGCGTTCTCGGAGTACGGGTACTCCGAGGTGGTGGTGTACGCGTCGACCACCCACACGATGCGCCCATCGAGCGCTACCGGGTACGGATCGGAGTCGAGGGAGAGGAAGGGGGCGATCTTCTGGACACGGTCGCGCACATCGCGCACCCAGAGCACGCGACTGTCGGACTCGATGAGACCCGATCCAAAAAGGTTGTACTCACCGAACTTGAGGGCGAAGGCAAGCTTGCGGAACACCGAACCGGCACGCACGCCACCGGATCCCTCGTAACGCTCACCGGGGCCGGTGGGGCCGATCTCGCCCGCTGCGCGAGAACTCTTCAGCACGACATACGTACCTGGCATGCCGTCGCCGACGTAGATCTCGGGGCGGGTGACACCGAGTGCGGTGTTGTCGGCCTCGGGTTCGTAGAGCGGGCGCCCGTCGGCGGCGACCTTGCTCGCCCGGGCGGCAACGAGTCCGTGGCCGTGGGTGTACGCAAGGTGCGTGTTCTCCCACGAACTGTTCGGGAGTTTCTCTGCCACCACGCGAGCAGCAAGGATCACCTGCTGCAGCTTCCCGTTGATCTCGTAGCGATCCACGTCGAGATCGGCGAACTCATAGAAGCCCTGCGGACGCTGCTGCTGGGTGAAGGCCTGACGGATGGCGTCCTGCTTGGGGTCGAGCAGCCGCACGTTGGAGAAGGCCTCGGTGGCCTGCTGGACCGACACCGTGCTCACCTCGCCGAAGTTCACGGCGATGCGCTTGGACACCGCTGAGTCGAGCCCGAAGGCCTCCTGGGTGAGATCGATGTTGCGCTGGATGTACGGGCGCTCGCGCTTGGACTGCGAGGGCTCCACGCGGAACTTCTGGATGATGGCCGGGTAGATGGTGCCCGCCACGATCGCCACCACGGCCCAGAGACCCACCGCGATCACGGGCAGACGCCATCCGCGCTGGCGGACGTTCCAGATGAGGAGAACGGCAGCGGCCAGCGAGATGAGGATCAACAGATTGAGCGCCGGAAGGGTGGCCTTGACGTCGGTGTACCCGGCACCCTGGACGAATCCGCGCGTGGACGAGGTCAGGGTGTAACGCCGCAGCCAGTACTCCGCCGCCTTGAGCACGGCGAGCACGGCAAGGATGACCGAGATGTGCAGTTTCACCTGTGGAGTTACGTGCGGCGACGGACCCGAGGTGCGGATGCCACCGTTCAGGTAGTGGGCGATGGCCGTGAGGATGAGCACCACGATGAACGCACTGAAGAACCAACCGATCAGCCAGGTGAGGAACGGAAGGCGGAACACGTACCACGACACGTCCTGGTTGAACTGCGGATCCTTCGAGCCGAACGACACGCTGTTCCGGAAGAGCAACCATTCCTGCCACTTCGACGATGCGGGCAGACCCACGATGAGCCCGAACATCACGCCGACACCGATGCGGAGCAGCAGTTTGCGCGCCCCGATGAAGGAACGTACGCGCTCGAGCAACTCTTCCTCGGGCCCCGCCTGCCGCTCAGTGGGCGCGATGCGGTCCGCCACCGTGAGGCTGACCACGGCCAGTACGGCGAACAGCGCCGCGCAGCCGACGCCGAGAACGACCTTCACCCAGAAGGTCTCCCAGAACACGTCCGACCGGCCGACCGAGCGGTACCAGAGCGAGTCGACGTAGAAGTTGGCGATCCCGCGAATCGAGAACAACCCGATGATGAGCAGGACGATCACGACAGCGATCGCGATCCGCAACTTCGAGGTCAGTCGGAGACTGGGAACCTTGAGTCGACGGGAAGGGAGGTCCGAGGGGTTCCGCACCCGACGAAAGTTACTCGGGCAGACGCTGGATCAGGCAGCGACACCCGGGCGACGCAGGTGGATGTGCGTGACCGCTCGGGAAATGATCGGGAACGCGTGTGACCACACCTGCATTCGCTGACACCTCCGGGCACTGCAGCCCTGCTGGATCGGGCTGCCACACCACGAGCGCACCGGGGTCGAGTGCGGCATATGCACCCGCCGAGTAGCAGGCACGCAGCGTCACGACGGCGAGTTCCTCGAGCGACTGCTTCCACTCGCGGTACGAACTGCGCACGTAGGCGCTCAACTCGAAGCGGTTTCCACCGGAGGTCTCCACCACCCGCTCGAGCCGCTCCCTCATCGGAAGGATGAGGCTGTCGAGCAGGATCCCTCGGGCCATGCTGCGCGCAGTTTCGCGTTCCCGATCGGGCGCAGCGCCCATCGAGGCGAGCCCAGCATCGATAGCGGCGTCGATCTCGGCCGACGCGGACGCGTAATGGGCGAGATGAGCGTCCTCGGGAGGGAGGAGTTCGCCGAGCGACGACAGATTCGTGGAGCGGCGCACCGCCGCAAGCACATCGTTCTGCTCGTCGACCATCACTCGACGCCACTGGCGGAGCAACGCATCCACCAACGGCTCGAGGGCCTCCTCGCGCCGTTGGAAGGGTGAGTCGGATGTGGGGAGCACTGCGACCTCGGCCGACCCGTCGCTCGTATCGACACCGACAGCAGGAATCCCCTCCGCCTCGTCTGCGGTGATCCCGTCGAGCAGGACTCCGACGGGGTCGCCGGCCGCCACGCCGTCTGGCTCCGTGTGCGGCGTGTCGACCCCACTGACGGGCGTGGGGTCGCTGTCTGCGGTGGGGATCGCCTGCTCGAGTTCGGCAAGCATGTCGACCGACGCCAGGCGGGCGACCTCGAAGGCCCGCATCAAGCGGTCGCGGCCGTCGATGAGCGCGCGTACCTGCTCGCGAGCGAGATCACGTCGCTGCGCAAGATCGGCGAGCACCTTCTCCCGGTACTCGCGCGCCTCGGTGACCATCTCCAGACCCCGAGCCCGGGCCGAGGCGAGCTCGGCCTCGGCCTGCTCGGCGGTGACACGTCGCAGGTATGCCGTTTCCTCCTGCACCGACTCGCGTACCCGACCCGCTTCCTCGTAGGCGGCCGCCACGATCTGGATCGCTTCGTCCTCGGCCCGCTGCCGAGAAACGCTCGCCGTCTCGCGAGCGAGCGACAGTGTGCTTGCGACGTCCTCGCCAACGAGTTCGACGAGCATCTCGGCGTCGACCTCACGCAAGTCGACGATCGGGCGCTGTGCCCTCGCCAGTTCGTCGCGCAACGATTCCTCGACCTCGCGGAGGCGATTGATCTCTGCCTGCAGCCGCTCGACGTGCTCGAGGACCTGATCGGGGTCGAGTCCGCGTCGCACAACCCGGAAGTCCCCGGTCCCGGTGTCGCTGTGCTCGTCGCCGGATCCCTCTGCATCGGGTCGCGAAAACGAAATAGCCACGGCCTCACAGTACGGCGCGTGCCGTGTACTGCGGTGTCAATCAGGTATTGGTGCCCGTTCGGACCGGCGAACCACCGAGACGTTCGAGTGCCTTCAACGCGTCGTCGAGGGTTGCAACCGCAATGATCTCCACCGACGAACCCGCTTCCGCGCGAGCCCCGGCGAGGCCGTCGATCCCGTCGTCGCCCTGCTCGGTGGGCACGATGAAGTAGCGCACACCCGCCTGACGAACAGCAACGGTCTTCTGGCGGAGCCCACCGATAGCGCCCACCGTGCCGTCCTCCCGGATGGTGCCGGTGACCGCAACGCGCCGCCCGCCGGTCAGCGAACCCTCGGTCAGCCGGTCGATGAGGGTGAGCGTGAAGGCAAGACCCGCAGAGGGCCCACCGATGGCGTCGGTATCGATGAGCGCGCGGAACGGGAGCTCGACGGAGTACGTGTCATGCGCGGCAAAGCCGATGAGCGCTCGATCCGGTTCAGCAGGGGTGGAGAACGTGCGGAACGTCGCCTCCTTCTCGCTCTCGGATCGCGGCGGCCTGAACCGCACCGTCACCGGCTCGCCGGGTCGGCGAACCTCCATCAACGGGCCAAGGTCCTCGAGGGTGGGGGTCGGCGTACCGTCCACCGCCGTGATGGTGGCGCCGCGCTCGAGGAACTCTGCAGCCGGTGCCGGCGTGTCGCACTTCGGGTCGTTGATCCGCTCGCCGTTGAGGCAGAGCACCTGCGCCACAACGAGCTCACCGGGACGCAGCGACGCATCGAATCCGAGACGGCGGTAGGCCACGTACTCGGCGATGTCCTTCGCGTCGCGCATGCGTTGCAGATCGATCTCGCGTTCCTGGGTCGGCTTGGCATCACCGAATCTCTGACGACGGCTGAGGATCCGCAGATCGTCATCAGCCCGTCCCAGCACGTGCTGAAGAACGTTGAGACGGCTTCCGGTCACGGTCACGAAGAAGAGGGCGCCGCGCGACTCGTACTCGCGCACCCCGTCGGGCAGCGACTCGAACTCCAGACGATCACCTACTGCCGATGCACTCCCGGGACCGAACGACCAGTGATCGACGACGATGCTGTTGGTGACGAGCGCAGCCAGCGGCACGGCGACACCGACCACGGCAAGGGGTGCCGCCCACCAGCGATGACGCCGGGACGGCGACACCATGACGGGTTCGTCACCGATTACGGTTTCGTCTTGCGTGTTCTCGTCGAGCATCCTGCACACCCTGTTGGCGGACCATCCCGGCTGGACCATTGCGGTCGCGCTCGGAGCGCTGATCCTTCTCGGGCGTGCCAAGCCTGTCAGGCACATGAGCACCTTCACACAGCGCGCCGCCGAAATCTTGCCCGGGATCCGGCCCTGGGTGCACCGTCCACCCGAACCGATGCTCCCCGTCGAACGACAGCCGGTCTCGCTCTACCGGCGCCCCGGAGCCCTGCGTCGACTCGCCTCTCTCGTCGGCACCACCGCACTCGGCCTGGTCGTGGGAGTGGTGATCGCTGTGGTGGTCGGTGCAGTGGCGATCTGGCTCGTCGGCGCCGTCACCGGACGTCTGAAGTAAGTCGAGCGATGCTTCGACGCGACATCGCCATTGCCGGTCACACCGGAGACGTCCGTACCGTGCGCGCGGCCCTCAGCGATCCGGACCCAACGGTGCGCGAGACCGCGATCGGTGCGCTGCATCGCCTCATCGCGCTCGAGGCGTCTGAACTGGCTGCGCTGACCGACCCCGACCACGAACCGAATCCTTCGGTGCGCCGGCGCGCCGTCGAGGTCGCCGCCCAGTACCCGAGCGTCCCGTTGCTGCGGGCACTCCACGACGAGGACTGGTCTGTGGTGGAGATGGCGTGCTGGTCGGTTGGCGAGCACGAAACCGCCGACGATGCCACGCTCCATCGTCTCATCGATCTCGCCGCCTCCCACGACGAAGCGCTGGTCCGGGAGTCGGCGGTCGCCGCCCTCGGAGCAGTGGGCGACGAGCGGGGTATCGCAGCCATCGTCGCCGCCACGCACGACAAGCCGGCGGTTCGGCGCCGTGCTGCGGTCGCGCTTGCTCCGTTCGACACTCCCGAGGCCGAAGACGCGCTGCGTCGACTCCTCGCCGATCGCGACTGGCAGACCAGACAGATCGCCGAAGACCTCCTCGACGAGCGGCCGGGATCGTTGTCCTGACACCGGACACGGGACGGAATCAGCGCGTCCTGGCCCCTCCCCAACCGCTCCCGGAGCATCCACCGTTACGCTCACGACGATGCCCGTCCGACTGAACGCCACTGCTCGCCGCGAGCAACTCGTCGACGTTGCAGTCGGGATCTTTGCTCGGCACGGCTACCACGCAACGTCCATGAACGACATCGCCGTTGCAGCTGGCGTCACCAAGCCGGTGCTTTACCAACATTTCCCCTCCAAGAAGGATCTCTACCTCGCCCTGCTCGACGAGGTGGGCCAGCGGATGCTCACCCGCATCTCGAAGGCGACCGCCGAGGCGCTCGACGGACGCTCGCAGACCCTCGCTGGATTCACGGCCTACTTCCACTGGGTCGCCGACGACCACGATGCCTTCCGTCTCCTGTTCGGCAACGGCCCGCGGTCCGACGACGAGTTCGCCGACGCAGTGCGCGGGGTGTCTGCCGAGGTTGCAGCCGCAATCGCGACGCTCATCACGGTCGACATCTCCGCCGAGCACCGCGACACGCTGGCTCACGCCATCGTCGGCATGGCAGAGGCCGCGAGTCGCAAACTCATCGACTCTGGCACGAGCTTCGACCCGGACCAGCTCGGCGAACAGCTCGCCGTCCTGGCATGGTCGGGACTCCGGGGCCTCGGCCGCTGACATGTCGCCCGACGACGCAGCACTCGATCGCATGGCAACCGTCGAATCGATCATCCGTTCGCGGCGCACGAGCCTGCTCATCGACAC
>JAULYZ010000059.1:22115-23590 GCA_032117595.1 Acidimicrobiia bacterium | reverse complement strand
CCCTGCGGACAGGCTGCGGGGTCGTTGGATTCCGACATGGACCGACGCACCTCGTACGTGGCGTCGCAATCACGGCATCGATATTCGTACAGCGGCACGCCCCGAAGTGTACGCACATCCCCGGTGGTGCTTGACTGTCGGGGATGCCGCAACTGGCCCCGCGCCCCGTGCAGACCCTCGAACCCGACCTGCAGGACACCCCGCAGACCGGCGAGCCGGTGGTCGCCCACATCGTGAAGACCGAGCCCGGCGAGAGCGCTGCGGCCAAGGTGCTCGAGGCCCGCATCTACGGCACCCCGCTCGAGGCCCTCTGCGGCCATGTGTGGGTGCCATCACGTGACCCCAAGCAGTTGCCCCTCTGCCAGAAGTGCAAGGACATCTACGAGATGTACCGATCGTTCAACGAGGGTCTGCCCGACCGCCCGAGCGAATAGCCCCGTCACCGGTCTAGCGAGCGGCGCTCAGACGCCGCCGACGACGGCCGATCACCATGCCCGACAGACCGAGCAGACCGAGCAGGGTTGCGAGTAGCGCGATGGGCGTGGGCTCCGACCCGGTAGGCGGAAGTTCCCCGACCTGAACAACGCCGGCCCCAACGGTGAAGTTGATGAAGCGTGCGCCGGTCGTCGGATCCGACTCCGTCGACGTGTCGCCATCCGACGATGCGGCAATCGCGAAGATACCGGTCACTCCCGTCCGCGGGTTCCTGGGATCAGCAACGACATTGGAGTCCTTGGATCCGTCGCTGCCCTCCGTTGGGGCGGTGAAGGAGTAACCCACTGGAAGTGTGAAGCGGAGCCGGTACTCGCCGGGCAGCAGGGTGTCGAAGAGGTACCTACCGTCGGCTCCCGTCGTCACCGGCCCGACGGTGTTCCCGTCCGCATCCTTCGCCGGATTGCCGTCCTTGTCGAGCAACTCAACGAGCACTCCCGCCATCACTCGCTCGCCGACATCCTGCACGCCGTTCCTGTTCGCGTCGATCCAGACGGTGCTGGACACACCGACCAGCGGCACTGCACCGGCGTCGACACTCGGGTTCACGAACAGCGCATCGGTCACCACATCGCTGTCGGCAACGGTGAGCCCAGTCGCCTCGGCAGCAACCGTGAACACCGGCGACAGACCGAGCAGCGGGTTCACCAGATCCGCAGCAGCGTTCGAGTCCACGGTGCGGTCGATACCGGCCGCAGCAGTCGTGTACCGGTAACCCGACGGGAGCGTGAACCGCACCCGATACTCACCCGGCAACAAGCCATCAAAGAAGTACGAGCCGTCGACACCCGTCGTGGTAGAGCGAGCAGCGACCGAACCGAACCAAGAACTCGTGGTGGCGCTCGACGCTGGGATCGGATTGCTGTCCTTGTCGAGCAGTTCGACCGTGACGCCCGCAAGACCCGGCTCACCCGCATCCTGGATGCCGTCCAGATCCCGATCAACCCACACGACATCGCCCACCCCGACCAGCGGCACCACAC
>JAULYZ010000059.1:0-22015 GCA_032117595.1 Acidimicrobiia bacterium | reverse complement strand
CCGCATCAACACTCGGGTTCACGAACAGCGCATCGGTCACCACATCGCTATCGGCAACGGTGAGCCCAGTCGCCTCGGCAGCAACCGTGAACACCGGCGACAGACCGAGCAGCGGGTTCACCAGATCTGCAACCGCGTTCGAGTCCACGGTGCGGTCGCTACCGGCCGCAGCAGCCGTGTACCGGTAACCCGACGGGAGCGTGAACCGCACCCGATACTCACCCGGCAACAAGCCATCGAACAAGTACGAACCATCGACACCGGTCGTCTGCGACGCCACCGTGGTCCCGTCAGCATCCTTCGCAGCGTTACCCAGCGAATCGAGCAGCTCGACCGTGACGCCCGCAAGACCCGGCTCACCCGCATCCTGGACACCGTCCTGATCCCGATCAACCCACACGACATCGCCCACCCCGACCAGCGGCGCCACACCCGCATCAACACTCGGGTTCACGAACAGCGCATCGGTCACCACATCGCTATCGGCAACGGTGAGCCCAGTCGCCTCGGCAGCAACCGTGAACACCGGCGACAGACCGAGCAGCGGGTTCACCAGATCCGCAGCAGCGTTCGAGTCCACGGTCCGGTCGATACCGGCCGCAGCAGCCGTGTACCGGTAACCCGACGGGAGCGTGAACCGCACCCGATACTCACCCGGCAACAAGCCATCAAAGAAGTAGGAGCCATCCGCGACGGTCGTCTGCGACGACACCGCAGTCCCGTCAGCATCCTTCGCAGCGTTCCCCAACGAATCGAGCAGCTCGACCGTGACACCCGATAGACCCGGCTCACCCGCGTCCTGGATGCCGTCACCGTCGAGATCTACCCAAACGAAGTCACCGACGGCGACCAGCGGCACCACACCCGCATCAACACTCGGGTTCACGAACAGCGCATCGGTCGCCACGTCGCTGTCGGCAACCGTCTGACCGGTCACCTCGGCAGCAACCGTGAATGCCGGGGTGAGACCCTCCAACACATCGATGGCATCAGCGACTGCGTTCGAGTCCACGGTGCGGTCGCTACCGGCCGCAGCAGCCGTGTACCGGTAACCCGACGGGAGCGTGAACCGCACCCGATACTCACCCGGCAACAAGCCATCGAACAAGTACGAACCATCGACACCGGTCGTCTGCGACGCCACCGTGGTCCCGTCAGCATCCTTCGCAGCGTTACCCAGCGAATCGAGCAGCTCGACCGTGACACCCGCAAGACCCGGCTCACCCGCATCCTGAACACCATCCTGATCGCGGTCGACCCACACGACATCGCCCACCGCAACAATCGGAACGATCACACCAACATCGATGGTCGGGTCGACAAGGACCGCATCACTCAGAGCGTCCGAATCAACGACGGTATTTCCGACCTCGCTCGCGTTCACGGTGAACACCGCAGAGACTCCGACCAAGGGATTCAACACCTCAGCAACTGCGTCCGAGTCAAGTGTCGCGTCCGCTCCCACGTTGTTCGGGCTGAACTGCAGACCCGCAGGCAACGTGAACCGCACCCGATACTCACCCGGCAACAGGCCATCGAAGAAGTAGGAGCCATCGACACCGGTGGTCTGCGACGACACCGCAGTCCCGTCAGCATCCTTCGCAGCACTGTCGTTCTTGTCCAGCAGCTCGACCGTCACACCCGACAGACCCGGCTCACCCGCATCCTGAACACCGTCCTGATCGCGGTCGACCCACACAAAGTCGCCCACCCCGACCAGCGGCACCACACCCGCATCAACACTCGGATTTACGAAGAGGGCGTCCGTCAACACATCTGTGTCCGCGACCGTCTGACCGGTCGCCTCAGGTGTTACGGAGAACACCGGTGACGGACCGACTAACAGGTTCACCAGATCGGCAACCGCATCCGAGTCAACCGCCCGGTCGGCGCCCGCCGCTGCAGTCGTGTAGCGATAGCCCGACGGGAGCGTGAACCGCACCCGATAGTCACCCGGCAGGAGGCCGTCGAAGAAGTAGGAGCCATCCGCGACGGTCGTCTGCGACGCCACCGTGGTCCCTTCTGTGTCCTTGGCCGCGTTGCCCAACGAATCGAGCAGCTCGACCGTCACACCCGCAAGACCCGGCTCACCCGCATCCTGGATCCCGTCCTGATCGAGGTCGACCCACACAACATCGCCCACCCCGACCAGCGGCACCACACCCGCATCGATACTCGGGTTCACGAACAGGGCATCGGTCAGAACATCCGAATCAGCAACCGTCTCACCGGCAACACCGGGGTGCACGGTGAACTCCGGGGTAAGGCCGACCGACGTATCGATGGCATCGACCGCCGCATTCGAGTCCACCGTCCGGTCGGTACCCGCCGCTGCAGTTGTGTACCGATAGCCGGATGGCAGCGTGAACCGCACCCGATACTCGCCCGGCAGCACGTTGTCGAAGAGGTACGAACCATCAGCACCCGTCGTCTGCGAGGCCACGGTGGTCCCGTCCACGTCGACGACAGCGTTCCCGTTCTTGTCGACGAGCTCCACGGTCACTCCGGCAAGTCCGGCCTCGCCCACATCCTGGATGCCGTCCTGATCGAGGTCGATCCACACCACATCGCCGACGGCGACACGGAGCACGAGACCAGCATCGAGCGTCGGGTTGATGTACTGCGCGGCGAGGCTCGGGTCGGTGTTGATGACCTGACCAGTCGGCATCGTGTCCCATGCCAGGGCGAACGTGCCGCTCTCTGCCGTCGCCGGGTCGGCCGAGGGAGTTGCGTCTGAGTCAAGGGCTGCGTCGCTCCCTTGCAGGGCATCGGTCCACTGGGTGCCGGACGGACGGCTGAAGCGAACCTTGTACGTGCCCGGCGCAAGGTTGGTGAACACATAGTTCCCGGCGACGTCAGTGGTTGCGGAGAGCACCGGGTTGCCGTCGAGGTCGGTCACCGGGTCACCGAACTGGTCGACAAGGTCAACCGTCACGCCGGGCACGCCGAGTTCGCCGACGTCCTGCACGCCGTTCTTGTTGCTGTCCGACCACACGACGTTTCCGACAGCGAGACCGATCGGCTCCACACCGCCGTCAATCGTCGGATTCCACAGAACAGCCTTGGTCGACGGGTCGTTCTCGTCCACGGTGGCGTCGTAGTCCCAGCGGCAGAAACAGAGCGTGCTGTACGGGGTGTCGCCAACTGGAGAGGCCGCTATGTGGAACCGGCGTGTCCTGCCGATGTACCAACCGCTGGTGTACGGGAGGGTCCCCGGGTACACGTTCGAGTCGACCAGCGGGTCGGCCCCAGCGAAACGCTGCGTCCACGGGGTATTGGCCGCGCCCCACGGGGGCGTGATGCGGACGCGATACCAGCCCGGGAGCAGGTTGTCGACGAAATAGTGCCCGTTGGCATCCGTCGTCACCGGCGCCACGGGGTTCCCGTCGGCGTCGTTCGCGATCGAGGAACCCTCGTCACCATAGAGCTGCACCGAAGCACCCGGGATCGCCGGCTCGCCGGCGTCCTGGACCCCGTCCTTGTCGATGTCGAGCCACACGTAGTCGCCCACACCGACGACGGGTTGTGTCACTCCGGCATCGATGCTCGGCTTGATGTACTGCGCTTTGATGCTCGAGATGGGGTTGAAGACCTCGTCAGTGGAGGCAATGTCGAACGACAGCGTGAAGGGATCGGACAGCGCAACCGACGGGTCGCCGGTGGGCACGGCATCGGAATCCGCCGCCATATCGGCACCCTGCAGCGCAGAGGTCCACGCCATCCCATCTACGAGCGTGAAGCGCACCCGGTAGGTACCGGCCGCGAGATTCGTGAACAGGTATCGGCCTGTCACGTCGGTGGTCTGGGCTTCGACGGCTCCCCCGTCGAGATCAATGGCGGTGTTGCCGGACGCACCCAGCAGTTCGACAGTCACACCCTGCACACCGGGCTCACCGGGGTCTTGGATTCCGTCCGCGTTCGTGTCGTTCCAGACAACGTCTCCAACGCCGAGCGCGGAGGGCTTGATGCCGCCGTCGATGGTGGGGTTCCACAGCGTGGCCTTCGTCAGCGGGTCGGTTTCGACCACGGTTCCGTTGTAGTCCGACGGACAACCGCATGTCGGGTCGTACGGCGTCTCGCCGACAGCAGTTGCCGACACAGAGAAGTCGAGAACGTAACCGCCGAAGATCCGGTTCGAGTCGAGCAGTGGGTTGTTTCCGCGAAAATCCCCGGTCCACGGAGAATTCTGCTGATTCCACGGGGGCTCGAACCTGAGCCAGTAGTTGCCGGGAAGCAGGTTGTCGATGAAGTAATGGCCAGTTGCGTCTGTCGTCACCGAAGCAACCGGGTTGCCGTCGGCGTCGGTCGGCACGCGGTCGCTCCACGGCTCGAGCAACTGGACCTTCACTCCCGGGATCCCCGGTTCGCCCGGGTCCTGGACACCGTCTTTGTCGATATCGAGCCACACATAGTCGCCCACGCCGACAATTACAACGGGCTCGATGCCGGCATCGACCGTCGGGTTCCACAGCGTGGCCTTCGTCAGCGGGTCCGTCTCGACGACGGTCCCGTTGTAGTCCGACGGGCAGTTGCAGCCCGGGTCGTACGGCGTGTCGCCGACGGGAGTCGCCGAGATGTTGAACCGTCGGGTCTTGCCGATGTACCACGGGTCATCGAACGGGACGCGCTCGTGGTACACGTTCGAGTCCGCAAGCGGATCGTTCCCCGCCATCCGCAGCGTCCACGTCGTGTTGTTCCCCTGAGCGGTCGTGAACTGGATGCGGTACTGGCCGGGAACGAGGTTGTCGATGAAATAGTGCCCGTTCGCATCGGTGGTCACCGGCGGCACCGGGTTGCCATCGGCATCCATCGCAACATCGCCGAAACTCGGGTCGACCAGCTGCGCGGTCACCCCAGCGATCCCCGGCTCGCCCGGGTCCTGCAGACCGTCCTTGTCCAGGTCGAACCACACATAATCGCCTACCCCGACAATCACCGGCTCGGCCCCGATGACTCCTGCATCCACAGTCGGGTCGATGAACTGAGCATTCACGTCTGGGTCGGTGTTGATCACCTCGCGCGTCGACGCAATGTCCCACGACAGCGTGAACACATCAGACTCGGCAATGGTTGGGTCACCCAGGGTCGGCGTCGCGTCGGAGTCTGCTGCCTTGTCAGCACCAGCAAGGGATGTTGTCCACGTCATGCCGTCCGGCAGTGCGAAGCGAACCTTGTAGTCGCCCGGCGCGAGGTTCCCGAACGCATAGAACCCACGGGCGTTTGTCGTCGTGGAACCCACCGGGTTTCCCTCGGCGTCGAGCGCCTGATCGCCATTGGCATCAACGAGATCGACGGTGACGCCGGGAAGTCCGTGCTCACCCGCGTCCTGGACACCATTCGCGTTCGTGTCGACCCACACCCGATTACCCACGCCGAGCACGGACCGCTCGACGCCAGCATCGATCGTGGGGTTCCACAGCGTTGCCTTCGTCAGCGGGTCGGTCTCGACCACGGTCCCGTTGTAGTCCGACGGGCAATAGCAGGTCGGGTCGTACCCCGATGCGCCGACCGGAGAATCGGAGATCCTGAACCGTCGGGTCTTGCCGATGTACCACGGGTCATCGAACGGGATGCGCTCGTGGTACACGTTCGAGTCCGCAAGCGGATCGTTCCCCTCCATCCGGAGCGTCCACGCAGTATTTCGCCCCCACGCAGTCGTGAACTGGATGCGGTACTGGCCGGGAACGAGGTTGTCGATGAAGTAGCGGCCGTTCACATCCGTCGTCACCGGCGGGACCGGGTTGCCATCGGCATCCATCGCAACATCGCCGGAACTCGGATCGACCAACTGCGCGGTCACCCCGGCGATCCCCGGCTCGCCCGGGTCCTGCAGACCGTCCTTGTCCAGGTCGAACCACACCACGTCGCCGACTCCGACAACCGTCGGGGTCGGGTTCGAGCCGGTTGCACCGATCACCCCGGCGTCGAGGGACGGGTTCACGTACTGCGCCCGGATGTTCGGGTCGGTGTTCGCCACCTCGCCTGCGGCACGACCGTCCCAATCGAGCGAGAATGTTCTCGACTCGGCCACCAACGGGTCGGCAAGTGTCGGGACTGCGTCAGAGTCCGCGGTCGTGCTGCCACCCTCGAACGGGGAGGTCCAGAGCAATCCAGTGGCAAGCGTGAAGCGCACCTTGTACTCGCCCGGAGCGAGGTTGGTGAACGAGTACTGACCGTTGCTGTTCGTCGTAGTCGACCCGATTGGGTTCCCGTCTTGGTCGTTCACGGAGTTGCCGTTGGCGTCCAGCAGCTCGACGGTCACGTCGGCAACACCGAGTTCGCCGGTGTCCTGAATACCGTTCTTGTTGGCGTCGGCCCATACGTAGTTGCCCACAGCAAGGCCCATGCGCTGTAGGCCGAAGTCGATCGTCGGGTTCCACATCGTCGCCTTGGTCGACGGGTCTGTCTCTTGGATCGTGCCGTTGTAATACCGCATGCAGTCGCAGATTGGGTCGTACGCCGTGTTCCCCTTCGGCCAGCCCGACACCGTGAACAGATCGGGGTGGCCGTTGAACATCCCATCGCCGTAGTCGAAGGGATCAAGGCCCTCGTAGGAGTTCGAGTCGAGGAGCGGATCATCACCTTGGTACTGGGCCGACCAGTACGAGTTCCGCCAGCCCCACGGCATCGTCACCTTGATGTCGTAGCGACCGGGAAGCAGGTTGTCGAAGAAGTAGTGACCGTTCGCATCGGTCCTCACCGGGGTAACCGGGTTGCCGTCCGCATCGGTTGCCTGCGTGATCGAGTTATCGGTGAGCAGCGCGACCTTTGCCCCGGCGATACCGGGCTCACCCGCATCCTGCACACCGTTCTTGTTCAGGTCCCACCAGACAAAGTTGCCGACACCAACGATGGGCGGCACCACGCCGGCGTCGATGGATCGGTTGATGAACTGGGCCGGGATGTTCGAGTCGGTATTCACCACCTGTCCCTCGTCCGCGCCGTCCCACGCGAGACTGAATACCGCCGACTCGGCGATCTGGGCATCGGCCTGTGTCGGGGTGGCGTCGGAATCCAGCGTCGGGTCCGCGCCCTGCAGAGCAGTGGTCCAGGTGAGCCCAGCCGGGAGCGTGAAGCGCACCTTGTAGTCCCCGGGCGCAAGGTTGACGAAGTAGTAGTGGCCATCCGAGTCGGTTGTCGTCGAGCCCACCGGAACGCCGTCCTGGTCGTTCGCCAAGTTGCCGTTCTCGTCGAGCAGCTCGACGGTCATGCCATCGATACCCTCCTCGCCGTCGTCCTGCACGCCGTTCTTGTTGTTGTCCCACCACACGTAGTTGCCCACGGCCAGTCCGAGGCGGTGGACGCCCAGATCGATGGACGGGTTCCAGAGTGTCGCAGTCGTCAGCGCATCGGGCTCGGGGACCGTGCCGTTGTAATCCCAGGGACAGTTGCACGTCGGGTCGTACGCAGTGTTCCCGACCGGCCAACCCGACACGGTGAACGGGTCGGTAAAGCCGTTCCAGTAGTCGCCCCAGTCGTACACATTGGTCCCCTCGAAGGCGTTCGAGTCCTTCAATGGGTCGTTTCCTGCATAGCGCGAAGACCACGTCGTCAGCGCCCACCCCGACGGCAGGATGACGCGCACCCGGTACCGGCCGGGCAGCAGGTTGTCGAACTCGTAGTGCCCGTTCGCGTCGGTGGTCACCGGTGCGACGGGGTCACCGTCGGCGTCGGTTGCCTGCTCCCACTCATTCTCCGTCGTCAGCTGGACCGTGGCGCCGGGCACGCCCGGCTCGCCCGCATCCTGCACACCGTCACGGTCCAGGTCGTACCAGACGAAGTTGCCGACACCGACAATCGGGGGCAGCACGCCGGCGTCGAGTGTGAGGTCGATCATCCCACCGCGAACGTTCCAGTTCTGGTTGGGGATCATGTTGCCCGTCGGCGCGTACGACAGAGTAAACACCGCTGTTTCGGCGACGTCCGGATCGGCCTGTGTCGGCGTCGCATCGGAGTCCACCGTGTCGTCCACGCCCTGTAGCGGAGCGGTCCAGACCCGACCACCAGGAAGCGTGAAGCGAACCTTGTAGTCACCCGGCACGAGGTGACCGAAGTAGTAGTGACCGTTCGAGTCTGTAGTGGTCGAGAGGACTGGGTTCCCTGCGACGTTGTTCACGGAGTTGCCGTTCTCGTCGACCAGGTCGACGGTGACATCCTTCAGACCCGGCTCACCGTCGTCCTGGATCCCGTCCTTGTCGGTGTCTTCCCACACGGTGTCACCCACGGCGACACCCGCGGGAGAGATCCCACCGTCGATCGTCGGGTTCCAGAGCGTCGCCTTGGTCAGCGGGTCGGTGTCGGTAATCGTGCCGTCATAGTCCTCTTGCGAGTCGGCCGGGTTGTACGGCGTGTTCCCGTACGGGAGTGCCGAGACCTGCACCGGATACACCAGCTGGCTGAGCACCGAGAAGACGTCGTCGCCAGGTCGCCACGTCCAGAGCGCAAAGCCTGTGGAATCCGCTGTGGGGTCACCACCAACTGCACGCAGCGTCCATGGCGTCTCCGTATAGCCGACCGGCAGGAGCACACGAACGAAGTAGACACCGGGCAGGAGATTGTCGAAGAAGTAGTGGCCGTTCGCGTCCGTCGTCACCGGTGCAACCGGATTGCCGTCGGCATCGATTGCTGCTGCGAGTGGATCACCGTAGACAAACCCCACGTTGATCAGCGAGACCGTTGCTCCCGCCACGCCGGGCTCACCGGAGTCCTGCACCCCGTTGCTGTTCAGGTCCACCCAGATCAGGTCGCCGAGGCCGACGATCGGCGGTAGCACGCCTGCATCAAGCGTCGGGTCGATCATCCCACCACGCACATTCTCGTTCTGGTTGGCGTTCATGTTGCCGGTCTGCGTATAGGACAACGTGAACACCGCCGACTCCGCGATCTGCGGGTCGGCCTGCGTCGGCGTGGCATCCGAGTCGACCGTGTCGTCCGCGCCCTGCAGGGGTGCGGTGAACGACACGCCCGTGGGCAGCGTGAACCGCACCTTGTAGTCACCCGGCTCCAGCCCGCCAAAGTAGTAGTGACCGTTCGAGTCCGTTGTCGTCGAGGCAACCGGATCCCCGTCAACGTCATCCACCGAGCTGCCGTTTCCGTCGACGAGCGAGACCGTCACACCTCGCAGACCCCGCTCCCCCGAGTCCTGTATGCCGTTCTCGTTGGTGTCCAGCCATACGGTGTCGCCCACGGCCACACCGGCTGACGTGATACCGAAGTCGAGCGACGGGTTCCGCAGAACTGCGTCGGTCGTGGGATCGGTGTCGGCCACCGTGCCGTCGTAGTTCTCCTGCGAATTCGCCGGGTTGTACGGCGTGTCGCCGGCAGCGAAGGCCGAGATCACGAAGGTGCTCGACACGTGCGACCAGAAGTTGTCCCTTGCGTAGTTGCCAGCTCCGGTGTTCGCATTGCTGTCGACGAACGGGTCGCCGCCGGTTGCGAGGGTGGTCCACGGCGTGTCCTCGTAGCCCGCCGGCAGCGTGATGAACATCTTGTATCTGCCGGGCAGGAGGTCGTCGAAGAAGTAGTGACCATCGGCATCCGTGTACTGGTCGGCGACCGAGTTGCCGTCCCGGTCGGTGGCTGCCGAGTTGAGGTCCGGTGTCCGCAACTCGATCTTGGCCCCCGGAACGCCAGGCTCGCCCACGTCCTGCTTGCCGTTCTTGTTGAGGTCCAGCCACACGAAGTTGCCGACACCGACGATCGGCGGCACGATCCCGGCTGTCACCTGATCGTTGACGTACAGCGCGTTGATGTTTGTACCGGTGTTCGACGACATGACTCCGCCCACCGAGGTGGTCAGCACGATGGGTGCGGTGGTTCCGACAGTGTCTGTCGGCCCGGCGCCCACAACGTCGGAGTCGAGCAATGGGTCGGCCCCCTGGGCCGGATCGCTGAAGTGGTAAAGACCAGTAGGTGTTGTGTAGCGGACCTTGTAGGTGCCGGGCAGCAGGTTGTCGAACGAGTACGCGCCCGTGGAATCGGTGGTGACCGATTTGCCGGTTATCGGATCCCCGTTTGAGTCGAGCAACTCGACGAGCACACCGGCCAGCGTCGGCTCAAAGGAGTCCTTCACACCGTTGCCGTTCGAGTCCTGCCACACCGTCCCGGTGAGTGCGACCACGTCGGTCACACCGGCGTCGAGATCGTGGTTGTTGTGCCCGGCGAGCAGTGCTGGGACCGCGATCGATGGGAACGAGCCATAGGAGGCAGCGAGGTTGCTGTCGACAGCCAAGCCGTTGGCATCGGTCGGTGCAGTTGCTTCGGACGGGGTCGGCCCGAGACCGCGCAGCACACCTGCTGGTTCGTAGTCCGCGGCGTGGTTGAACGTGATGGTGAAGGTCTTCAGGGCCTCGAGCCCGCCGCCTGCGCTGTCGCCGGTACCTGCTGCCGCCTCGGTCAGGTTCGAGCTGAACGTGTAGTTGCCGTGTGCGTCTGTTAGTGCCGTACCGACCAGTGTTCCGTTCGAGTCATAGAGATGTGCGGTGGCCCCGGCGATCGGATCCTCGCCCGGGTCCTGGATGCCGTCCTGGTCCGCGTCGTACCAAAGCCGACTCGCTACCTGCACCGGTGCCGAGTCGCAGATCGCCTCGATGTTGCCGAGGTTCGCGCTCTTGCCGAATGACTGTGGGGCACTGCCCCCGTACGTCAGCGTCTTTCCGGAGACCGCCTCACCGTCATCGACGCTGCCCCACCGGATGCCTCCCTCGAAGATTCCAGAGGTCGGGTCCATCGCCGTGTACGCAACCTGCTGGTTCGCGGGGTCACCGGACGGCGGCCATACCGCGAGCGCGCCATTCGAGAGCTCAGTGTGCTGGAAGCCGGGATCGGTGTCCTTGGTGAAATCCTTGATGTTGTCGGCAAAGAACTCCGCTGCGTCGAGGTACTGAGCTGCGCCGGCCCATGGACGCAGCGCCGCCTGATAGGTACGGCTCAGCGGGTCACCCGAGGACGTACAACCCCCTTGGGTCTCCTGCGTGTACGTGCTGCCGGTCTTGCAGAGCAGCAGGATGTCGCCGTCCACCCGGTTGTCCTCGTACTGCGCGTTGTACGTGGCGTCGGGTTCGATGGGTACCAGGTCGCTCGCCCCCATCTGGATGTTCAACCGGTCGGTCAGCGCAACAACGATCGAGCCATCACCGAGCTCGGCGATCCCGGAGAGGATCGGCTGTGCGTAGTACACGTTGATCAGGTTGTCGTTCGGGTTGAGACGGCCGTTGAGGCGCAGACGGTCGTAGAGGCCCGTGAAGCTGTCGGTCCACGCGTGCCAGGTGACGTCCCAACAACCCCAGTAGCCACCATTCACGATCGGCTGTGGCAGGACCGCCTGCGGCGCGCCACACCCCTCGTTGCGGTGCGGATAGTCGAGGTTCACGGTGGCCACAACGCTCCAGGAACCCGCTCCAGCGTTCCCTGCGGGATCGAGCTCGACCACCTTGGCGCTCTCGGGCGGCGCGCTGTCCTGATTGTTGTTCGCCATCGGGATGGCGGCGGCCTCGTTGGTGCACACGACTCCGACCCAGGGACGCTGATTGCGTGGGTTGAGGTAGAGGCCGAAGGGCCGGGCCACCGAGCCCGTGGTGCTGCAGAGCGCGCCCGAGTCCCCGATCTGCGGAACGTTGAAGGTGTCGACCGTGCTGTCCAGCGATGGCGCAGCACTGGTTCCGGTGATACCGATGCGCTGCAACGACTTGGTGTAGAGGTTGACGAGCCACAGCTTGCTGGCCCGCGTGTCGATGGCGATGTCGCCGATGCCGTCCTTGCCGACGCGGGAGAAGGCGTCGGCATCCTTGCTGTGGTGCCCGCTGTAGCCCTCGGGCGGTGCCGGGTTGTTGTCGATGCCACGAGCGGTGTCGGAGTAGTCGGTTGCAGGGTCTTTCAGGCTCAGGTTCCACGGCGCACCGGCGAGGTCGAACGAGTCGAGCAGACCACTGGCTGGGCTCGTCACGTACAGCCCACCGATTCCCTTCGGGCCGAGTCCCGAGTGACGGCGGATGAAGGCGGACGTCCAGATGGTCGAACTGCCCCCGTCGTAGGCCAACCCGTACGTCGTGCCGGTGTTCTTGTGGCGCAGGAGCAGGCTGGTGTCGCCGTACCTGCCCTCGTTGGTGGCGGCGTACGGCTGGTTGGTGTACCACGGCATCGTGATCACGCTTCCGTAGTTACAGGTTCCGTAGCCACCGTTGATGCCCTGCAGGTGACCGTTCGGGCTCATGCGGGTGACGGCCACGTGGGGACTGCCGCCGTTGTTGACGCACCACTCACCGGGGATCTGCACACCGAGGTTCACGTCGATGGCGGGGAGGGTGACGAACTGGACGTCACCACCGCTGTCGGGTCCGACAAATGACACGACCCACGGGCGGACCGTGGTGAACTCCACCCGAACGTCGGAGGTGTTGGCCCCGACAACACTGACGCTGTACGCACCCGTCGCATCGGAGGTCCCTGTTCCCACAAGGGCACCGAGATCGTCGAACACCTTGACGCCGATCCCCTCCACGGGCGCCTCTGAGTCATCGGCACCGTTCATGTTCGCGTCGTTGAAGACGTGGCCGGAGACCGTGATGGCCCCATCTGCGTTTGCCGGTCGGGTGGACGCCGCTGATTCGACGACCACTAACCCAGAAACCAGCACCCCGGCGAGGGCGACGCGCCGTAGAGATTGCGTTGTGATCACCGGTGCTTCGACTCCTCGTCGCTGACCCCTTCTCCCGCATCCCGATCACGGCCCGGATCGCGCATGCAGACGACGGAGAAGTAGTCAGTTAGGCCAAGTCCTCACATTGTCGGGTGAGGAGTGCCGTACATCAAGGAGGCCCAGAACACGTGAATGAGACATATTCATCCTGTTCGAAGCCCGAATCGCTCGCGTCTCTCCCCCTATCTGTGGACACAAAACAATTTGCAGGAAACATTTTCATTCACACCTGCACACGCTTGCCCGCCCGGGGCCTGAGGGCCAAGCGCGCAGGGTTCCGTCAGTGGAAGTCGCGGCTCGTCACACCGGCCGGGACCGGCAACGGTTCAAGGCGTTCGGCCACCACGTTCACCACACCCTCGCTGCGCTCGAGGCGACCCGTCACGAACAGCGCTGCTGCTTCACGCGCCACACGACGGTGCCGCTTCCAGCACCCCTGTGACACCACCACGTTCACCAGACCGGTCTCGTCCTCCAGATTCATGAACGTGGTGCCCTGCGCCGTCATCGGACGCTGTCGGTGCGTGACCACACCGGCCACACGCACACGGCTCCCCGGTTCGGCGTGCTGCAGGTCCACGGCGGTTCGCACGCCGCGCTGGGTGAGCAACTCGCGCACGAACTGCGTGGGGTGCCCGTTGGGCGCCACACCGGTGGCCCAGAGGTCGGCGACTGCGACTGCTTGATCGTCCATGCCCGGCAGGCACGGTGCGGTGTTGCCCACCACGAGGCCCTCGAGACGCTCGGGGCGTGACTCGTGCACGGCGCCCACTGCCCACAGCGCCTCGCGGCGCGACATGCCGAAGCAATCGAACGCTCCGGCAGTGGCCAGCGCCTCCAATTGGGCCAGCGTGAGTGCCGGCACCCGACGTACGAGATCCTCCGGCGTGGCGAAGGGTCGCGCTGCCTCGATGGTGGCGGCGAGTTCGGCACCGATCCCGCGCACCGAACCGATGCCGAGTCGTACTGAAAGACCCGGCACCGCAGGGTCGGGCCCGCCGTGGGAGTGAGCACACGGTTCGAGGGTTGCCGCAGCGCGCGATGCGTTCACGCATGGGGTGAGGGTGACCACACCATGACGACGGGCGTCTTGCACCAACGAGTGCGGTGACCAGAAGCCCATCGGTTGTGCGTTGAGCAATGCCGCGCAGAAGGCTGCGGGCTCGTGGTACTTGATCCATGCCGATGCGTACACGAGATAGGCGAACGACACCGAGTGGCTCTCGGGGAAGCCGTAGTTGGCGAACGCCGCCATCTTGTCGAAGATCTGGTCGGCCACCTCGGGCGTGATGCCTCGCTCATACATACCCGCGTACAGCCGCGCGCGGAGTCGTTCCATGCGTGCACGCGAACGCTTCGACCCCATTGCCTGACGCAGTTGATCGGCCTCCGACGGCGTGAACCCGGCCACGTCGATGGCCATCTGCATCAACTGCTCCTGGAACAGCGGCACACCGAGGGTCTTGGCCAATGAGTTCTCGAGCAACGGGTGCAGGTAGGTCACAGGCTCCAGTCCGTTGCGGCGCCGGATGTACGGGTGCACCGATCCACCTTGGATGGGACCGGGACGGATGAGTGCCACCTCCACCACGAGGTCGTAGAACGTGCGCGGTTTGAGTCTCGGCAGTGTGGCCATCTGTGCGCGCGACTCGATCTGGAACACACCCACGGTGTCGGCGCGACAGATCATGTCGTACACCTCCACTTCCTGTGGGATGGTGGCGAGGTCTACCTCGTAGCCGCGGTGTTCGGCAATGAGATCCACCGCGTAGTGCAGCGCGCTGAGCATGCCGAGACCAAGCAGGTCGAACTTCACGAGTCCCACCGCAGCGCAGTCGTCCTTGTCCCACTGCAGCACACTGCGGCGTTCCATGCGCGCCCACTCCACCGGGCACACCTCGATCACCGGACGGTCGCAGATCACCATGCCGCCCGAGTGGATCCCGAGGTGCCGCGGGAAGTCCTCCACCTGTGCAGCGAGATCGAGCACCTGCGCCGGGATGTCGTGGGCGGGCGTGCCGTCGGCGTTGCGTTGCGCCGCAGTTGCAGCCACCGGCCCCCATGCGTCCATCTGCTTGGACCACGCATCCTGCTGCCCGGGTGCATAGCCGAGGGCGCGCGCCATGTCGCGCACACTTGAGCGCGAGCGATAGGTGATGACGTTGGCCACCTGCGCTGCGTGATGCCTTCCGTAGCGTGCGTAGACGTACTGGATCACTTCCTCACGCCGGCCCGATTCGATGTCGAGATCGATATCGGGCGGGCCATCACGCTCGGGCGACAAGAAGCGTTCGAAGAGGAGGCCGAGCGAGACGGCATCTGCCTTGGTGACCCCGAGCGAATAGCACACCGCCGAATTGGCGGCGCTCCCGCGCCCCTGGCAGTAGATGTTGTTGCGACGGCAGAACTCCACGAGGTCCCACACCACGAGGAAGTACCCGGCGAACCCGAGCGACTCGATGATGGCGAGTTCGTGGTCGATGGTGCCCCAAGCACGCGCGCGCAGCGAGGCGGTCTCGTGCGCTGCCGGCCGCTCGCCATAGCGACGACGTGCCCCGTCCTCGGTGACACGACGCAAGTACGCCATCTCGTCGAGACCCTCGGGACACGGGAAGGGCGGCAGTTGCGGGGCGATGAGCGAGAGGTCGAATGCAGCGACGCGCCCGAGCTCGGCTGCTGCTTCCACCACGCCGGGATACCGGGCGAAGCGACGCACCTGCTCGGCACCCGAGCGCAGATGGGCGAACCCCGACGCAGGGAGCCACGGGTCCATCTCGTCGAGGCTGCGTCGCGCCCGCACCGCTGCCAGGGCCATGGCCAACTGGCGTCGCGCAGGTGTCGCGTAGTGCACGTTGTTGGTGGCAACTGCTCGGACGCCCTCGCGCGCTGCGAGCTCGGCGAGGGCGTCGTTGCGATGGGAATCGATCGGGTCGCCGTGGTCCCACAGCTCCACCGCAATGCGGTCGCGTCCGAAGGCGTCGATGAGTTCGTGCAGTGCGCGCTGTGCCGCACGCGGCCCCTCGTTCACGAGCGCCTGCGGCACCACCCCCTTGCGACAGCCGGTGAGCACCCACCAGTGCCCCTCGCCCTGCGCGGCGAGGTCGGCGAGCGAGACACGCGGCGAACCCTTGCTGCCCGCAAGATGGGCGAGCGACAACGAGCGGGACAGCCGCGCATAGCCCGTTGGTCCGTCGGCCAGCAGTACGAGGTGCGCACCGCCGGGATCGGGTTCGGGTGGCCGGGCGCCGTTGCCCTGCTGGGTGCCTCCCTGCTGGACGAGTGTGTGCTCCTCGTCGAGCGCGAGGCGACGGTGACGGTCGGCGCCGTCGGCAAGGGTGACCTCGGCGCCGAACACCGTGCCCAGACCCACCGCACGCGCTGCCTCGGCGAAGCGCACCGCGCCGTACAGACCGTGATGGTCGGTGAGCGCAAGGGTCTCGAGCCCGAGGCGCGCAGCTTCCTCCACCAGTTCCTCAGGATGTGATGCCCCGTCGAGGAACGAGAAGTTCGAGTGGCAGTGCAGTTCGGCCGCCGCCACCGGGGAGTGGCCGGTGGCGGGTGGGGGCGGACCGGGGAGTCCGTCCGCCGGCGGTTCGTAGGGCTGGCGCTTGCGGCTCCAGGCCGGTCCGTCACCGCCGGCGTTCCATGCCGGACTCCCCGGTGCCCGCCCGTCTGCGCGGCGCCCCGACAGGCGCGCCTCGAGCTCGTTCCAGGGCATGGCGGGGTTGTTGAAGCCCATCCGCCGAGACTACGAACATATGTTCGCACCCGTCAAGGCGGGGTCACCCCGAGCGCCTGCACCTCCCGCACGGTGACCGGCACCCGGCGCAGCGACTCGATCCGGCCCGCCCGACCCGTTGTCCCGTTGGAGGCACGCCAGGTCACCTCCCACTCGATGACGAGGCGCGCCGGGAAGACCTGACGACCCGGCGCCCGCACCGAGGGATGCCGATAGGTGTAACTGCAGCCCACCGGTGAGGGCAGCCGATCGCCGAAGAGCGGCAACCACGCCACCCCCGGGCCCACGCAGCGTCGGGGCCCACTGCCCCACCGACCATCACCCGGATCGAGACGCAGCACTGCGGGTGTGGCGGTGGTGGTCGCCCAGAGCATCGCTCCTGCGGTGGTGGGAACGGCTGCAGTCACGGCCACCGGACGCCACACCCCAGCATCGGTCCAGAACCACGTGCCCACGCGCACCACGCCGCGGTGCGCGGGCGGCGCGAAGCGCGCCGGCGGACTCGGCACCGTGCGGGCGAGCACGCTGCTTGCGAGACGAGCGAGGTACGACGGCGGGATGTCGGGCACCCACACGGCGCGCACCGCCTGATCGGGGCACACCCGCACGAACAACTGGTACCGAACACCACGAACCGTCATCGACGGCACACCGCTGCCCGGCACGGTGTCGAGATTGGTTCCCCCGGCGTAGGCACCCCAGGTACACGATGACGAGCCCGGGGTCCATGCACCCTCCACCAGTGTCACGCCCGCCCAGATTCGGTCGTCGTCGGTGATCCCGCCGGCTGACGTGCTGCTGGAGCCGGTCACGTCGATCGCTGCGCGAACGGGTGCCGCACGCCCGACGCCCACGACGAGGGCGACGGTGCCGCACAGCACCGCAAGCAGCGGGCGCGCACTCTGCAGGCGGTGCGGTCGATGTCGTGTGTGGCGCATGGCCGCAACGGTGCGCCGGACCTGTCGCTACGGACAACCGCAGACCGCACCAATGGGCCTCACGACGCATCATCGACCGCCACCACCGGCATCACCCCGATGCGGGCACGGGGTTCCCTCAGCGCCCGAGCGCTGCTCGGACCTTGGTCTCCCACTGCTCGTCGTGAATCACGCGGGCCACCAGTGCGGTGCGCGCCTCGCGGACCGCTGCCCACGTACGCACCGCAACCGCCCAGCGTCCGAGTCGGTCGTCGGTGAGGAAGAGAGCCTCGCGCCGGAAGCTCGTGAGCAGGAGCATGGCGTTGAGCCGGGCGACATCGACCGTGCGGAACACGAAGGTGGCGCGATCGTCGCCGTCGGTTGCCTCCACCACCACGAACTCACCGATCGGGGCAAGGACGAACGGGAGCGTGCTGGTGCCCCCCTCGGTGTAGATGCCGATCCGCAAACGCTCGCCGGCGAGCTCGGCGAGCAGCCGCACCTCGTTGGCACGCGAGCCACCCTGTGCACGGTCGAGCAGCGCAGACCAGTACGTGCCCGCACCTGCGGCATCGACAGCGCAGCCGTCGGGCGCGCTGAGGCCCTCCAACGCTGCATCGAACTGTGCGTACGAGGCAGCGGTTGCGATCAAGAGGTCGCGACGGGCCTGGGCAAGGCGCATCACGAACTCGTCGGTCTTCGCCCCGAGCGCGGTGACCACGAGCGGATCGAGACCGGCCGCAGTGACGGTGATCGTGTAGCCGGAGCGATCCACCGACGAAACGAGTGACAGAGGAACCGCCACAGGACTCCCGCTGCGCGGCTCTGCCACGAGGACCTTGGCGAACAGGTGGACATCGACGGGGCCATCGGCGGCACGGGACAGGTACGACGCCGTGGGTTCGCCCGTTGCGATGGTGAGCGCCGCGTACCTCGCACGGCGACGCTCGGCGCGCAGCTCGGTGAGGAAACGGTCGTGTGTGGCACCGAGCATCGACAACGTGGTCACCGTGCCATTGGCGAGGTGGAGTGCTACCCGGTGATCTCCCTCCACCACCGTGTCGATGTCGAGCCAGTCGAGGAGAACACCGTCGATCTCGAGTCCGGGACCGAGAACCGTCACCGTCACCGGTACGCCGTCGCGCTGCGCGCGCTGCGGCCTCGGCAACGATGCGTTGCCGGAGGATCCTGCACCCCTGTCATCCGTCGTCACGGCCGGGTCACATCTTGTTGCCGCACTCGGCGCAGAACTTGGCACCAGCCTTCTGCTCGGAGCCGCACTCGGTGCAGAAACTGGCCTTCGCGAGTTGTTCCCCGCACTCGGGGCAGAACTTGCCGCCCTCCACGGTGGCACTGCACGACGGGCACTTGACCTTCGCGCGCGACGTGAGGTCGAGATCGGCGGTCCAGTCCTTCTCGCGAACCTTCTCCTTGATCTGCTCCACCTGAGCCGCAGCCTGAGCGCGCGAGATCTCCTCGGCGACGAAGGGCGAGCAATTGCTGCACTGACCCACCTCGTTGTTCCAGCACACGTCGACGCACACCCAGTCGCCGCAGCCGCGGCACTGCTTGAAGTGGGGCCGTACGGCCTCGACGGCATCGCGCAGCGCGGCGTCCTTCGCCTTGCTGTTGGTGCCACGGTTCCACATCATCGAGTCGGCAGCCCCCGAGAGGTCGCCGATCTTTCCGCCGAGGAAGCCGCCGGCTGCCCGCAGGATGCCGCGACCCTTCTCCTTCAGATCGGGGACGTATGGGGAGCGGTAGCCGTTGCCGCAGCGCTCACAGCGGAACTCGAACTGGTAGCCGTCGAGGTTCGATTGATCCTCGTAGTTGTCGGTGAACGGAACGATGTCGCTCATGCGGACATTCTGTCACGCCCCACACTTCGGCGAGGGCGGTGCCGGTGGCTAGCGTCTGATCCGTGCGTGTCGCGATGCTGTCGTGGGAGTACCCGCCGCTCGTCATCGGCGGCATCTCGGCCCACGTCGAGGGACTCGCTCAGGCGATGGTCCGGGCCGGGCACGAGGTGGTCGTGCTCTCGCTCCACCACCCCACTGTGGACGACGACACCGTGGTGCGCGGCGTGCGGGTGCTGAGGACCCGCACCGACCTCCCGTGGATCCCCGACGACAACCTCGTCGCCAAGATGGCCTCGGCGAACCATCAACTCGTGCAGCTCGCAGCGCAGCTCGGTGACTGGCGACCCGATGTAGTGCACGCCCACGACTGGCTGGTGTCGTGGGCCGGCGACACGCTCAAGACGCTCTGGGGCGTACCCCTCGTGGCCACGGTCCACGCCACCGAACGCGGCCGCCACGGTGGCCACCTCCCGCCCGGTATGCCGGCGGCGATCAATGCCGCCGAGTGGTGGCTCACGTATCAGGCACGCGAGGTCATCTGCTGCTCACGTTTCATGGCCCGCGAGGTCGTGGACGGCTTCGAGCTCCCGCTCGAGAAGTTGCACCTCGTGCCGAACGGCGTCGACCCCGCACTCTGGGCGCCGAGCGCCCCGGTTGCGCGCGAACCCCTCGTGCTCGCATGGGGGCGCGTTCAGTACGAGAAGGGGTTCCAGGTACTCGTGAGCGCGATTGCACGCCTGCGCACCCGTGTGCCCGGCATCCGCTGCGTCATCGCAGGCCGCGGTTCGTACCTCCCCGATCTGCAGAGCCACATCGACCTCGAGGGTGTCTCTGATCTCGTGCAACTCGCCGGCTTCGTCGTGGACGACGACCTGCGCCAACTCCTGCACCGCGCAGGATGCGCGGTGATCCCGTCGCTGTACGAACCGTTCGGCATCGTGGCGCTCGAGGCACTCGCTGCCGGGGCTCCCACCATCGTCGCCCGAACCGGAGGTCTCGCAGAGATCATCGAGGGCACAGGTGCAGGACTGCTGTTCGAGCCGGGTGCATCTGCCGAGCTCGCCGACCTCATCGAGACCGTGCTCACCGACAGGTTGCGGGCAGATGAACTACGCGTTCGCGCCGGACAACTGCTCACCGAGCGCTACTCGTGGGACGCAATCGCCCAGTCCACGGTCGCGGTGTACTCACTCGCCCTCCAGTAGGGACACCGAGTGCGAACGAGCGATAGGTTGCGAACTGCGTGAAGGCTCATCGTTCGTTCCTCGTGTCACCCCGGATCCCGGCGCGTCTCGGCGGAATCTCTCGACTGGCGAACAATCTTCACTGGACCTGGGATCCCTCGACCCAACAGCTGTTCGAACGCCTGGACGCCAACGCCTGGCGCGAGTCGGGGCACAACCCCGTGGTGTGGATGCACCTGCTCAGTCACGAGCGCTGGGCCGAACTGGCCAGCGACGACACCGTGGTGGCGCGGGTGGAGGAGCACGTGCGCTCGCTCGACACGGCGTGTACGGGTCCGGCGTGGTTCCAGTCGAGGCCGGAGTCACCGCTGCGCCTCGTGGCGTACTTCTCGCCCGAGTTCGGCCTCACCGAGACGCTCCCCCAGTACTCGGGTGGTCTCGGCGTTCTGGCCGGCGATCACCTGAAAGCCGCCTCCGACCTCGGAATCCCGCTCGTCGCTGTCGGCCTGCTCTATCGAGAGGGCTACTTCCGCCAGCAGCTCGATGAGAACGGTTGGCAGCAGGAACGTTTCCCACGGGTCGACACCAACGCTCTTGCGGTGACCGACACAGGCATTCGTGTGCCGATGCGCCTCGGTGAGCACGACATCAGCGTCGCGGTCTGGCGCGTGAACGTCGGCCGGGTGAACCTCTACCTCCTCGACACCGATCTCGAGGGAAACGCCGCCGACGCCCGCGCGGTCACCGACCGCCTCTACGGCGGTGGGGTCGAGCACCGACTCCGCCAGGAACTCGTCCTCGGCATCGGTGGCGTGCGAGCACTGAGGGCGCTCAGTCTCGATCCGCAGGTGTTCCACACCAACGAGGGACATGCTGGCTTCCTTGCGCTCGAGCGGATCCGGGAACACGTTGCGGGCGGCGCGACCCTCGACGCAGCAATCGAGCTCACCCGTGCCGGCGGCATCTTCACCACGCACACACCCGTCCCCGCCGGCATCGACCGCTATGAGCGTCCGCTCATGGAGAAGTACTTCGGGGCGTTCTGCAACGATCTCGGGTGCAGCCTCGACGACCTCATGGCGCTCGGCCACGACGGTGCACGGAACGAGGAACCGCGCTTCAACATGGCGGCTCTCGGTCTCCGACTGTCGGCTCGCTCCAATGCTGTTGCGGCGCTCCACGGCGAGGTGAGCCGTTCGATGTTCGCCCACCTCTGGCCCGGAGCGCTTCCCGACGAGGTGCCCATCACCTCGATCACCAACGGGGTCCACGCCAAGACCTGGACCTCCCCTCGCATCGACGCTCTGCTGTCCAGCGCAGTCCACCCGGTGTGGGACGGAGCAGATCGGGCAGCGTGGGAGCGCGTCCAGCAACTCGACGATGCCGCCATCTGGTCGGCCCGGCGCGAGGGTCGTTCCGCGCTCGTGCAGTTCGTGCGCTCCCGCCTGCACGCAGACGCCCTCGACCCCGACGTGCTCACCATCGGATTCGCACGCCGCTTCGCCACCTACAAGCGAGCCACCCTGCTGCTCAGCCAACCCGACCGCTTGCGTGCGCTCCTGCTCTCGACACACCGCCCTGTGCAGTTCGTGTTCGCCGGCAAGGCACACCCCGCCGAC
>JAULYZ010000058.1:0-12851 GCA_032117595.1 Acidimicrobiia bacterium | reverse complement strand
AGGCCGACGGCAAGATTCTGGTCGGCGGCGACTTCACCGGGTATCTCAACCGCCTGAACCCCAACGGCAGCATCGACACCGACTTTGCATCCTTCGAGAAGAGGGTGAACTCGGTGACGGTGCAGGCCGACGGCAAGATCTTGGTCGGCGGCGACTTCAAGGGGTACGTCAAGCGCCTCAACCCCGACGGCGGCATCGATTCGGCCTTTGCATCCTTCGACAAGAGGGTGAACTCGGTGGTGGTACAGGCCGACGGCAAGATCCTGGTCGGCGGAAAGTTCAAAGGATCCATCAAACGCCTCAACCCCAACGGCAGCATCGACAGCACCTTCACCCCGCCGACCCCACCAAAACTCACCGGCCGGGTGAACTCGGTGGTGGTACAGGCCGACGGCAAGGTTCTGGTCGGCGGCGACTTCACAGGATCCATCAAACGCCTCAACAACGCGCTTGCGCAGCCCACGGCCAGTGGCGCGCTCGTGGGTGGGGGCAGCAGTAGCTGGGTGTGGATCATCGTGATCGTCGCCGCGGGAGCAGCAGTCGTGGCGACCGGTATTGGGGTTGGACGCCGCCGCAAACCCCGCGCCGCCTAACACGGCTCCGTTGTCCGGGTCGCGGCCCAAGAGTTCACCCAGCGGTCACCGTGGTGCTGGCATGGGGACACCGAAGTGATCTACCATTAGTACATGACCCATATCATGAAACGAACAGCCCTTGTGAGTACCGGGGTTCTTGCACTTGTTGCGGGCGGCCTCGCGTCGCCGGCGGGCGCTCTCCCGGGCAACCCGAACTGCGGCGACACGATCACCGAAGACGTCGTGCTCACCTCCGACCTCGATTGCAGCGGCGACACCGGCGGCACCGGCACGGTGGTGCTGAGGGTGGGAGCCGACCACGTCACGATTGACCTCAACGGCTACTCCATCATCGACAACGACGACGGCTACGACCGCCTCATCCTCATCGATGGCTACGACCACGTCACCGTGAAGGATGGTTCGCTCGTCGGGGGACTCCTCACCGGCATTTGGGTGAACAATTCATCGCACATCAAGCTGAAGGACCTCAGCGTTTCCAGTGTCGACGGTGGCGACGATTCCCCGGGAGTGGGTATCGATGATTCGCATCACGTCCACCTCGACCAGGTGAGCGCAACGAACAACGGGGACGACGGCATCTTCGTCGAGGACTCCGAGAAGATCCACCTTCATCACGTCCGCGCTGACAACAACAGCGACGATGGAATCGACATTGAGGACTCGTCTCGCGTCGACATCAAGCACTCCACGTTCTCCGGCAACTCAGGAGACGGGCTCGAGACCGATGACACGCCCCGTGTGCACCTCCATCACGCGACCGCCAGCAACAACGGCAGTGATGGTGTGGACCTCGACGATGCCCACGATTCTCACGTCCATGGGCTCACTTCGGAGAGCAATGGCGATGACGGCTTCGAGATCGACGACGTCAATTCCATGAAGATCCACAAGTCGACCTTCAACAGCAACGATGACGATGGAGTCCAAGTCCGAGACTCATCCGACATCCACCTGCACGACGTTGTTGCCAACTCGAACGGTCAGGGTAACGACCCCGATGGCGATCGCGGCGAGAACGGCCTCGAGATCGACGACGACTCCACCGTTCACGTCCACCATTCCACGTTCAACAACAACGACGACGACGGCGTGTGGAGCGACGACTCGAACATCCGGGTCGACCACGTTCAGGTGGACGACAACGGCAACGACGGCCTGTATGTCGAGGATGCCGATCACTTCCGGATCAAGCACGTCCGGGCAACGTCGAACGGCGAGGACGGAGTCGACATCGAGGACAACGACAGTGGGACCGCCTCCGATTACGTCATCGAGCACACGGTGTCGAACAACAACGATGATGACGGCTTCGAGATCGACAACCCCGTCGTGGGGAAGAAGAACTCTGCAACCGGTAACGGTGACACCAACACGGCCCCCTGATTCCCCCGGTCAGTTCGGGGCGCTTGCCGGGAGGGACCAGGTCCTGACTCCTCCCACCACCAGGTAGGGCTGCTCCGTATAGAGATCCGCGCCATTCGAGCTCGGGAAGCGATCGACACACGTGACGACGCCTCCCGAGCTCGTTGGCGTATCGGCCCCGGTGCACACCTGCACCGGGGATCCGTTCGCCGGGATTCGGATCACCACGTACAGCACAGCGGCTCCGCTCGGAACCGACACCGCGGCCCACGAGAGTTGGTTCGTCGCCTGACGTCGAACGGACGTCACGAGGGGAGCGACGGAGGGTGAGAACGTTGCAGCGCGGATGGTGGAGGTCGTGACGAGGCTCCCGGAGAATCCCGAGGCCGTTGCCACCGGCCCGGCCCCTGCAAGGCTCATGAGAGAGCCGAGCAGGGCAGCCGATGCCGCAAGGCCGAGCGCTGCGGGCTTCGGATGCATTACGACCAGACGATGGTGTTGCACTGGCGCCCGGCCGAGCAGCCCGCCGACGACTGGTTGCCGGCCTGCACGGCTCGGAACGTGAGCTTGAGGGTCGCTGAGCCACCCTGCAGGACGTTGCCGGCCAGGGTGGGTAGCGCGTAGTTCACGTCGAACTCGTGCTCGTCGTCGGTGGCTGCCGCTGAGGTGGAGAGCAGCAGATTACTCACCGTGCTTCCTGCGGCGACGGTTGCGTTCGAGCCGTCGACGAGCCGGTACGTGGTGCCGTTCAGGTAGGTGAGCTTGTCCACGCCCGTCCCCGAGGTGACGAGGAGCTGCAGCCCGGTGGCGCTCGAGTCGTAGAGGGCAGCACTCGACGGCAGCGATGTGGACGGCGCAAGTACCTGGATGTCGACGGCGAGGTAAGCGCTCGCTGATCCGGT
This sequence comes from Acidimicrobiia bacterium, assembly GCA_032117595.1. Lineage (GTDB taxonomy): Bacteria > Actinomycetota > Acidimicrobiia > Acidimicrobiales > Ilumatobacteraceae > WLJO01. The sequence continues at coordinate 9,988 of JAULYZ010000058.1, read as the reverse complement.
GTACTTCACCCGGTACGTGCAGGGGGCGAGAGCAGACGAGAGCGACCCGAAGCCGTTCGACGAGTCGCCCGGGACCATGCCCGTGACGTTGCACACCACGCTCGAGGAGGCACCGGGCCCGACCGTCACGGTGCCGGCGGCGAAGGAATTGTCGCCACTGGTCTGCTGCGCGCTGAAGAGCGCCCACGTTCCTCCCAGCGAGAGCGTGCCGATCGAGGCGATTGCCGCTGCGCCGGCGGCGCTTTTGAGGAAACGTCGGTTTCGTTGGAACTTCATGGTGTTGTCTCCTGTTGCTGTTGGATGGCTTCTTGATTCACGGTCTGTGCGGCAGCGAGTGCCTGGGACCGTCGCGCGAGCCAGAGCGCGCAACTGCTCAGCACGGCTGAGCAGCAGACCACGAGGAGCGCCCGCCCCTGGGTGAGTGAGTGCATGACGTAACCGAGTCGCGGGATCCGTCCCGTCACCACGCCGATCACGTTGTCGTCGGGTACGGCGGTCCCATCGGGCGCGCTGTTGGCATCGCCCCGGGTGATGAAGGAGCGCTGCCCCGTGGCGTCGGCCTGAACTGCCGTGACGCGGTGCGAGATGATCATCGAGTCTCGGCCCGGGGCGCGGAAGGTGATGATCGACCCGACCCGGATCGAGTCGCTCGGGGTTGCGGCCGCGGGTTTGATGAGCGCAACGTCGCCCACCTCGAGGGCCGGCTCCATCGACCCTGAGCGAACCGGGCGTGCTTCCACACCGAAGACACGCACTGCGCCGCTGGGCGAGAGGTGAATCAGTACGACGAGGGCGAGCGTTGCGGTCACAACAAGCCCGAGGAGCAGGGTGGTGGTGCGGTGAATGACGACGAACCACCGAACCGCGCCGCGTTCGCGCTTGTTCGTGCGGGAGGGCAGTGGTTCAACCGACTCTCTGGTCTCCGTCGCCCCCGAAACACATTCGGTTGTCGTCATGACTCCCATTGAGCGGCACGATTGATGGAGAAGCGAGGGTCGTGCGTACCGCGACGGCGCAATCACATACCTTCTGCTGCTCAGTCGTGACCGACGCCGCAGACAACTCCTCTGATCCCCGGCGCAGAGCGCTCGGGTAGGTGCGCAGAGCGAGTCTGTGCTGAGATGACCACATGGGACTCTCCGCAGAAGCGTTCATCGGCCAGTACCTCGCAGCGAATGCGGGCCAGCCAATGTCGACCGACCGACACGTTGGCGAGCCGAGCGGGCTCGATCTTGCCGGGATGGTGGAGGCATTGGCCGACCCCAGGCTGGGTCGTCTGGGCATCCAGTTGATTGCCGACTTCATGGCGCCGGAGGGTTCGCTCTACTTCGATGCCATCTTCGGCGGCTACCGGGGTCAGCGAGCGATCAGGAACTGGCTCGTGCCGGCAATGGCCGAGATCGAGTTCATCGACTTCGTGCCCACCATGTCGGGCGAGTTGTTCGACGACGGCGAGGGCGGCACCTCGCTCGACGAGTGGCGAATGGTGGCCAACCTCGACGGGGCGCAGGTTCCGCTCTCCAACGGCGTGAGCGTGCGCCGTTATCGGAACGGCTGGCTGGACTGGGCCTGCGACGTCTACGACACCGGACCCTTCCGGACCCCGCCACCGCCGGACTCAGGTGTAGAGGCAGCACCGCTCCCGGCACCGCCCCCGCTCGACTGGCACGTCGTGGACCTCGGCGAACCCCATCCGCTGAGCCCAGCGGCCGAGGCGTGGCTCGGTGTGCGACCCTCGGGCCGGTACGGCGATGCGCCCAAGAGCGGACTCGCTCACTCGGATCTCCACGACCTCATCCATCACCCGCTCACCGGATGGGACTGGGATGTCGTGGGCGATCTGTTCCACCCCACCGAGTCGCGCTACCTCGACCCGATCTTCGGTGACTTCCACGGTCAGGCCGAGATCAAGTCGTGGCTGGTCGACGTGATGACCAAGGTGGGCAACATCGCCTTCCGGCCGCTGGGGCCCGTGCTCTTCAACGGCGCCGCGTCGGTGCAGGAGTGGGTGCAGGCTGCCCTCCTGCCCGATGGAACCGAGGTGCCGATGACCCGCGGAACGAGCGTGCGTCGTTACGCCGACGGATGGGTGATGTATGCGGCCGACTACATCGACACCGCAACGTTGTTGGCGCCCGAGGTGCAGGCGGCAAGCGCCGCATGTGGCTCCACGATCACCATCGACGACATCATGAAGTACCGCCTGCGTCAGCGGTGACGACCGGTACTGCGGTGCTCAGAGCCCCGTGACGCCCGGAGCGAGGCCTGCGGTCTCCCCGCCGTCGGCCACGAACTCTGCACCGGTGGAGAAGCTGGACTCATCGCTGGCGAGAAACACCACGAGGTTCGAGAGCTCGTCCGAGCGTCCGGCACGGTGCATGGCGACGTGCTTCTGCTCGTTGGGCAGACCGTCGGTCATCGGAGTGGCGATGAGGCCGGGGTGTACCGAGTTGCAGCGGATCCCGAACTTCGCGACATCGAGCGCCACCGACTTGGTGAGCCCGCGCACCCCGAACTTCGAGGCGTTGTAGCCGGGGAGCGATGCGTAGCCCTGGAGGCCTGCCGTGGAGGAGATGTTGATGATGGAGCTCGGTGCCCCCGCCTTGAGCGCCTCGAGCGACTCATGGATCCCGTTGAACACACCGGTGAGGTTGATGGCGATCACAGTGTCCCACTGCTCGTAGGAGTACTGGCCGATGGGCCCGAAGTTGGCGATGCCGGCATTGTTGACGAGCACGTTCATCTTCCCGAACTGCTTCACCGTCGCTGCCACGGCAGCGGCCCACTGCTGGCGGTTGGTGACGTCGAGGTGGACGTAGGTGGCGTTGTTGCCGAGCTCTGCGGCGAGTGCCTTGCCCTCGTCGTCGAGGATGTCGGCGATGGTCACGGACGCACCCTGCGCCACCATCATCCGGGCGTGGCTGGCACCCATTCCGCGCGCACCACCGGTGATGAGGGCGACCTTTCCGGCGAGCCGGTTACCGGCCGTTGCTGATGATGACATCTCGAACCCCCTGCAGTTGGTGGCCGGCCCCCGCCGGTCTCACCCCACGATTCTGACGCGGTCGCCGCGGCGGAGGAAACCGTAGATGTACTCCGCTACGTCGGGGAGCACCCGGATGCAGCCCGCCGACTGCCCGAACACCTCAGGGGTGCCCACGGAGTCGAGCGTCTGCACGTAGTTGCCGTCGAGATCCTTGGGGACGCTGTGGAAGGCGATGCGCGGGCTCACCGGGGTGAAGGCCGTGAAGTGGCGCATCTTGCTGATGTGTCCGCCGATGTCGCTCGTGACGTACAGGTTCTTCGAGAGCACGGGGTACACACCGGCGTCGGGCACCCTCCGGTGGGTCGTGACGGCGAACACGAGAATGATCTCGCCGTCCTTGCAGAGCACACCGCGCTGCTCCCTGCGATACACGACCGCCGATCGCCGGCTCGGGCAGTCGGCAGCCGACCCCGGCGCGTCGAGCGCTGCAGACCCGAAGGCGTTCCATGCAGTGATCGGCACCGTGGTGGGTGGTGCGGTCGGCGCGCCGGTGGAGGTCGACTCGGGCGCGAGCGTCGATGTGGTGGGAGCAGAGGTGTTCGGGGCGGTCGCCCCGGGCGCGGTGCTGGCGGGAGCAGTCGTGTCGACTCCGACCAGTGTTCCGCTGCGGTCGGCGGCGACGCCGCATGCGGTCATCGCCACAAGCGCAACCACCCCCGAGAGTGTTGCGAGGCGCGCGCCAGCAACTCGTCGGTCGCAGATCCCTGCGGGTTCCGGTCGGCGCTGCATGCCAACCAGCGTAGGCCGTCTCTGGACACGGACCCAGTGGCGCGTGTCAGATGGGGACATGACGTCCTGGAACCTTGCCGACATCTACGAAGCAGTCGCCCGCGTGGTCCCGAACCGGCCTGCGCAGGTGCAGGGGAGTCGCACCTACAGCTGGGCACAGTTCGATGCTCGGTGCAACGCGCTGGCGGCCGACTTGCTCGCTGCCGGGCTCTCGCACCAGTCGAAGGTTGCTGCGTACCTCTACAACGGACCCGAGTACCTCGAGACCTATGTGGCGGCGTTCAAGGCCGGGCTCGCCCCGGTCAACACCAACTACCGATACGGCCACGACGAGATCGTCTACCTGTTCGACAACGCCGACACAGAGGCGGTGGTGTACCACGCCACGTTCAACGACCTGGTGGCCTCAGTGCGGCACGAGTTGCCGAGGGTGAAGCGGTGGTACTGCGTGGCCGATTCGGCCGGTTCGGCACCGGACTGGGCCATCGACTACGAGTCGGTGGTGGGGATGCCCGCACCCGACTCGGTGCGCGGCCCCTGGGGACGCAGTCCCGACGACCTGCTGCTGCTCTACACCGGCGGTACCACCGGGATGCCCAAGGGTGTGATGTGGCGCCAGGACGATCTGGTGAACGTGCTCGGATCCGGAGGTAATGCGGTACTCGGTTTCGCCCCGGCTGCGGACCTCGACGAACTCATCGGACGCATGGGTCCGGATTGGCCGTCGTTCACGCTGCTCTCGGCGTGTCCGCTGATGCACGGCACTGGACAGTTCTCGAGCTTCATCGCACTGATGCTCGGCGGGTGTGTGGTCACCCTGCCGTCGCGGTCGTTCGACGTTGCAGAACTGTTCTCGGAGGTGGAGCGCAACGGGGTGAACTCCATCATCATCGTCGGGCAGGCGTTCGCTGGTCCGATGCTCGAGCACCTCGAGGCACAGCCGGACCGCTACGACCTCACGAGCGTGAGGATGATCACGTCATCGGGTGTGATGTGGTCGCAGGACAACAAGCAGGCGTTGCTGCAGCACATGCCTGACGCTGCGCTCTTCGACTCGTTCGGTTCCTCCGAGGCCGTCGGGATGGGTGCGTCGGTGTCCACGAAGGACGGCACCTCGCAGACGGCTCGCTTCATGCTGGGGCCGTTCTGCGGTGTGTTCACCGAGGACGGCAGGCGTGTGGTGCCCGGCTCGGGCGAGCGCGGGCTCGTCGCCGTCGGTGGTTTCATCCCGCTCGGCTATTACAAGGACGAGGCAAAGACCGCCCAGACCTTCCGCACCATCGAGGGGCGGAGATGGAGCGTCCCCGGCGACTGGGCCGAGGTGAACGAGGACGGAACGCTGAACCTGCTCGGGCGTGGCTCGGTCTGCATCAACACCGGTGGCGAGAAGGTGTTTCCCGAAGAGGTCGAGGAGGCGCTCAAGCGACACGCCGCAGTGCGTGATGCGGTCGCTGTCGGCCTTCCCGATCAGCGTTTCGGCGAGACGATCTGTGCGGTGGTGGAGCCGGCTGCAGGGACCTCGCCATCGCTCGCCGAGCTCGCCGACTTCGTGAAGTCCCACCTCGCTGCCTACAAGGCGCCGAGGCAACTGGTGCTGGTGGACACGATCGGTCGCGCCCCGAACGGGAAGGTCGACTACAAGCGTCTCCGTGGTGTCGCCGCCGACCACCTGGGGATCACGCTGTAGCGCTCTCTCGCCGTCCTGGCGGGTCGCTTCACGGACTCGGTGGGTCGATCGTCGTGGTCGTCGTGGTGGTCGTCGTCGGAGGCGGCTCCACGGGCGGGAGGAACGTGCCGATCACGAGTCGCGTGCGTCGGTAGCCCTCGTACATCTGGCGTCGGATCCAGCGCGGGATCCTCGGGTCGTTCAGGCGCTTGGTGAGCACCATTGCGTTGAACGTGGGCGGGTACACCCAGGTGGGCAGTGCCACCGGCCGTTGCACCTCGAAACCGCCGCCGGCCCGTTCGGTGAAGGTCACCTGCAGGAGAGCGCCCTCCTGTGTGCCCGCCCGCAGTGTGGTGGTCTGACGTTGGTTCGACATGATGTTGCCGAGCCCGTAGGCCACCCACGTGCCATTCACCTGGGTGATGGGCTGGAGCACATGCGAGTGGTGGCCGACGATGAGGTCGACGACACCGGCCCGTGTCACGGCGTTGGCCACTGCGCGCTGGGCCATGGTGGGGCGCTGCCGGTACTCCTGACCCCAGTGGAACGACACGATCACCACCTCTGCCCCGCGCGTCCGTGCATCGGTCGCGTCGTTGATGACGCGCGTTGAGGAGATGAAGTTGGTGTGCCACGGCTGCCAACCCCGCGGCTTGATCGTTCCGTTGTAGCCGTAGGTGTAGGCAAGGTGCGCCACCCGAACGCCGTTCACGTCGAGGATCGGTGCGACTGCTTCTTCGGGGGTGCGGGCGGTGCCGGCAAACCCGAGACCTGCCGCCTCGAAGGCCGCGATCGTGGCGAAGATGCTCGGTACACCCTTGTCGACCGAGTGGTTCGAGGCGGTGCTGCAACGGTCGAAGCCGACATCTTTGAGGGACTGGGCGATCGACGCCGGTGATGCGAACGACGGCTGTCCCGAGTACGCGCGCCCGGGCGGCGCCACGGGACCCTCGAGGTGGCAGATCGCAAGGTCGGCGGCCTCGACGAAGGGACGCAGGTCGGCGAACATCGGTCGGTAGTCGTAGGTGAGACCGCCCCCGTTGCGCAGGGCGCGCAGGTTCACGGCAGTGTGCGCAATGATGTCGCCGGTGGCGGCCAGCGTGAACGAGCGCAGCGGCGCAGGCGGGTCATCGGCCTGCGCAGTGGGTGCTCCGAGCGCAACCAGCCCGAGGATGGCGGCTCCTGCCGCAAGTCGTCGAGTGAGAGGCAGTCGCATCGTGGTCGTCCCGGGGGTCTGTCTACCACTACCCTCTCGATGGTGGCGAAACAGCAACGACGCCGTATTACCCCCCGTCCGTCCCCCGAGCCCGAGATCGGGCGGGTCTTTGCCGATGGCACGGTCCACGAGCTCTACCGCAGCCTCGACGAGGCCGACCGTCGGGACATCGTCTTTGCCGTCGGCGTGAAGAACTGTCAGCGGATCGGCCACCGTCACCGCCTCATCGAGTTCCGCGAGCTCAACGACATCGCGTCCGAGTGGGCCGTTGTGGATTCGTGGCTGCTCGCTGCCGAGCGCCAGGCCACCCTTCGCTCGTTCGGCGACCTGTTCGGCCCACTGCTCACCGAACTCGTCGGTCGTGCGGTGGAGATCCTCGGCGACAACTCCGATGCGCCCACTGCCGAGCAGTTGCGGGAGATGGGCGAGGAGCTCGCCTTCGAACGGTCGTGGCCGCAGGTGCGGCTGCTCATGGCGGGTGTCGTCGAGCTCGGCTTCGAGGCCGAGGCCGAGGCGCGCTCGCTGAGCGAGAGCGACGAACGGTTCCGCATCCCGGCATGACCCTGCTCGTGATCCATCTCGTCGCCACGGCGATGATGGCCGGGCTGATCTGGTTCGTCCAGGTGGTGCACTACCCGCTGTTCGATGCCGTCGGTGCCGAGCAGTCGGTCGCCTACGCCCACGAGCACCAGCGGCGGACCTCGTACGTCGTCGGGCCGCCCATGGCGGTCGAGGGCGTCACTGCGCTGCTCCTCTTCTTCCGACCGCCACGCGGCACGGGGAGCGTGTGGCCCTTCGTCGGACTGGTGCTCCTCGGCATCGTGCATGCCAGCACGGTGTTCCTGCAGGTGCCGCAGCACGCGCGGCTCGCCGAGTCGTACGACCCGGCACGCGTACGGTTCCTGGTGCGGACGAACTGGGTGCGCACCCTTGGATGGACCGCCCGAACAGCGCTCGCTGCCGGTCTCGTCATCGCAGCAGTCGACTGAGCGTCACGCCACGGCGTGCGCGGTGGTGTCAGCCCCGGTCGGGCCGCGACCAGCGTCCGAGGTTCAGTGCTGTCGACACCGTCGGCTGAACGACGAGACGTTCGGTCACGGGGAGGAACGGCAGGCGGAGCATGAGTCGAGCGCGGAGGGGGAGCATCGCCACCGCACCGGCGAAGACCGGCGCATAGCCGAGACGCTCGGTGGCCGAGAGCCCGCCCGGGAACGCAAGGTACCGGGCCGCGTCGCGTGCCTCCTCCGACGAACGCAGCTCGGCGGCGTAGGTACGCAGTTGCGAGCGCAGTTCGGCGACCGAGGTCGGTGCGTCGTCGACGCCGAGGAGGCGGGCAACGATTGCCATGTCGGCCACGTATCGGTCGCACTGTGGCTCGCTGAGGGTCGACTTCCCGTAACGGCGGTGCGCCATCAGGAATGAGTCGACCTCGGCGATGTGCACCCAGCGAAGGAGGTGCGGATCGCTCGCCGAGTACGGCTCGCCGCGGGAGGTGACCCCCTCCACGCGCCGGTGTACCCGCTTGACCGTCTCCACGCTGTTGAGCGCCCAGTCGCGGGGCCCGAAGGTGACGACGCCGAGGAAGTCGGCCGTTCGTTGGAGACGGCCCCAGGGATCGTCGCGATAGTTGCTGTGCTGGGCCACACCCGCCATTGCCCGTGGGTGAAGGCTCTGGAGCAGCAGCGCGCGCAGCCCGCCAACCAGCATCGCGATGTCGGCGTGCACCACCAGCACCGGACTGTCGGGGGGAAGCAGGCGCTCGCCGGGAGCCTCGAGCACTTCGGTCCAGCGCGTACGCGCCTCGGGGCCGCCGATGCGCGAGTCGAGGGCGGAGGCGATGGCGGAGCGGACCGATTCCACCGAGGACCTCAATGAATCCTGTTGGAGCACCGATCGCAGTTGGGGGAGCGCGACTCTCGGAACCACTGCGCTGAACGGTATCGGTGAAGTGCGGGGAACAGGCGTTACAGCCGACCCTCATCGAGCAGGCGCAGGACTTCCTGGGCCCGGCTGCGAACTGCATCGATGTCGTTGAGCCTGCCCATCGCGCGGACCTGTTGCACGATGCGGGGGTTCTTCGCGAAGCGGTCGCGGTGGCGGGCGAGGAAGTCCCAGTAGAGCGTGGTGAACGGGCAGGCGTCGGGGCCGGTTCGTTTGGACCGGTCGTAGGAACAGCCGCGGCAGTAATCGCTCATCCGGTCGATGTACGCGCCGCCCGAGGCGTAGGGCTTGGTGGCCATTCGTCCGCCGTCGGCGTGCAGTGCCATTCCGAGGACATTGGGAAGCATCACCCACTCGGCGCCGTCGACGAAGCCCTCCCACATCCAGTCGACCAGATCCTGCGGCGACACTCCGGCGATCAGCGCGAGATTGCCGAGCACCATGAGTCGCTGGATGTGGTGCGTCCACCCGTAGGCCGTGATGTCGGCCATCGTGTGTGAGACACAACGCATCGAGGTGGGCGAACCGGTGAACAGCGGTGGCAGTGGACGCTCGGCACCGAGTTCGTTCACCGACCGGTACTCGGGCATCCAGAGCCAGTAGACGCCCCACACGTATTCGCGCCATCCGATGATCTGGCGGATGGCGCCCTCCGCCGATGCAATCGGCACGCGTCCCGCTCGGTAGGTGCCCTCGATCGCATCGCACACCTCGTGCGGGTGGAGCAGCCCGAGGTTGAGGGCGGGCGAGAGCATGGTGTGCGCGAGGTGCCAGTTGTCCGAGAGCATGGCGTCCTCGTACGGGCCGAAGCCCGGAAGCACCTCGCGGATTGCGTGATCGAGCTGCGCCAGCGCCCGCTCCCGCGAGGTGGGCCACACACCGGTGGGGTCATTGCCCCAGAGCGGTGCACCGGCGTCCCGGAGCGCGTGGAGGTCGGCGAGCACCTCGCGATCGATGTCGTCGGGCTCGAACACCGGCGGCTCCGGCCAGCGGTGCTCGCCGCGCGGCGGTGGCTTGCGGTTGTCGTGATCGAAGTTCCACTGCCCGCCGGCAGGCTCGTCGCCGTCCATGAGGTAGTCGAGCCGTCGGCGCTGCCACCGGTAGAAGTCCTCCATGCGGAGGCGACTGCGGTCGCCGGCCCAGTTGGAGAACTCCTCGGGATGGCAGAGGAACTGGTCGTTGCGCACGAGGTTCACCTGCTCCTTGCGCATCACCTGCACGGCATCCCACGACGTCGGCTCGGTGGCGATCAGCTGCGCGGGCGAGTGCTCGGCACGGTGCTGCCGCAGCCCGGCCCGCAGGGAGTCTGCGCGCCGGTAGTCGACATCGAAGCCCTCGGAGCGGAGTTCCTGTGCAAGGTGGCGCATGCTGCTGATCACGAGGTGGGCGC
>JAULYZ010000057.1:0-3213 GCA_032117595.1 Acidimicrobiia bacterium | reverse complement strand
AAAGCCCGTGGCGTGCTGTTCGAGGAATGCCCTGCAGCGCTGGCGGAAGGCCTCGGCTTCGGCGGGGCTGAGGGTTGTGGTGTCGCTCATCGACGTCCTCCGGTTGCTCGGTGCGAGTCGGGTTGGTTGGCCCGCCCTGAGTGTAAGCAACACTTCGGGCGCCGACTGCAGCCAGGGGCCGATCCGTGGCGCTCAGTCCGCAAAAAGAAGGCGGGTGATGGCGTCGATCGTCACCTGGTCCCAGGCGGCGCCGGCTTCGTTGCCGCGCTCGTCGACGGTTCGCCGCCCGTTCATCAGACCGAGCCACCACACGGCCAGCGATTCCGAACTGTGCGGTGAGGTGATCCAGCCGCGCTGCTTGCCAATCTCGAGGAGTTCGGCGAGTCGGCCGGTGATCAGATCGTTGACCCGGTCGACCTCGGCCTGGAGCGTTGGCCGGGTGGCTGCAGAGCCCATCACCTGGATGCGCTCGCGCCGGCGCCGCACCCCGTCGGGTCCGCCGAACGCGAGAATGTTCCGGCGGAAGAGCTCGACGTACTGCTCGCGCTGTGTGAAGGACTGGGCGTAGCTGATCGCATCCTCGAGGGTGATGTCGAGCGAACGCCGGTACCGCTCACCGAGAGCCGCAACAACGAGGCCCTCCCGGTCGCCGAAGAAGTGGTAGAGCGAGGGCTTCGCCACGCCGGCGACCTCGGAGACGATGTCGATGCGCACGCCTGCCTCGCCGTCGGTCTCGATGAGATCGATGGCGGCCTCGAGAAGTCGTTCACGGGTTCCGGTTCGGCGGCCCACGGAGAGCGACCCTACGCGCAGGGACCATGCGACGGGGTAGTCCGGGCGCGTCCCCGGCGGTGCTCACCGTGCGAACCAGCCGAGCCTCGGCCGTCCGCTGCACCAAGGGCTGGTGTCGTCCTCGATTCCCCAGTGCCGCAGGAAGCCGTCGGGCAGCTCGGTCGTGAACTGGAAGCCGTCAAGGCGAAATCTTGAGTTGTTGTTGAGCCTGATGCCGGTCTCGTGGTCGAGTTCCTGGATGGGTTCCCGGTCTAGGCGGGCAATTGGTTCGGCGCGCCAGCCCACGCAGTAGCCGCTCGGGGGCAGGTCGCCGGTGTCGACGGTGAGGCCCCAGCGACGAGATATCTCGTGGGCGAGCGACCCGACCGCCTCGTACGGCACGGCGAACGAGGCGGTCACACGGGTGTGCCAGACGATCTGTTGGTGCGCGACATCGACCAGGTACACCGTGCCGCCGGGCTCGAGGTCGTGCAGGCACCAGACACCGTCGGACCAACCCATCAGCCAAGAGGTTGCGGAGAAGTGGTCGTGGGTGGCGGGCATGAAGATGCCCGGGTCGTACAACAGCGCCATGAGTGATGAACGCATACGGTGAGGTGACCTGTGAGGGGAGCAGTTGCGTGGCAAAGGAGTCCGTCGTGCCCGATCATCCGTACGTCACCGCCGAGATGCGGCGCCGGTTCTGGGACGACGGCGTGGTGCTGCTGCCCCAGGTGCTCGACCGGCAGTGGGTGGACCTCGTACGCCTCGGCATCGAGCGGAATCTGAGGAACCCCGGTCCGTACTGCACGATGCACTACGGCGGGAGCCCACGTGAGTTCCTCGACGACTACTGCAATTACCACGCCATTCCCGAGTACCGAATGCTGCTGCAGTACTCGCCCATCGTGGAGATCGTGGCCACCATTCTCAGCACGGAGAACCTGTGGCTGTTCTACGAGCAGATCTTCGTGAAGGATGCTGCCGACTCGGTGGCGCGTCGCACGCCGTGGCACCAGGACACCACGTACTGGATCACCGGTGGCACGCAGCTCGCCGGCTTCTGGATCACGGTGGACGACACGCCGGCGAGGGATTCACTCGAGTTCGTACGCGGTTCGCATCGCGGACCGCTGTTCGCCGGCACTGCGTTCGATCCGAACGACGAGACCACGCCGTACCAGCCGGGCGATTGGCCACGCATCCCCGATATCGAGGCCGATCGGTCGGCCTTCGACATTGTGTCGTTCGACATCCGGAGCGGTGACGTGGTGATGTTCCACCCGGCAATGCTGCACGGAGGCGGCGCATCGGCCGACGCGAAGCCGCGCCGGACGCTGTCGGTCCGCTTCTTCGGTGACGATGTCACCTACCAGACGAGACCGCGGCCGGCGCCGCCCTACCCGGGCACCGCTGCTCTGCTCAGGCCCGGTGAGCCGTTGCGGGGACCGTGGTTCCCGCAGCTGTACCCCGCTGCGGACACGCATCCGAATGCGCCGCTGCGCACTTGAGGTGGGGTGTCGTCAGCCGCAGTAGCCGGCAGCAATCGCACTGATCGCAGTGGTGGAGCCGAACTCGTTCGTCTTGGTCACCTTGATGCGGTACTCGCCGGAGCAGTAGGTGATCTGGTAGCCGACGTCGTTGCGTACCTGCCACTCCCCGCCGGTCAATTGCGACCGCAATTCCCAGAGGTACGACGTTGCGGTGATGGTGCATCCGGCACCGGCGCTCCACGTGCCCTCCGAGGTGAGCACCAAGAACGAGGGATCGCCGTCGCGCGCAACGGTGGGAATGGCCGTGTTGGTCGGTGCTTGCGAGCACGGGCCGACCGATGTTGGTGTGGTCGTGGGAGTGGGGGCATCGGTGACCGGTGGCAGCGTGGCCACCGGGGCGAGGGGACAGTTCACAGCGACGGTCACCTTGGTTCCCTTGCCGTTCGACCGCGGATACAGCACCACCGCAGTAGGGGTCCACGGATCGGTAAGCGCAGCCGATGGAGTGGCAATCGACGCAGTGCCCGAGGTAGCACTCGGCACGTTCGTGATGCTGCTCTTCAACGATGCGCCGCCGTTGCGGTACTCGACAACGATCGATGCGGTCTTGGCGTTGGACCACGTGACGGTCGTGCTCCTGTCGAGCGGGTCGCCGCAGGGTTGGACCGTTGCAGTCGGCGCGTTGGCCAGGGTGCCCGACCGCAATTCATCGGTGCACGAAGCGAGCACCACTGCTGCGATGACGAGGCCGACGTAGAGCAGGGGAAGGCGTCTCAGCATGGTTGCACTGTACTGAGTTCAGCGTTTTGCTGCACAGTATCCCCGTACCCAGATCGGCTGGAGCGCTGCGTCGGGGCGCGTCAGCCGGCGAGCATGGCGTTGATCTGCTCGAGGATTCCCTCGGGGAGGAAGAGCTCCTCGGGCGTGGTCTCGGCCTCGGTGAGGTCGG
>JAULYZ010000056.1:0-34012 GCA_032117595.1 Acidimicrobiia bacterium | reverse complement strand
ATCCGAATCTGGGCGGACCGGCGCAAGCGGCTCGCCGCCTCGTTCCCCGACACGGTCATCGCCGTGCGCGCCGGGCACGAGGTGGTTCGCAACGCCACGACCACCTACACGTTCCGTGCTCACAGCGATTTCGTCTACCTCTGTGGCGCTGCCGCCCCCGATGCAGTACTGCTCGTCCATCCCGGCGGGGACGCGGAACTCTTCGTGCACACACCGCACCAGAGGGGTGCAATCGAGTGGTTCACCGATCCGGCTCGCAGCCCCCTGTGGGCTGGCCCCCAGCCCGAGCCTGACGAGCTCGCGATCCGCTACGGCGTGCCAGTGCGCGCGCTGAGCCAGTTGCCTGCCGAGCACCGCACCGCAGGCGCCAACCCCTCACACGACGCCGAAGTGGCGCGCGCAATCGCCCGACTGCGGCTCATCAAGGATGAGTTCGAGATCGCAAGCCTGATCGAGGCAGCCCGCGCGAGTCTCCAGGGACACGCCGAGCTCCGCAGTGAGATCCCGCGCGCCATCACCGATGGCGGCGAGCGCTGGCTGGAGGGCACGTTCCTGCGACGCTGTTCGGCGTCGGGTAACGGCCCGGGCTACTGGCCCATCGTGGGTGCGGGCCCGCACTCGTGCGTACTCCACTGGCACCGCAACGACGGGCCGGTGCACAGGGGCGACGTCGTCCTCGTCGACGCCGCTGTGGAGGGTCGCGATCACTACACCGCGGACATCACGCGCACCTACCCCACCGGCGAGTCGTTCACCCCGGCACAGCAGGCAGTCGTCGACATCGTGCAGTCGGCCCATGACGCTGCAATTGCCTCGATACGACCCGGCCAGGGATTCCACGACTCTCAGGACGTGGCCTGGGAGGTACTCGTCGACGGGCTCATCGACCTCGGCGTGTTCCGTCCCGAACAGCGTTCCGAAGCGCTCGATCCAGACCTGCTCCTCCACCGCCGCTACACGCTCCACCGGACGTCGCACCAACTCGGCCTCGACGTGCATGACTGTCAGGTGATCGCCAACGAGTACCGCGAAGGAACCGTGCAGCCCGGCATGGTCTTCACCATCGAACCGGGCCTCTACCTGCAGGAGAACGACGACACCGTTCCCGAAGCACTGCGCGGGATCGGCGTCCGCATCGAGGATGACCTCTGGTGCACCGACTCCGGTGCCGTGGTACTCACGTCTGCAGACTGAGCACGGCGTCGGCCAGCCACTCCAGTTCCTCCTCGACGCTCGGCATCGGCGTCACCGGACGGAGCACGAACTTCGAGAGGCCCTGGTCGATGTGACGTTGCACAAGAGTGCGGAGCGCATCCTTGCCCACGGCCAGCACATCGTCGATCGCCACCTCGGCGCGACGCAACCGGATCCCCTCCACGACGGACGCAGGTGGGTCGTGGCGCGCATACGGCATGGAGATCCCGAAGTGCTCGTCGTCGATCGTCCGTCCGACCTCGCGCGCCGCCGCCTCGATCACGGTCCGTCCGCCTCCGGCTTCCTCGGGGGACATCGCTGCGGTGAGCCAGCCATCGGCGAGACGCCCCGTACGACGCATTGCCTCCGGGCCGTGACCGCCCAGCCAGATCTCGAGCGGAACCTGCTTCGGGCGCGGCACCACCTCGATGTCGGTGAAGGCGAAGCGGTCGCTCCGGTACGTCACCCGTTCCCCCGCCCACCAGCGCCGCAACAGCGGGATCACTTCATCGAGCACACCGGTACGACCGGGTCCGCCGGGACGCACGCCCAGCGCCTCGGCCTCACCCGGCCAGTTGAGACCGGGCACGAACGACAGCAGCAACCGCCCACGCGAGAGCAGATCGAGTTGTGCAAGCTCGCGGGCGAGCAGCATCGGGTTGCGGCCGAGGGGCACCACGTTGGCGCCGAGCTTGAGGCGCGAGGTGCGGGCTGCTGCGTAGTTGAGGCTGACGAGTGGGTCGCCGATCTGCCCGAGTGGGACATCAGAGAGCCACAGCGTGTCGAAGCCAAGACGTTCGCACGCGTCGAGCAGCGCGTCGAGGTCGTCTGCGTCGAAACTGCGCAGACCCGGGGCAACAGCGAAGCGGACCTTCAACGAATCACCACGACGTCGATCAGGCGATGACGTCAGCCGAGCGCAGCGAGGCGATCGCTGAGTCGTCGAAGCCGTGCGACCGGAGCACCGCCTCGGTGGACTGGCCGAGTTCGTCCACCGACCACACCGGTTCGTGTTGGGTCTGCTGCCAGCGCACCGGGGGCTTGGCCTGACGGATCTCACCGATGCGCGGGTCGTGCCACGTCTGGATCGCACCGTTGTGGACCACCTGCGGGTCACCGAACACATCGTCGAGGGTGTTCACCGGGGCGCACGGCACCTGCTCGGCGCGCAACTTGGGGAGGATCTCATCAGTGTTGAACGAGATGAACGCCTCGTGGATGAGCGCACCGAGTGCCTGGAAGTTCTCCGTGACCTGCCGCAACTGCGGCGTGGCGAAACGCGGATCCTCCGCCCATTCGGGGTGCCCGAGCGCACGGAACAACCCGAACGCCTCGGAGTCGCTCGCCGTGAAGTAGACGAGATAGCCGTCTGCCGTCTGCTGCAAGCGATAGATGCTGTAGACACACGGCCCGGGGATCACGTCGCTTCCGTAGAACGAGTGAGCCATGAACGTGTCGGGCCAGCTCCAGTAGAGCGCCGAATCGAGCATCGGAACCTCGAGATGCTGCCCTTCGGCCTGACCCCGCTCACGAGCGAACAGTGCGGCCGTGACCGCCTGAGCGGCGAGGGTCGCAGTGGCCTTGTCGCAGACGAGCAGACGCACGAGGTCGGGGATCTGCACCTCGTTGTGCACCTGCACGGACGGCAGGCCTGCCACCGACTGAATGATCGGGTCGTACACACGCCAATCCCGGTACGGACCACTGCCGCCGAAGCCGCTGATCGAGACGTAGATGAGCCGCTTGTTCCGCGCCATCAGGTCGGCCGGGCCGATGCCCATACGGTCCACTGCTCCGGGGCGGAAGTTCTGCACCACCACATCGGCGCCAGCGGCCAACTCCCGGAAGACCTCCACCCCTGCGGGCTTCGACAGATCGAGCGCGATCGACTGCTTGCCCCGGTTCGCCGCCGCGTACATGGCCGAGACCGTCCCCACCCGGAAGGCTCCGATGCGGGTGAGATCACCGATCCCGCGCGGCTCCACCTTGATCACCTCGGCCCCCTGATCGGCGAGGATCTGACAACACATCGGACCCGAGATGACCGCCGACACGTCGATCACCTTGATGCCACTCAGCGGACCAGCCATGAGATCTCCTCCTCCACGCCCCGCCGGCGACGCAGCAGGGACCCCTGTTCGTGACACACGACAGTTCGGCAGGGACATCTGGCCCTGCCACTCACGGATGTCAACACGAACACTAGGAGCAACGGCGGCGTCCGGTGAACGTCGGGGGCACAGCGGTCCCGACACGCCGCCCGGAGCAACGAAAGCGTGGTGCGCCGTGATGTTCGGTCTTCTCCTGCCGATCGTGGTGATCGGACTGTTCATCGTCGGCCTCACCCAGTACCGGGACCGCACCGTGAGCGGCGCCCGCCGGGCAACAGCCGTCACCGGCGCGGCGGGGGAACCTGCCCCGCTGTCTCCCGAGCAGACGCGTCGACGGCCTCCTGCCCTCGCCGAGGTGCTCGGCTACGTCGGGGCAGTACTCGCCATGGCCGGCGTCGTCCAACTCGTTGCCCGCACCTGGGACAGTTTCGAGCAACCCGTGCGTATCTCGTTGCTCGGCGGACTGTCGGCGGTGCTGCTCGCTGCGGGCCTCTGGCTGCGCCACGAGGACGAGGCGATGATCTGGCGACTCCGCGGTTTCCTGCTCCTGCTCTCGACGCTCTCACTCGCCGGCTGTGCGGGCATCGCGTTCGTCGACTCCCTCGACATGGAGGGTGAGCCCGTCACGATCGGAATCGGACTCGTCGTGGCCGCCTACAGCGGCCTCCTCTGGATGTTCCGTGACCGTCCTGCGCAGCAAGCGACGACCTTTGCGGGCATCGTCCTCGCTGCCGGCGGGGCCATGGCCGTTGTTGACGGTTCGGGTGCAGTCGGGTTGACGATGGTTGGGCTCGGTGCCGCGTGGATCGGTGTCGGCTTTGCGGCGCGCCGCACACTTCGCTCCGAGACAACTCTGCTCGGCCTCGTTGCCCTGCTGATCGGACCGGCTGTCACTTTCGAGTCGTTCCGCGAGGTCTCGCCCGCCATCGGTATCGCGGTGGCCGTTGTGGTGATCGTGCTCGGCGCGCGGGCGGACGAGTTCGTGATCACCGGCACCGGCGTACTCGCACTGATGGCCTACGTCCCCTTTGCCATCGCGCAATGGTTCGGCGATGCCCTCGAGGCAGCGGGCGTACTCGTGGTCTCGGGCCTGATCCTGATCGGCGTCACACTCGTGATGATCAAGCGGCGCGGTCCGGGGGAACACGTATCCGGAGGAACCACTCAACACCAGTACAAGACCACAGCGACACGCCCGTAAGAAAGCCGAGCGGTAGCGAGTCAGCCTGCGTCGGTCGGGGTGAGCACCGTGGAGTCGGCAGGTGTGCAGAGGAGCGTCACGGTGACATCCTTCGTCGTGAAGACGTACCCGTCACCGAGATCGACCACCGTTCCGTCGAGTGACGACACCTCGCTGAGTCCGACCCCGTCCTGGGAGTAGCGACCCGAGTAGAGCCGGAGCGAGCCCTGTTGCTCAGCACCGATGTCCGGAAGGGTCGAGGTCGTCACCGATGGGTCGTCGCCACCGAATCCGAGATCACCGATTTCCCCGGCAACGAAGACCACCATGGGCGCGCCGTCGGGGCCGAGGAATTCGCTGACGGCCCCCGACAGCGGGCTCAGGCTGCACGCAACGGCAGCGAAGGCTCGATGCTTGCCGAATCCCGGGATTGCCGGCGCAATGATCTCCACGGGCTCCGCTGCCGTCACCTCGTACATACAGCCCTGCTCGGACGGCGCTCCGATGATCCCAGCGCGGCCAGCCGCCACCTCCACGGTTGCCGACCAGCCAAAGGTCGACTCGGCTGGCACCCCGCCGTACGACGCCTGCACTGCGCTACACGGCTCATCCGACCGATAACGGCCACTGCCAATGCGCTGATCACCTGACCTCGGTGCGGGAACCGGTGACTCGAGGAGCCGGTCCATCGAGTCGAGCACCTCCTCTGTCAGCACCGCTCGCGCAGGACCTCGACTCACTGCGAGAGCGGCTCCTGCAGCACCGGACAACGCCAGCGCGAGCAGGACACCCACCAAGAGACGACGATCGCTCCGCATCACCGGCACTCCGGCGGATTGTCGTACAGGGGCAGGAACCACGGCTCGGGGCCGATGATGGTCCCGAAGATCCCGGCCTCCGGGAACACCGGACTACCGAGTGCGAGCAACTCATCGCTCTGGCTCTGCGCCCGGTTCCCGACCCGTGCCCGCTGTCGCACCGACAACGCTGGATCGAGGAAGATGTTGAAGTCCCAAGTGCCCGAGCCGCGATCGATGACGTAATACTCACCCGATATCGGCCCGGCACCGCGGCGCACTCCGCCCGAGAGCTTTCCGAGGTTGACCGAACCCGCAAGGTTCCCCGAGAACTTCTCGAACCGTTTCGGTAGCCGCACTCGCGGATCCGCCGTCGGCAGAGGCACCTTGCAGAGCACGATGCTCATGCCCAAGGTGGTCGCCGGGGTCCAGGGCGCAATCAACGAGGTCGGGAGGAAGTACCGCCACGCACATCCGAGTTGGTCGAGGTCGAGACCGCTCCGCCTGATCGCCCTCGCCACTGACTGCCACGACAACCCGTAGTTGCGCTGGTCGAACATCAGGTCCTTCACAGCACCCGGACGAACGGCCTCGTTCCCCTGGACGTAATTGTCGTCGAGGCCGATCACATGACCGAACTCGTGCTGGTAGATGTCTGCCGCAGCGGCCAGTGGCCACTTCGAGGCTCCCGCTGGGCCGGTGATCGGATCCCCACGGGACTCGGGACGATCACTGAGATAGTCGCGCTCACCCTCGGTCGAGACATACCCCTCGACGAGGAAGATGATCCGGTGGTTCGGCTTCGGCGCAACCGCGTCGTCGAGCATCACGTGAATCTCGTCGGCCCGCACCGCTGCCCGATCCCTGACGAAGCGCGATTGCAAGTTCACGCGCAGCCGGTAGCAACCGAACGACCGATCGTCCCAGCCGGCCTTGATGCTCGACTCCACCCGCCGAATCGCCCGATCGATGGCTCCCTGATTTGCTGGTCGCGCGACCGGGATGATCTCCTTCGTCGCGTTTCCGTACTTGCAGTTGGGGAGCCGCTTGTCGCCGGTACCGCAGAGCAGGTTGCCGATTGCCGTGTCGATCTCCCCCGGCTCGGTGATCTTTGTCGAGACGAGGCTGAAGGCAAACCGCACCGTCACGATGATTTCCTTGGTCGACTCATCGACCTCCCAGACCACGGCACCCTTTGCATTGCTCACCCGTTGTGCGAGAGCGCCAGCGGTCGAGCGAAGCGCCCCCGGCAGCGCTGCCGGGGCGATTGTGCCCAGGCAGACGACCAGCACTGCGGCAAGCAATGCGCGCCATCCACGGGCCGGTTGCCGGCGGCGCAGCAGGCTCACGGTGCTCTCCAGAGGCCGGTCTCGGTGTCGAACGAACGGTCGGTGATCGACTCGAGCCACGAGCGCCACTCCGCCTGTGACGATTCCCTCTGTGACATCGACGCTCCGTACACGGGCCCGAACTGCGCCGACGGGGCAACGCGCGTCAGCGCCGTGACGGCGACGCGCCACAGCGGGATCTGGAGCGACCCCACCAGCGAGTCATCGGTGAGTGCCTCGATGAGCGGCCCGAAGCCGCTCTTGTCACCCATCGCAACCAGTCCGGCGGAAGCCATGTACCGCAGCTCAACATCCTCGTGCGAGACGAAGCGTCGCAAGGGGGTCGGGTCGATGCCGTTGTTCGCCCAGACATAAACGTCGACCCACCGCTCGCTCCCGCGGTCCAACTGCTCCCAGGCTGCGGCAAGTACCGAGACATCTCCCCGGTGGTCGTCGAGTTCGGCGAGCAACTCCTCGTTCACGGCAGCCGACGACACCCGGTCGAGGAGGGCCCGGGCCGCCTCGAGACCGAGTTCGGTAGATGAGGCAGGCACCTCGTTGGGATCATCGCCAGAGCCGATTCGCTCCGAACTCGCGGTCGCGGATGCCGCCGAATCAGATGAACCCCCGCCGGTGCACGACGTCAGCACCCCCGCAGCCAGCACCAGAACCATCACCCCGGATCTCCCCAACGGCGAGCCACGCCACATGCAGGGGAACCGTACCGCAACGCTCCAAGCGGCTCCACAGCCGTGGCATCGCGCTTGGCACTCCCAACGGGATTCGAACCCGTGCCGCCACCTTGAGAGGGTGGTGTCCTAGGCCACTAGACGATGGGAGCAAATGGCAGAAGGCGAGGCTAACAGCAGGGCCGGATCACGCCAACTGACGCCGCAGGTACGGGCGGAACTCAGCGTGGTCTCATCTGCAGTGCTGTGCGCTGCGGTGTTGCACGCCGTGCACATGAGTTGGGGAGCAAGGAATCGAACCCTGAATAACAGAACCAGAATCTGCTGTGTTGCCAGTTACACCACTCCCCATGGAGCACCGAGAGGATAGCGAGCACGCCCCGCGGTTCGCACCGAGCGGACACCCGGGGCACGGCGGTCTACTGCCGCAGGATTCTCGCCCGGCCCGGGGGCCCGCCGGGCGATCGTCAGATGCGTGAGAAGCCGATGATCCGCCCGAGGGAGATGCCTGCGGCCTCCTTGAGCGACTTGCGGAACTGGGTCCCGCTCCCCCACGGGCTCGTGTCGGTCGCCGAGGTGTATGCACGCAGCCCGTGGTCCTGTGCGATGAGCCGCGACCGAAGGCTGTGGAACGGGTCGGTCACGATGAGCACGCTCGGACGTTGCTCCAGACGGGCATCGAGCAGTTCGGCCACCCTGTCCAACGACTCCCAGGTGCTCGTTCCTGCGTCCTCAGCGAGGATGGCAGAGTTCGGCACACCCTTGGAGCGCAGGTAGCGGCGCGACGCCGAGGCCTCGGTGAAACGATCGCCGGGACGCTTGCCACCAGTCACCACGATCACCGGGGCAAGGTCCTCCTTGAAGAGTGCGAGCGCATGATCGAGGCGGGCCTGCAACAGGGGGGATGGCCGACCGTCGTACTGCGCTGCGCCCATCACGACGATGGCGTCGACGGTGCGCAGCTGATCGCTGCGACCCGTCGCCCATACCTGATAGAGCGTGATGCCGTAGTAGAGCACGCACGCACCGACGAACGTGGCCGCTCCGATGAGGGTTCGCCGCAACCAGCGGCGGCGGCGTCGGGCCGCCCGCGACGGCATGGGTACCCCTTCGGTCGGCGTCGGGTCGCCGATCACGGGGACCTCCGCCGTGATGGGTTCGTATCCGCCGACGTGCACCGGTGCAGGCTCGGGCGGCAGCAGCACCTCGGGCTCGGGGGTGTGGCCCTCGGCCCGACGCCACATCGAGTCGTCGCTCATCCGCCCCCGATGCGGTCGAGCGCAACGCCGAGACGCCGGATCACCTCATCGCGGCCGAGCGCCTCGAGCGACTCGAACAGCGGCAGGCCCACGGTTCGTCCGGTGACGGCGACGCGGATCGGCGCTTGGGTCTTGCCGAGCTTGAGCCCCATCCCCTCACCGATCTGTTCGGTGCAGGCCTTCAGCGAGTCGGCATCCCACGACGCGCTCCCGAACGAGGCCAGCGCCGAACGCAGGATCGGCACTGCGGCGTCGGTCGTCATTGTCTTGTCCCACGAGTCGGCGTCGAAGCGGACCTCGTGATCGAACACGAAGTCGACTGCAGCGGGAACCTCAGCGAGGCGAACGACACGGAGCCGCACATGCGGCGCAATCGATGCGAAACGTTCCGGGTCGAACCCAGTGATGCTCGACGTCCACGGCGCACATGCCTGCACGAACGTGTCGAGGTCCATCGCTCGGATGTACTCACCATTGAAGGCGTCGAGCTTCTTCTGGTCGAAGAACGCCGGCGAGTGGTTGACGTCCTCGAGCCGGAACGCGCTCACGATCTCGTCCCACGGCATGATCTCGCGGCCATCGGGCGACGACCAACCGAGTGTCATCAGGTAGTTGCGCATGGCCGCTGGGAGATACCCCTCATCGCGGTACATCTCGAGCGCCACCTTGTCGCGGCGCTTCGACAGTTTCTTGCGCTGCTCGTTCACCAGGACCGGAACATGGGCCCATTCAGGATGCTCCACGCCGAGTGCGTCCCAGATCATCTGCTGCTTGGGGGTGTTTGGCAGGTGCTCCTCGGCGCGCACCACGAGCGTGACGCCCATCTGGAGGTCGTCGACCACATTGGCGAGGAGGAACATCGGAGATCCGTTGCCGCGCAGCAGCACGAAGTCCTCGATGAGAGCGTTGTCGAACTCGACACGCCCGCGCACACGGTCGTCCACGACGGTGTGCCCGGCAGGCACGCGGAAGCGCAGCGCCCGCCCCGGGCCGGCGCCGAGGTCACGGTCACGGCAATGGCGGTCGTAGCCCAGATTCGCCTCGCCCGTGCGGGCCACCACGTCGTCGCGGGTGCAGTCGCAGTAGTACGCCATGCGGGAGGCGGCAAGCCGCTCGGCCGCCGCGACGTGCTCGGCCGCGTACGACGACTGGAAGTACGGACCCTCGAACGACGGGTCGGCGGAATCCATGCCGAGCCACGACATCGCGTCCACGATGCCGCTGGTCCACTCAGGACGGTTGCGCGACTCGTCGGTGTCCTCGATGCGGAGGATGAACGTGCCACCCGCCTGCTTCGCAAGGCACCAGTTGAACAGCGCCGAGCGCGCCGAGCCGACGTGGAACATCCCTGTGGGGGACGGCGCAAAGCGCACGCGCAACGGCCGGGAACTCACCCCGTCATGCTAACCAGCGCCCCGGAAGGCAGGTGATCACGCCCCGTGGGGCGAAACACTCAGTACGGGAGCGTGCCGCCGTCGACCGGGAACATGCACCCGGTGATGCCGGCCGCCACGTCGCTCGCGAGCAGCACCGCTGCAGCGCCGACTTCCTCGACGGTGTTCGGGCGCTTGATGGAGGACTCCTTGGCGAACATCTCGATCATCGCCTCGAAACTCGGGAGCCCCATCATCTGCGCAGTGGCGGGGCCGGTCTCGTTCACGATGTCGGTGATGATGAGGCCGGGAAGGATGCAGTTCACGGTGATTCCCTGCGTTCCCACCTCCTTGGAGGCCGACTTCACCAGACCGCACACGGCGTGCTTGGTGGCGTTGTAACCAGGGATGCCCGGCTTGCCGTTCTTGCCCTCCACCGAGGAGATGGCAATCACTCGACCCGACTGCCTCGGAATCATGTGCTGCAGCGCCTTGCGCATCCCCCAGAACACGTGGTTGAGGTTCCACGTGATCTCGAGGTTCCACTCCTCGTCGGTCATCATGGCCACCGGTGCGGAGTTCACGACGCCACCGGAGTTGAGCACCATGATGTCGAGCTTGCCGTACTTCTCCACGGCGAAGTCGACGATGCCCTCCACCCGGCTCTGGTCCATGGCGTCGCCCTGCCAGAACGCGACATTCGGCCCGCCGCCCATCTCGCGGAGGGCGACCTCGCCCTTCTCCTGCGAGCGGCCGTTGATGACCACCTTTGCGCCTTCCTTCAGGAAGGCCTCTGCAATTCCGCGTCCGATCGAGCGGGTGGAACCCGTGATCGCCGCAACCTTGCCGTCGAGCTTGCCCATGTGAATCGTCCCCTCTCGATCAGTAAGCGGCCGTGCCGCCGTCGACGGAAATCATCGAACCGGTGATGCCACCGCCGAGATCGCTTGCGAGAAGCACCGCGACTGCGGCAACTTCATCCACCGTGTTGAGGCGCTTGATCGCTGCCTCCTCGGCGAACCAGTCGAGCAGGCCCTGATAGGTGAGCCCCATCGCCTCGGCTGCCTGCGGTCCGGCTTCTTTCATGATGTCGGTCTCGATCGCACCGGGGCAGATGCAGTTCACCGTGATGCCCTGCGTACCCACCTCCTGGGCGCACGACTTGGTGAGACCGTTGATGGCGTGCTTGGCCGCCACGTAGATGGACACGCCCGGCTTGCCGTGCTTGCCCTCGACCGACGAGATGTTGATGATGCGGCCGTGCTGCTGGGCCAGCATGTGCTGCAGCGATGCACGCATTCCCCAGAAGGTGCTCCAGAAGTTCCAGAGCAGTGCATCCTGCATCGCCTCGTCGGTGAGCTGAGCCACTGGCGCGTGGTTCTCTCCGCCACCCGCGTTGTTCACGAGGATGTCGATCCGCCCGTACTTCTTGACCGTCTCGGCGACGAGCATCTCGACGTCGGCACGCTCCTTCACGTTGCCCGACACGAAATGAACCCGATCGCCGGCGTTCATCTCCCGCAGGGCCTGCGCACCCTTCTCGGGGCTGCGTCCGTTGATCACGACGCCCTTGGCTCCCTCGCGGAGGTATGCCTCGGCGATCGCCCGCCCGATGCCACGGGTTCCACCCGTGACGAGCGCAACCTTGCCGTCCAACTCACCCATGCGGTCCCCCTTGGTGCCCTTGCCGAATCTCCCGGTACCGGCCTACGTGAGACCGCAATCTACTGCTCCGTCTTGCCGACGCCCCAAGGACCGGAGGCCGCCCGGACGGTGCCCCCGGGAGCCGTTCCCGCGAATGGTCCGTCAGCGACGCCCGGCCGCCGCTGCGCGACCGGCGAGATAGCCGAAGGTCATCGCCGGTCCGAGCGTGCCGCCAGCTCCGCCGTACACCATGCCGGTCACCCCGGCCATCGCGTTACCGGCCGCAAACAGGCCCTCGATGACGTGGCCCGTGTGGTCGAGCACCCGGCCCTCGGTGTCGGTACGCGGACCGCCCTTGGTGCCGAGCGCACCGATGTGGATCTGCACCGCGTGGAACGGACCCTCGTCGAGCGGGCCGAGTGTTGCGAACGGTCCATCGAAGCGATGATCGCCGTTGAAGCCGTCGTACGCACTGCGGCCGCGCTGGAAATCCGGGTCCTCGCCGCGCACGGCGTGCTCGTTGAACCGTCGCACGGTCTCGTCGAGTACTGCCCCGTCGAGCCCCAGCTTTGCCCCCAGTTCGCGCACCGTCGGGGCGGAGACGAACCAGGAGGGTGCCTCGGGCGATGGCGGCAGACCGCCGACGGGGTAGCGGCGGCGGTACTCCTCGTCGAAGACGAGCCACGCCGGAAGGTTCACGTAGTCGAACGAGACAGGATCGAAGGTGTGGAAGGCGCCGCCGAGAGCGTTGTAGTTCGCCGCCTCGTTGCAGAATCGGCGCGCTGTGCGGTTGACCATGAGCGAGCGCGGGTTCGTCCGCTCGCCGAGGCACAGGCTCGGCCGTTGGGCGCCGTACAACTCGGAGCCGGGCACTTGGATAACCGGCACCCACCACGCCTCGCGCATGTTGCCCATCGATGCACCGATCTCCATCACCATCCGCTGGCCATCGCCGGTGTTGGTGGGGATACCTGCGGGATGGGTCATCGGACCACGGAGGAACTCACGCGACATGACGGTGTCCCACTCGAAACCGCCCGTGGCGATGATGACGCCGCGCGCCGCACGCACCTCGACGGTCCCGCCATCGACCTCGACCCGGACACCCACCACGCGCCCGTCTTCGACGATGAGCTCCTTCGCCCGCGCTCCCGTGACCGGAGCAATGCCCCGGTCGAGGCAAGCATGCAGGAGCCCGCCCACGAGGCCGGCTCCCATGCCTTTCAGGTTCTGCTTCATCCGCTCGGCAAGTACCTCGGGAGACGGCATCTCCACGGCACCGCCGAGTGGCGTCTCGGCAAGAAGCACCGGCACCGTCCGACCGTTGTTCGACACACGGTCCTTCCAGTCGCCAAGCAGATCCCACGAATACAGCTCCACCTCGAGGCTGCGCCCACCCTTTGGCTTCCCACCCGCGTGCTCGGGGTGGTAATCGGGATAGCCGGGCACCATCCGGAACCGCATCGGCGTGCGCTCCTCGAGGAACCCGAGCATCTCGGGCCCACCGTCCACCAGCGCTGCGGCCAGATCGCTCTGGATGTAGCCGTGCGAGAGTGCCGAGAGATACGCAAGCGCGTCGCCACGCGAATCATCGAGCCCCGCATCCTTCATGTACGGGTTGTTCGGCACCCAGACGATGCCGCCTGACAACCCGGTGGTGCCACCGACCATGTCGGCCTTCTCGTACAGCCCCACCCGAGCCCCGAACTCGTGTGCGGCCACAGCGGCGATCAGGCCGGCGGCGCCGGTCCCGAGCACCACCACATCGTGGTTGTGCGTGTTCCCCATGGCGAGATCATCTCACCGCAGGTTGGGTCAGCGGGAAATCCATCCGTTGAGGAGGTGATGGAAATGGCGCGGCTTGGTCTCCTGATAGTTGGCAAAGGTCACCGTGTCGATCGCCCCGCTCTCGAGACCGTCCTGAACCTTGGGGAGGTTGAACACGTCCTGATTGAACACCCGGGCGAGCATCCCGAGTTCCCACGCCTCGGTCCAGTCGTCGTCGAGACCGAGCCAATGGATGGGGGCCGATTTCGGCCTGGGCTGGGACTCGTCATACGGCGAGAGGAACATGCACTCCATGATGCACTGATCGTGCCGGTTGCCGTTCGGGCGGAAGCGGTAGACGATTCGGTTGTACGCACCCCACGGGTGGAAGTTGGGGAACAGCGTGTAATAGAACGAGTCGCAGAGTTCTGCATCGGTGAGCCGATCGGCGTTGTCGGGACCGAGCACGTCACGCATCGCGTTGCGCCGCATTGCTCCGGCAACACGCCGCGCCGTCTCGCCTGGCGGCACCTCCACCATCAACGGGTCGTCGAGGTTCCGGTCGAACATCGCATCGAGGGTCTCTTGCTCGGTCGGCACCCACTGCAGGTGCGGGCTCGGCGTGGCATTCGGCGTCATCGCCCGACAGAAGTTGCCGAAGACGTCGTACTGACTGTTGGCATCGCCGATACCGGGGAGCAGCTGTGGATGCGTTGCCACGACGTGGTAGGCCTCCATGAAGGCCTCCTGGGCCACCTTCCAGTTGCAGTCGAGAATCTTCGCCACGTGCGCCTGCTTGTAGCGCCGCTCGAGCGGCCAACGCTCGAAGTGCGCCGAGAGGTCGCCGATGAAGTCCTCGAACGGGGCGCACTCCGGGTCGAGGTTCACGAAGACGAAGCCGCCCCAGAACCCGGTCCGCACCTCGGGCAGGCGCCAGGAATCGTCCACCTGGGGGAAGTCCCATTTGCACGGCACATGCTTCAAGGAGCCGTCCAGGTTCCACGCAAAGCCGTGGAATGCACACCGAAGATCCTCGTCGCGCCCGCTCTTCTCCTTGAGGAGTCGGCCGCGATGGAGACAGACGTTCCGGAAGGCCATGATCTTCTCGGGGGCCGTCCTCACCACCAGCACCGAGATACCGGCGATGTCGTAGGTGATGTGATCGCCCACCTCGGGAACATCTTCCTCGCGACACGCCATCTGCCATACCCGCTTCCAGAGTCGCTCCACCTCGAGTCGGTGGAACTCCGGTGTCGTGTAGCGCTCGACCGGCACGAAGTCCGGACCGGGCGGCATGGGCGACACCCAACGGAGCACCTCGGGCGCCGGCCTCGCGTCGAGGTCGAGCAATTCCTGGTAGCTGATCCCGTCGCTGCGGGTCTGCGGTATCTCCACGGCGGTCATCGCGCGGCACCCTTCGATGCCGGATGCAGATCCTTCGGATTCTTCGCCATCTCGGCCGGCACTCCCGGTCCAGCCAGCCATCCGCACAGGTGTGGATCGGCGTGGTGGACATCGCCGCTCACGTAGTCGCCGTCCGGGGTGAACACCCCCACCTTCCCGTGGAGAGTCACCTCAACGTTCCCGTCCCTGCGAACGTCGTAGATCGCTCCGCTCATCGGATGCTTGCGCCGGTGCATACCCAGTCCCTCCCACTCGTGCGGTCCCCGCCCATCCGGTGACCCCCACGGCCGACGGTACGAAGATCTCGTCGCGCGTCGTAGAGCCATTCGGCCCCACAGGAGGGACGCTCGTCCCGACTACGGTCGCCGGCATGGAGCCCGCACTTCAACAGCTCATCGACGAACGCAGCATCATCGACCTCGTGGGGCGCTACTGCTGGGCGATCGACTCACTCGACCGGCCTGCACTCGAGCGCGTCTTCCTCCCCGATGCCACAGCGGTGCTCGGGGCCGGCGAGCTCCACGGGATCGATGCCATCTGGGGGCGCATCAACGGTGTGCTCTCGCGACTCGATACGAGCCAGCACGTCCTCGGATCACATGTCGTCGAGATACACGGGGACACTGCCGATTCGCGGTGCTACTTCGTTGCGCAGCACGTCCGCCACGAGGCCGAGGGCGGGCCGCACTACGTCGTGGCCGGGTCGTACGTGGACCAACTCGTGCGTACTGCGGACGGTTGGCGCATCAAGCACCGCGTGCTCACCACCATCTGGACCGACGGCAACCCGAAGGTGTTCGGCGACTGACGAGCGGCGGCAAGTGGTCAGTTCGAACCGTTGGCGAGCGACGGTGCGCCGAACATCGTCGACGACCCGATCAACCGCTCGAGCGCCTCGACGGTGTTCCGCTGGAGCGTGAGGTCGTCCGAAGCCGCAAACATCAGCCCGCTCGTCATCACGCGGAGCACCAGCAGAACCCCGGGTGCCTGTTCAGCGTGCACATCGCCACGTTGCACAGCACGCTCGACCATGCCGCCGAAGAACGCCTGCCACGGGCTCGTACGTCCGGACTCCGGCCCGAGCTCGGGATAGCGACGGGCATCATTCGTTCGTGCCGCAAGAAAGAGAGCAAGTGTCCGGTCCTCGCGGTTGAGGCGGACCGACTCCTCGAGGATTGCTTCGAGCTCGCCGCGCAGTGAGGTGCATCCGCCCACCGCTCCGGCGTAGCGGGAGTAGATGCGCTCCTGCGCCTCCTCGTACGCAGCGAGATAGAGCTCGTGCTTCGAGCCGAAGTAGTGATAGATCGCGCCGCTCGTCAGTCCCGCCCGCTGCGCAAGCTCCCGGTTCGAGGTGCCTGCGTACCCGAACTCGGCGAAGCACCACCGGGCAGCGTGGAGGAGCCGCTCGCGAGTCTCCTCACCGGTCGTGGCCGGCGGACGGCCGAGTGGACGCCGCGCAGCAGCGCTCACGACTCGGCTCCCTCTTGATCCCCGGACCACCTGTGCACATCGACCCCCCGAGTCGTGTGACTGGATCGGTCGAACCGAACCCGACCGCCCTTGCTAGGTTTCACCGTAGTTCAGCCCCGGCACCGTGCCAACCCCGGTGCCACCGCCCCATGAGAGGACTGCCAGTGGCGGAGAAGGATTTCGAGGACGTCTCGGTCTACACCCTGAGCGACGAGCGCGAGCTCGAGTTGCTGACACGCCAGAACGAGTGCACGTTCATGTGGCGGACGAGCGAGGGTGACCCGGTCGGCGTGATCATGAACTATGTCTTCGCCGACGGGCGCTTCTGGCTCACGGCGACCCGGCGGCGCAAGCGCATCGCCGCGATCGAGCGCGACCCCCGGGTCGCCATCGCCATCAGTTCGCGCGGGACCGGGATCGGCACGAGCCAGAGCATCACCTACAAGGGACGGGCAGTCCTGCACGACGACGACCGCACCAAGACGTGGTTCTACGCTGCCCTGGCGGCCGTCGTGCGACCCGGCGAGCCCGCAAAGCAGACCGCTTTCGTCGAGCACCTCGACAGTCCGGGTCGTGTGGTCATCGAGCTGGTACCGACCACCCGGATCGGATTCGACTCAGCAGCAATGTTCGCCGGCTCCAAAGCCGGTCCCTCACGGACCGAACTCGCCTGAGGCGACCCGGCGGGTCGTCGCCGGACCATCGTCGAGCACCCGTCCGGGACCTGCTCGCTCGGTCTGCCGGTACCTATCCTTGCGGCATGGCCAAGAACGTCCTCGGCGACGAACTCCTTCCCTGCTCGTTCGACCCGCTGACCGGCTACTACCGCGACGGCTGCTGCAACACCGGAGGCGACGACTACGGCGTGCACACGGTCTGTGCAGTGATGACCGACGAGTTCCTCGCCTTCTCGAGATCCGTCGGGAACGACCTGTCGACCCCTGCACCGCAGTTCGGCTTCGCAGGGCTCAAGGCCGGCGACCAATGGTGCCTGTGTGCATCGCGGTGGGCGGAAGCCTTCGAGGCGGGCGCGGCCCCTCGAGTCGTGCTCGAGTCCACCCACTTCTCCACGCTCGACTTTGTCTCGCTCGACGACCTCAAGCGCCACGCGGCCTGATCTTCCGCTCGACATCCGCCGGACATCGACCCCCGACCCCGAACCCTGTCCGGATTACTGTCGCAGCATGAAGTTCGGTCTCTGGTACGACTTTCGCAACCCCGCCTCTGCACAACGCTCGGATGCACGCCTCTACGCCGAGACGCTCGATCAGATCCGCCTCGCCGAGGAACTCGGTTACGACGACATCTGGCTCTCAGAGCACCACTTCATGGACGACGGCTACCTGCCCTCGATGCTCCCGATGGCGGCAGCGGTCGCAGCGATCACCTCGCGGGTGACCATCGGGACCAACGTCTTGCTCATGCCCTTCCACGACCCCGTCCGACTCGCCGAGGACTGCGCGGTGGTCGACATCCTCAGCAACGGCCGGTTCATCTTCGGTCCTGCGGTGGGATATCGGCTCGAGGAGTTCGCCACGTTCAACATCGATCGGCGATTCCGCGGTTCCATCACCGAGGAGGCCATCGAGGTCATGCGGAAGTGCTGGACCGAGGAGGAGTTCTCGTTCCACGGACGCCACTTCAACTACGACAAGGTCCGCTGCACACCCAAGCCGGTCCAGCGACCGATCCCCGTCTGGCTCGGCGCAACCCAGGGCGAGGCCCTGCGTCGCGCAGCACGCATCGGTGACGGTCTGCTCGGCGGCGGACCGAGCCGCGCCGACTATCTCACGGCGCTCGCCGAGTACGGCAAGGACACTTCACGTCCACGGATTGCGTCGACCGGTCGCTGGCTCTACTGCACCGAGGACCCCGAGCGCGACTGGGAACGCCTCAAGCCGCACGCTCTCTACCAGTTGCAGAACTACGCCTCCTGGTTCCGCGCTGCGGGGCAACCCGCCTTCGGTGACCCGCCGGTCGACTACGAAGATCTCGAGTCGCGCGGGCTCTACCTCTGCGGAACCCCCGAGCAGATCATCGAGCACATCACCGAGCTCTACGAATCCTTCCCCTTCGAACGCCACTTCTACTGGGCGGCGTGGCCCGGCATGGACCTCGAGACCTCCACGCGAGGTGTACAACTCTTTGCCGAGAAGGTCATTCCCGCGCTGCGTCACCTCGGCTCGTAACGGCTTTGCGCGGTACTCACACGAGCAGCGGGGCGGGCCACTCGTCGCTCAACACCTCGATGAGCTCCACCACGTTTCCCTCGGGGTCACGTCCGTAGCACGCACGGAGCCGGCCACCCATGCCGTCCTTCGGCGTGGGTGCATCGTGGAACCGCATGCCGAGTGCGGTGAGCCGGGCGTACTCGACATCGATGTCGTCCACGACTACCCCGAAATGCGTGTAGCCGCGGTCGCACACCGGTCGATTCGGGTCGCTCTCCTGCCCCACCGGACTCGTGTACTGGAACAGCTCCACATACAGGTTCCGGCCGCGCAGCATCGCAGTGTGAGCAGCGGAATCCGCAAGCCCGACGATGCTGTCGATGACTGCGCTGCCCGCCTGCCACCCGCCGCGTGAGACCACCTCGAGCCCGAAGGCGGCGACGTACCAATCGACCTGACGATCGATGTCGGCGACAGAGAGGGCGACGTGATGAACTCCGAGGATCATGCTCGGGACGATAGTTCGGTGCCCCGAACCGCGCCCGCAAGACCCACAGCGGCGGCCCACGCCATCGTCAGAGCCTCCGCCGCTCGGTCCTCGTCGCGATGGTCGCCGGCAACGAACATCCAGTGTGCCGACGACGACAGCATCGCAACGAGCACTGCTGCCATGGCATCGGGATCGATCATTCGGTCGGCCACGCCCCGGTCCTGCCACCTCCGGATGGTGCCGGCCACACGCGCCACGTGACGCTGCCGCGAACGCAGTCGACCCTGACGGATATTGTCGTCGAACACGGAAACCTGATCGACAAGCCGGTACAGGTCGGCGTTCTCGCGAACAAGTTGCAGGTAGTTGGCAGTCGATGTGCGGAGGTTGTCGAGCGGATCCGTTCCCGTGCGGCGCTCGAAGGAGACGACCTGCTGGTCGACGAGCGCATCGATCGAGCCTGCGAGGTGTCGAAACACATCGGTCTTGGACTCGAAGTAGGTGTAGAAGGTCCCGCGCGAGACCTTTGCCTCGGCAACGATGAATTCCACCGTGCTGTCCAGATAGCCATGCCGTGCGAACACCGCTCGTGCGGCATCGAGGAGGCGCTGGCGCGTACGTATCGACTTTGCCCCCGGTGCCATGCCGACCGTTGCGCGACGGCCAGCCGACGTTCCCGTGGGCTCCCATCCGCCGCGGGTCACGGTGTGGGCGCTCACCCGATCACCGCCACCCGCGCCGTGGCGACGGCAGAACGGTCGGTGCATCGCGCCTCACGACGACACCATCGTTGCGCCACCGACGCGCAACACCTCGGCGGTGGCCTCGATCGACCGCAGGTAGCCGTCCATCGTGCGCTGACGCGGCTCGGGCACCAGATGGGTGACACCCGCCTCCCGATAGCGATCGAGCTCGTCGAGGATGAGGTCGCGATCATCCTCAAGCGCATCCCAGCGCGTGCGCATCGAGATCGGGAACGAAACATCCGGGCGGCGCTCCCGCAGGAACCGCACCCGCTTGGCGGTCTCCTCCGGGCTGAGGAAGGCACCGTGCCAACCGTCGCCCACGCGCGCTGCCCGCTCGAGCGCAACGTCGGCATGCCCTCCGATCCAGAGCGGCACGTGCCGGGTCGGTTGCGGCTTGGAGCGGATGGACGCGAAACGCGCTCCGTGTACGGGGAACTCGGCGGTGATGTGATCGTCGGTCCAACAGCGCCGCAGGATCGAGATCGCCTCATCCGTGCGTGGACCGCGCTCCGCGAAGGGGATGCCGAGGGCATCGAATTCCGACTCGAGCCAGCCCGCCGCAACTCCGAGGATCACACGCCCCCCGCTCAGTTGGTCGATGGAGGCAACGGCCTTTGCCACGACGAGCGGGTTGCGCATGGGGAGGACGAGCACCGTCGTGCCGAGCCCCACGCGTCGGGTCGAAGCCGCCACCCAGGTAAGAACCGTGAACGGTTCGTAGATGTACGGCGACGGCGGGTACGGCGCGCCCGTGGGCACCACGAGATGGTCGCTCACCCACACATCCGCGTAGCCGAGCTCCTCGGCGAGGACCGCAGCGCGCGTCATCGACTCCCCCGATGCGGCGGGTCCCGCCTGTGGCAGGTGGATGCCGGCAGTGAGTTCGTCGCCTGCGCTCATCGTGCCCCCCCCGATCTCGCCCCGGAATGCGGGCGATCACACGTAAGCAGACTTTCGACATCGATGTCGAATCGTGGCTAGGGTCCTCACGAGACTTACCGTTCAGCGAGATCAACCAGTCAGGCGATCGCGCACTTGCGCCCCACCGTGGCCACCGAGAAAGAGCCGTCATGACCGCAACCGAATCACTCCCCTGGCACCTCCGTGGCAACTGGGCCCCGGTGCAGACCGAGATCACCGAATCGTCCCTCCGTGTCGACGGGATCATCCCGCCGCAACTCGACGGGCTCTACGTACGGACCGGACCGAACCCGAAGTCGGGCCACACCTCGCACTGGTTCTTCGGCGACGGCATGCTCCACGGCGTGCGGCTCCGGGGTGGCAAGGCGCTCTGGTACCGCAACCGGTTCGTCCAGACGCCGGAGATCACCAGCCCGCTCGCCGATCCGATGGCCGGCATGGCCGACCTCACCCGCGGCAAGGCGAACACCCACGTGATTGCCCACAACGGACGCATCATGGCCCTCGAGGAGGCCCACTGGCCGTGGATCGTCGACGGCGAGCTCAACACCGTCGGTTACGAGAACTACGGCGGCGCCCTCACGTGCTCAATGACCGCTCACCCCAAGGTGTGCCCCGTCACCGGCGAGTTGCTCGCGTTCAGTTACATGGGATTCGAGCCCCCGTACGTGCGCTACATCCGCGTGAGCGCCGACGGCCGGGTCGAGCAGATCGAGGGCATCGACATCCCGAACATGGTGATGATGCACGACTTCAACGTCACCCGGAACCACGCAGTGTTCATGGACCTCCCGCTCGTATTCGACCTCGGCGCGCTCGACAACGGAATCCCGTTCCGTTTCAACCGGGATGCCGGAGCGCGCCTCGGCGTCATGCCTCGCAACGGCAAGGGCTCCGACATCCGCTGGTACGAGATCGACCCCTGCTACGTGTTCCACCCGGTGAACGCCCACGAGGACGGCGACAACATCGTGCTGCACGTCTCGCGCCAGCCCGAGGCGTTCGGGTCTCACTCCGACGATTACGCAGAGGTCGGTCGCCTCTGGAAGTGGACCATCAACACCGCCACCGGGCGCGTCAGCGAGGAACTCGTCGACGACCGGCCCGGCGACTTCGGCCGTGTCGACGACCGTCGCATCGGGCTCGACGCCCGCTACGGCTACCTCATGGCAATGGCCGGCGAGGGCAACTCCGAGGAACCGGTGTACGGCTCGGCGCTCTGGAAGTACGACCTGCGTACCGGCGAGTGCTGGGAGCACCACCTCGGTGAGGGTGTGCGCGGCAGCGAACCGGTCTTCGCCCCCGCCTCGCCGAACGCGGGCGAGGACGAGGGATGGGTGATGACCATCGTGCACAACACGAACACGAATGCGTCGAAGCTCATCATCGTCGATGCCCAGAACTTCTCGGCGCCGCCGGTCGCCACGGTGCACCTCCCTCAGCGAGTTCCGTACGGCGCCCACGGGAGTTGGGTACCTGCGGGCGCGGGCGCCTGAGATGCCCAACCGCACCCTTGCGACGGCGGTGATGACCCCGTCGGACTTCCTCAGTCCCTCAGAACTCCTCGCGCGAGCCCGCTACATCGAGTCGCTCGGCTACGAGTCCACCTGGATCACCGACATGTTCGGCCGGGAGATCTACATCACCGCCGGATTCATCCTTGCGAATACCGAGCGTCTCAAGGTGGCCTCCGGTGTCGCCCACGTGTACGGCCGGGACGCCATCGCGAGCGCGCAGGCGGGCCTCACCCTCTCGGAGCTCTCGGGCGGCCGGTTCATCCAGGGCGTTGGCGTCTCGCACCCCGTCGCTGCCCAGATGCGCGGTCTCGAGTGGGAGGATCCCGCCTCCAAGGCCCGCGACTACATCCGAACCATGCGGACCCAGACCACGGTGAACGTGCGCGGTGCGGTTCACCCGGTACCCATCTTCCTCGCTGCACACGGACCCAAGATGCTGGCGGTCGCTGCCGAGGTGGCCGACGGCGCGAACACCTACATGCAGACCGTCGAGCGCGTGGCCGAGGCCCGTTCGATCCTCGGACCCGATCGACAACTGAATCTCCTCGTCCCCATGTGCCTCACCACGGATCCAGGCGCA
This sequence comes from Acidimicrobiia bacterium, assembly GCA_032117595.1. GTDB lineage: Bacteria > Actinomycetota > Acidimicrobiia > Acidimicrobiales > Ilumatobacteraceae > WLJO01. The sequence goes on along the minus strand of JAULYZ010000056.1, from coordinate 11,371 downwards.
GGCCGGGAGGCCGGGCGACGGGCACTGTCCATGTACTTGCCACTGCCCGCCTACCAGCGGGTGTGGAGACGCAGCGGCTTCGACGAATCCGACTGGACCGACGGCGGCAGTGATCGTCTCGTCGATGCACACTTCCCCTGGGGTTCGCTCGACTCCATCGTCACCCGGCTGGAGGAATACCGCAGCGCAGGGGCAGACGACATCGTCATTGCGACGAGTCCCGCACCCGGCAATCCGGGTGCCGCGAACGAACTGCTCGAGGCACTCGCCCCGGGACGCTGACTACGCTCCGCACATGGCGAACACCGCACCCATCGAACCGTCCACCACGCGCTCCGGCATCAACATCCAGCTGTACGCAACGCCGGCGCCCGTCGTCTCACCCGAGTGGACCACCGGCGGCTGGATCATCTCGTTCGTGCGACTCGACCCGCAGCAGCGCCATGCACTCGATCACACCCGCGGTGATGTGTTCGTGAAGGTCGTCACCGGACGACTTACGAACATCGACCGCTCTGCCTACGCGGCGGCGAAGCAGGTGCGCTCCACCCGGGTGAGCGAACCGGAGGTCGTTGCCGGCGACTCTGGTGCCGTCTTCACACTGTTCACGCGCACCCCGGCGGTTCGCACCCACGTAGGGAACATGGCGCAGTTGTCGTACTCGGGACCCCACGCAGATCTGCTCGAGTGGCAGACCTTCGAGTCCCGGTACAGCGCCGCAACCCCGTTCTTCAACGGCCTCGATGCGTACTTGTCGCCGGGCTTCCATCTCCTCGATGCACAGGGCGAGGAGATCTCTTACGTGTTCCTCTGGACTGCGGGCAAGGGAGTCGATCTCTCCACCCACAACCACGGCCGGGCGCCATCACCCACTGCGCCCGCCTTCGCCGAGGTTCATTGGGTGGTTCACAACGGCACCGGATCCGGCGGCATGTACGAGACGCCCGAGCCCGGCGCGCAACCTCGGGACCGCACACCGATGACCCAGGGCGATGAGCACGGTCCGTTTTTCGTGTTCGATCCGCGCACGGGCCGACCGGCGATGCGCGAGAACGGAGCGGTGGAGTACCCGTGGCACGGCTGGGAGGCCGGCCCCGACGACGGCTCGGGCGACCAGCGTTACGACGTGGTAGCGGCGTTCGAGATCACAGCGCCCTACGCCGACGTCCTCGCCTGATCGAGCGTCGCAGCGAGCACTGGGAGGCTCGGTACGCCCGAGCGCCGCTCGATGCAACGTCAGTCACCGCACCTCAGGGGTAGGGTGGCCACAGAGGTTGCAATATCCCATCGAGCAGTTGCTCACGAGCGAGGAGACCCTGTGCCTCGGTTTGCCGATCACGACCAGCGACGGGCCGAGGTGGTCGCCGCTGCGACCACCGTCGTGCGGGACGAAGGGCGTTCGGCGCTCACCGTCCGGCGGGTGGCCAAGTCGGTCGGGTGCTCCACCAAGGTGGTCACCCACTATTTCGCCAACATGTCTGACCTGCTCCACGCAACCTGGCTTGCGTCGCTGCGGCGTGGTGCGAAGCGGTTCCTCGAGGTCCTCAAGGCCGATCCCGCCGATTTGCGTGGCTTCATGGCTGCGGGCCTTCCGCTCGACGACGAACGGCGACTCGACTGGTCGATCTGGATTGCGTTCTGGACGGAAGCTCACACCTCCGAACAGTTCGGCCAGGATCTTCGAGCACGGGCTACGGACACCTACGACCGAATCGTCGAGATCCTCAACCGGCTCGGCGAGCGCAACGATCTTCCCAAGGACCTCCCCATCGAGGCGACTGCGCGCCGACTCAACGCCCTGCTCACCGGCATCTCGTGTCAGGCGATGTTCAACCCGCAGGTGTGGACACCCGAGCACCAACTCGCTGCCCTCGACGGCGAGCTCGCCGCCATCGGCATCCGCTGACCGAGTCGATCAGCTCAGCGAACCGTCGCCCGACGCCGCATGGCGCCCGGCGCGCCGACCGAAGTACGAGCCCGGACCGAGACTCATCCCGCTTGCGTACTCCGCTCCCGACTGGGGGAAGTGGGCTGCGCTCGCACCAGCCGCATACAGCCCACGCACCGGCCGGCCGGCAACATCGAGTGCCTGCCCGTTCTCGTCGGTGGCGAGCCCGCCGAGCGTGATGTAGCTGTACAGCCGCTTGTCGAAAGAGAGGTCGAAGGCTGCGTACGGGCCCGGACCGAGCGGACGCACCCAGTCGTGGTACTTGTGGAACTCGTCGTCCTCGCCAGTTGCAGCGGAGCGGTTGTACGCCTCGACGGTGGCCACGAGCGCACCTGCGGGCATGTTGAGTCCGGCCTCCATCTCCTCGACGGTGTCCCATCCGTCGACGAGCGGGTGGCCGCGCTCGGGGTAGGCGAAGATCTCCTCGTCGACGATGAGGTACGCGCGCTGATCCGGTTGGCGCTCGATGTTCCAGGCAAGACGTCCGTGGTAGACGTCCTCGGCAACAAACCGCTGACCGAGTGCGTTCACGATGATGCCCTTGATCAACTGGGCGGGCGGGTAGATCGACGCAGTGGCGATCACACCATCCATGCCCTCGGTACTCACACCCACTGACTCACCGAGCATCACCCCGCTGCCGTCGTTCGTGTCGAGACCCAGCGGCCGGCCGTACTCGGCCACCACAGGGATGTTCTCCTGCGTGAGTTCCTTCGACAGGTTGAAGCTGCCCGCCGTGATGATCACCCCGCGACGCGCCTGCACGAAACGCTCCTCGCCGAAACTGCGGACCTTCACACCGCGCACACCTCCGTCGCCGTCGGTCACGAGGGCAACCACCGCGGTGTCGTAGAACGTCTCGATGTGCTCACCGCCGTAGGTCGCAAGGAGCGACTTCATCGCTGCAGCGCCACCGCTCTCAGCCATGCTCGCCCGCGTCTGGTGCCCGCGGGGCACCGGTGTGGCCTGATCGCGGAACGGGAACGCCTTCTCATTGCCCGTCATGAGCAGTCCCTCACCGGTACGCAACGCCACCGCCTTGCCCGTGAACGCCTTGCGCTCGAAAGGAACGCCCTGCTGCTCGAGCCAGTCGAAGTGGGCGGGGCTGTCGTCGCAGAACAGGCGGAGTTTGTGGTCGTCGGAGCCCGATGTACTCGCCCGCATGAACGCATACATGTTGTCCGGCGAGTCCTCGAAGCCGAGATCCCGTTGCAGGGTGGTCCCGCCGCCGAGATAGAGGATCCCCTCGGACGTTGCGCTGGCACCCCCACCACCACTCGCGCGCTCGATGACGAGCACCTTGGCACCCGCTCGGTGCGCCTCGAGCGCAGCACAGACACCGGCCATACCGAGACCCACGACCACGACGTCGGCGGTGTGCTCCCACGTCGACACCGTGTCGGCAGCAACCGGTGATTCGATGATTCCCATGGTCGCTCCCCTCGGCGCACCGACAACACCGTCAAGGCTTGCTGAGCACCGAACCGAGAGTCAAGCCAAGGCAGCGTGACGCAGCACACGGCTGCGGGGGGCTCAGCCGAGCAGCTTCTTGGCGATCACCATGCGCTGGATCTGGTTGGTGCCCTCGTAGATCTGGGTGATCTTGGCATCGCGCATCATGCGCTCCACCGGGAAATCGCGCGTGTACCCGTAGCCGCCGAGCAACTGCACGCAGTCGGTGGTGACCTTCATGCTCACATCGGAGGCGAATGCCTTGGCCGCTGCGCCCACCATGCTGAGCGTGCCGTGCGGATCACCCTCGTCGGCGAGGGCGCACGCTTGGTACACCAGACCGCGCGCGGCCTCGATCTGCATCGCCGCATCGGCCACCATCCACTGGAGGCCCTGGTTCTGGGCGATCGGCTTGCCGAAGGTCTTGCGCTCCTTCATGTAGCCGATGGCGAAATCGAGTGCGCCCTGAGCAATGCCGACGGCCTGTGCACCCACGGTGGGGCGCGAACGGTCGAGGGTGTGCATGGCGATCATGAATCCCTCGCCGACCTCGCCGATGCGCCACGCATCGGGCACTCGGAGGTCCTCGAAACGCACGACTGCGGTCGGCGACGCACAGATGCCGAGCTTGTCCTCGAGCTTGTCGATGTGGACACCCCACTCCTTGCGGGCGAGGAAGGCCGTGATGCCCTTGTGTCGGTCGTCGGAGGTGCGGGCGAAGATCGTGTACAGGTCACTGATGCCGCCGTTGGTGATCCAGCACTTTGTTCCGTTGATGATCCAGTCGTTCCCGTCGCGCACGGCCTTGGTGGTCATCGAGGCCACGTCGCTGCCGGCATCAGGCTCGGAGAGGCAGTAGCTCGCCTGGCTCGTGCCGTTGGAGATGGCCGGGAGCACCTCGCTCTTCAGTTCGTGTGAACCGAAGTTGATGACGGGGAGCATGCCGAGCTTGGAGATCAGGAAGACGAGCGAGGTCGAGGCACACACCCGGGCGAGTTCCTCGGCCGCAATGGCCTGGGTGACGAGCGAGGCGCCCTGTCCGCCGTACTCGGCGGGGTACTGCAGCGACGTGAGGTCGGCGGCCACCAGTGCCTTGAAGGCGTCCCAGTCGAATTCGTGCAACTCGTCCCGACGGGCGGCCCCGGGAGCAATCTTGTCCTCGGCGAACTGGCGGACGATTCGACGGAACTCGTGCTGTTCCTCAGACAACGTCATGGGCTGCTGGGTCATGCCTTCAGTCTCCCTCATCGGTCACGCGCTGTGCTGCATCCTGCCGCCTGCGGGGCGCGGCGCCAACGGCTGTGACCTGCCTGAACCGCCCTGTGACGCATAACCCACTGGGTGGCACCGGACGGCTGGCGCCGGGCCGGTCCGGCCAGTTCCTCAGGCGATTGGAGGGGTCACCGGGCTGGCAGGGCCCGAGGCAGCGGCCCGGATGAGGAGGCGGTAACGGGTGCTCGTCGGCATCTTGTTGCGCAGGGTGCAGGTGACCAGGGTGAGACACGGGGTTGTCGGGCTGCCCCAGCCCACCACCGAGGCAAAGTCCTTGGCGCCTACCACGAGCGGGGGCTCGGCCACGGTGTAGGTGAGCGTCATGCCGTTCGAGGTGACGGTGATGGGGTCGCCGACCCGAAATCGGTGCGAGTTCCGCAGCGGCCCGCCGCTGGTCGTGCGATGGCCGAACAGCACGCAGTTGCCGTCCTCGAAGAGTTTCGGTGTGCCGAACCAGTGGCACAGCCCACCCTTGTTGAGCACCGCCTTGTGCGTGCCCTCGTAGAGGTTCTTCGTGACGGGCACGCGGGTGGTGCGGTACCGCCGGGTGCCGGGGATCCGGGTTCGCACGGTTCGCTTGCCCCAGAGCCGGTCGATCACCGCCACGCCAACCGGGGAGGCGGCCTCGGCAGTCGACACCCCGAGGGTGGTGCTGGCTCCGGCAGTCACGGCGAGACCAGCTGCGCCGAGGAGCACACGGCGCCGGGTGAACGTGGCGGGCATGACGGTCCCTTTCGGGGTGAGTGGGGGCAGGGCTATGCCTCCGTCGCCCCCACCAGGGTCCGCCAGCGACTCGGGTACGCGGAGAGTACCTCACTCGGAGTCATCCTGAGAACACTTTCCGGGACATTTTCCGCGATCTCACGCGCCTCGGCGTAGTGATGAGCCAGATGTCCCACCCCGGCGAACTGCTCCCGGCGCAGCGCGGCAAGTTCGGTCGGCGGGTTGGCGTCGAGGAATCCCCAGATGGTGAGCGCGATCGTCAGGTCGTGGATCACCGGTGCCCGGCCAAAGAGGGCGGCGCGCCGGAGCGCGATCCCGAGGCAGCCGCCGATGGCGTCGTCGACCGACTCGCCGGCCCCGACGGTCACCCTGGGGCGCAGACGCTCGGCCAGCAGCAGTGCGTACCCCTGATCGGGGCCCGGCACACCGAGTCGGGTGCCCACCGGCTGACGACCGGCGATACCCGCCGGACGGTCCGGGGTCCACGAGCCCGGCACGTACGCCGGCGACTCATAGGCCCGCGGGCGGTCGGTGGGGTCGACGGGGACGAACTGCGGCGCTGCCATGGCCCTCTTTCTACTTGCTCGAGTGGAGCAGTCCGAACACCAAAGAGTCCGAGAGCGCCTGCCACGAGGCCTCGATGATGTTGGCCGACACCCCGATGGTGGTCCACTGACGACGACCGTTCGTCGCGTCGATGAGTACCCGTGTGACGGCCCCCGTTGCAGTCGCACCGTCGAGGATGCGGACCTTGTAGTCGGTGAGGTGGATGTCGCCGAGCGCTGGGTACTTCACCAACAGCGCCGAACGCAGAGCGGTGTCGATCGCGTTCACCGGGCCGTTGCCCTCTGCCACGCACACGCTGCGCTCGTCGCCCACCCACACCTTCACCGTCGCCTCCGTGGAGAAATGACCATCGCGGTGCTCGTCGGTGGTCACCCGCATGGACTCCACGGTGAAGAAATCGTGCTGCCAGCCGGCTGCACGGCGCATGAGCAGTTCGAGCGATGCGTCGGCCGCCTCGAAGTGGTAGCCCTCGTGCTCGAGTCGCTTGAGCTCGTCGATGACCTGGTTCACCACAGCACCGTCCATCGAGAGACCCAGTTCCTCAGCCTTGGCCTGGATCGTGGCCTTGCCCGCCATCTCCGACACCACGAAACGCGTGCCGTTGCCGACCAGGTCGGGGTCGACGTGCTCGTAGGCGTCCTTCGCCTTGCGGATTGCGCTCACATGGAGCCCGGCCTTGTGGGCGAACGCACTCGCACCGACGTACGGCGCCTGGGGGTTGAGCGGGCGGTTGAGCAACTCGGCAATGTGATGGCTCACCGTGGTGAGGCGCTCGAGTCGACCCTCCGGCAGACACGAGTAGCCCATCTTCAGCTCGAGGTTCGGGATCACGGTGGTGAGGTTGGTGTTGCCCGTGCGCTCCCCCAGACCGTTCATGCATCCCTGGACCTGACGCGCACCGGCGCGCACGGCCGCCATTGCGTTGGCGACTGCGCAGCCTGTGTCGTCGTGACAGTGGATCGCGATGGTGACGTCGTTGCGGAAGTGACGCTTCACGGCGCCGACAATCTCCTCCACCTCGTGCGGGAGTGACCCCCCGTTGGTGTCGCAGAGCACGAGGTGCGACGCACCCTTCACCGCAGCAGCCTCGAGCGCCCGCATCGCGAATTCGGGGTTGCGCTTGTAGCCGTCGAAGAAGTGCTCGGCGTCCACCAGCACGCGCAGACCATGGCCCCGGAGGAACTCGACTGAGTCGGCGATCATCGCCTCACCCTCGTCGAGGGTGGTGCCGAGGGCGTTGAGCACGTGATAGTCCCAACTCTTCGCCACGATGCAGACGGCCTCGGTACCGGCATCCACCAGATTGCGCAGCGTGGGGTCGTCGTCGACCTTGCCCTTGGGACGCCGCGTCGACCCGAACGCCACGAGCCGCGAGCTGGAGAGACGCAGGTCCACTGCCGCCCGGGCGAAGAACTCGATGTCTTTCGGGTTGGCACCGGGCCAGCCGCCCTCGATGTAGGAGACCCCGAGGGCATCGAGCTGTTCAGCGATCCGGAGCTTGTCCTCGACCGTGGCCGAGACGCCCTCCACCTGCATCCCGTCGCGCAGGGTGGTGTCGAAGATCTCCACGTGCTCCCGTGCAGTGCTCATGCTGTGCTCACTCTCTCGTCGTACTCGTGTCTGGCGTTCTGGGCTGGGGGTGGGTTTCGTTCCATGTCCGGGAAACGAAAGAGCCGCCCGTAGGGGCGGCTCGGAGCGCACGTGGGTTGCCCACGTGCGCTAGGGAATGATGATGATGGAGGTCGTCGACTGCATCACGGTTGGAGGGTACCGATCCGGCATCCCGATGACAATCCCCAACCGGGCGACCCCGGCGTGGTCGCAGGACGACGGCTCGCGAGCGGTCAGCCGGCCAGCTCGCACCAGTGTGCGTAGCGGGGGTCCTGCATCCGGGCAGCCTTGGCGTAGGCCTCGGCCAGCGTCTTGGTGATGGGGCCCGGGCACGGGACCACGCGGTCGTCCACGGAGTTCACCGAACCGATCTCGGCGGCGGTGCCACAGACGAAGATCTCCTCCGCGATGTACAGGTCCGAGCGCGCGAGGTTGTCGACCCGCACGTCGTACCCGAGGTCCCGGGCAATGGTCATCACCGAGTTCTGGGTGATGCCCTCGAGCGCACCCGCCGACAGCGGGGGCGTAATCACCACACCGTTGCGCACCACAAAGATGTTCTCCCCGCTGCACTCGGCGATGAGCCCGTTCGGGGCGAGCATGACGGCTTCGTCGTAGCCGGCGCGCAGCGCCTCCACCTTTGCGAGCGACGAGTTCACGTAGTTGCCGGTGGTCTTGGCTGCGGGCGGCATGATGTTGTGGTCGTGGCGCGTCCACGACGAGGTCTTGAGGCGCACGCCCTTGTCCAGCGCGTCATCACCGAGGTAAGCGCCCCAGGGCCAGCAGGCGATCGCCACGTCGGTCCGGCACGGCATCGTGTTGAGACCCATCTCGCCGTACCCGTAGTAGCCGAGGGGGCGCACGTAGCAGGCCGGGAGACCCGTGGACCGAACCGTGTCCTTCACGGCCTGCACGAGCTCGGGAACCGGGTACGGCATCGGCATCCCGAGGATCTTCGCCGAGTTCACGAAGCGCGCCATGTGCTCGGTGAGTCGGAACACCGCCGGGCCGTTGGGGGTCTCGTACGCACGGATTCCCTCGAACACACCGGTGCCGTAGTGGAGCGAGTGGGTGAGCACGTGCACCTGGGCCTTGTCCCAGTCGACGAGCGTGCCGTTCATCCAGATCTTGGGCGTGGGCGTGATGGGCATGAATGGTCCCTCGGTCGAGCAGGACCGCCGAACGGCCCGCAACGGTGTGAATGGTCTGTGGAGTCTTCTCGGGTGGTTCCCGGCGAGTCAACCGTAATCGGTCGTGCCGCCGGACGGCTCAGCGGGCGGTGACCCGACGGACGAGTTCGTCGCCGATCTGGCTCGTCGAGCCCGAGGTCGGGGCGACGCATGCAGCCCGCACCCGCTCCGCCGCGGCCGCCTCACCGAGGAACTCGAGCATGTGTGCTGCACTCAGCACCGCCGCTGTCGGGTTGGCCTTCCCGGTGCCCACGATGTCGGGGGCCGAACCGTGCACGGGCTCGAACATGCTCGGTCCAGTGCGCGCCGGGTTGAGATTCGCGCTCGATGCCACGCCGATGCCCCCGCTCACTGCGCCGCCAAGGTCGGTGAGGATGTCGCCGAAGAGGTTGTCGGTGACGACGACGTCGTAGCGGTGAGGGTCCTGCACGAAGTAGATGCAGGCGGCATCCACGTGGTTGTACGCCGTGCCGACCTGCGGGTACTCGGCCGCAACGAGGTTGAACACGCGCTGCCACAGGTCGCCGGCGAAGGTGAGGACATTCGTCTTGTGCACAAGGGTCACATGCTTGCGCTCGCGCTCGGTCGCCAGCTCGAAGGCATAACGGATGCACCGCTCGACGCCGAGCCGGGTGTTCACGCTCCCCTGGGTGGCTACCTCATTCGGTGTGCCGCGCCGCAGCACTCCGCCCTCGCCCACGTACGGTCCCTCGGTGTTCTCGCGGATCACGATGAAGTCGTGAGCAGCACTGTGCCCCGGCGCCACCCCGGCGAAAGGCCGCTGATTGATGTAGAGGTCGAGCTCGAACCGCATCTTCAGCAGCAGTCCACGCTCGATGAGCCCGGGTGGGACATCGGGAGTCCCCACTGCGCCGAGGAGGATGGCGTCGTACCTGCGGAGCTCGGCGAGTGTGGCGTCCGAGAGCACCTCGCCGTCGCGGAGATACCGCGCCCCACCGAGGTCGAACTCGGTGACGTCAAGGGGAACACCCGTGGCACGAACCACTTTGAGTGCCTCGACGGTGACCTCGGGACCGATCCCGTCACCACCGATTACTGCGATCTGATGCGTCATGGGACACAACGGTGGCAGGTTCGCCAGCACTCATGCCAGATTCGCCACTCCGCACACCGGCGGGCCGACGAGCCGCCGGGCAGCGGCACCGTTACGCTCAGGGGCTCTATGGCCCAGATCCACCACCTCTCGCCCGAGGCGCACGAGCGTCTTGCCGGGGAGTATCACGACCTCACCACACGCGGTCGAATCGAGATCGCCCAGGCCATCGAGCGGGCTCGCGAGCTCGGGGACCTCTCCGAGAACGGCGATTACCACGCTGCCAAGGACCAACAGGGCCTCATGGAGGGACGCATCCGGCAGTTGAAGTCGATCCTCGACAATGCCCGTCTCGTCCTGCGCGAGGCCGAGCGCAACGCCATCCAGTCCCGGCTCACCACCAACGGGGTTCCCGAGCACCACCGTGAGTTCCTCGAGCAGGCCTTCGAGGAGCACCAGTTCATCGACGGCTCACAGATCACACTGAGGACCATCGTCACGATCCTCTACGACGGCGACGACGAGAGCGACGCCGAGCGGTTCCTCATCGGCCACACCGAGGAACTGTCGGACCACGCCATCATCAGTCCTGAGTCCCCCATCGGCAAGGCGCTCATCGGACGAAATGTCGACGACTGGGTGGAGTACGAGGGTCCGCGCGGGAAGCTCACGGTCCACGTGCGCCATGTGGAGCCCGCCTGAACGGATCGGCGCAATGAGCGACACGTCGGCGGCAACCGAGCCCAACGGGATGCGCGTGCCGTCCCTTCCTCCCGGCTCGTACATCGACCTCCCCGGTCGCGGCCGGGGCTTCTACCGATACCTCGAAGGCCCCGCCGGTGCGCCCACCCTCTTGCTGCTGCATGGCTGGACCGCAACGGCTGATCTCAACTGGTTCCGGCTCTACGAGCCGCTCTCGGAGCACTTCGGCATCATCGCCCCCGACCACCACGGACACGGCCGGGGCATCCGCAGCCGGCGCGTGTTCGAGATGGAGCATGCAGCCGATGACGCCGTCGCACTCTGCAGGCAGATTGGCGTCGAACAGGCAATCGTCGTGGGTTACTCGATGGGCGGCTCGGTGGCGCAGCTCGTGTGGCGCCGGCACCCGGCGTTCACACAGGGGCTCGTCCTTGCTGCCACTGCTGCCGGGTTTGCAGACACACCGCGGGAGCGACGCCGCCTGAGAACACTGCGTGCCATCGGTGTCGGAGCGCGCTTCGTCCCGCGCGCCGTGGTGCGGCGCATCGTCGACGCCGCCTACCTCAACCAGAAGCGCGGGGAGTGGGAGCCCTGGGCCGTCCACGAGGTCGCGCAGCACGATTGGGCAACCATTGCGCAGGCCGGTGGAGCACTCGGCACCTTCGACTCACGACCCTGGCTGCACGAGGTCGACGTGCCAGCCGCGGTAATCGTCACCACCCGCGATGGCATCGTGCCGGTACGACGCCAACAGATCCTCGTCGACCGCATCCGCGAAGTCGACGTGCACACCGTCGACGGCAACCACAACGCCTGCTTCGAGCGTGCCGACGAATTCGCTGCCGCGCTCCT
>JAULYZ010000055.1:0-9648 GCA_032117595.1 Acidimicrobiia bacterium | reverse complement strand
GCGAGCGGGGCGATGGCGTTGGCCTTGATGTTGAAGCGGGCGCCCTCGACGGCGAGCACACGGGTGAAGCCGACGAGGCCCATCTTCGCTGCGCCGTAGTTGGTCTGGCCGAAGTTGCCGAACAGGCCGGCGGCCGACGACGTGGAGATGATGCGTCCGTAACCCTGCTCGCGCATCTTCACGAAGGCCGGCTGGGTGACATGGAAAGCGCCTTTGAGGTGCACGTCGAAGACAGGGTTCATGAGCGACGGCTCCATGTTGTGGAACGCCTTGTCGCGCAGGATGCCTGCGTTGTTGATGACGATGTCGATGCGTCCGTAGGTCTTCACCGCGGTCTCGACGATGGCCGCACCACCCTCGGGGGTGGCGACGGAGTTCTGGTCGGCGACGGCGTCACCGCCGAGGGCCTTGATCTCGTCGACCACCTTCTGGGCTGCCGAGGCCGAGCTCCCGGTGCCGTCGACGGACCCGCCGAGGTCGTTGACGACGACGAGGGCCCCGCGGCTCGCGAGGAGCAGGGCGTGCTGACGGCCCAGGCCGCCGCCTGCGCCGGTGATGATTGCAACCTTGCCGTCGAATCCGACATCAGCCATGGTGGGGTCCTTCCGTGGGGGAGCGGCCCCCGACCTTACTGGCCGGGCGTGGTGCCCACTACCTGCGCCGGAGCAGCACTACCGGCGCTGGAGCTTCGAGAGGAGGCGCAACAGCTCGAGGTAGAGCCACACGATGGTGACGAGGAGACCGAGCGCCGCGAACCAGTTCATGTACGCGGGGGCGCCCGCCTTGGAGCCGCGTTCGATGAGGTCGAAGTCGAGCAGCAGGTTGAAAGCCGCGAGCCCGGCGGCGAGCACGCTGAACCCGATGCCGAGCAGTGAGGTCGAGTTGATGATCGACACGTTCGCTCCGAAGAGCGAGACCACCCAGGCCACGAGGTAGAAGAGCATCAGGCCGACCGTTGCCCCGATGATGATCGAGCGAAGCCGCTGTGTGACCTTGATGATGCGGAACCGGTAGAGGGCCAGCATCACGCAGAACACCGCCAGAGTTGCACCCACCGCAGCGAGCACGATGCCGTCCTGCCAGGTCTCGTACGCGCGGGACACCGCTCCGACGAAGAGCCCCTGCAGCACTGCGTAGGCCGGCGCAACGAACCGGGCGATCTGCGGCTTCCAGTTGGTGATGAGGACACCCACTGCGCCCACGAGGACGATGGCGATGGTCCACGAGGGGAACGAGGTGATCTCGCCCTCTTCCACCTTCACGAGACGCCAGCCGACGAAGCCGCCGGCGAGGAGGAGCACAAAGAGCCCGAGCGTGGCGGTGATGGTGCCGTCGACCGACATGGTGCTGGCATCCCGACGGGGCTGGAAGCCCTCGACACGGGTGGACGCATCGGGCGGGGGAAGTGTTGCGGTGCCGGACGAACGCCGGAACGCAGCTTCGGTGAGCAGCGGGTTTGCCATGCACCGGACTCTACGGTGCAGCGGCGATCACGCGGTGGCGCCCCCGAGCCGTTCGAGCGCCGCCGCCTTGAGTGCCTTGTAGTCGAGCTTGCCGTTGGCGGCTCGGCCCACTGTTGCGATCTCGAGGACGCGCTTGGGTGCTTTGTACGCCGCCAGATGCGCCTTCACGTGCGCAATGAGCGCCGTGTCGTCGAGCGTGGCGCCGCTCCTCGGTTCGACGAGTGCGGTGATGGCCTCGCCGAAGCGTTCGTCGGGGATGCCCACCACTGCTGCGTCGGCAACCGTCGGGTGCAGCTTGAGCACCTCCTCCACCTCCTCGGGGTACACCTTCTCGCCACCGGTGTTGATGCACTGGCTGCCGCGCCCCAGGAGGCGGACGGTGCCGTCGGCGTCGACTTCGGCCCAGTCGCCGGGCATCGAGTACCGGACGCCGTCGACCGTGACGAATGTGGAGGCCGACTTGACCGGGTCCTTGTAGTAGCCCACCGGGGTGAAGCCACGCATGGCGACACGGCCCCGCTCGCCCGAGCCGGGCACGACATCGCGGCCGTCCTCGGTGATGACCCGCGTGTTCTCGCCGAGCTGGAACGTGGCCGTCTTGCCGACCGAACCCGAGGTCGTGGTGTTGCTCGCCATGCCGATCGCCTCCGAGGAGCCGAGTGAGTCGACGAGGATCAACCGTTCGTTGTGACGGAGCAGGCCGGCCTTGGTCTCTGCGCTCCACATGACGCCACTCGACACGATGACCCGGAGCGACGCGATGTCCCAGCGGCCGGGCTCGGCATCGAGGGCGCGCAGGATCGGCTTCGCGAACGCGTCGCCGACGATCGACATGGAGTTGATGCGCTTGTGGTGGACGGTGTCGAGCAGCTCGATCACGTCGAAGTGGCGGCCCACGAGCGTGTGAACACTCCCGCCGACCATGAGGTTGCTGATGGCGTTGAACTGCCCCGTGCCGTGCATGAGCGGCGCAGCGGGAAGGTTGCGCGGGCCCGGACCCACAAGGCGACTACCCACCGCATCGAGGTCGACATCCGGTGGGAGGCGCTTCTTGTTGGCCGAGTCGAGCGAGGCGATGATGTCCTGCTGCTGCCACATGACGCCCTTGGGCATACCGGTGGTGCCGCCGGTGTAGAGCAGCAGCAGGTGCTCGCCGCTGCGTCCCCAACGCGGTGTGCAGCGCTGCGCTCCCGACCGGGCGGCGCTCTCGTACGCCGTCGCCCAGGCCGGGCAGGGGCCCGACCCGTCGTCGACCCAGAGATAGGTGCGTACACGCGGGAGCCGATGGCGGATCGCGTCGATCTGCGCAGCAAATGCTCCGTGGAAAACGACCGCAACGGTGTCGGAGTTGTCCCACAGGTAGACCAGTTCGTCGGCGGTGTAGCGATAGTTCGTGTTCACCGGGGCGAGGCCGGCCTTGAAGCAGGCGAACAGCGTCTCGGTGTACTCGTTGCCGTTGTAGAGGTACTGAGCGACCTTGTCCTGCTCCACAGCGCCGTCGGCCAGCAGGGCGGCAGCGATGCCGTCTGCGCGCCGGTCGAACTCGGCCCAGGTCCGCTCGACGTCCCCCTGGCTCAGTGCGGGTGCGTCGGGGATGCTCTCGGCAACCCGTTCCCAGATGTCGGCAAGGTTCCAGCGGTCACTCATCAGTGCGAAGTTACCCAGTGCCCGCCTGCCACCCCGGATCCGGAGCCGGAGGCGATGACGAGGTCGCCGAGTACTGGGCGCCACTGCCTGCGCAGTGCGACAATGGCGCATGGCCCTTCAGCACCTCCTCGTGGAGCGGGACGCGTCGATCACGACCATCACGCTGAACCGACCCGACAAGCGCAACGCCCTGTCCCTCGACGTGATGCTCGAGCTCACCGAGGCGTTCCGCGAGGTGGGTCGTTCTGATGCACTCGGTGTGGTGCTCGCAGCCAATGGCCCTGTCTTTTCTGCCGGCCACAATTTCGGCGACATGGCCGGCGCCTCGCTGCAGGAGACGCGTCGCGTGTTCGAGGTGTGCACCGAGATGATGGACACCATTCAGTCGATCCCGCAGCCGGTGTGCGCAAAGGTGCATGCGCTTGCGACCGCTGCCGGGTGTCAGTTGGTGGCAACGTGCGACCTTGCGATCGCCTCCGAGGACGCGTCGTTCGCAATCCCCGGCGGCAAGGGCGGGCTCTTTTGCCACACACCGCTGGTCGCAGTGGGGCGCAGCGTGGGCCGCAAGCGCGCCCTCGAACTGGCCATGACCGGCGACCCCATCGATGCGCAGACCGCTGCGGAGTGGGGGCTCATCAACCGAGCCGTGCCGGCGGGCGATCTCGATGCTGCGGTGCAGGACCTCGTCGTCCGGGCCACGCGCGGCAGCGCGCTCTCCAAGGGACTCGGCAAGCATGGCTTCTACGCCCAGATCGATCTCGACCAGTCGAAGGCCTATGCCTACGCGGTTGAGGTCATGGCCGCAGCAGCGGTGACGCCCGACGCGCAGGAGGGCATCGCTGCGTTCCTCGAGAAGCGCAAGCCCACCTTCGCCCCGCCGTCGCGCTGACCGGCGCAGCGGCGGCGCACGCCGGACGTGCACGCCGGGGTTTCGGCGTGCTACGAACCGTGCACCAGTTCAGGCCCCGCCCGCGCGGGTGGGACCCTGCCACCGACAACCCACACCGGCCGCACTCGGCCAGATCCGGAGGTTCCGATGTCCCGCCCCTTCCGCTTCGGCGTGCAGGCCTTCAACGCGACGTCGCCGCAGGAGTGGCGCGACAAGGCGAAGAAGGCTGAGGACCTCGGCTACTCGGCGTTCCACCTCGCCGACCACTACATCGGACACGGCCCGCAGCTCGCGAAGACCAACCACCCGATGCAGCTGCTCGGGTCGATCCCGGCGATGGCCGTTGCGGCGGAGGCAACCTCGACGATCAAGATCGGCTGCCGCGTGTTCTGCATCGACTATCACGTGCCCGCAGTGCTCGTGAAGAACGCCATGACCATCGACTGGTTCAGCGGTGGTCGTCTCGAGTTCGGGCTCGGTGCCGGCTGGCTCGCCGGCGAGTACGAGGCGATGGGTGTGCCCCTCGATGCCCCCGGTGTGCGCATCAGTCGGCTCGAGGAGGCCATCGTGGCCGCCAAGGCGCTCATGGCCCCCGGCGAGGTCGAGGTGCACGGGACGCACATCAACCTCACCGGCTTCCAGGGCGAGCCCCAGCCCGTGGCAGGCGTTCCCCCGATCATGGTGGGCGGCGGCTCCAAGCGTGTGCTCACCCTCGGCGGCCGACTCGCCGACATCGTCAGCTTCAACTTCGACAACTCCTCGGGCATGATCGGCCCCGCCGGTGTGGCGAGCAGCATGCCCGAGCTCACCCAGAAGAAGGTCGAATGGGTGCAGGCAGGTGCGGCCGCTGCGGGTCGTGCGATGCCCGAGCTCGAGATCGGTGCCTACTTCACGTTCGTGGTGCCCGAGGCCCAGCCGGTGGCCGAGCAGTTCGGTCAGATGTTCGGGATGACCGCCGATCAGGTGATCGACTATCCGCACGCGCTCATCGGGCCGCCCGAGCAGATCATCGAGACCATCATCAAGCGGCGCGAGCAGTACGGCATCTCGTACGTGACCGTCGGCGAGACCAGCCTCGACGCCTTCGCCCCGGTGGTTGCTGCCCTGTCGGGTCAGTGAGTCATTGCGCATGACGTCGACCGACGCGATTGCGTCGCTCATCCCGTCGGCTACCGAGATCGTGTTCGCGCTCGGCCTCGGAGACCGGCTCGTCGGCGTCACCTTCGAGTGCGACTACCCACCCGATCCGCGTGTGGGGCGCGAGATCCTCGTCGGCGGTCTCGACACCCATCGGCTCGATGCTGCGCAGATCGACGCGCTCGTGCGGGACCGCATCGCAGGTGGTGAGTTGCTGTACACCCTCGATGTCGAGCGGTTCCGTCGTGTCGACCCGGCAGTGGTACTCACACAGGACCTGTGCCGGGTCTGTGCGCTGCCGAGCGGTGACGTGGAGTCGGCCATGCAGTCGATCGGCTGCATGGCCACCGTGTTGACACTCGATCCGCACACGGTTGACGAGATGTTCGACACGATCCGCGCGGTGGGCGATGCGTGCGGGGTGCGCGCCCGGGCCGATGACCTCGTCTCGTCGCTGGGGGAGCGCATTGCGGCGGCGCGCGAGTCGGTGAGTGGTCGCAGCCGTCCCCGGGTCTTTGTCCTCGAGTGGCCCGACCCGCCCTTCGTGGCGGGTCACTGGGTTCCCGAACTCGTGGAGATTGCCGGTGGCGATGCGGTGCTCGCTGCGCCCGGTGCCCGCTCGGTGACCACGACGTGGGACGACATCGCGGCGTCCGAGCCCGATGTGGTGATCGTTGCGTCGTGCGGGTTCGACCTCGATGGCGCAGCAGCACACGCCCGCGAGTTGCTCGACCGCATGCCGAACGGTGCTGCGGTGTGGGCCATTGATGCCAATGGGCTCGTCGTGCGTCCGGGGCCGCGACTCGTCGACGGAGCAGAGACGATTGCTGCGTTGTTGCACGGCGTGAAGCCGCTAAACCCGACCGCAGCAGTCCGGATTCGTTGACGGCCGACTACATCGATATCGAGGCCGACGACCGCTCCCGGGCGACGGCATCACCCGATCGCAGGGGAATGTCCCGATAGGTTGCGATGTTGATCAGTTGAATGTCCTCGCTCGTCTCTTTCGATCATGTGTCGTGCACCTACGGCGGCCCGCCGGTGATCGAGGACGTTCATCTCACGGTCTCCTCCGGTGACTTCCTCGGCATTGTTGGGCCCTCGGGCTCGGGCAAGACCACCCTGCTGCGTGCGCTGCTGGGCACCGTGAAGCCGGTTCACGGCACCATCACGCGTCACGCTGCGGTGCGGATGGGGTACGTACCCCAGGTCGAGACGGTCGACTGGAACTTCCCCGTCACCGTGGGAGAGGTCGTGCTCATGACCCGCACGGCGCGTCCCTGGCCGTCGGCGTCGAGGGCCGAGCGTGTCGAGGTGGAATCACTGCTCGAGCGACTCGGTCTCGAGGGGCTCTCGAAGCGTCACATTCGTGAGCTGTCCGGCGGTCAGCAGCAGCGCGTGTTCCTCGCCCGTGCGCTCGTGCAGCGTCCTGATCTGCTCGTGCTGGACGAACCCACCTCGGGCGTGGACGTGCGTACGCGCCACGAGATCCTCCACGTGCTCGAGGACCTCAACGAGGAAGGCATCGGCATCGTGCTCACCACGCACGACCTCAACGGACTGGCCGCTCACCTCCCCAGGCTCGTCTGCTTCAACCGTACGGTCATCGCCGACGGTGCTCCGCTCGAGGTGTTGCGCCCCTACTTCCTCGAGCGAACCTACGGCGCCCCGATGGAGGTGCTCGAGCACGGTGGGATGCCCGTGGTGGTCGACGGCATGCACTCGTTCGGGCGTCGCCTCCGGGACCAATCGGCATCGTGAATGCGCTGAGCCTGTTCGAGCCGTACGAGTTCGAGTTCTTCCGCAACGCAGTAGCCGTCAGCGTTCTCGCCGGGGCGGTGTGCGGACTCATCGGTGTGTACGTGGTGCTGCGCGGGATGAGCTACATCGGCCACGGTCTCTCGCACGCCGTGTTCGGCGGCGCCGCAGCGGCCGCTGTGATGGGGATCAACTACTTCATCGGTGCCGGGCTCTGGGGCATCGCCTCGGGCCTCCTCATCGGGCGGGTATCGCGGCGACGGATCATCGGCGCCGACGCGGCGATCGGGGTGGTCACCACCGTGTCGTTCGCCGTGGGACTCGTGCTGTTCGCGGTCTACGGCACGGCCAAGAAGAGTCTCGAGGCCTCGCTGTTCGGGAGCATCCTCGGCGTGGAGCCGGGCGACATCATCGCGGTGGCGCTCGTCGGAGCGGTTACCGCCGTGATGGTGGTACTGCGCTACCGGCCGCTGCTCTTTGCCACCTTCGACCCCGACGTGGCCCAGGTCTCGGGGGTGCGCGTGGCTCGCATGGAGGCGCTGCTCATGACGCTGCTCTCGCTGACGATCCTCGTCACGATGCGGGTCATCGGCGTGCTGCTCATCTCCGCACTGCTCGTGACGCCGGCCATCACTGCCCGCATGCTCACCAAGTCGTTCGGGCGCATGCTCTGGCTCTCGCCGCTCATCGGATCGGCCACAGCCTTCGTGGGCACCAACGTCTCGTACCACACCGACTGGCCCACCGGCGCCACCGTCATCCTCGTGGGAGCCGTGGGCTTCGTGGTGGTGTTCGCCGTGACCGGCGCACAGGGCCGTCGTGCCGTGGCTGGTCTCGACCACCACGGCGGCGCCCCGCTACGCGCCGCGTAGCACCCAATCGACGCCGTCCTTGGTGTCGCGCACCTCGACACCGGCCTCCAGCATTCGGTCCCGGATGATGTCGGAAAGGTCGTAGCGCTTCTCGCTGCGCACCGTCGCCCGGAGTGCAAGCAGCGCATCGACCAACGGGGCGACGACGGTGCGCGGGTCCTGCAGGCCTCCCGATGCCGCTGCGGCGAGCTTCACCACCATCGAGCGCAGTGCTGCGCGGGCACGGTCGGTCTCGTCGGATTGCACGGTGTCGGCCGACCAGTCGTGGATCGCCGACTCCAGCTCGAGTACCGATCGTGCGGCGCCGTCGGCGTCGCGTGCAGCCAGCGCCGCCTCGAACTCGGCCTCGCAGCGCTGTGCAGTCGCGCCGAGTGAGGTCTCCACTGCAGTGGTGGTCTGCTGCGCAGCGGCCACCGCAGCCGGCGCCGCCTGAGCCGGAGCATTGGTGGGTCGGGCTGCGGCGGTGCCGCGGTTGCGCAGCGCATCGACCGGGAGTTCCGAGCCGGCGGGGTACACCGTGCTCTCACCCCGAACCCGAACCGTCACCGTGCCGTTGCCCACCACGGTTGCGGTATCGGCGTCGACGTCGATGACGACGCCGGTGTGCTCGTCGATCCCGAGTACGTGCACCTCACCGGGGAGGCGTTCCTCGAGGATGCGCAGGCGTCGCTCGCCGAGGTAGCAGAAGCGCGTGTCGTGGTGGCCGCCCTCGGCATTGTCGAAGTGGGGGATCACAGCGACGTGCAGGTCGATCTCCGAGAGCACATCGAGTCCGTCGAGCCAGTAGGGGTCCTCGCCCACCTTGTAGATCTCGTAGACGGGCACGGTGAAGCGTCCGAGCGTGAGTGCCGCAGCCGATGCAAAGGTGACGGCCCCGCCGCTGCGGAGCTTCTCGACGATCTCCGGACGGATCTGGCTGCCGGCCCACTGGCGCAACGCGTAGGTGGGGGAGCCCGGTCCGGCAAAGACGTACGCGGCGTCGCGTACGCGTGCCATGCCCTGGGCGAGCAGCAGGTCGTCGGCATCGCGGACCTCCTGGAGCCCGGCGACATCGATCTCGTGGCCGACGCTCTTGCGGAAGTACTCCTGCGCGCGTGTGGCGAGTTCGGGAGCGTTCTCCTGGAATCCGTAGGGAGTGTCGAGGAGGACCGAACGAGGTGCGTCGCCGAGTCGCTCGAGGATCGACCGATGGGCCTTGATCATCGTGGGCGCGGTCTCGCCGGAGCCCATGATCGTGAGGATTCGCGGAAGGTTCATGCCGGGTGGTTCGTGAGCGAGGTCTGTGGTGTGGTGCGGGTCAGGCGAAGAAGCCGTCGGCGACGGCGTCGAGCAGGTGGCGCGCTAGGCGGTCGGGGAACTGGGCGTGGAGATCATGATCGGCCGGGGCGAACCAATGGGTGCGACTGCGTGGGAGGAGCTCCTCAGCGTTCTCGATGGCGCGTCGCTTGTCGGTGGTCCAGTTCGGGTTCGTGCCGGTGTCGGCGGGCGCAAGCATCACGGGCACGACGATCTCGGGGTAGAGCGACGACGGGCGGTGCTCCCAGAGCGAGCGGAGGATCTTCATGTGGCGCTCGAGCGTGAGCCACGGCGCAATGGTTCCGTCGTCGCGCACCTCGAAGTTGGCCATCGCCCCCTGGATGCCCGATTCCGGCCAGGAACTGTGGGCTGAGCGCATGAAGCTCTCCATACGTGAGGCGCGCATGCCGGCGATGGGCGGCGGCTTGAGCTGCTCCGCGCAGCGGTCCCACGACGGGAAGTGTGTGCCGAGCTCGATCATGCCGCCGTCGACTGCGCAGACGCCGCGCACCGACTCGGGGGCGCTCCACGCGAGGTGGATCACGACGTTGCCGCCCCACGACTGGCCGGCAACGACGGGACGGTC
>JAULYZ010000054.1:0-10017 GCA_032117595.1 Acidimicrobiia bacterium | reverse complement strand
GCGATCGCCCCGGGCATCATCGACACCCCCGGAGTCCGGGCTCAGATGGAGCCGCTGAAGGCAACGGGTCTCGACATCGATGCGGCGATTGCGGCCAACCCGATGCGGACCGCCGGCCACCCGGATCACATCGCCCGCGCCTGTCTCTTCCTCGTGTCGGGGCTGTCGGCCTTCGTCAACGGTGTGACGCTCGTGGTGGACGGCGGCGCAACGGCCTGATACGCGCGAGCCTGCGGCGCAGCGGCCTGCTCAGGTCTGGTCCCGACGAGCGAGATCGCGTTTGCCGGCCCGGCTTGCGTGGGCTGCGTGGTTGAGGATGTTGCGGGCCATCGAACTGTCCTGCTGAGCGGAACGGGCTGCGTAGACCGCCGCGCGGGTTTCGTGCGCCTCGCGCGAGGCCGGCTCGGCGAGCACCGCAAACTCCACGAGGTGACACGCCATGCGATGGTCGCCTGCATCGGCGAGCGTCCTCGCCCGGTCGAGCACCGCGCCGAGACCGCCGGCGAGTCGGATCCACTCGGTGGCCTGCTGCTGGCGCGGGGCCGGCAGCAGGTTGTCGGGCTCACCGTCGTACCACCCGCCGTAGCGCCGCCAGACGTTGCGCACGATGAATTGGGGATGGTCGTACACGGGTTGCAGATAGGGGAGTCGCCGGAGGTGCTCAGGAACCTCGACGGTGTGGATGACCTCGTCGAGGGTGACTCCCCGATTCATCAGCGCCAGCGTCTGTTCCTCGATGGAGTCGAGGAGTTCCGCAGTGTCGAACAGCGCCGTGCGAATGCGCTCGGCGCCGATGATGGGGAGCCCGTGGCCGCAGAGCATCAGTTCTGCACCGCACGCAGCCATGTCGCGCAGGGCAGAGGCCCAGTCGCTCACGAATCGCTGGACCTTCTGGGGGTTGCCGGCGTTCGGAACCGCCCAGATGAAGAGGTCACCCGGGTGCAGCACCTTTGCCTCGGGCACCCAGGTCCAGGTGGCGTCGTCGGTCTCGCCGCGGGCGTGGTGCAGCTCGAAGGTGAGGTTGCCGTGCCGGAACGAGTGGTGGTCGCGATACGTCACGTCCGGATAGCGGTACTCGTGGGGCCACGAGAACCGCTCCACCGGCAGGGCGAACTGGCGCTGGTTGATGGCCGAGTTCCAACCGAGTGTGCGTTCGTAGCGACGGAAGTGGTCGGGTACGTCTTCGTGCGCGTACACGACGGGTTGCTGCCAACCACGACGTTCGGCCTCGGCCTCGAAGAGCCGTGTGCCGAAGATGTGGTCGATGTGGTGGTGGGAGTAGACCGCAGCGCGCAGTGGATCGTTCGGGCGCCAGGCGCGCACCTGCTCAAAGAGGTGGTCCGAGTCGAACTTGCCGCCCGTGTCGAGCAGCACCAGTCCGTCACCGGTGTCGAGGGCGTTCACCGAGGCGATGGAGATGAAGGTGAGGATTCCGGGAGCGATCTCCTCGGCGGCCCGTCCGAGTGCTGGTTGTACCGGGTGGTGCTCGTGGACGAGATCGACCTCGCCATTCCAGTAGCGCTCGGCCAGTCCCAGGATGGTGTCGGGCATGGGCCGAGTGTTCCAGACCGGTGGGGTGTCAGCGCACCAATCCGGCCGGGGCACCGCCCGGCACCGGCCACTGGAAGTGCAGGGTGGTGCGAACGATCTTCCAGGTGCCGTTCACCCGTCGGTACCGGTCCTCGTAGGTGCCGTAGAGCACCACGGGGTTCTCGCGAGGTGTGGTGGAGCCGCGCTCGAAGTACGAGATGTCGATGAGGAACCAGTCGCCGGTTGCCTCGTCGCCGTTCACGTTGATGCGCGGGTTGGTGACTGCGTGGCGCCCGTAGGCGTAACGGGGAGACCCGGCTCGACCCTCGAAGTAGGGCTGCCACCCGGCTCGCATCGCAGCCTTGCCCTCCCAGAGCCCGAACGGCCCGAAGTCGCACACGGCATCGTCCACATACAGGGCAAGGAGGGCATCGAGGTCGCCGCCGTCGAAGTGATGCGTGTAGTCGAGGCGGAGGTTGCGGATGTCCTCGAGATCGTTGAGTTCCTGGAGCGTTCGCATGCAGCGACCGTAGTGGTCGGCAATCGGGCTCCGCCTACCCGCCCGCCGAGGTGCGGGATGCGGGAGGCGGTGAGCGCCCTCGGCAGGATTCGAACCTGCGCACACGGCTCCGGAGGCCGACGCTCTATCCCCTGAGCTACGAGGGCGGGACGAGCAAGGATACCGGTGCAGCGGCCATGGTCACGGTGGCACGCAGCGTCACCGTTACCCTTGCAGGGATGGCCGACCCCCTCCACACCGTGTCCTCGCTGCTCGCGCCGGTGTATCGCGCAGTAGCC
The DNA here is from genome assembly GCA_032117595.1 of Acidimicrobiia bacterium. Lineage (GTDB taxonomy): Bacteria > Actinomycetota > Acidimicrobiia > Acidimicrobiales > Ilumatobacteraceae > WLJO01. The sequence continues at coordinate 7,689 of JAULYZ010000054.1, read as the reverse complement.
GGTGTGGATGCCGACCCCGTCGTGCGTGCCAGCGATCGAGCCGATGCGCAGTCGAACGGCGTGCTGCCGCTGGCCAAGCAGTTGGGGAGGAACCCTCGCGACGTCGCCGCCGAGGTGCTTGCGGGAGCATCCGGGCCGCTCGCCGGCGTGGCCACCCTCGAGGTCGCCGGACCGGGGTTCTTGAACCTCACCTTCGAGGATGCGTTCGTCGAGCGTGAGTTGACCGCTGCAGCTCGCGACCCCCACCTGGGGGTTCGGCGGGCGACATCTCCCGAGCGGGTCGTTGTCGACTACTCGGCGCCGAATGTGGCGAAGGAGATGCACGTCGGACACCTCCGCACCACCATCATCGGCGACGCGCTCGTCCGGATGCTCGAGTTCGTCGGGCACGAGGTCATCCGGGAGAACCACATCGGCGACTGGGGAACCCCATTCGGCATGCTCATCGAGCACCTCCTCGACCTCGGCGAGACCGAGGCTGCCCGGGAACTTTCCGTCGGGGACCTCGACGGCTTCTACCGACAGGCGCGGGCCAAGTTCGATGCAGATGACGATTTCAAGCAGCGCAGCCGCCTCCGCGTGGTCGCTCTTCAGGGCGGCGATCCTGAGACGCTTCGCCTCTGGCAGGAACTGGTCGACGCGAGTGCCGCGTACTTCAACACCGTGTACCGAAAGCTCGGGGTCCTGCTCACGAGTGCTGATCTCGCCGGTGAGTCGAGTTACCACCCCCTGCTCGACGAGGTGATCCGTCGACTCGACGCAGCGGGTCTTCTCGAGGAGTCCGACGGTGCCGACGTGGTGTTCCCGCCAGGGTTCACCAACCGGGAGGGCGAGCCGTTGCCGCTCATCGTCCGAAAGGGCAACGGGGGGTTCAACTACGCAACCAGCGATCTTGCCTGTGTCATCGACCGCGTAGAGAGACTCGGCGCCACGCTGCTGCTCTACGTGGTGGGGGCACCCCAGGCACAGCACTTCGAGATGGTGTGGAAGGTCTGTGAGATGGCTGGGTGGCTGGCACCGCCTGCGCGATGTGTGCACGTGCAGTTCGGGAGCGTGCTGGGCAGCGACCGTAAGATGTTCAAGACCCGCAGTGGCGACACCGTCAAACTTGTGGACCTCATCGACGAGGCCGTCGACCGGGGGATCGCACAGGTGCGCGAACGGAGCGCTGACCTGTCGCCCACCGAGCAGGAACACGTAGGCCGGATGATCGGGATCGGTGCGGTGAAGTACGCCGACCTCTCCACCGATCGCATCAAGGACTATGTGTTCGACTGGGATCGGATGCTCTCCTTCGACGGCAACACTGCGCCGTACCTGCAGTACGCCCATGCGCGCATCCGATCGATCTTCCGCAAGGCCGACGAGGTGGTCGCGTCGTACGACACCCCGATCCGCCTCGTTGCACCCGAGGAGCGCGCGTTGGCGCTGCGGCTGCTCGGCTTCGACCAGGCGGTGACCGAGGCGGTCGAGCGGTTCAGCCCGCACCGCCTCTGCTCCTATCTCTTCGACCTCGCCCAGGACTTCACGGCGTTCTACGAGGCATGCCCTGTGCTGCGCGCCGACGACTCGTCGATCCGCCGGAGCCGGCTCTCGCTGTGCGACCTCACGGCGCGCATCCTCGATCGCGGGCTCGGCCTCCTCGGCATCGACGTTCCGGACCGGATGTAGCGATGACCACCCTGCCCCGACACCTGCTGCCCGACACGGCCACCGAGCTCGCCGATGGCTCACTCGCCGTCGGGGGTGTGGCGCTGTTGGAGCTCGCCGCCCGATTCGGCACGCCGCTCTTCGTGTACGACGAGGAGCACCTGCGCAACCGTTGCCGGGAGGCGGTCGCCTCGTTCGGGCGCAGCCGCGTGGTGTATGCAACCAAGGCGTTCCTCTGCAAGGCGATGGCGCGACTTGCGCACGAGGAAGGCCTGTTGCTCGACGTCGCCACGTCGGGCGAACTCTTCGTTGCCCTCGCTGCTGGTGTCCCTGCCCCGAGTTGCGTGCTTCACGGGAACAACAAGAGCGTCGACGAACTCCGGTACGCCGTCAGCAGCGGTGTCCGCCACATCAATGTCGACAGTTTCGACGAGCTCGATCGCCTCGACGCCCTCCACCGTGAGGGACTCCCGGCGCCGCGTGTTGCGCTGCGCATCACGCCAGGCGTCGAGGCCCACACGCACGAGTACATCGCGACGGGTCAGGACGACTCCAAGTTCGGGTTCAACCTCGCCAACGGCGACGCTGCTCGCGCGGTGGACCGGGCGCGCCGTTCGGCGTCGGTGGAATTGATCGGTCTGCACTGTCACATCGGCTCCAACGTCTTTGCAGTGTCCTCCTTTGCGAAGGCTGCCGAGGTGATGGCGTCGTTCGCGGCTCCATTCGATCTCCCCGAGCTCACCCTCGGCGGCGGCCTCGGTGTGGCGTACACCGGGGACGAGCAGGCACCATCGATCTCGGAGTGGGCGCGGGTCCTGCTCGATGCTTGCCGGTCGCTCGGTGTGCGCAGCGCAGTGCATGTCGAACCCGGCCGCGCCATCGTTGCCGGTGCAGCCGTCACGCTCTACACAGTGGGCACCATCAAGGACATCCCGGGTGTGCGTACCTTCCTCGCTGTCGATGGCGGGATGAGCGACAACCCGCGACCGGTCCTGTACGGCAGTGGCTACGAGGCGTTCCTCCCTCGTTCGCCCGGTGCCGAACGGGCCCGGAGCGTGCGCATCGTGGGCAAGCACTGTGAGAGTGGCGACATACTCATCGGCGACGCACGTATCCCCGTCGACACCTCGATCGGCGATGTCCTCGCCACGCCTGTCACCGGTGCGTACGGGTACTCGATGGCGTCGAACTACAACATGGTGGGTAAACCTGCGGTGGTGTTCGTCCGCAATGGCTCGAGCCGACTCGTGCTTCGGCGGCAGGTGCACGACGACCTCGTTGCGCTCGACGTCGACTGAACCTCGCAGCACTTCCGGCTCCGGGGTCGCCGTGCACTCAGCGGGGCATGAATGGATACTCGCTCCGTCGTCACGCCCTCGGCCACGGCACGCTCGTGCAGCGAGCAGTCGTCCCCGATCATCTCAGTGCCAGTGCTTGGTACCGGGCTCATCACAACGGTGAACTGATCCGGGTCCATGCCGGGGTCTCGCGCCCGTCGTGCACACCCGAGACGCACCATCTCCGTGTCGAGGCTGCACTCGCAGCGGCTATGCCCGGATGCGTCGTCGCGGGCCCAACTGCGGCATGGCTCTGGGGCTCGGCCGCTGCGTGGAGGCGAACCATCGATCTCATCGCCCCGCCCGGCCGACATCCGGGACGCCTCGACGGTGTGGTCTTCCACCGCCCGACCGATACGGCGATGCTCGTCACCGTGAAGGTGGCCGGCTTTCCGGTCTGCGACCCAGTGCGCTCCATCCTCGATCTCGCTGCGTGGCACCCCGCTGCGCTCTCGGCTGCGATCGACGAACTACTCGCACTCGGGCGGCTCGACATCGGCGCACTCCGGGACGGTCTCCAGCATCGACGGAGGCACGGTCGACCGGGAGTCGCGACACTCGAACGGGAGCTCCGACTGCGGGCAGCAAACCAAATGGCACCCGGGATGCCGTCGGCCAGCGGTTAGCCTCACGGATCGGTGAGCAAGAGCATGCGTGTTCGTATCGGGGTCCTCGGCTGCGGGAACGTGGGGGCTGCGCTCGTGGAGCTTGTCGGCCGTCAGGCCGATGCGATCGAGGCACGTACCGGGGTGCGCCTCGAGGTGGCCCGGGTGGCGGTTCGCAACCTCTCCGCCGAGCGGACCGTTCCCGTGCGTGCCGAACTGTTGACGCGTGATGCCCACGCGGTGGTGGCCGACCCCGAGGTCGATCTCGTTGTCGAGGTGATGGGCGGCATCGAGCCAGCGCGCGAGCTGATCTCCATGGCACTCGCTGCCGGTAAGCCAGTGGTCACGGCGAACAAGGAACTCCTCGCCAACGTGGGGGCCGAACTCTTCGCTGCGGCCGATGAGCACGGTGTGGACCTCCTCTTCGAGGCGGCCGTTGCCGGCGGAATCCCGTTCATTCGACCCCTGCGCGAGAGTCTGCGCGGCGAACCGCTCATCCGCGTGATGGGCATCGTCAACGGCACGACCAATTTCATCCTCACGCGCATGACCGAAGACGGCCAGGACTACTCCGTTGCACTCGCCGAGGCGCAGCGACTGGGATACGCCGAGCGTGACCCCACCGCCGATGTGGACGGTTTCGATGCGGGAGCGAAGGCGGCGATCATTGCGTCGATCGCCTTCGGGGTGAAGGTCGTCGCGGGCGACGTCTACCACGAGGGCATTCGCAACATCACGGCCGCCGACATCAAGATGGCCGCTCGCCTCGGTTACGTCATCAAGCTCCTCGGCATCGCCGAGGTGGAGCCCAGCGATGGTTCGGTCAGCGTCCGGGTCCACCCGGCGATGGTGCCCACGAACCACCCGTTGGCGAGTGTGCGCGACTCGTTCAACGCCGTGTTCGTCGAGGGCGATGCGGTTGGTTCGCTCATGTTCTACGGCCGCGGGGCCGGTGGGTATCCCACGGCGAGCGCAGTACTCGGCGATGTCATCGACGCAGCGGTGAACCTCAAGCTCGGTACGCACGGACGTATCGGCACGCTCGGCAAGGCGAACATCCGTCCCATCGACGAGACCAGTTCGGAGTATCTCGTGAGCCTCGAGGTGACTGACCGCCCCGGCGTGCTCCACGCTGTCACCGGTGTGTTCGCCCGCAACGGGGTGAGCATCCGTGCCGCCGAGCAGGAGGGAATCGGCGACGACGCCCGTCTCGTCTTCATCACCCACGTGGCCAAGGAAGCGTCGCTGCGGGCGACGTTGCGCGAACTGCGCGAACTCGATGCGGTCCGCCGGATCGGTGGACTGCTGCGAGTCGTCGGTGCGTGACGGTGCTGCGACGGCACAGGCCGACCCGACCAGACTGATGACCCAGCACCGACGAGACGAAGCTGCCGAGACGAAGCTGCCGAGATGAAGCCGATGAGACGAAGCCGATGAGATACGTGTCGACCCGTGGTCGGGCGCCCGAACTGGGCTTCGCGGATGTGCTGCTGGCCGGGCTTGCGCCCGATGGCGGCCTGTACGTCCCGGTGGAGTGGCCCACGCTGCCGCTCCATCTGCCCGCCTCGTCGTACGAGGACCTGGCGGTTGCGGTCATGACACCGTTCGTCGGCGACGACATTCCTGAGGACGTCTTTCAGCGCCTCGTGGGCGACGCCTATGCCACGTTCCGGCACCGTGCGGTGACGCCGCTTCGCCAACTGGCCGCCGACGACTGGTTGCTCGACCTCGCGCAGGGGCCGACGCTCGCGTTCAAAGATGTTGCCCTCCAGCTTGTCGGGCGCCTGTTCGACTACGTCCTCGGTGTGCGCGGTGAGCGGGTGATGATCGTCGGTGCCACGTCGGGCGACACCGGATCCGCAGCCATCGACGGCGTCCGCTCGTGCTCGAACGTGGACATCGTGATCCTCTACCCGAACGGTCGCACGAGCGATGTGCAGCGCCGGCAGATGACCACAGTCGATGCGCCGAACGTGCACGCAGTGGCTGTCGACGGGACGTTCGACGACTGCCAGGACCTCGTGAAGGCGATGTTCAACGACGTGCCGTTCCGCGAACGGATGCGGCTGAGCGCGGTGAACTCCATCAACTGGGCCCGTGTGATGGCCCAGACGGTGTACTACGTCTACGCAACCCAGCAGCTCGGGTGGCGGCCGACGTCGTTCAGTGTTCCCACGGGCAACTTCGGCAATGTTCTCGCTGGCTGGATTGCGCGCGAGATGGGGGCGCCGATCCATTCGCTCGTCATCGGATCGAACGAGAACGACATCCTCACGCGTTTCTTCGAGACGCGCTCGATGCAGACGAGCACGGTGGTACCCACGCTCAGCCCGAGTATGGACATTCAGGTCTCGTCGAACTTCGAGCGGTTGCTCTTCGAGATGAATGGCCGCGACGGCGGGCTCACCGAGGAGCAGTTGCTCCGTTTCCGCTCGACGGGGCACTTGTCGGTGGAGGATGACCAGTTCGACCGATGGATCACCCCGGTGTTCCGCGCTGCACGTTTCGACGACACCGCAACGCTCCGCATCATCGGTGAGGTGCTTGCGACTACCGGCGAGATCATCGACCCGCATACCGCAGTCGGTATCGGCGCCGCACGGCAACATCGTGAGGACGGGGTGCCGATGGTGACCACCTCCACGGCGCACGCAGCAAAGTTCCCCGATGCTGTTGAGCGGGCGACGGGTCGTCGTCCCGAACTGCCGCCGCACCTCGCTGATCTCTTCGAGCGGCCCGAGCGCACTCGTGTCCTGCCGAATGATCTGTCGGCGGTGGAACGTTTCGTGGAGTCCGTCGCCCACTAGCCGTGGGTCCGGGTCGAGGACCCGGGGTGCGTCTCCCGACCCGGGTCGGTGTTGCGCCAGCGTTGGCCTGCTAGGGTGAGGAGGTCCGGAGTACCGGACGGTCCCGTTTCCGAGACGCCCTGCTGGATTCCTGCTGGTGTTCGGCTGATCGCGAGTGGTCGGAGGGATGTCATCTCACCGGGGGTGGGGTCTCGCCTCGTCTGGGTCCTGTGTTCAGGGGCGACCAAGTCTTTTCCGGTGACCGAACCACCCGGTCGGCTGCAGTCCGACCGCGAGAGGGGTACACATGAGCAGCGAGACCATGGGTCAGGACGTGCTGGAGGGCAAGGACCGCGAGCAGCTGGTGACCATCGCCCAAGCACTTGGCATCAAGGGTGTGGCGCGGCTCAAGAAAGCCGATCTCATCGGCAGGATCCTCGAGCAGACGGGCGCCGGCAACGGAGACGCGGCCCCGGCCCCGGCGGCCGCACCGGCCGCCGCCTCGTCGAGTCGTACGGCGCCTGCTCCAGCAGCGGAGCCCAACGTTCCCGAGGTGATCCTGGGCCCCGATGGTGAGCCGCTCGCCGACTGGGAGGTCGAGCTCATCCGGACGGGGCAGGCCCCGATGCCCGGAAGTGCCTCCGACGGTGGGAGCGATGACTCCGACGATGACGGCGATGACGACGGCTCCGAAGACGGTGCCGACGGACAGGGCGACGGTGGCGGCGAGGGATCTGGTTCGCGCAAGCGGCGTCGGCGTCGGCGCCGCAACCGCGGTGGCGACGACGGACCGGGCAGCGGACAGGGCGGTGGCCAGGGCGGCAGCCAAGGTGGGGGTCACGGCGGCGGACAGAGCGGCGGGCACCAGCCGCGCGACCACGCTCGCGACAACCGTGATCGCCGCCAGTCGCGCGGTGAGCGTGAGCGTTTCGGGCCGCGCGACAACGACATCGTCGAGCCGGAGGCCCCGGTGTCGCAGGAGCCGGTACGCGTCACGGGGTACCTCGATCTCCACGATCAGGGCTATGGCTTCCTCCGCGTGGGCGGCTACCTCTCATCGCGCGACGACGCCTATGTGTCGGTCCGTCAGACGCGCCAGTACGGGCTCCGCAAGGGCGATTACGTGGTGGGTCTCTCGCGCCCGGCCGGGCGCAACGAGAAGAACCCGGCCCTCCTCGAGATCTACTCGATCAACGGCAAGGACCCCGACCAGCTGAAGGGTCGCCCGCGGTTCGAGGACCTCACGCCGTTGTTCCCCGACTCGAAACTGCGACTCGAGAACCCGAGCGACCCGACCAACATGACGGCTCG
>JAULYZ010000053.1:0-18695 GCA_032117595.1 Acidimicrobiia bacterium | reverse complement strand
AGGAGGCAGCTCGGGCAGCAGGCTTCGACGTGATGGTGAAGGTCCAGCGGTACGGCGACACCGCCTACGGCTGGGCGATGGAGGACTCGACGAGCATCTGCAAGGTGGTGGCCGATCGCTCGACGCGTCGACTCCTCGGTGCCCACATCATGGGCCCGTACTCATCGATGCTCCTGCAGCAACTGGTGCAGGGCATGGCCTTCGACCAGACGGTCGACGACATGGCGCGCGGTCAGTACTACGCGCACCCGGCACTCAGCGAGGTCGTCGAGAACGCGCTCCTCGGACTGCCTGCCCCCGACCCGGTCTGACCTGCGAGACTTTCGCGTCATGGCGTGGTTGGTGAGCAGCGGACGTGTACTCGCCTCCGCCGACGTCCTCACCACGCTCCCCCAACGAGCGCGCGGGCTGCTCGGGCGTTCGGGCATCGATGGGGCTGTCGTCATCGAGCGCTGCCACTGGATCCACACCGTGGGCATGCGGTTCGCCATCGACGTCGCCTACGTCGATCGCCACGGAACCGTGATCCGGGTGTCCACCGTGCGCCCGAACCGCGTGCCCGGTCCCGTCCCGCGGTCGCGGCGCGTGGTCGAGGCCGAGGCCGGCGCCTTTGCGCGCTGGGGGCTGCGTGTCGGCGACCGTATCGAGATCCGGGATTGAGCGCCGTGGGAACCCTCGTGCTCGTCGCCACCCCGATCGGGAACCTCGGCGACCTCGCTCCGCGCGCCGTCGAGGCCCTCGCCGCAGCCGACCTCGTGTGCTGCGAGGACACCCGACGATCGGGGCGGCTGTTGCAGCACGCCGGAGTGACTGCCAAACGTCTCCGGCGGGTCGACGAGCACACCGAACTTGCGTCGGTCAACGATGTACTCGATGTCCTCCGGTCGGGAGGCAGCGTTGCGATGGTGACCGACGCAGGGACGCCGGGCCTGAGCGACCCTGGGCACCGACTCGTCGTCGCAGCGATCGAGGACGGCCACGCCATCAGCGCGGTGCCGGGCCCGGCTGCACTCGTGATGGCGCTCGTGGTGAGCGGTCTGGCGTGCGACCGGTTCGTGTTCGAGGGCTTCCTGCCGCGCAGCGGCGCCGCGCGCGCCGAACGCCTTGCTCTCGTTGCCCACGAACCGCGAACCATCGTGCTCTACGAGGCGCCGCACCGTGTAAGGCGCACCGTCGCCGACCTCCGATCCGTCTGCGGCGGTGCACGCCGGGTTGCGCTGTGCCGCGAGCTCACCAAACTGCACGAGACCGTCTGGCGCGGGAACCTCGACGACGCTGTCGAGTTCCTCGAGCAGCAGGAGCCCATCGGCGAGTACGTCCTCGTACTCGGCGGCGCCCCGCCAGCAGGTCCGACCCCCGACCACGAGGTGACCGCGCTCCTCGTCGAAGTACTCGCCCGCGGCGCCAGCCGTCGGGACGCAGCGGCGCAGGTTGCGGCGCGCACCGGACGCGCCCGGCGTGAGGTCTACGAACTCGCGCTCATGTTGCGACCGGCGCAGGCACCGCAACCCGATCCCACCGCCGACGATGGCGACGGCGACGCCGAATAGTCGCCGCCGCGCGGCCGCCAATGCGGTCGTGCCACCTCGTTCGGGAGCGCCAGCGGGATACCGGTCAGGAGCGCGCGAGCAAGCCGTACTGACGTGAGAGCGCAACGAGTCGACCGCTGCTGTCCCACAGTTCGCCATCCTCGTGCAGCGCCCCGCCGGACACCACGCGGGTGTCGAAACGGCACGCCAGTGGCCCGGGCGCCGGCACACCGCGCACGTGGACCGTGAACTCCACGGTGGGCACCCACCCGCGCACTACCTCGTGCAGGTTGAACACCGCCGGCGGGAAAGCATCGGCGGCGAGCAACAGCGCCATGGTGTCGATGGGACGGCCGTCGAGGAACGAGAACCATCCGCGTGTCTGACCGATTCCCGACGGCCGGTCGTGGAGCGCACCGACATCGTCGGGGTGGACGTGCATGTTGAGGCGATCCGCCAGACCCACCACGGCGGTGCCGCCATGCGGCGTGCGGCGCTCGCACTGCTCGATCGGCGGCAGATCGGGCGGCGCCGCCCCGCTCAGCACCTGGTCGTCGGCTGCCTCGAGATCCCCGAACGCTCCCAGCATCCGGATGAGCGTCTTGCCGTCACGCTCGATCGACCCACTCATGGTGGTGAGGCGCTTGCCGGCCTTGACCACCTCGGTCCGGAACGTCACGGGGCCCGGGGTCACCGGGGCGAGGTAGTGCGCCGTGATGGTGATGGGGTGTGCTCGCCCACACGCCAGCCGGAGAGCGTTCGCCCCGAGGGCGAGGATGTAGCCGCCGTTTGCGTTGCCATTGATGTCCCATCCATCGGGCACTTCGGCCGAGAGAACACCGCCGGTTTCCCGGACGGCGATCGCTGCATCGAACTCGTACGACGTCATGACACAACTTTGGCAAATGATGGCGCCACTTCCCGCACCGACGGCCTACCCTCGACGGACGTGGGTCGCTTCTACGTCACCACCCCGATTTATTACGTGAATGCGCGCCCGCACCTCGGGCATGCCTACACCACCATCGTCGGCGACGCCCTCACCCGCTGGCACCGCCTGCTGGGTGAGGAGGTCCATTACCTCACGGGCACCGACGAACACGGCCTCAAGATCCAGCAGGCGGCCGATGCCGCCGGCAAATCGCCCAAGCAGTTCGCCGACGAGATCGCCCCACTGTTCGAGCAGGCGTGGCGACGGCTCAACATCGCCAACGACGACTTCATCCGCACCACCGAGCCGCGCCACCGGGTGGCCGTCGAGACGTTGCTCCGCAAGTGCTACGAGGCCGGCGACATCTACCTCGGCACCTACTCCGGGCTCTACTGCGTCGGCTGCGAGGAGTACTACGTCGCCGACGAACTCGTCGACGGCACCGATTGCCCGATCCACAAGCGCCCCGTCGAGCACTTCGAGGAGGAGAACTATTTCTTCCGGCTCTCGGCGTTCGAGGACCGACTTCTCGAGTGGTACGACTCGCACCCCACCGCCATTGTCCCCGACTTCCGGGCCAATGAGGTGCGCGGCTTCATCAAGGGTGGCTTGCGCGACTTCTCGATCTCGCGTCGATCCCTCGAGTGGGGCATCCCGATCCCGTGGGATCCCAAGCACGTCACCTACGTGTGGTTCGACGCGCTCACCAACTACCTGTCGGCCGTCGGCTACGGCCAGGACGAGGACCGGTACCGGAAGTGGTGGCCGGTGGACTATCACCTCATCGGCAAGGACATCATCCGGTTCCACTGCGTCTACTGGCCGGCGATGCTCATGTCTGCGGGCGTCGAACCGCCGCGCGGATGGGCCGTCGGGGGTTGGCTCCTCGTCGACCAGGAGAAGATGAGCAAGTCGCTCGGCAACGTCGTGAACCCGCTCGACCTGATCGACGACATCGGGCTCGACGGCTTCCGGTACTACGTGCTCGCCGAGACGCCGTATGGCCAGGACGGCGACTTCACGCGCAAGGGCCTCATCAAGCGGTACAACGCCGATCTCGCGAACAACCTCGGCAACCTGCTCGCTCGCGTGGCGACCGTGGTGGGCAAGAAGTGCGGCGGAATCGGTCCGCGCCCCGCTGTTGATTCCCCCCTCGCCAGCGCTGCCGCAACGTCCTACGAGCAGACCGCTGCGGCGTGGGACACGGTGCAGCCCAGTCGGGCACTCGAGGCCACGTGGCAGCTCATCCGCGCGACCAACGCTCACCTCGAGACGAACGAGCCGTGGAAGGCCGAGCCCGGCACGGCGGTCGATGCCGTCATGGGCGACGCCCTCGAGGCGCTGCGCATCATCGCAGTGCTCGCATCGCCCGCCGTGCCCCAGACCGCTCAGGCAGTGTGGGAACGCATCGGGATGCCCGGGCGCGTCGAGGACCAGCGGCTACCGGCAGCCGCTGCCTGGGGCGGATACCCCGGTGGCAGCGCCGTGGTGAAGGGCGAGGCACTCTTCCCGCGCCGCTCCGACGAGGACGACTCCTGACCGTCGTGCGGTTCACCGACAACCACTGCCACCTCTACGACCCGCGCGTGCCGGGCGGTACCGCCGAACTCGTCGAGGCAGCCCGCGCTGCTGGCGTCCACCGGATGATCACCGTGGGCTGCGACCGGGCCACCTCCCAACAAGCAATCGATATCGCAGCGCAGTATCCCGAGGTGTGGGCCACCGTCGGGCTTCACCCGCACGAGGCGAGCCTCGGGGTGGACACCATCGTCGACCTGATCGATGCACCGCGCGTCGTGGCGATCGGCGAGTGCGGCCTCGACTACTTCTACGACCACTCGCCGCGGGAGGTCCAGCGACATGCGTTCGCGGAGCAGATCCGCCTCGCCCACGAACGGAACCTGCCACTCGTCATCCATACACGCGATGCGTGGGACGACACCTTCGCGATCCTCGATGCCGAGGGCATGCCCGGCCGCACGATCTTCCACTGCTTCAGCGGCGGGCCGGCCGAGGTGGAGCAGTGCCTCGGACGCGGCGCCTACGTGAGCTTCAGCGGGATCATCACCTTCAAGAACGCCGACGACCTCCGCGACGCCGCGCGACGCTGTCCACTCGACAAGATGCTCATCGAGACCGATGCCCCCTACCTCGCACCCATCCCGCACCGCGGCCGCACCAACCAGCCAGCCTTCGTCACCCACGTGGCCGCAGCGCTCGCCGAGGCGGTCGGGGCCGATCTCGGCACCATCGCGGAGGCCACCGACACCAACGCCGTCATTGTCTTCGGCCTGCCCACTCCGTAACCTTTTCGTCATGCGGGGGTTGCCGTGAGCTGGCTGTCCAACGCGACCGTGTACGACCGTCGTCGTCTTGTCGTGGCCATCGTGGTGACCCTGGTGATCATCCCGGTGCTCTGGTGGGCGCGCTCGGGCTCGGACGCCACGAAGGTGGACGCACCCGACACGGCGGGACCCGTGAGTGAGTCGCTCACCCCGGGATTCCTCAGTGGATCGCGCGAGACCGTACCGAGGTCCACCTTCGCCCCCAATGAGCCGGCACCCGAGGATGCGCTGCTGCGCAGCGGCATGGCCACCTACAAGAACTTCGGGGCCCGCCAGTGGCGGCCCAAGAGCAGCGGCTCCACCATCGTGCCCACCACCGTGCTGCCGAGTGATGTCTGCATCATCAACTTCCTGCCCGAGGGCACGAAGGTCACGGTCGAGAACACCGACAACGGCCGCTCCGTGCGGTGCAGCGTGCGCTGGCAGACGATCCCCCCGGGCATGATCGCCGTGCTCAACGCCCCGCTGTTCCAGAAGATCTCCGAGCTCGCCCAAGCACCCATCCCGGTGCGGCTCAGCTGGTGATGCAGTGACGCTCGGCCGTGCGCAGGCCGCTTCACAGCTCGACGCCCACGGACTCTCCCCGAGGCGTTCGCTCGGGCAGAACTTCGTCGTCGACGCCAACACCGTGCGTCGCATCGCGCGCCTTGCAGGCGTGGGACCCGGCGATCGAGTCGTCGAGGTCGGCGCCGGACTGGGCTCGCTCACCCGTGCGCTCGCCGAGACGGGCGCAACGGTGCTCGCTGTCGAGATCGATCAGCACCTCGTGCCGATCCTGCGGGAGAACGTCGCCGACTTCCCGAACGTGACCGTGGTCTGCGCCGACGCGATGAGCGCCGACTGGGCTGCGCTGCTCGCCGACGCACCCCGATGGACGCTCGTCGCGAACCTGCCCTACAACGTCGCCACGCCATTGATCGCCGATTTGCTGGACGACACACCCGCCATTACCTCGATGCTGGTGATGGTGCAGAAAGAGGTCGCCGAACGGCTCGTGGCCAAGCCCGGCACGGCGGCGTACGGGGCGGTGAGCGTGAAGGTCGCCTATTGGGCAACGGGATCCATCGTCGGAACCGTTCCACCGAGTGTCTTTCTCCCCCGACCCAACGTCGACTCCGCGCTCGTGCAACTCGTACGACGCTCCGAACCGGCGGTGGCCGACGACGTCGACCGAGACGCACTCTTTGCGCTCGTGCGCGCCGGCTTTGCACAACGGCGCAAGATGCTGCGTCGAGCGCTGGCCGGGACGATCACCACCGACGTATTCGCTGCGGCCGGAATCGACCCGACGGCGCGGGCCGAGGAACTCGGGATCGACGACTGGGGCCGTCTCGCCCGGGCGGCGCAATGAGCACCGCTGCCACCGTTCTCGATGCACACGCGAAGCTCACGCTCTCGCTGCGCGTCACCGGCGTACGCGTCGACGGCTACCACCTCATCGACGCCGAGATGGTCTCACTCGCCCTGCACGACCGCATCCGCATCGAGCCGGGCGGTGCGGGGCTCACCATCACCGGACCCCACGCCGACGGCGTGCCCACCGACTCGTCGAACCTCGTTGCCCGTGCGCTCGTGCTGTGCGGCGCGGAGGCCGCGGTGCACATCGAGAAGAACATCCCGAACGGCGGCGGTCTCGGCGGGGGCTCGGCCGATGCGGCAGCGGTGCTCCGCTGGGCGGGCTGGACCGACCTCGAGCGGGCCGGCGAGCTGGGTGCCGACATCCCCTTCTGCCTCGTCGGTGGCCGCGCGCAGGTCACCGGCATCGGCGAGCAGGTGTCCCCCCTCCCCTTCGTCGAACACGCCATCACCCTCGTGATCCCGCCACTGCACTGCTCGACGCCCGCCGTCTACCGCATGTGGGACACGATGGGCGGCCCCACTGGCCCTGCAGGCAACGATCTCGAACCAGCGGCTCTTGCGGTCGTGCCAGCACTCGCCACCTGGCGCCACCGGATCGAACAGCACTCGGGGGTGACACCGCGTCTTGCGGGCAGCGGCGCCACGTGGTTCCTCGAGGGTGAGCACCCCGACCTGCAGGCAAAAATGCCAGAGGCCACGGTGGTGGTCACCCACACCGTGGCCTGAGCAGGGACACCGGAATGGCCGTCCGGCTGCGGAACTCGACTACTTGCGGCGCTGGTGACGCGTGCGGCGGAGCATCTTCTTGTGCTTCTTCTTCCGCATGCGCTTGCGACGCTTCTTGATCAACGAACCCATAAGGCTCCGCAGGCTAGCGGGGCATCGCCCGGCACAGCACATGGGGCGACCGAGCCGCCAGACGTTCGGGGGAGAGGGCTCGAACCCCTATTCACGGAACCAAAATCCGTTGTCCTGCCGGTTGGACGACCCCCGAGGGCAGCCCGCAGGGTATCCGTCACCGTCGGGCTCGCCCATCCGGCGACGGGCCCGGGGCCGCTGCCCGCACCCGGGCTTGTGTCACCAGCGTGTCCAGCACGACGGGCGGGCGCGCTAGAACATCTCCATGCCGGTCTCTGCCATCGTCCTCGCTGCTGGCGAGGAGACGCGGATGCAGTCGAACCGACCCAAGCCCCTGCACCTGCTGTGCGGCAGGCCGCTGGTGATGCACGTCCTGCACGCGCTCGACGGCATCGACATCGATCGCACCGTCGTGGTCGTCGGCGCCGAGGCGGAACGTGTCACCAAGAAGGTCCAGGAGCAGGCGCCGCACTGGGCGAACGTGACGTTCGTGGAGCAACAGGCGCCTCTCGGCTCGGGCGACGCAGCCCTCACCGGGCTGACGGCCTTCGAGGTCGACGACATCGACGACTCCTCCACCGTTCTCGTGCTTCCTGCCGATCGTCCTCTGCTGCGACCCGAGACCGTGATGCGGCTCGTCGAGCACCACGAGTCCGAGCAGAACGCAGCCACCGTGCTCACCGTGCTGCTCCCCGACGCCGTCGGTCAGCGACGCGTGGTCCGTTCCGGCCAGCGCAAGGGCGACCAACGAGTCCTGCGGATCACCGATGAGACCGACGACGGTGCCTCCGGGCCGGTCGAGTGCAGCACGTCGATCTTCGCCTTCCGACGCGACCTGCTCGGACCTGCGCTGCGACGGAGTCGTCCGCTCGACGGCCGGTCCACGTTCCCGGTGGCCGAGGTCATCGAGACCCTCGCCTCCATGGGCTACCTGGTCGGCTCGATCGGAACCGACGACACGGCCGAGGTGACGGCGGTGGACGATCGGTGGCAGCTTGCCCTGGCCGAGCGCGAACTCCGGGCCCGGACCAACCGCGCGTGGCTGCTCGGCGGCGTCACGATGCTCGACCCCCGACAGACCTTCATCGATGTGACGGTGGAACTGGGTCGCGACGTCACGCTCTTCCCGGGAACCCTGCTGCAGGGCCGCACCGTGGTCGGCGACGGCTGCGAGATCGGACCGAACACCCGACTGGTCGACTGTGCAGTCGGCGCCCGGGCAACAGTGCAGAACACGGTCGGCGTCGAGGCCGAGATCGGACCCGACGCTGTCGTCGGACCATTTGCCTACCTCGAGCCCGGTGCAAGTGTCGGCCCCGGCGAACGGACCGGGCCCTTCTACACTGCGTCGGCGGAGTGAGGGGGCACCAGAAGTCATGAGTGATCAGTCGATTCAGAAAGTCACCACGAAGCGGCTGGCGCTCTACTCGGGCCGGACCCACCGTGCTCTCGCCGAAGAGGTTGCTGGCTGCCTGGGCATCGATCTCGGCGATGCACAGATCGTCGACTTCGCGAACACCGAGATCCGGCCACGCTTCACCGAGAGCGTGCGCGGCTGCGACGTGTTCGTGATCCAGAGCCACTACGGCTGGAACGGCTACTCCGTGAACGACTCGATCATGGAGCAACTCATCATGATCGATGCGGCGCAGCGAGCCTCCGCAAAGCGCATTACTGCGGTGTGCCCCTTCTACGGCTACGCCCGCCAGGATCGAAAGGCCGAGGGACGCGAGCCCATCACGGCACGACTTGTTGCCGATCTGTTCAAGACGGCCGGGGCCAAACGGATGGTGTCGATCGACCTCCACTCCGGACAGATCCAAGGGTTCTTCGACGGTCCGGTCGACCACCTCACTGCAATGCCCGTCATCGAGGGGTACATCCGCACGCACGCACACCAACCGGTGATCGTCTCCCCGGACGCTGGGCGCATCAAGGTGGCCGAGCGCATGGCTCAGCACCTCAACGACAAGGGCGCCGACCTTGCGTTCATCTACAAGCGCCGGCCCAAGGGCAAGACCAATGTGGCAGAGGCCAAGGAGATCATCGGCGAGGTCGAGGGGCGGTTGTGCATCCTCACCGACGACATGATCGACACCGGCGGCACCATCGTCTCGGCGGCCGAACTGCTCATGGCGCGGGGCGCCACCGAGGTCTGGGCCATGGCCACCCACGGTGTGCTCTCGGGTCCGGCCGTCGAGCGGCTGAAGAACGCCCCGATCACCCGGGTGGTCATCACGAACACCCTTCCGCTGCCCCCCGAGAAGCAGCTCGACAAGATCGAGGTGCTCTCGGTCGCCCCGATCATCGCCGACGCCCTGGCTGCGGTGTTCGACGACACCAGCGTCAGCGAGATCTTCGGGGGCGAGAACCAGGCCTGAGAGCCGGTTTCCATCACCCGGGCCTGCCCGGTAGCGTTGACGGCTGCTTCGTACATGCCCCATCGGGGGCTGCCCGGGAGAACTCGCCATGTCGAACAACGTGCTCGTCGCCACCCCCCGCTCCCAGACCGGGTCGGCCAACGCCCGGCGCCTGCGCGCCAACGACCACATCCCGGCAGTGGTGTACGGCCACGGCACCACGCCCGTGTCGGTCACCGTCGAGCGGCGTGAGCTGCGCCTCGCCGTGTCGGGTCCGAACGGCTTCAACACGGTGCTCAGCCTCAAGGTGGGCAATGACACCCACGTTGCGGTGATCAAGGACGTCCAGCGCCACCCGGTGCGACGCAACGTGAGCCACGTCGACTTCCTCCTCGTGAACGCCGACGAGAAGATCCACGTGCGCGTGCCGCTCCACCTCTACGGCGAGGCCAAGGCGGTTGCCCAGGCCGGTGGCCTCGTGGACCCCGCCGTCGACACGATCGAGGTCGTCACCACGCCGGACCAGATGCCGTCGGAGATCCGCTTCGACGTCACTGCGCTCCAGCCGGCCCAGGTGATCCACCTCCGCGACCTCACCCTTCCGGCTGGTTGCACCGCCGTCGGCGATCCCGACATGCCGGTGGTCATCGCCATGGCGGCCCAGGGCGCAAAGGCCGCGCCGGCCGCTGAGGCCGCACCCAGCGCGTGAGTCTGTTCGGCCGGGATCGGGAGCCACGGCGTGGCACCCCGTTCGAGTGGCTGATCGTCGGCCTCGGCAACCCCGGCAAGGAGTACGCGCACTCGCGCCACAACGTCGGTGCCGACTGCATCGAGTTGATCTCCCGCCGCATCGGTGCCTCCCTGCGTGCCGGGCGCGACAAGGCCTTGGTCTCGGAGACGACCCTCGGCGGCCAACGCTGCGTGCTCGCCTTCCCCACCACGTACATGAACCTCTCGGGCGAATCCGTCGGCGCACTGGCACGCCGCTACGCAATCGGCGAGCCGTCCCGTGTCGTGATCGTCCACGATGAACTCGACCTCGCTCCAGGAACGGTGCGGGTGAAGGTCGGCGGTGGCCTCGCCGGCCACAACGGACTTCGGTCGATCACCCAGCACCTCAAGACCCAGGACTACGTGCGGGTGCGTATCGGGGTCGGCAAGCCCCCGTCCAAGGAGCAGGGCGCCAATCACGTGCTCTCCCGGATCCCGAAGGCCGAACGCGAGGTGCTCGACATCGCCATCGAGCGCGCCGCCGATGCAGTCGAGGCCATCGTGGTGTCCGGACCCGATGCGGCGATGGCCGCATTCAACGGCGCATGAGCCTCACGTCCATCCCGCCGCTGCTGCGCGACGAACCCGCCCTTGCTGCAGTAGCCGGGCGGTCCAACGCAGTGCTCGCAGTGCCCGAGTACGCGCGTCCGATCGTGCTCTCGGCGCTGGCACGCCGGTCACAGCGCCGACCACTGGTGGTCGCCGTGCCCACGGGCACCACCGCCGGTCAGGTGTACGACGACCTGTGTCAGTTCCTCCCCGGCGATGAGGTGGTCCTCTTCCCGGCCTGGGAAACCCTGCCGTTCGAGCGCATCTCACCCGCCGTCGAGACGATGGGGCGGCGCCTCGAGGTGCTCTGGCGGCTCGCCGAGCCACAGCGCTGCCCCACCGTGGTGGTGGCGAGCGTGCGGGCGATCCTGCAACGACTCGGTCCGGGCGACGACCACGTCGACCCGGTCCACGTCGAGCGTGGTGCCCTGCTCGACGCAGACCAGTTGACGTCGCGTCTCGCAGGGATGGGATACCGACGCGAGGACGTCGTGGAGCACCGGGGCGAGTTCTCCCGTCGCGGATCGATCATCGACGTGTTCCCGTCGACCGCCGACGAACCCATCCGCATCGACCTCTGGGGCGACGAGGTGGACCGGCTCACCACCTTCGGCGTGAACGATCAGCGGTCCGTGCGCGACCTCGAGCAGGTGCGCGTGTTCCCGGCCCGGGAACTGCTCGTCGACGAGGCGGTACGCGAGCGCGCCGCCATGCTCGTGGGGCTCGAGCCCTGGGGACGCGAGCAGTGGGAGCGCATCGCCGAGGGCGCAACGTTCGACGGAATGGAGAGCTGGCTGCCGTGGCTCGCTGCCGACGAGCGAATCCTCACCGACGTACTCCCCGCCGACGCACAGGTGGTGCTCGTCGAGCCGCGCCGCATGCGCGACCGGGCGACCGAGCTGCTCGCCGAGGAAGACGACCTTGCGCGCGCGCTCGCCACCACGTGGGCCCGCAGCGCCGACCAAGCCTTCCCGCGTCTTCACGTCGACATGGACCGCATGCTGCGCGGCGCCCTCGCCAATTCGGCCCTGTCCATCGTCCCCACACCCGACGCCCCCGACGCACCGGCTGTCGTGGCGTCGTCGTGGGCGCCGGTCGCCGGCGACGGCAGTGCGCTCGCCGACCGAGTGCGGTCCCTGCTCGCCGACAGATTCCGGGTGGTGGTTGCCGCCGAGAACGAGGCATCGGCACAACGGCTGCACGGGGTCCTGCTCGACCACGAACTCGACTTCCGCGTGATGGGTGCAACCGACACCGGCGCCGCACCCGATCTCTCGACCCCGGGTGGGTACATCACGGTTGCCCCACTGCACCACGGCACGTCGATTCCCCACGCCAAGGTGGCGGTGATTGCCGAGGCTGATCTCACCGGACGCCGACGCACCTCTCGCCGGACACGAGCACCGCGCCGACAGGGCGCAAGCATCTTCGAGGACCTCAAGCCCGGCGACTACGTGGTGCACTACCAGCACGGCGTCGGCAGGTACGCGGGCATGGTCAAGCGCGCAATCGGCGGGGTGGAGCGCGACTACCTGCTCATCGAGTACAAGGGCAATGACCGCCTCTACGTGCCGTCCGACCAGATCGACGCGTTGCGCCAATACGTAGGCGGTGAGGCTCCGTCACTGCACCGTATGGGCGGCGCCGACTTCGCCCGCGCAAAGGCTCGGGTCCGCTCTGCGGTACGCGAAGTGGCGCAGGAACTGGTCGTGCTCTACCAACGACGCGTCAATGCGACCGGCCACCAGTTCGCCCAGGACACGCCGTGGCAGCGCGAGATGGAGGACGCGTTCCCGTTCGTCGAGACGCCCGACCAGTTGCGCGCCATCGACGAGGTCAAGTCGGACATGGAGCGGGCGTTCCCGATGGACCGACTCCTGTGCGGCGATGTTGGTTTCGGCAAGACCGAGGTGGCCATCCGCGCAGCGTTCAAGGCCATCCAGGACGGCAAGCAGGTGGCGGTGCTGGTACCCACCACTCTGCTCGCGCAGCAGCATGGCAACACCTTTGCCGATCGCTTCAGCGGTTATCCGGTCCGGATCGAGGTGCTGTCGCGCTTCCTCACGCCTGCACGGGCGAAGAAGGTGCTCGAGGGCCTCGCATCCGGGGAGGTCGACTGTGTCATCGGTACGCACCGACTCCTCACCGACAAGGTGCGTTTCAAGGACCTCGGTCTGCTGGTCGTCGACGAGGAACAGCGCTTCGGCGTGAACCACAAGGAACTCATCAAGAAGCTCCGCGTGAACGTCGACGTGCTCACCATGTCGGCGACACCCATCCCCCGCACCCTCGAGCTCTCGCTCGTGGGCATCCGCGACCTCTCACTGCTCCAGACACCGCCCGCCGAGCGTCAGCCGATCCTCACGTACGTGGGCGAGTACGACGAGCGCGTGGCCACCGAGGCCATCCGGCGTGAGCTCCTGCGGGAGGGACAGGTGTTCTGGGTGCACAACCGCGTGCAGTCCATCGACGAGAGCGCTGCGCGTCTGCGCGAACTCGTGCCCGAGGCGCGTGTTGCCGTTGCCCACGGCCAGATGGACGAGTCGGCACTCGAGCAGGTGGTGCTCGACTTCTGGGAGGGCCGCTACGACGTCCTCGTGTGCACCACGATTATCGAGAGCGGCATCGACATGCCCACCGTGAACACACTCGTTGTCGAGCGCTCCGACCTGCTCGGCCTCGGCCAGATGCACCAGTTGCGCGGCCGCGTCGGGCGCGGCGAGCAACGTGCCTACGCCTACCTGTTCCACCCGCGCGATCGCGTGCTCACCGAGGACGCGTACGAGCGCCTCAAGACCATCGGCGAGTCCACCGACCTCGGCAGCGGATTCAAGATCGCAATGCGCGACCTCGAAATCCGCGGCGCAGGAAACATCCTCGGTGAGGCGCAGTCCGGCCACATCGCAGCGGTCGGCTACGACCTCTACTGCCAGATGGTCACCGAGGCCGTTGCCGAACTGAAGGGCGAAGAGGTGCGTGAACCCGCCGAGGTGAAACTCGACGTTCCCACCGACGCCTTCCTGCCCGACGGCTATGTCACCAAGGAGGAGCTGCGCCTCGAGGCGTACCGGCGTCTTGCGAGCGTGACCACCGACTCCGAGGTCGACGACATCCGCACCGAGTGGGAGGACCGCTACGGGCCGCTCCCGGAGCCGGCCGAGGCACTGCTCACCATCGGACGGTTGCGGGCGGAGTGCCATCGGCTCGGGTTGCGCGAGGTTGCGCTCGTCGGCCGTCAGGTCCGACTCGCACCGATTGCGCTGCGTGTCAGCGAGACGATGCGCCTCAGACGGCTCGCCAAGGACTCGGTCTACAAAGAAGACCTCCAGCAGGTGACCCTTCCGTTGCGCGCTGGCGGGGATCCGGCTGCCCAACTCGTCGCGTTCCTGCGCGAACTCGTCCCACCCGAGGACAGCGCCGTCGCCGGGGCACCGACACCGGGAAGGTAGGGTCACACACCGTGACCCGTCGCCCCCTCCTCCTGCTCGGCGCCATCGGTGTGGCTGCCGTTCTCACGTCGTGCTCCACCTTCGAGTCGGGCGTTGCTGCCCGGGTGGACGGTCGCACGATCAACGACCGCGTGCTGCGCGTGCTGCTCGCCTCCCCCGAGGAAGCAGGCAGTGAGGGCGCCGAGTCCGGGACCGCCCTCAACGGCACCGATGCACGAGGTGCGCTCGGCAGCCTGATCGAAGCAGTCGTCGCCACCAAGGTCGCCGCTCAGTACGGGATCGACCTCACCGAGCCACGCGCCGCGAGCCTCGCCCAGATCGAGGCGTCGCTGACCGGCCAGCGCAAGGACGCGTGGACGCGGTTGAGCGACGATGAGCGCGCTCTCGTCGCCGACTACTCGGCTGCGCTGCAGGCGCTCTCGGCGTTCCAGGCTCCCGCGCCCACCGACCTCGAGGCGCGCTACGCCGACCCGGAGTCGACCGGGCACTTCTGCATCCGATACATGGCATTCACGACGCTCGACGCCGCCGAGGCTGCCACTGCCCGCCTCGAGGGCGGCGAGGAGTTCGCCGCCGTGGCGAACGGGATCGAGGAAGGCTCGAACGGCGGCGCCGTCACCACCGAGGACGGGTCCTCCTGCGTACGAATCGACCAGTTCCGCTCGCCGGGCATCCCGGTCGAACTGGTGCGGGCTCTGTTCGACTCCACTCCCGGCGCGTTCGTCGGGCCGGTGCGTGCCTCCTACGACCTCGGCGACCAGTGGTTCCTCCTCCTGCACCGCCCGTACTCAGAGATCGCCGACGACCTCGCCGCTGCAGTGGGTGCTGCACCCGCATTCGCCGAGTACCTCGCCACCTTGGCGGTGACACCGGCATCGGTGGCGTCCCGCTACGGCATCTGGGACCCGCAGAACGCCGCCGTGGTCGCCCAACCCTGATCGAACGATCATGACGCGTCCGAGAGTGGTAGTGGTGGGCCTCGGCCCCGCCGGTCCCGATCTCGTGAACGCACTCACGCTGAGCAGGATCGAGTCCATACCGCACCGCTTCGTGCGCACAGCCCGCCATCCCGCAGCCGTCGTGGTGGGGGACGCGACGTCATTCGACCCGATCTACGACCGCAGCGATTCCTTCGACGAGGTGTATCGGAGCATCGTCGGCGAACTCGCACAGGCTGCAGCAGAGTTCGGTGAGGTGCTGTACGCCGTTCCCGGGTCACCGCTCGTGCTCGAGCGCACCGTGCAACTACTGCGTGCCGAGAAGTCGTTGGCCACCGAGGTGGTGCCTGCGATGTCGTTCCTCGACGTCGCTTATGCGCGGCTCGGCATCGACCCGATCGAGATCGGCCTCCGCCTGGTCGACGGCCTCACGTTCGCCACCGGTGCTGCGGACGACCACGGCCCGCTCCTCGTCGCGCACACTCACGCCAACTGGGTGCTCTCCGACATCAAGCTCGCGGTGGACGAGACACCCCCCGAACGAGCGGTACTGCTCCACCATCTCGGCCTGCCCGACGAGCGCGTGATCGAGGTTGTCTGGGCCGACATCGACCGCACGCTCGAGGCCGATCACCTGACCTCGCTCTATGTGCCGAGGCTCGCTGAGCCCGTCGGTGCAGCACTCGTTCGCTTTCACCATCTGGCTCGCACACTGCGCGAGCAGTGCCCGTGGGACCGCGAGCAGACCCACGAGTCCCTCGTGAAGTACTTGGTCGAGGAGACCTACGAGACCGTCGACGCCATCGATGCCCTCGATCCCGAGCGTCCCGAGACCGATGAGGCACTCATCGAGGAACTCGGCGATCTCCTCTACCAGATCGAGTTCCACGCAACGATTGCCGAGCAGCAGGGTCGCTTCTCGATGGCCGACGTTGCGCAGGGCATCCACGACAAGCTCGTGCGGCGCCATCCGCACGTGTTCGGCGACGCAACCGCCGAGGACACCGACACCGTGCTGGCCAACTGGGATGCGATCAAGCGAGCCGAGAAGGCACGCACCTCGGTGTTCGACGGCGTACCCGTGTCGCTCCCTGCGCTCTCGTTCGCAGCGAAGCTGCAGTCAAAGGCTGCAGGTGTCGGGTTCGACTGGCCCGATGTCGAGGGCGCGCTGCCCAAGATCACCGAGGAGCTCGACGAGGTGGCGCAGGCACGCCGCAGCGGCGACGCCGATGCCGTGCGCGACGAGATCGGCGATCTGCTCTTTGCGGTCGTGAACGTCGCCCGCCACCTGAGGATCGACCCCGAGTCCGCGCTCCGGGCGGCCGCCCACAAGTTCCGGCACCGCTTCGAACTCGTGGAACGTCGTGCGGCCGAACGCGGCCTCGATCTGTACGCCGGCACCGTCGGTCTCGACGTGCTCGATTCGCTCTGGGACGAGGCCAAACGCGCCGGATGACATTCCAGGGTCGTGCTGCCGACTCGTTTCGGTACCCTGCGGGGGTCAGTTTGCGTCACAGGAGCGCCATGAGCGAGATCGAACTCGTCACCGGCCGCGAGGTTCTCGATTCCCGCGGCAATCCCACCGTCGAGGTCGAGGTCGTCCTGTCGTCGGGTGCAACCGGCCGCGCCGCAGTGCCCTCGGGTGCATCGACCGGCGAGCACGAAGCCGTCGAACTACGGGACGGTGGCACCCGTTACCTCGGCAAGGGTGTGCTCACTGCGGTTGCGAACGTGAACGGGGCGATCGCCGACGCCATCACCGATCTCGATGCTCTCGACCAGCGCATGGTCGACCAAGTACTGCGTGATCTCGACGGAACCGACAACAAGAGCCGTCTCGGGGCGAACGCTCTGCTCGGCACGTCGATGGCCGTGGCAAAGGCCGCTGCCGCCGAACTCGCGCTCCCGCTCTACCGGTACGTCGGGGGGCCCAATGCCCACGTGCTGCCCGTCCCGATGATGAACGTCATCAATGGCGGCGCCCACGCCGACAACTCGATCGATCTCCAAGAGTTCATGATCATGCCCGTCGGTGCACCGAGTTTCCGCGAGGCGCTCCGATGGGGCACCGAGACGTATCACGCCCTGAAGAAGATCCTGAAGGCCCGGGGGCTCTCCACCGCAGTGGGCGACGAGGGCGGCTTCGCCCCGAACCTCGACAGCAACGAGGACGCAATCCGCATCCTCATGGAGGCAATCACTGCTGCCGGCTACCAGCCGGGCAGCGAGATCAGCATCGCACTCGACCCGGCCATGAGCGAGCTGTACCGCGACGGCAAGTACCACCTCGCCGGGGAGGGCAAGGTGCTCGACCGCGACGCCATGGTGGACTACTGGTCGCGCCTCGTCAGCACCTACCCGATCGTCTCGATCGAGGACGGCATGGCCGAGGACGACTGGGATGGCTGGGCAGCCCTCTCCAACGCCGTGGGGCCACGAGTCCAACTCGTCGGCGACGACCTGTTCGTCACCAACGCGAAGCGCCTCCAGATGGGAATCGACCGCGACATCGCCAACAGCGTGCTCGTCAAGGTGAACCAGATCGGGACCCTCACCGAGACCCTCGAGACCGTCGACCTCGCCACGCGCCACGCGTACACCAGCGTCATGAGCCACCGCAGCGGCGAGACCGAGGACGTCACCATTGCCGACCTCGCCGTGGCAACCAACTGTGGCCAGATCAAGACCGGTGCGCCGGCACGCAGTGATCGGGTGGCGAAGTACAACCAACTGCTCCGCATCGAGGACGACCTCGGTGATGCCGCCCGCTTCCGCGGCAGTCGGGCACTCGCCCGAGGGGGCGCATGAGCGACACAGGCTCACCGAGCCGGCGCCCCAAGAGCACCCGCACGGTTGTCGTCGCCGTCCTCTCGCTCGCCCTCGCAGGGGCGATTGCTGCAGCACTGCTCATCCTCCCGGTGAAGGCCTGGCTGAATCAGCGCTCGGCGCTCGACTCAGGCCGCGAGGAACTGCGTGAGCTCGAGATGGCCAACGCAGAGTTACAGGCCGACGTCGACCGACTGCGGACGCGTGCGGGCATCATCCAGGCTGCCCGGGAGGAACTCAATGCCGTGCGCAAGCGGGAGAAGGTCTGGCGTGTGCTCGCTGCCCCCGATCTGCCCGTTGCCTTCCCGGACGGATGGCTCTACCCCACGATCGAGTCGCTCATCGTCGAGCGCATCGCCGGAACGGTGGGCCCACAGGGCGGCGATCCGACGGGCACGCTCATCACCGAGGACAACGTCTCCATCCCCACCACTGCCCCTGGCGCTGCCACTGCGGCCACGGTCGTGCCGTGAGTCGCTTCTCAGCCGGAACAGCACGCTGACCGCACCCGTCAGCGCACCCGACCGGAACGCTGCGTGGCCCCAGTCGGCCCCTGCCTGGACACCGCGGACCGTGCCGACGACATGAACACGGGCCGCAGGAGCCGGGTGTGCAACGATGACCTACTTGGTGAGTACAACAAACGCCCCGGTTCAGGCCCATGCGCTCATGCGTACCTTCGGCGACGTGACGGCGGTGAACGGTGTGGATCTCACGGTGAACCACGGCGAGATCTTCGGCTTCCTCGGCCCGAACGGCGCCGGCAAGTCCACCACCGTG
>JAULYZ010000052.1:82577-105577 GCA_032117595.1 Acidimicrobiia bacterium | reverse complement strand
ACGTGCAGCCACGAGCGCACGCAGGTTGTCGGGCAAGTCGCTGACCTCACCGCCCTCGGCAACGAGCGTGGCGAGCTCCTCGAGGAACAGCGGGTTGCCACCGCTGCGGTCGTACAGCGAGGAGACCACCGACGACTCCACCTCGTCGCCGAGGATCGCCGCAGCGAGTTGCTCGGTCGCCGTTCGATCGAGCGGTTCGAGACGCAGGTGGATGGAGCTGAAGACGGACGATGCTGGCGGCCAGGCTGCGTCGACGTCGGGACGCGACGTGGTGAGCATCACGAACGGTTGGTTCGCGAGGCTCACCAAGAGTTGCTCGAGGAGCGTGAGCACGACGGTGTCACCCCAATGCACGTCGGCGACCGCCAGCATGAGCGGACCGCGCCGGCACCGTGCTGCGAGCACCGTCACCAGGGCGTGCGTGAGTTCCTCCCGCGCGCGTACGGCGTCGAGACGGTCGAGCGACGAGGGCTGACCGACGAGGTGGAGGTACGACTCCACCACCCGACTCACCTCGGCGTCGTCCTCGCTGCGCCCGAGCAGCTGCGCAGACCGACGCTCCACATCGCTCCGGGTCCGCTCTGCGCCGGCGTCCCCCAACTGCAGCGCGTCGTTGAGAGCCGTGGCGAGCGGCCACCACACGTTGGCCTCGCCGTAGGCGACACAGGAGCCGAGCAACACGGTGATGCCGTGCTCGGCGCGGGCCGCGCGGACCACCTCCTCGGAGAGTCGGCTCTTGCCGACACCGCCCTCGCCGTCGACCGCCACGAGGAGCGCGCGCCGTTTGGAGACCGCGTAGTCGATTGCGGACAGCAGCAGACCTCGTTCCTCATCACGTCCGATCAGAGGAGTGTTCCTCCGACGCCGATGCTCACCGGGGCGGAAACGGGCCTCGACCGCGACCCACGCCTCGACGGCCTGCTCACGACCCTTTGCCTGGAGCGCGCCGTGCGGTCGGTACCGGATCGGTCCATCGCTCAACGCCTTGGTCGACTCTCCGACGAGGACTGCCCCCACGGGCGCCATGCCCTGAAGCCTCGACGCAGTGTTCACGGTGTCGCCCATGGCGGTGTAGCCGCCACCGGCTCGCATCGTGCCGACGAGCACCTCGCCGGTGTTGATCCCCACGCGGAGGTCGAACGTCTCACCGAGCTCGCGGTTGTAGTCGGCCACAACATCGAGCATCTTGAGTCCGGCACGTACTGCCCGCTCGGGGTCGTCCTCGTGGGCGATCGGCGCGCCGAAGAGCGCAAGGACACAGTCGCCGATGATGTTGTCGTTCCAGCCCCCGAACTCGTCCACCACGGCCACCAGTCGCTGGAGCAGGCCGTCGATCAACCGGGTGACGTGCTCGGGATCGGCCCGCTCCGCCAAGCGGGTGAAGCCGACCACGTCGGCGAAGAGCACGGTGACCACTCGGCGTTCCTGATCGGGGGTCGCCTGCACCTGAGCGCCGCACGAGGAGCAGAAACGAGCGTTGGGTGCCAGTGCAGTCGAGCACGACAGGCAGTTCAAGAGTGGTTCACCACCATGAGGATCCGGTCGTCGTGCACGGGGGTCAGCGTAGGCGCCCGGGAGAGTGCCGATCCGGTCGGATTTCCCGCCCACCTGCGGCCGATCGGCATGATCGGCGGCGAGACTGGTTCCATGTGCCCCACTGTCGAGAGTGCTACGACCACAGCGGCTGCCTCCGCAGTCGATGCCGTCAAGGTGTACGGGAAGGGCGGGACCGAGGTTCGAGCGCTCGACGGAGTCACCGTGAGTTTCGAGCGGGGCCGCTTCACCGCCATCATGGGTCCGTCCGGGTCGGGAAAGTCCACGCTCATGCACTGCCTCGCAGGCCTCGATCGGCTCACGGGAGGTTCGGTCCGACTGGGCGGCACCGACCTCTCCGGGCTGTCGGACAAAGAACTCACCACCCTGCGCCGGGACAAGATCGGTTTCGTCTTCCAGAGCTTCAATCTGGTTCCGACGCTCACCGCCATCGAGAACATCACCTTGCCGCTCTCACTCGGGGGCCGCAAGCCCGACCCGGAGTGGCTCGACCAAGTGATTGCAGCGGTCGGCCTCGGCGACCGACTCACCCACAAGCCGAGCGAGTTGTCGGGTGGCCAGCAACAGCGTGTTGCGGTGGCTCGTGCACTCGTGTCGCGTCCGGAGATCATCTTCGGCGACGAGCCCACGGGCAACCTGGACTCCCGCTCGAGCGCCGAAATCCTGCGGTTCATGCGCCACGCGGTCGATGCGCTCGGCCAGACCATCGTGATGGTCACCCACGACCCTGTCGCAGCAAGCTACGCCGACCGCGTGGTGTTCCTCGCCGACGGCAAGGTGGTGAGCGAGATGGAGCAGCCCACCGCCGAACGCATCCTCGACCACCTGAAGCGCCTGGGCGGCTGAGATGTTGCGCGTGGCCCTGAAGAGCGTCCTGGCGCGCAAGGCACGCCTGATCCTCACCTCGCTCGCCGTGATGCTCGGCACCGCCTTTCTCACCGGCACCACGGTGTTCACCGACACCATCAAGCGCACCTTCGACAATCTCTTCACCGAGGTGTTCACCAACGTGAACGCCTACACGCGATCGAGTTCGGTGATCCAGCAGGACTTCGGGACCGAGGACCGCGGGACAATCTCCGGGAAGCTGGTCGACACCATCGAACAGGTGCCCGGTGTCCGGGCGGTCGATGTGTTCGTGCAGCAGTTCGCACTCATCATCGGCAAGGACGGCGAACCCCTCGGGCGCCAGGGACCACCCACCTTCGGCGGCACGATCAACGCCGGTGACATCGGCTTCTGGACCATCCGCGAGGGCCGCGCACCCGAGAACGCCAACGAAGTCGCTCTCGACCGACGCGCGTTCGGCCGGGGCGACTTTGTGCTCGGCGACGCCGTGAAGATCACGGCGGTGGGCGGTACGCGCGAGTTCACCATCGTGGGCAGCGCAACCTTCGGCGATGTGCCCGCCCCCGGTGGCTCCACCTTTGCGCTCTTCGACAACGAGACCGCCGCAGAGTTCCTCAACGGCAAGGCCGACGCCTACGACGCCATCATCGTCCGCGGCGACGGCTCGGTGAGCGAGGAAGAACTCGTCAGCCGGATCACCGGCGCAGTCGGCACTGACGGCATCGAGACGATCACCGGCCGCCAGATCGAGCGCGAGACACAGAGCGACGTCCAGACACGCCTCAATTTCTTCTCGACATTCCTTCAGGTATTCGCCTTCATCGCACTGTTCGTTGCCACCTTCGTCATCTACAACCTGTTCTCCATCACCGTTGCGCAGCGGCGCCGCGAGAACGCTCTGTTGCGCGCCGTCGGCGCAAGTCGACGCCAGGTCACGCTGGCGCTCCTCGTGGAATCGCTCATCATCGGTGTCCTCGGCTCGATCATCGGCCTGTTTGCCGGCGTGGGCCTGGCGGTCGGTCTGCGGGAACTGCTCCGGGCCCTCGGGGTCGACATCCCCTCCACCGGGCTCGACCTGCGGACCTCCACCGTGGCCACCACGCTCATCGTCGGTGTACTCGTCACCGTCGCCTCCGCCCTGCTCCCGGCAATCCGCTCGAGCAAGGTCCCGCCTGTTGCTGCGATGCGCGATGAGGCGGTCGAGGCCACCGGCTGGTCGCGTTCCCGACTCCTCTGGGGTTCGGTGCTGATGCTGCTCGGCGTGGCCGGTGTGCTCGGCGCACTGTTCGGTCGCGAGATCGTGCTCCTCGCCCCCGGAGCCCTCGGGGTGTTCACCGGTCTCTTCGTGCTCGGTCCACTCGTTGCGCGTCCGCTCGCCCTTGCCACACGCGCACCGCTGCGCGCCGTTCGCGGCATCACCGGACAGCTCGGCGCAGATAACGCGGCCCGCAACCCGAAGCGCACCGCACGAACGGCCGCTGCCCTGCTCGTGGGTGCCGCTCTGGTTGCAGCGGTCACCGTCATGGCCGACTCCGTGAAGGCATCGATCCGCCAGCAGTTCGCGGCGCAGTTCGATGGTGATCTCACCGTGTCGTCGGACTCCTTCTTCGGTGGCCTCCCGGTGGCTCTTGCACCGGCACTCGCCGAGCTCCCCGAGGTCGACGTGGCGAGCGGCATCGGTTTCGTCTCTGCACTGCTCCCGGGGAAGACCAAGGGCTCCACGCTCACCGTGGTCGACCCACTCACCATCACCAAGGTGTTCGACCTGAACGTCGAGTCGGGGAGTCTGGACAAGCTCGCAGCCGACTCCATCGCCGTCAGTCGCAAGAAGGCCAACGAGGAGGGGCTGGCGATCGGCTCAGAGGTCACGTTTGCCTCGCTCGCCGGCAAGGAGCGCACCATGCGGGTTGCAGCCATCTACGAGGAGGATGCGCTTGCCGGCGGCTACACCGTGTCGAGCTCCGTTCTCGAGGGCTCCGACACTGCGCTCTTCTACTTCGTCGTGTTCGTGCTGCGCGCGGAGGGCTTCTCCGAAGCGGCCACGAAACAGGCAGTCGACACCGTGGTCAACCGGGTTGCACCAGCAGGCAAGACCCTCACACTCACCGAGTTCGTGAACGACCAGGCCAAGCAGGCCGACCCGTTGCTCAACGTGGTCTATGGACTCCTTGCCCTCTCGGTGGTGATCGCCGCAGTGGGAATCGTCATCACCCTGCTGTTGTCCGTCTATGAGCGCCGACGCGAACTCGGACTCCTGCGGGCCATCGGGATGACGCGCGGCCAAGTCCGTTCGAGCGTGCGCTGGGAGTCGCTCATCGTCACCCTGATCGGGGCCGTCGAGGGCGTGCTGGTGGGCCTTGCGCTCGGCTTCGCCGTGGTCTCTGCGCTCCGGGACGACGGGATCGAGGTCTTCTCAGTACCCATCACCCGAATGACCGTGATCTTCGTGGTGGCCATCGTCCTCGGCATGGTGGCGGCAATCATTCCCGCACGACGCGCCACAAAGGTCAACGTGCTCGAGGCAATTGCCACCCAGTAGCCAATCGAACGATCCGCGGTCACGAACCGCCGGTGCTGATGCGAACCAGGGGATCACCATGAAGTACGACGTCCATCACCTTCCCGAGGTGGTTCTCGCTTTCCTCGCCGAGCGACACCTTGCATCGCTCACGACCCTGCGTCCCGACGGATCGCCACACGTGGTACCCGTGGGCTTCTCGTGGGACAACGCTGCTCGCCTCGTGCGGATCATCACGTTCGAGCCCTCCTCGAAGGTGAGCAACGTGCTGCGCGGCACGGGTCGCGCAGCGGTGTCCCAGGTCGATGGTGGGCGATGGCTCACGCTGGAGGGCATTCCGCGAGTCACCCGGGATCCACACGAGGTCGCGCTGGCCGTCGACGGATACGGGCGCCGCTATCGCGAACCCGGCAGCAGGGACAACCGTGTGGCGATCGAGATTGCCGTCGACCGTGTGATGGGAAGGGCCTGAGCCCGGTCAGGCAAGGTCGAGGTCGAGGTCGGCGTACCGCGCGCGTCGCTCGGCGAGCTCGCGCAGGAACATCGCCGCTGCCGGATGCGGGTCGGCGGCGATCGGGCGCACCAATCCAGTCGGCGTGACCTCGGTGAGCAGCGCTCGTTCCGGCGCTGCCTGACACGTGGGGCACCAATACGTGGCGCGCAGGTGCTGTCCGGTGCGCTTCACCTTCACGGCGTCGCCGCAGCGCGGGCAGGGAAGCCCGTGGCGACCGTAGACCGCAAGACCTCCGGGGGCCTCGGGTGCCGTCACACGTCGGATGCGGTGCCGGTTCGCGCGCAGCATCTCCGCCGACATCTCGATCAACTGCCGACGAGTCTCGTGATTGATCTCACGAATGGCACGGAACGGGTTGACCCCGCAGCGCCAGAGCACCTCGCTCTTGTAGACGTTGCCGACACCACAGGCAATCCGCTGGTCGAGGAGCACCTCGGCGATCGGTTCGTCGGGATCGGTGAAGCGATCCATCCGGTCGAGGCACGCATCGAGGTCGGGGTGATCCTTGCAGAGGTCCGGGCCGACATGACCGAAACCCGGGTGGCGACGCTTGTCGAAGCTGCGGTAGGTCTCGACCGTGGGTGCGTTGAAGCACACAGCGCGCCACTGGTCGACGCCGATCGAGGCAACCATCTCGCGCTGCGGGCGCCGCCAGCGCTCGCCCGGGTGGTAGAGGTGCCACGAGCCCGTCATCCGCAAGTGTGTGTGCAACACGACACCGTCGTCCCACGCGAACTCGAGGTGCTTGCCGAAACTCTCGATCTCCTCGATGACCCGACCGACCTGCGGATGAATGCCGTCGAGGTACGGGGCCTCGAAGTGCGTCATCACATGACCGACGAGCGCGGTCCGCAGGGCAGCGGCCGCTCGGTAGATCGTGTCCCCCTCCGGCACACCGTCAGACTAGGTGGATTCGGCCTTCTGGTGGTGAACCCTGCCGAATCGGGCGACACTGTTGGCATGCCGTCACTCCGTCCGCACTCCGCGCAACAGATGGATCGCTTCGTCCGTCGCGTCTCGGGAACCGGTTACAACACACCGCTCGGGCTCACCACTGGCGAGCGCGCCGGGCACTGGGTCATCGATGATGTCGAGGCAATCGTGGGAGTGGGCCCGCAGGCGTTCGATGCGGCAGCGGAGTCGTTGCGCTCGTGGCAGCACGCCGACCTCGACTGGTTCCACGTCCACCGACCCGAGAGCACACGCCTCGAAGTGGGAACTGTTGTTGCCTATTCGGTGCGGGTGCTCGGCCTCTGGTGGTCGTTCGCCTGCCGGATCGTGCAAGTCGTCGACACCTTCTCCGCCGACGGCGAGCGGGAGTACGGCTACGTCTACGCCACCATCGGTCGTCATGCTGCGCGGGGCGAGGAACGGGTGACCGTTCGGCTCGACCCCCGCACGCAGGAGGTTCTCGGCAGCATCTTGGCCGTGTCACGCCCGGCTCGGTGGTATGTGTGGCTGGCGTACCCCCTGGCCCGCTCGACCCAGAAACTCTTCAAGCCAGCTGCACTGGCTGCGCTCGCACGGGCAGTTCGGGTGCGTACCGAGCCCGCTACGGCCTGAGCACCAGCCCGCGATAACCGTCGACGAAGCCAGCCCCGATCAGCGCTGCGCGGACCTCGGGCGGCGCCGAGGCCACGGGCTCGCCCCCGACGCGACGGATCTCGAGACTTCGAACCCTGCCGTCCTTGACGATCGATGCCAGTGCATCGGCCCAACGGAGATCCTCGACCGACGCGGGGAACGGGACGAGGTGGTGGCCCTTGCGATCGAGCCAGACGAGAGGCGCGCCGTCGCCCAGCACCACGAGGGCCCCGGCACTGCGCGAGGGACGCCCGGGTGCGACGGGCCACCCGAGGGCCGCTCCGTACGGCTGTGCCGGGTCCGTGGCGGCGAGCACGAGTGCGGGTGCCGGGGCCTCGGCATCGCGCAGCGAACGCAGCCGGTCGACGGCGCCGGGAAGCGCGAACTGTGCTGCGCCGAGACCGCTCACGAAGTATCCGCGACGCACCTGTCCCCGTTCCTCGAGCACCTTGAGCACGCCGTACACACCGGCGAAACCACCGGACACGCCCTCTGCGAGCACTGCTTCGCGGGTGAGCACGCCGTGGCGCTCGAGCAGCTGCAGCGCGGCCGCGTGCGACGCCGCGGTGGATGTCGGGCGCGGCTCGAGCAGCGGCGCCACGAGCGACCAGCGCCCTGCACCCGCCGGTGGGCCGATCGAGCGGAGACGTCCGGGGCGCGGTCGGGCGCGGTGCCGCGCTGCGGACACTGCACCGGACGCCGAGACAGCCGGTTTGCGGCCGCGGCCGCCGGAGAGAACGGCGCGCAGGGCAGCGAGCGAATCGTTGGTGACCTCTCCTGCCCACACGAGATCCCAGAGTGCGGTGAGCACCTCGGCCTCGGTGGCAGGTGCAGTGCCGGCGCGCAACTGCGACCAGAACGAGGCGCCGTGTGCGCCGAGCACTGCTCGAATCATGTCGTGCACTGCACCGTCGGGTCGCTGCTCGGGCTCAGGGGTCCCGGCGAGCAGGGCGAGCTGATCACGGAAGTAGAGACGGATCCGCCCATCGGATGCACCGATGGATCCAGCGCCGAGCCAGACCACCTCGCCGGCGCTGCAGAGCTCGTCGAGGTCGCCGGGCCGGTACCCGCCGAGTCGCGAGGCCAGCACCTCGGTCTCGAGCACCGAGGCCGGGATGGCTGCACCCTGCAGCACACCGAGCGCCTCCACCAGACGGTCGAGTCGGGTGCCGCCACCGCGCGCACTGTCGCCGGCACGGATGCCGTGCCACTCGGGGAGGAAGCGCGCAAAGACCTCCTGCTCCACGGGCTCGACCTCGCGGCGCAGTGCAGCGAGCGAGCGGCGGCGGAGTTGGCGCAGCACCTCGGGGTCGCACCACTCGCGTTCGCGACCCTCGGGGCGGAACTCACCGCGCACCACCCGTTCGTCGTGCTCGAGGGCCCGCAACGCTCCGAGGATCCGCTCGAGCGGCACCGCAAGGCGCCGCGCCACGGCTTCGGGCACGAATGGTCCGTGGGTATGCGCATAGCGGGAGACCAGTTCCTCGAGCGGACGGACCACCGGGTCGGTGAAGGCGGCCGGCAGGCCCAGGGGGAGCGCGCAACCGAGTGCGTCCCGGTACCGGGCTGCGTCCTCGGCTGCGACGTAACGCTCCTCGTCGCCGATGCGCACCGCAATCGCACGACGGTCGTGGACGAGGGACCCGAGCCAGTCAGCAGCCGGCCCATCGCACCGCATGTCGATCTCGGTGGCCGACAGATCGCCGATCACACGGAGCACGTCGTGAAGCGAATCGGCGCTGCGAGCGCGACGTCCCTCGGCGAGTCGCTGCAACTCGAGCTCGAGATCGGCCAGCACACCCGGGTCCAGGAGCTCGCGCAGTTCCTCGGCGCCGAGCAACTCGCGCAGGAGGTCACGATCGAGCGCAAGCGCTGCAGCGCGACGCTCGGCGAGCGGAGCATCGCCCTCGTACATGTACGCCGCGATCCAGTTGAACAGCAGGCTCTGGCTGAACGGCGAGGCCTTGGGCGTGTCGACCGAGACAACCCGCACCGCCCTGCTGCGGAGCTGTCCGAGGACCTCACGCAGCGCCGGGACATCGAACACGTCCTGTAGGCACTCGCGGCTCGTCTCCAGCAGGATGGGGAAACTCGGGTACTTCGCGGCGACAGCCAGCAGGTCTGCCGCTCGTTGTCGCTGCTGCCAGAGCGGTGTGCGCTGATCGGGACGACGGCGCGGCAGCAGCAGGGCGCGCCCGGCGCATTCTCGGAATCGAGCCGAGAACAGCGACGTGGACGGCAGCGTGCTGACCACGAGTTCGTCGACGTCGTCGGGATCGATGAGCAGCTCTGCAAGCGGGATGTCGTCGGCTGCCTCCGGAAGGCGGATCACGATGCCGTCGTCACCCCACATGGTCTCGACCGGCATGTCGAACCGATCGGCGAGGCGTCGCTCGATCGCCATCGCCCACGGCGCGTGCACGGGGGTGCCGAACGGGCTGAGTATGCAGACGCGCCAGTCGCCGATCTCGTCCTTGAAACGCTCCACCACGACGGTTCGGTCGTCGGGTACCGCACCTGCGGCCTGCTGCTGCTCACGGAGGTAGAGCACCACGTTGTTCGCAGCAAACGGGTCGAGGTCGTAGTGCTGCTGGAGGCGGTCGGCGGCGGCGGCATCAGGAAGGTCGCGGATCTCGCGGATGAATGCCCCGAGCGCCCGGCCGAGCTCCAGCGGACGACCGGGTCGGTCTCCGTGCCAGAACGGCATCTTGCCGGGCACACCGGGCGCCGGGGTCACCGTTACCCGCTCGAAGGTGATGTCCTCGATACGCCAGGTCGATGCACCGAGCAGGAACGTCTCGCCCGGCCGGCTCTCGTAGACCATCTCTTCGTCGAGCTCACCCACCCGGCTGCCGTCGGGGAGGAACACGCCGAACAGGCCGCGATCGGGGATGGTTCCCCCGTTGGTGACCGCAAGGCGACGGGCGCCGTCGCGCGCGCGGATCACGTCGGTGACACGGTCCCACACAATGCGCGGTCGCAACTCGCTGAACTCCTCGCTCGGGTAGCGACCCGCGAGCAGATCGAGCACGTTGCCGAGCAGTTCGTCGCCCATCTCGGCGAAACAGGCACTACGACGCACCAGCGCGCCGAGATCGTCCCGTGAACACTCGCCCATGGAAACGTGCGCCACGATCTGCTGCGCAAGGACGTCGAGGGGGTTGCGCAGGTACCGGGTCGACTCGATGAGACCGTCGCGCATCCGGCGCACGACGATGGCCGCCTCGAGCAGATCGCCGCGGTGTTTCGGGAAGATCGTGCCGCGCGACGGCTCGCCCACCGAGTGCCCCGCACGACCGATCCGCTGGAGACCGCGACTCACTGCACCCGGGGACTCCACCTGGATCACGAGGTCCACGGCGCCCATGTCGATGCCGAGTTCGAGGCTGGACGTGGCGACGAGCGCCCGCAGTCGACCGCGCTTCAGGTCGTCCTCGATGACAACACGTTGCTCCCGGGCAAGCGAACCGTGGTGCGCCTTCACGAGATCGCCCGCAGTCTCGCCGGTCATGCCCTGTTCCTCGGCGAGCTCGTTGAGGCGCGCAGCGAGGCGCTCCGCCTGACGGCGTGCATTGCAGAAGATGATGGTGGAGCGGTGTTGCTGCACGAGCTCGAGGATGCGCGGGTAGATGCTGGGCCAGATCGAGGTTCGGGTCGGCCCGAGCGCGCTCGTGGCGGGGCCGGACCGCAGTTCGATCACCTCCTTGCCGAGCTCGCCCATGTCCTCGACGGGAACCACGACCTGGACGTCCAGCGGTTTGCGGACGCCTGCGTCGACGATGGCGACGGGTCGCGGCTCGCCCGGTGCAGCCAGACCACCGAGGAAGCGGGCGGTCTCCTCGAGCGGACGCTGTGTGGCCGAGAGCCCGATGCGCTGAGGCGGGCGCTTCGCCACCTGTTCGAGGCGTTCGAGCGTGAGACTGAGATGGGCACCGCGCTTGGTGGGCGCGAGCGCGTGGATCTCGTCGATGATCACCCACTCGACGTTCACGAGGGTCTCGCGGGCCGACGACGTGAGCATGAGATACAGGCTCTCGGGGGTGGTGATGAGGAGGTCCGGTGGATTGCGGATCATCTTCTGGCGGTCGCGGGCTGCGGTGTCCCCGGTCCGCAGCCCGACCGTCGGTTGCACGAACGGCAACCCAAGACGCTCGGCGGCCAGTTCGATCCCCTGCAACGGGGCGCGCAGGTTCTTCTCCACGTCGAAGGCGAGGGCACGCAGTGGCGAGACGTAGAGCACACGCGTCCGTGCGCGTGGGTCGGGGGGCGCCGTGGTGACGAGTCGGTCGATCGCCCCGAGGAACGCTGTCAGGGTCTTGCCCGAACCGGTGGGTGCGCAGATGAGCGTGTGCTCACCGTCGACGATGCGCGGCCAGCCCTGCACCTGTGCGGCAGTGGGTTCGGGGAACGTGGTGCCGAACCATTCCGCAACGGCGGGTGAGAACGCGGCAAGCACCGGATGACCCCGTCGGTCCGATGTCTCGCCCATGTCTGCAGGTTACGGGTGGGGTGGACGGCACATTCCGCGTCGGTCAGGATTCGGGCCATGAAGATCGAACCAGGACAGGTCGCCGTCATCACCGGTGCCGCGAGCGGCATCGGGCTCGCCATCGCCCGGCACCTCGCCGACCGCGGTCTGCGGATCGTTGCCGCCGACATCGACGCTCAGGGGCTCGCCGAGACAGCAAAGCAGCTTGGCTCTACGGGGGTCGAGGTGGAGACCGTTCGCATCGACGTCTCGCAGCGCAGCGACCTCGAGCATCTCGCCGACGTCACCTTCGAGCGCTTCGGCGCCGCAAACATCCTGTGCAACAACGCAGGGGTCGTGAAGCGGGGAAAGGTCTGGGAGCAGACCGACGACGACTGGGAGTGGGTGATCGGGGTCGACCTCTGGAGCGTGATCAACGGCGTTCGTGCCTTCATCCCCCGGATGCTTGCGACCGGACAGCCCGGCCACATCGTGAACACCGCGTCCACAGCGGGTCTCTCGGCCTTCCCGATGATCGGCTCGTACAACGTGGCGAAGAGCGGCGTCGTGGCACTCAGTGAGACGCTCCACCACGAGTTACGCATGGAAGGCGCTCAAATCGGTGTGTCGGTGCTGTGCCCGGGACTCGTCGCCACCCGCATCGGCGACAGCGAGCGGAACCGGCCCGGTCACGGACGCCCGGCTGCGGCTGCTCCGATCTCGATGCGATCACCCGGTGCAGTCCCGATGCAACCCTCCGACGTGGCCCAGTACGTTGCCGACGCCATCGAGGCTGATCAGTTCTGGATGGTGACGCACCCTGCGTACGACGAGTTCGTGAGTCGCCGTGCAGCCGGCATCCTCAACCGGCGCGACGTCGTGGAGCCGCTGCCGGTCTGATCCGGGCGCAACCGACTCAATCAGCGAGCTCGTTGGCCCGGGCAACGCTGCCGAGCCACTCGGCGCTGGGCTTCACCGTGCGTTCCATCGTGAATCGGTCCACGGCGATGAGCCCGAACGTGGGCCGGTACCCGTACGCCCACTCGAAGTTGTCGAGCAGGCTCCAGTACGTGTAGCCGCGCACGTCGATCCCGGCGTCGATGCAGTCGAGCACGCCATGCAGTGCGCGGCGCACGTACTCGATCCGATCGGGGTCGTGGTCGGTGCTGATGCCGTTCTCGGTGACGAGGATCGGTACACCGCCGGTGGTCTCCCACGCACGGCGGATGCAGGAGCCGAGTGCCTCCGGCCAGAACTCGTAACCCATCATCGTGAGCGGCACGCCGTCCTCACCCGGGAGGCGGCCCTTCGGGCCGAACCGCTCACGGGTGTAGGTCTGCACGCCGATGAAATCATCGCCCCTTGCTGCGTCGAGGAACGGGGTCTCGAGGCCGGCAAGCGCCCGCTCGACTCGCTGCTGTGCGGCGACGAGGCCATCGTCGTCGTCAGCGACCGCAACCATCTCCTGCATGGCGAGCGTCAACCCGACCGGGCGTGACGAATTCGCCCGAACGGCACCAACCGCGCGACGGTGCGCGTCCACGAAGACCTCGTTCACCCGGTTGCGCATCGATTGATCGCGCACCCCGGGCGGGAACTGGCCCACCAGATACCCGATGGTGGACACCATGTTCGGCTCGTTGATGGTGCACCAGGCAGATACCTCGTCACCGAGGTGCGCGGCGACACGGTCGACGTACCGCTCGAAGCGCGCTGCGGTGTCTCCTTCGGCCCACCCGCCGGCGGCCGCCACCCATCGCGGCGTGGTGAAGTGGTGCAGTGTGACGACCGGCGCCACACCGTGCTCGTGACACGTCGCCACCATCCGTCGGTAGTGGTCGAGTGCCGATCGCGAGAAACAACCCTCCTCGGGCTCCACGCGTGCCCACTCCACACCGAAGCGGTACGAGCCGAGGCCCAGCCTGCCGATGGTGGCGATGTCGTCTGGGTACCGGTGGAAGTGATCGCATGCATCGAGGCTCGGCTCGACACAGGGGGTTCCGGCCCGGTGCTCCCAGTCCCACCAGTCGCAGTTCCAGTTGCCACCCTCTACTTGGTGCGCGGCTGTTGCCGTACCCCACACGAAGTCCCTCGGGAAGCGCCGCCCCACCATCGCTGCGACCCTAGCGAGCCGGTACGGTCTCGTGCCGTGAGCGCGTCCCCCTCCCCCGCGTGGCGCCCCTCGTCCAAGGGCGCCTCGCTCGTCCTCGTCACCGCCGTCTACGCCGTGGTGTGCGCTCTGTCGATCCTGGTCTTCATCGCCCTCCGGGATCTGCACCCGTTGGTCTCCACGCTCGTCGCCGACCTCGTGGCCACGGTGGGCATCTTCATCTCATCGCTGGTGCTGCGGAACTCGAGCATGTACGACGCGTACTGGTCGGTGATCCCGCCACTGCTTGCCTGGGCATTCGCCGTCGAGGGAACCGGAATCCCGGCGGGACGCACTGCGCTGTTCATGGTGGCGCTGGGCGTGTGGGCAGTACGCCTCACCGCCAACTGGGCCCGGGGCTGGTCAGGTCTCGGGCACGAGGACTGGCGCTACGTGATGCTCCGCGAGGACGCCAAGGTCCCGCCGTGGATCATCGACTTCACCGGCGTGCATCTCTATCCCACGATGCAGGTGTGGCTGGCGAGCCTCGGCATGTACGCCGCGCTGACCCTGGGCCGCGAACCGCTCGGAGCGCTCGACTGGGTAGCCGCTTGCGTCATTGTGCTTGCGGCGATGCTCCAGTTCGTCGCCGACGAGCAGATGCGTGCGCACCGACGCTCGGGCACGGGCGAGCCCTGCCGCCGCGGCCTCTGGGGGCTGTCGCGACACCCCAACTACTTCGGCGAGGCAACGGTGTGGTGGGGAGTGTGGCTCTTCGGCGTTGCCGGTAACCCCTCGAGCTGGTGGTGGACCCTCATCGGACCCGTCTCGATGACAGCGCTCCTGCGGGGAGCCTCCACCCCGATGATGGACCGGCGATCGCTCGAGCGGCGTCCGGGGTACGACGTCATCATGCGCGAGCTGCCCGCTATGGCCCCGATCGGCCGTCGCCTGTTCGTCCGCGGCGGTTGACCGCGCCGAAGGCTGCCGCTACCTTCCCGGGACCTGCGCGGATCGGTTCACGCACTCACACGGAGGTTTTCTCGTGGCTCGTTTCATGTTGATCGGCAAGTACACCGCGGCGGGGCTCGCCGCCACGAGGAGCGAGGGGCTCACCGCACGTTCCAAGGTGGTGAAGGGTGCCGTCGAGTCGCTCGGGGGAACCTTCGTCGGTCAGTACTGGACGAGCGGCACCGACGACTCGGTGGTGATCGCCGACTTTCCCGACGCGAGCGGTGCCGTGGCGCTCATCTCGGCAGTGAAGGCCGCCGGCGCCGCCGAACTCTCGATCGTGCGCCTGTTCGACGGTCCTGAGTTCGATGCCATCGTCAACTCGGCCACGACGATGAAGTACACGCCGCCCGCCCAGGGCAAGTGACTCACTCGGGCGTTGTTCAGGCCTCCGGCTGTTCGCGGCCGGTGCCGAGCGGATAGCCCGGACTGCCCGCCTCGGCCCAACGGCCGGCGAACTCGAAGAACTTCTCGCCGAAGGGATCGTCGCCGAAGAGCGGCATGTTCCCGCGGACAATGGTCCAGTCCATCGGGGCGAGGCGCTCGGCCTCGCGCAGGTGGTGGGCGCGGCCCGCGTCGTCGCCGCGATCACCGAGCACAATGCCGATTCGACGGTGGAGTCGCGCGCGTTGGGTGTCGTCGTCGGGGAGCATCTGGTTTGCGCGCACCCCGCTGTCGTCGAGGTCGCGGACCCCATCGACGACCCAGCGGCGCAACAGGTTGTGGTGAATGCTCGAATCCACGTTGGTGAACGCACGGAAGCGGTCATCGCCCATGGCGGTGTCGGCGGGACGAACCACCTTTCGGTTCTCGTCGATCCAGACCGAGGCGGGGACGTTGGTGAACCCGTACAGCTCGGCGACCACGTGCTGGCGGTCCACGAGAACAGGAAAGGTGAGCTGCTCCTGAGTGGCCCACTCGCGTACGGCATCGGCATCGGCGTCGAGCGCCACCGCAATGACGGTGAAGCCGCGGGCGCTCAGTTCATCGTGCAGTGGCTGCCAGACCGGCAGCTCCCAACGACAGCCTCACCAACTGCTCCACGCGAGCAGCAGCCGCTTGCGCCGGTCGAAGTCGCTGAGCGAGACCTGCTTGCCGTGGATGTCGGGGAGCGTGAAATCGGGGGCATCGAGGGTGGCGAGCGCTTCACTGCGCCGGCCCCCGCTGTCGGCGAGAGCCGCCACGCCGCGTGCAACATCGACGACCGCAACCCGGCCGGCGAGCCGGGCGAACTCGTCGAGGCGGAGCATCGAGTCCTGCAGGAGCGCCGACCGATCACGCACCGGGATGCAGACCTCTTCGCGGCACAACCCCTCGGGCTTCAGTTCCCAACCGGTGGACCGGGCGAAGCCGACGGCATCCACGGCAAGCGAACCGTCGACTGGCGAACCGTCGAGTTCGTACGTACTTCCGTTGTCGATGAGGGTGATCTGCGCCATGCGTCAGAGCTTCTTCATGATGACTTCGCAGGCGCTCACGTCGACGCCGGGCCCGGACTCGACGTTGAGTTCGGTCACCACACCATTGTTGATGACCGCCGAGTAGCGCTGTGAGCGCATCCCGAGCCCGAATCCGGAGCCGTCGAGCGAGAGGCCCATGGCATCGGTGAAGGCTCCGGTGCCATCGGCGAGCATGACGATGTCGCCGGCGCCCTGCGCCTTCGACCATGCGTCCATCACCCACGGATCGTTCACCGAGATGCACACGATCTTGTCGACACCCTTGGCCCGCAGATCAGCGCTGTTCTTCACGTAGCCGGGAAGGTGCACCTGCGAGCAACCGGGCGTGAAGGCACCGGGAACAGCAAAAAGAACGACCTTTCCGCTGCCGAGTACCTCGCCGGTCCGTACCGGCGCAGGCATGCCATTGTCCCCCAGCACGTGTACCTGGACATCCGGGATCCGATCGCCGACCTTGACGCTCATGACACTCTCCTCGATGGTGAGACCACTCAATGGGGCTCGTTGGTTGGCTCACGCTACCCGGCTCACCCGAACTGCGCCCCGTAGGCGTCGACGAGCAGTCGCTGTGGGCCCACCTCGGGCCCGGCCATCGGGCGATGCTGCGCCACGTGGGTGAGTGCCGATGCCGGGTCCATGCCCAGGGCGATCAGCACGCACGCCGCAATGGTGCCTGCGCGCCCGATCCCGGCCGCGCAGTGCATGAGGAGGTGCTCACCCCGGTGCACCCGCGCCACGATGAGATCCACCAGTGCCGCAGCGTCGTCGAGCGCGGGTGCGTGGAGGTCGTGGATAGGGAACCAGACGGCCCTCCTTCCCGCCTCGCGTTGGAGCCACTCGACATAGTGGGGGTAGCGATCGACGATCTCATGGCGCTCCACGAGGCAGATCACCGTCGTCGCGCCGCACCGTGCGAGCGCTGCGGAGACATCGTCGCCCACTGCGTGCTTGCCACACAGCGACAGCCCGCCCACCGGTACGGGGAGCGGGATCGAGTCGATCCCGCCATCGCGTCCACGCGGACCCAACCAGTCGAGGCCATCATCCATGTGCGTGCCCGCAATCCACCGTCACGGCCGATGCGTGGTCAGCCCGGCAGATCAACCACCGAGTTCGGGCAGGATCTGCGCAATGAACACCGCAAGCTGGGTGCGGTTCTCCTTGCCGAAACGGTTGAGCAGCCGCGAGACACGGTTCCGCACCGTCTGCAGGCTCAGGTAGACCGACTCGGCAATCTGCTTGTCGCTGTGGCCGGCGGCGATCAACTTGAGGATCTGGCGGTCGGTGTCGTCGAGCTCGGCGATGACCGAGGCGCCGTTCATACGGAGACGACGGGTTGCTTCGCGCACTGCAAGCGAGTCGATGAGGTGCTCGCCGCTCGCCACCCTCCGCACGGCACTCACCAAGGCACCGAAGTCGCCGGTCTTCATGAGGAAGGCAGAAGCACCGGCCGAGTGCGAGTTGACGAGGGCGAGGTCGGACTCCGCTGCGGTGAGCATGACGATCCGGCAATCGGGATGCGTCGAGCGGATTCGCTGGGCAAGATCGACTCCGGACTCCTCTGCAAGGCGGAGGTCGAGGATCGCCACATCGGGACGCTGCGTGCCAATCAGCTGCAACATCTCGTTGCTCGTTGCGACCGAACC
Source organism: Acidimicrobiia bacterium (assembly GCA_032117595.1). Classification (GTDB taxonomy): domain Bacteria; phylum Actinomycetota; class Acidimicrobiia; order Acidimicrobiales; family Ilumatobacteraceae; genus WLJO01. The sequence continues at coordinate 87,884 of JAULYZ010000052.1, read as the reverse complement.
CACCACGTCGATATCGGGCTCATGCTCAAGGACGAGGCCAAGGGCATCGCGCACCATCGCATGGTCGTCGCACAGGGCGACCCGAATCGGATTTTCGCTCACGCCATATCCTCTCTCACTGACAGGGGTACCTGCCAGACTGCTGTCGTTCCGCCGCCGGGTCGCTGCCGGAGTTCCAGAGCGCCGCCCAGCCGAGTGGCCCGAGCTCGGAGGTTCACGAGCCCGTTACCCGCCGTCCCCGAACGGCAGAGGCCCACACCGTCGTCGTGGACCGTGAGGGTGAGTGTCTGGGTTCCGAACTCGATCAGCACCCACACCGCAGAGGCCTGGCCGTGGCGCACCGAGTTCGAGACGAGCTCCCGGGCGACCATCCGGACCGTTCCCATCATCTCCCGGTCGACTGTTTGCCCATGGGCACCGTCGACGTCGATCGACAGGCGCACGCCAGCGGACTCGACGATGAAACCGACTGCCTCCTCGAGATCGTCGCGGACCGACCCGTTCACCGGAGCCTTCAGACCGCTGATCATCCCGCGCAGCTCGGTGATCGCCCCCGAAAGGGTGGTTGCGACCAGTTGGAGACTCGAAGCCTGCTGCTCGTCCGCTGTGCGCGACGCCGCTGCGTTCAGCGTGAGCACCGAGGCGAAGAGTTGCTGGATGATCGAGTCGTGGAGGTTCTCGCCGATCTCGCGGCGCACCGTGGCCTTCGCCTCCGCCGGACTTGCGCACAGCCCCTGCGAATGGAGTCCGCCGTTCGTCGTGGACACTCCCGGCAGCCGCAACTCCGTGGCGACCTCGGCCACATGGTCTCCAGACCGTAGCCAGCAGACATCGAAGACCATTCTCGAGCCGTCCAGGCAGTACACGTCGGAGGCGCCGCCCCGGTGCTCGACCAACTGATGTGCAATGCCTTCCTCCCAGGCCCGCCGCACGCAATTGACCGCGCTCGGTCCCTCTACATACGTCTCGAGCATCGACAGCCCTTCGCTCAGCGGATATCGACGGAGTCGTTCGTAGGAGTCGTTCCACGACAACAGTCGCGCGTCGATCACTACTCCGGAACGGTCGAGTTCAACGGAGTGAAGCGCAATGAATCGAGGTGCCGCTTCGAGCCGCGAGACCAGTTCGGACCGCTTCATGATCATCGACGCACACGTAGACACGGTGTCGAGTTCGGATGTCACAACTTCAACTTATGGTCTCTTTGGACGTACGTCCATAACAAATACATCACAGTCCGTATCGAGTGACTTCTTTCCGAAGAAAGAGGCCTTCAGTCACAACAAAGTACGAGGTCGCACTGCACGACTCACGCCGACAATGGAGACACTCTGGTTCTCGGCACATCGAGAATGCGCGTCCTCTTTGGACAATCATGCACCGGACGCGGCCACTTTCGGCAGCAGTGAGACATTTCGTACATCTGCAGAACAGATCGCTGGAAACCTCGAAACAATTCTGAGTCCGGGAAGACGTTGACGGAGTGCGGTGTGCTCAATCGCAGCAACTGTCGCGCCAACCGCACGAACGGCACTTGAAGTGCGCGTGCTCCGGTGCGAGCGCTCCCCCACACAGAGGGCACTCGGGAAAGGTCCCGAACCGCGCACGACAGGCGTCGAAGCCCGGATTGTTCCCCGTCGCCCCGGGCAATCCCCCGGGCACCACGACCTCGGTACGTGTCCCTTCGCCTGCCGCATGGTCAGCCGCTGTCATGAGCCAGCAGTCTGGCCTCCTGCTCCACGCAGATGGTGGACGGTGCTTGGCTACTCGATCCGGAGCCCGGAGATGGCCCGAGCGATCACCAGTTGCTGGATCTCCGACGTGCCCTCGAAAATCGTGTGGATCTTGGCGTCGCGGTGCCAGCGCTCAACCGGGTACTCGCGGGTGTAGCCGTTGCCGCCGAGGATCTGGATGGCCTCCTCGGTGACCCACACGGCAACCTCGCTGGCCTTGTACTTGCTCATCGAGCCCTCGCCGTTCTTGAAGCCGCCGTTGCGGCCGAGCCACGCAGCACGCCAGATGAGGAGCCGCGCTGCGTCGATCTCGGTGATCATGTTGGCGAGCTTGAACGCAATCGACTGATTCATGATGATCGGGCGGCCAAAGGCAACTCGCTCCTTGGCGTAGTCGAGCGCGTACTCATAGGCCGCCCGCGCAATACCGAGCGCCTGCGCGCCGACCGTGGGCCGCGTCGCCTCGAAGGTCTTCATGGCGGGCTGCGCCTCGCCGGTACGTCCGGCCTCGCGGGCGCGGGCGAGCTTTGCGTCGAGTTTCTCCTTGCCGCCGAGCAGGCACCGGCCCGGCACACGGACGTCGTCGAGCACCACTTCAGCCGTGTGCGACGCTCTGATGCCGTGCTTGGCGTACTTCTGGCCCTGTGACAGACCCTTGGTGCCGGGCGGGACGATGAACGAGGCCTGGCCGCGCCCCTTGAGTGCGGGGTCGACCGCCGCCACCACCACGTGGACATTCGCAATGCCACCGTTGGTGATCCACGCCTTGGTGCCGTTGAGGACCCACTCATCGGTCTTTTCGTCGTAGACGGCTCGGGTTCGCAGTGACGAGACATCGGAACCGGCATCGGGCTCCGAGACGCAGAAGGCACCGAGCAGCACATTGTCGGCCGTTCCGTAGCACTGGGGGACCCACTCGATCATCTGCTCGGGTGTGCCGTTGCCCGAGATACCGGCCGCGGCCAGACCCGAGCCCATGATGGCCATTCCGATGCCGGCGTCGCCCCAGAACAGCTCCTCCACCGCCACCGGAAGGGTGAGACCGGACGGGTCCGACATGGCGTTGATCATGAAATCCACGCCGTAGAGGCCGATCTTGGCGGCTTCCTGGACGACCGGCCACGGGAACTCCTCGCGCTCGTCCCACTCATGGGCGTTGGGTCGAACCACGTCGACGGCGAAGGTGTGGATCCAGTCCCTGATCTGCTGCTGATCGTCGTTGAGGGTGAGCGAGAAATCGGGCATGCCCGCAAGTTACCAGTGAGTAGGTTCGCTCCGGCAGCCCGGCTCCCTAGCGATCCCACCTGACCCGCTTGGCGTGCTGCTGCTCGCTCACCGGAATCCGGAGGAGTTGGGCAGCGATCGCCGAATAGATGAGCCCCGCACCACGGCCGGTGCTGTGCACCCCGTCGTAGCGGTACCGGAGGTCGGTCGAGACGCGCTCGTCGCCGCACCACTCGCGGGGGCCTCGGAGATGGAACACCTCTGGATCCGTATCGGCGACCAGACGCAGCAACGCATCCACGTGCTGCGTTCGACTGTCGGTTCCGCGCTCGGGAAGCTCGAACGTGCCCGGGCCACCCGTGAAGTGCGGGCGGTAGCACGGCACCTGCAGCAGTGCGACCTGCGCCCCGTGTTTCTTCAACTGCTCGACGCCGGCGCGCAACTGCGACACCCAATGTGCGTCCCATGCCGGCGTGCCGAACCACAACGTGCCATCGGATCGGCGCAAGCTGAAGACGTCCCACGCACCCACAATCACGAGTGCCACCTCTGCAGCCGACAGACGAGCAGCGGCACCCCAGCTGAGTTGCCACCCCTCGCACGCAGCAAAGTCCCGACCGAACCGAACGGTGCTGAACGCCTTGCCGTTGTCGATCACACTGCACCCGCTCAGGGAGCCGTCGAAGAACGTGAAGGTGTCGGCGCTCTTGCGCGGCGCGAGTTTCGCGAAGGCGCCAGCGGTGGAGTCGCCGACGACCACGACGCGCCTCGGCAGTCGGGGCGCGCTCGTCGGCGGGCCAGCGGCCGTCGCAGGGGCGGTTGGAGCACGGGTCGCAGCGGGCCCTGCACCCGGATCGCTGACGACCGGATCGCCGACGACCGGATCGCCGACACTCGGGTCATCGGGATCTGCACCGCTTCCGTTGAGTTCGTCGGTGAGTTCGTCGGCGAGTTCGTCGGCGGGTTCGCCTGCAGGGTCGTCGAGGACGATCGCGTCCCCCGGGTCGATCCCGTTGTCGCCCGCCATCACATCGCGTGGCGTGACGGTGAAGAGCGCGGCTGCCACCACACCCACTGCGACAACGCTGCCCAGCACCGGCACCCAGCGGCCCCGGCGCACCCACGCCCCGATCACACCGTGCCGCACCGGGTTCTCCACGGCGCGCAGACACAGCTCCGACAGCACGAGGGTGACCGGGACGCCCACCACCAACCGGACCCACGTCGACCGACCACCCAACGGGCCCACGAACACCGGCCAGTGCCACAGGTACAGACCGTAGGAACGACGGCCCAACCCGGCCACCAGACGATTCCCGAACACCCGCCGCATCAGACGGCAACCCGGCGCCACCGCAGCGGCAATCGCCACCGCACTCAACACCGACACCAACGACAAACCGCCCCGATACAGCCACCACGATGTGCTCGACAGCAGCAGCGACGACGCCACCACACCGCCGACGGCTGCCACACCCGCAACGTCCAACCAGCTCCGGGACGCACCACCCGGCCGCCTCCACGGCGACGCACCACCCGGCCGCCTCCACGGCGACGCACCACCCGGCCGCCTCCACGGCGACGCACCACCCGGCCGCCTCCACGGCGACCAGTACATCGCGAGCGCGACGCCCACCAGAATCCCGCCCATCCGGGTGAACGAACTCAGATACGCCCAGTTCTGCCGCGCGTCGTCGAGCACCAAACCCGACTCACCCAAGCGCTCGACCGGGCGCTCCCACAACAGCCCCAGCCCCACCATCGCCATCAACGCCAGCACCGCAACGAGCCAGAACATGCGGCGCAATCCCCAGTTGCGCCGTACCACCAGCCACACCAGGAGCGGGGGGAACAACAGGTAGAAGTGCTCCTCCACCGCCAGGGACCAGAGATGGCGCAACAGGGACGGGAGCCCCTCGAAGTAACTCACCTCGTCGAACAACTGCTGAAAATTCGAGGTGTAGGTCAACCCGAAGATTGCGTCGCGCCGCAGCGCTGCGAGGTGCTCGCGACCCCAGAACACCGCCCAGATCGCAGTCACCAGAATCATCACCCACAGTGCGGGCATCAGGCGACGGAAGCGCCGCAACCAGAACTGGCGCAACGACACACCACCGGTGTCGTCGCGTTCCTGCAGCAACAGCGTCGTGATCAGGAACCCCGACACCACGAAGAACACCTCGACACCGAGGAACCCACCATCGAAGAACCACGGTGACGGCACCCCAGCGGGACGCGACGAACTCGTGACGACGCCGGCGTGATAGAGGATCACCAGCGCCACACTCAACGCTCGCAGCCCGTCCAGTGCTGGCTGATAGCAGATCGGAAGAGCGTCGTGTAGGGAAAG
>JAULYZ010000052.1:61911-82567 GCA_032117595.1 Acidimicrobiia bacterium | reverse complement strand
GATAGCCCATCCGTTCGGCCCGGGCTGTTTCGGGGCTGGTCGCAGCGCTGCTCATTCGGCCGAGAGTCTCGCGCCCTCCGTCGACAGTGCCTCGGCGTTCCCCGGCGAGCGCGACACCAGCACCACGGCAAGCGCAACCGCACAAAGAGCGGCCCCCAACACATAGGGCGCACCGATCGCCGCATGCTGGAAGAGCACACCTGCCACTGCGGGTCCGACCACTCTGGCGAGGGCAGACACCCCCTGCTGGAAGCCGAGTGCCTCACCGCGGTGGTGCTCGGGGACGCGAGCCGTCACGAGCAGCGTCAGGCTGGGCGTCACGAGTCCCTGACCGAGCGTCAGGAGCACGAGCGCAGGGATCAACAGCGTCCATTGCTCGGCCGCAGCGAGCAGTGCGAGCCCGATGCAGTTGAGCGCGAGGCCGACCACCAGCGTGCGCGATGCACCGTATGCCTTGGTGGCCGGGCGCACGAGGACGCCCTGGACGACCACCAGCAACAGCCCGATCCCGATGAAGACAGCGGCGATTCCACCCTCCTCGAGGTCGAAGCGTTGCTGCGAGAGCAGGGCGAACGTGGCCTCGAAGCCGGCGAACGCGCTCACGGCGACGAACGTGGCGAGCGCCATGGTCCAGACGCGCACCGCTCGACCATCGCGTACCGGTCGCTCTGCGCTCGCCGTGCGCGGGCGAGTCTCGGGAACGCGCCAGATGGCCACCACGGCATTGACCAGGGCGAGCGACCCTGCGATGTAGAAGGGCACGTGGACGCCGGCAAGCGACCCGAGGCCACCCAAGACCGGCCCGAGCACGAACCCGATCCCGAACGCCGCACCGAGGAGGCCGAGCGCACGCGGTCGCTCCTCGGCGTCCACCATGTCGGTGACAGCGCCCTGCGCGACCGACACGCTGGCGCCACTTGCCCCGTCGAGGACCCGGGCGAGGAACAGGAGCCAGAGCGCACCGGCCGCACCGGTGAGGAAACTCGCTGCCGCCGTGCCGAAGAGCGAGACCAGCAGGACCGGCTTCCGGCCGATCCGATCGGACAGTCGACCGAGCAACGGCGCGCAGACGAACTGGGCGAGTGAGAACGAGGCAAAGAGGAGCCCCACGGCGACACCGCCAGCACCGAACCGCTCGGCGTACCGGCCGAGGATCGGTACCACGATGCCGAAACCGATCAGGTCGAGAGCAACCGTCGACCAGATCACCCAGAACCCGCGCGGGAGCGGCTTGCTGGCGGTCCGGGCCGGGAACATGCGCGCGCGAACCGTCATGAGTGTCGTGCCCTGATCACTCAGGGGACCCGGTGTCCACACGCTGCAACATGATCAGCGCCGGACGGTCGTGCCCTGTTTGGTGGTCTCGACGATCCATCCGGCCGCCTGGAGCTCGGCCCGCAGCGCATCGGCGCGAGCAAAGTCCTTGGCTGCACGTGCCGCATCGAGTGCCTGCGCTTTCTCGATTACCTCGGCAGGAACGTCGGTGCTGCCCTTCAGTTCGAGGCCGACCGCCGAACACATCTCGAGGACTGCCGATGCGAGCGACCCGGCGTGCAGGTGGTCGGCCGAGTCGAGCGCGGCGTTCGCCGAGCGGACCGTGTCGAACAGCAGCGCCATCGCTCCCGGGCAGTCGAGGTCGGCGTCCATGCGCAGGCGGAACTGTTGCAGAACGTCGGGGTCAGCGGCCGCCCCCGCCGACGCAGTCGACGTACGGGCGGCGAAGGAGTCGAGCCCGGCAAGGCTCTTGCCAGCCGCGTCGATGTTGTCCTGGCTCACGCGAACCGGCGAGCGGTAGTGGGTCTGCAACAGCACCATTCGGTAGGCGCGTGGGTCGTAGTGCTCGGTGAGGTCCAGCAGGTTCTGCACGTTCCCAATGCTCTTGGACATCTTCTCGCCCTCGGTGTCCACCACGAAGCCGTTGTGCATCCAGTGGTTGGCGAAGCGCTTGCCCAGCGCAACTGCCTGTGCCCGCTCGTTCTCGTGATGCGGGAACTGGAGGTCCTGCCCACCGCAGTGGAGGTCGAAGCCCTCGCCGAGCAGCTCGAGCGACATCACGACACATTCGCTGTGCCAACCCGGTCGACCATCGCCCCACGGCGATGGCCAGCTCGGCTCACCGGGCTTGGCGAACTTCCAGAGGGCGAAGTCGGCCGGGTGCCGCTTCTGTGCTGCACCGAGCACCTCGCGCTCGCCACCGCCGGCAAGCATCTCGTCGAGCGACTGGTGGGCGAGGAGGCCGTAGTCGGGTACCGCCGTCACCGAGAGGTACACCCCGTCATCGGTGGCGTACGCAGCATCACGTGACACGAGGTCGCCGATCATCGCCACCATGGCGTCGACGTACTCGGTGGCGTGCGGGATATCGGTGGGGCGCTCCACATTGAGGCGGCGCATCGCATCGAACCACACGGACTCGCAACGACGGGTGATGTCCTCCCAGGGACGACCCTCGCGATTCGCGCGGTCGATGATCTTGTCGTCGATGTCGGTGATGTTCGAGACGAGTCGGACCCGCAGGCCTCTCCACTCGAGATACCGGCGGAGCACGTCGTAGACGATGGTGGCCCGACCGTGACCGAGGTGCGGGGGTCCGTACACCGTCGGTCCACAGAGGTAGATGCTCACCGTTCCGGGCTCCCGGAGCGCAAGTTCGCGAACTTCCTGCGTGGCGCTGTCGTAGAGGTGGAGCACGGGCCACAGGCTAGGGGACGCCACATGCCGCCGGTGAACGAGCAGGGAACGCTTGCGGCGGTGACCGGCCGGTACTCTTTCCCGCCTATGACCAACGTCCCGGAGAAGCCGTCGCTCGACGGCGTCGAGGCCCGATGGATGCAGCGGTGGGAAGCCGACAACACCTACCGCTTCGACCGATCAGCAGGACGGGACCACGTATTCGCCATCGACACACCTCCGCCGACGGTCTCAGGCAGCCTCCACATCGGCCACGTGTTCTCCTACACGCACACCGACACCATCGCCCGCTACCAACGCATGCGGGGTCGTCAGGTCTTCTATCCAATCGGTTGGGACGACAACGGACTTGCGACGGAGCGACGCGTCCAGAACGTCACGGGGGTGAGATGCGACCCCTCGCTGCCCTACGAGTCGGGCTACCGCCCTCCGTTCATGGGTGACGTCCCCAAGGACCACCGTGCCACCCCGGTGTCGCGGCCGAACTTCGTCGAGCTCTGCCGGGAGATCACGCACCTCGACGAGCAGGCATTCGAGGAACTGTTCCGGCGGCTCGGGCTCTCGGTCGACTGGTCATTGCTTTACACCACCATCGGAGAGACCGCCCAGCGGGTGAGCCAACGCGCGTTCCTCCGCAACCTTGCGCGCGGCGAGGCCTACCAGCAGGACGCCCCCACGCTCTACGACATCGACGAACGCACCGCCGTTGCCCAAGCAGAGATGGAAGACCGCGAGATCGCCGGTCACTATCACACCCTTGCGTTCCACCGAACCGACGGCGGCGGCGACATCAAGATCGACACCACGCGACCCGAGCTGCTCGCGAGCTGCGTTGCTCTCGTTGCCCACCCCGACGACGAGCGCTACCAGCCGCTCTTTGGTTCCACCGTCTCGACCCCGCTCTACGGCGTCGACGTTCCGATCCTCGCCCACCGCCTGGCGGATCCCGAGAAGGGCACCGGCATCGCCATGATCTGCACCTTCGGCGACGTCACCGACGTCACGTGGTGGCGCGAGCTCAATCTCCCCAACCGGGCGCTCATCGGATTCGACGGCTGCTTCTCCTCGGAGACCCCGGCGTGGATCGTCAGCGCCACGGGTGCCGAGCGGTACGGCGCCATTGCAGGCCGTGCCCCCAAGCAGGCTCAGAACCTCGTCGTGGAGCAGTTGGTGGCCTCGGGCGAGATGCTCGGTGAGCGGCGTCCCATCACCCACCCCGTGAAGTTCTACGAGCGTGGCTTCCGTCCCCTCGAGATCGTCGCAACGAGGCAGTGGTACATCCGCAACGGAGGCCGCGACCACGACTTGCGCGCAGCGCTCGTCGAGCGAGGCAACGAACTCGTCTGGCACCCGTCGTTCATGCAGCACCGCTACGACAACTGGGTGGGTGGCCTCAACGGCGACTGGCTCGTCAGCCGTCAGCGGTACTTCGGCGTTCCGCTCCCGGTCTGGTACCGACTCGACGAGAACGGCAATCCCGATTACACGACCGTGCTGGTGCCGGATGAACATCGCCTGCCGGTCGACCCGTCCACCGACTGTCCGGATGGGTTCACCGAGGATCAACGCGGCAAGCCAAACGGCTTCATGGGCGACCCCGATGTGATGGACACGTGGGCAACCTCGTCGTTGACACCGCAGGTCGCCGGCCGCTGGGAGGACGACTCCGACCTGTTCTCGCGTGTGTTCCCCATGGACATGCGGCCCCAGGGTCACGACATCATCCGCACGTGGCTGTTCTCCACCGTGGTGCGCAGTCATCACGAGCACGGGTGTGTGCCCTGGCGCAATGCAGCGCTCAGTGGATGGATCCTCGATCCCGACCGCAAGAAGATGTCGAAGTCGAAGGGCAACGTCGTCACCCCGATGCACCTCCTCGAGCAGTACGGCACCGACGCCGTCCGCTACTGGGCAGCGTCGGGACGGCCCGGGGTGGACACGGCGTTCAACGAGGAGCAGATGAAGATCGGCCGGAAACTGGCCAACAAACTGCTCAACGTCTCCAAGTTCGTGCTCGGGTTCGACGCGTCGGCAGCGGGCGCGCCGAGCAGCACAGTCGACCAGCTCATGCTCGACCGGCTCGCCGCCGTTGCCACCGAGGCAACGGCCGCATTCGACTCGTTCGACTACGCCCGTGCGCTCGAGCGGACCGAGGCATTCTTCTGGTGGTTCTGCGACGACTACGTCGAACTCGTGAAGGGCCGGGCGTACAAGGGCGACACCTCCGCAGTCGGGGCACTGCGCGAGGCGCTCAGCACGTTGCAGCGACTGTTCGCACCATTCCTCCCCTTCGCTACCGAGGAGGTCTGGAACTGGTGGCAGTCGGGCTCGGTACACCGCCAGCCCTGGCCAGTTGGGGGCAGCGCCGGACTCGACCAAACACCGCTCGACAATGTCTGCGAGGTGCTCGGAGCAATCCGTCGCGCCAAGACGGAGGCCAAGGTCTCCCAGCGCGCCGAGGTGGAGACACTCACCGTCGCGGCTCCCGCTGCGGTGCTCGACGGACTCGGCGCCGGCATCCCCGACCTTGCCGAGGCAGGCTCGGTGAAAGAGTTCCTGCTCCAGCCGACCGACAGCGACATGACCGTCCACGTGGCGCTCGCTGCAGCCGAGCGCTGAACCTGCTGTTGCAGGGTGGCGAACTAGGGTGAGTTGTTGATGGACGGCCGCGACCACATCGACCCACGCTCATCGCGAGAACCTCGTGAACCGCGTCCGGCCCGGCCCCGGCAGACGAGCGGAACGGCCCGCGAGCGGCGCACCACCGCACAGCGGGTCGTCCTCGGCATCAACGTTGCGGTGGCTGCGATCTGTCTCGTCGCCGCCCTCGCGATCTTCGTCGTCCAGCGGAACCTCGAACAGGTGAAGCGTGTCGACGTCCGCTCCACCCCGAGCAGTGCCACCGGCCCCTCAAAACTCGTCGTCGAGACCCTCACCAACGGAGAGGTGAAGAGCTCTGTCGCCGAGCTGAACCCGGCCAACACCCTCGCCCCAGTCGCCACCGTTGCACCCGGTTCGCTCGAATCGGTGAACTTCCTCCTCACCGGCTCGGACAACCGCAGTTGCATCGACCCCAACTCGCCCTACGCCAACACGTTCATCGGCGCAGGCGCCGGCGGGAACCGACCCGACACGATCATGATCGTGCACATCGAGCCCAAGAGCGGCAGCGTCGGGCTGCTGTCGTTCCCGCGCGACCTGTGGGTCCCGGTCGCCGGGACGAACCGCATGTCGAAGATCAACGCCACGTTCAACAAGGACGACCCGGCCAGATTGATCGCCACCATCGAGAGCTTCTTCCAGATCCCGATCGACCACTACGTCAGCATCGACTTCTGCGTGTTCAAGGACCTCGTGAACGCCGTCGGCGGCATCACGATCGGTTTCGACACCCCCTTGCGCGACCGCTACACGCGGTTGAGCATCAGCGAACCGGGTTGCTTCAAGTTCAACGGCGACACAGCACTCGCCTACGTACGGTCGCGGCATCTGCAGTACCAGAACGAGAGTGGCACCTGGAAGAGCGAGGGCACCTCGGACATCGGCCGGATCAAGCGTCAGCAGGACTTCATGCAGCGACTCGTCGGCCGGGTCCGTTCGAAAGGTGTGCTCAACATCGGGCTCGTCACCAAGCTGGTGAACTCGTTCCTCAACCGCGTGGTTGTCGACTCCGAACTCACTGCGCGCGATGTGCTGCAGCTCGCAGGGGCTCTCACCAACTTCGACCCGGCCACCACGCGCAGTTTCATCGTCGAGGGAGTCATCACCAACAAGGGCAGTCAGTCCGTGGTGGATCCGAGGCTGAACAGTTCGCGGATGCGTACCGTGCTCGGGATTTTCCGCGGTCAGATCCCGCTCGCGAAGGCGCCTGACCCGAAGGAACAGTCTCAGGTCTTCGGCTCCAAGAGCATCGTCCCCAAGAAGGACGCAAAGTGCTGAGTGCCGTTGGGCTCAGTCGCCGAGCGCGGCGCTGAGCGCATCCGGTATGTCGCTCGGGCCGTCGATCGTCACGAGGCGGGCACCTGTGCGAGCGGCGAACTGTTGGGCTTCCTCATCATCGGCTGCGGGAGCGATCACCACGAGTTCGTCGAGACCGGATGCAGCAGCAACCGGATCGCCGTCGACAGTTGCCCGACAGTCGGACAGCAGCACCGTCACCTTGCGGCCGGCCGAGGTCCGGGAGAGCTGCACCGAGGCAGCGAGCAGTGCTCCCGCCAGATCGGTGGTGCCAAAGCCCCGCAGTGCGAGGACATCGTTCACCACGCGCTCACTCGGCTTCAACGCATCCTGCCCCTTGGCCACCACCACGTCGTTGCCGAAGGCGAGCACGCTGTAGTCGTCGGGCGCACGCCAGGCAACGGCAGCAGCGGCCACCGCCGAGGTGGCCAGCGGCTTGCCCCCCATCGATCCGCTCCGGTCGACGACGAGGCACAGCGCAGTCTTGGGCTTCACCCAGCCGCGCACGAAGAGCGCGTCGGGATCGGGTGGCAGTCCGGACGCCCGCGACTCGCTCACCGCATCAAGACTCGCCTCAAGATCGAGGTCACCCCGATCCGGTCGGTACTTCTGGCGCTCGAGACGGCCGATCCCCTTGGGTCGAGCGGTGCCCCGCCGGCTGATATCGAGCATCAGCCGACCCGCAAGACGGCGGGCGAGCGCACGGAGCGCCGGATCAGTCGCCGAGGTGAGGTCGGCAAGCAGCGCAAGGGTCTCGTCCGGATCCTCGGCCATCGCCTCGTCGAACGCCTCCTCGTCGAGCTCTCCAACCTCGGGAGAGATCTGCTCGAAGCGCTGGTGCCGGGCGAGCTCGCGACGCGAGGTCGTGCGGCGCTGCGCATCGCTCACCGCCTGCTCGGCAGCCGCGCCCTCCTTTACGAGCGGGAGTTCGTGGCCCCAGTCGGGGCGCCAGCTTTTCCCTCGGGCGCCTCGTCATCGTGCGTGCCGAACACGTCGAACCAGATCTCCCGGACGATGTCCTCGGCCGTGCGAACCGATCCCTCACGCGTCCGTATCCGCCCGGAGAGCGAGATGAGTGCCGCATCGAGACCCACGACCGGGTGCTCGACGTGCTGTCCGCGGAGCTCTGCCAGCGAGCGGGCAACAAGCGTGCAGTCGATCGCTCCGCGCACCGACGACCCGACCCGCAGATCGGCGTGCGTGCGCGTACGACGCACCACCGTCACCACCTTTGCGAGCCAGTCCGACGGGATCGCCGGATCGCTCACGGCGCGGGACACGATCGCCGCTTCCTCCTCGGCGGTCTGGTAGTCCACCGAGAGCCGGCAGACGCGGTCGTACACCGCGGAAGAGATCCGGGCGGTACCGATGGCGTCGAACGGATTCATCGCCGCCACGAGCCGGAAGCCCGGTGCCGCCGTGATCCGACCGAGTCGCGGCACGTTGAGCTCGCGCTCGCTCATCACGGTGATGAGGACGTTGAGCGTCTCCTCGGGGATCCGGTTGATCTCCTCCACGTAGAGCAGCGAGCCGTCGCGGAGTGCGCTCACCAACGGGCCGTCCTCGAATACCTCGGGGCTGTAGCCCTCGGTGAGGACTCGCGCCGGGTCGAAGTGACCCACGAGTCGAGCCGGGGTGAGCTCGGCGTTGCCCTCGACGAAGGCAAAGCCGATGCCGAGCTCGCGCGCGACGGCACGCAGCAGCGTGGACTTCCCGGTTCCCGGCGGACCCTCGAGGAGCACGTGGCGGTCAGCGGCCAGTGCAGCAACCACCAGTTCGAGTTCGCGTTGCCGGCCGACGACCTCGGTGCCGAGGCGAGCGAGGAGTTCGCGCATCAGTACTTGATGAGCCCGCGGATGTTCACACCGTCGCGCATGTGCTGGTAGCCGACGTTGATCTCCTCGAGCGGGTACTCGCGGGTGATGAGCTCGTCGAGCTTGAGCTGACCGTCGCGGTACAGGCCGAGCAGCCGCGGGATGTCGGCGCGCGGGTTGAGCGAGCCGAAGATCGTTCCCTTGATCTCCTTGTTGTACATCGCGAGCTGGAACAGATTCACCGAGGCGGAGTCTTGGGTGATGGGTGCCACAGCGGTGACGACCATGGTCCCGCCCTTGCCGCAGAGTGCGTTCGCTCCCGCCATGAGGTCGCCGTACATCACGCCCGGGGTCATGATCACCTTGTCGGCCATCTGACCCCAGGTCATCTCGGTGACCGGGGCGAAGGCCTCGTCCATCGAGGCGAAGGCGTGGGTGGCGCCGAGCTCCATCGCCTTCTCGCGCTTGAACTCGATCGGGTCGATGGCGATCACGCGCTTGGCCCCCGCCATCCGGGCGCCCTGCACGGCGTTGATGCCGATACCACCGATGCCGACGACCACCACGGTGTCGCCCGGCTCGACGTTCGCTCGGTTGGTGGCCGAGCCCCAGCCCGTGGCGACGCCGCAGGAGACGAGGCACACCGCATTGAGCGGGAGGTCTTTCTCGACCTTGATGAGGCTGTTCTCCGAGACGCACGTGTACTCGGCGAAGGTCCCCAGACCGGCCATCACCGTGATCTCCTCGCCACCCACGTGATGCCGCGAGGTGCCGTCGGTGATCATGCCCTTGGTGAGCGTGCCCGCACCGTTGTCGCAGAGGTTCTGCTTTCCGGTCGAGCAGTAGCGGCAGCGGCCGCAACTCGGGACGAAGCTCGCCGACACGTGGTCGCCGACCTGTACGCCCGTGACACCCTTGCCGACCTCGACCACGACACCGGCACCCTCGTGACCACCCAGCACCGGGAAGAACGACTTGCCGCCCATCATGGCGAGCATCTCGTCGGGCGGGACCATGTCGCCGGTGACGAAGTGCTCATCGGAGTGGCACATACCGGCGTACTTCCAGTTGACGATCACCTCGCCCGCCCGGGGCTCGCCGATGTCGATCTGCTCGACCTTCCACTCCTGGCCGATGCCGTGGAGGATTGCTGCACGTGACTTCATGATGTACTCCCTCACTCACACGCCGCCCGGGCGACGCCTTCACCATTGAATTGCGTAGATCCGTAGAACTGGATGCGCTGAACCGAACGGAAGGACTCCCGCCGGGGCGCCGATCAGTAGACGAGCACGCCGCGGATGTTCTTGCCGTTGCGCATGTCGTCGTAGCCGTCGTTGATGCCCTCGAGCGGGTACTCCTTCGACACGAGTCCGTCGAGGTCGAGCTGGCCCTCGCGGTACAGCCCCAACAGCTTGGGGATGTCGTAGCGCGGGTTCCCCGAACCGAAGAGCGAGCCGACGATCTGTTTCTCCATGAGCGTCACGTCGAGCAGGCTCATCGACGCCGACATCTCCATGGCGGGGTGGATGTTGGTGACCGTGACACGGCCACGCTTGGCCGTGAGCGCCAGCGCCTCGGCCATCACTGCGCCCGATCCCACACCCATCGTCATGATGACCTTGTTCGCCATCGTGCCCCAGGTGAGCTCACGGATGCCCTCGAGGGCCTCAGTCATCGAGGAGAACGTGTGCGTCGCGCCGAACTCCATCGCCTTCTCGCGCTTCAATTCGATGGGGTCGATCGCAATGACCTTCTTGGCCCCTGCGAGCTTGGCTCCCTGAATGGCATTCGCGCCGATGCCGCCGATGCCCACCACCGCAACCGTGTCGCCGGGCTGCACATCGGCGGCGTAGACCGCCGAACCCCAGCCGGTCACCACACCACAGCCGAGCAGACAGGCGCGTGACAGCGGCACGTCCTTCTCGATCTTGATGCAGGAGGCCTCGTTCACCACCGTGTGCTTGGCGAACGTACCGAGGAGGCACATCGTGCCGACGTCCATGCCCCGGGCGTGGTGCCGAGAGGTTCCGTCGGCGATCTGGCGACCGGTGCCGAGCAACGCGCCGAGATCACAGAGGTTCTGGTGCCCGGTGGAACAACTGGCGCAGCGACCGCAGGAGGGGATGAATCCGAAGACCACGTGATCGCCGGGCGTCAGCCACGACACGCCCTCGCCCACTTCCTGCACCACACCCGCACCCTCGTGCCCACCGATGATGGGCAGAGCGAACGGGAGGTCGCCGGTGACGAGATGTTCGTCGGAGTGACACATCCCGGAGGCGGCGAGCTTGACCAGGACCTCACCGGGGCCGGGAGGATCCAGATCGATCTCCTCGACGTTCCACGGCTGGTTGAGTTCCCAGAGAATTGCGGCAGTTGTCTTCATGACTACCCCTATCGAGTCGGCCCCTGACGAGACGGTATGGCGCGAATGTATCTCAGCGGTCGATGGCGGTCCCTAGGCCGGACCAGTACGATGCGGCCCATGGATCAGGACACGCAACTGGGGACGTCCGTCCTCGAAGCCCCGACCGCCGAGCAGACCGACGTCGAGGAGGAGCTGCTCATCGAGGAGATCTCGATCGACGGGATGTGCGGCGTCTACTGAGCCGATGGCGGTGTCACCGGCCCCCGAACTCGATCAAGCGCTCGGACGCCGGCTGGAACTGCACCCCCAGGTGGCCCTGCGTCCCGAGCCCTTTGGTGCCCTTGCGTACCACTACGGGAACCGCCGCCTGATCTTCCTGCGCCACCCCGACATCGTCCGTGTCGTGCGGGAGCTCGGTGAGTACCCCACCCTCGAGGAAGCACTCGAGGGCTGCGGAATCGACCGGTCCCGCTGGCGCTCCTTCGTGTCCGCCCTGCAGTCGCTCGAGTCCTCCGAGGTGATCCGTGAGCGCTGAATCGCTCGTCAGCCAGATGAAGTTCGGGCTGGACGCCCCGATCTGTCTCACCTGGGAACTCACCTATGCCTGCAACCTGCAGTGCGTGCACTGCCTCTCGTCCTCAGGCCAGCGAGACGAGCGGGAGTTGTCCACGGCCGAGGCCAAGCGGGTGCTCGACGAACTGCGCGACCTCCAGGTCTTCTACATCAACATCGGTGGCGGCGAGCCGATGGTCCGTCGCGATTTCTTCGAGCTCGTCGAGTACGCCATCGACAACCGCATCGGAGTCAAGTTCTCCACCAACGGCGCCTTCATCGACGCCGCCCGGGCGAAGCAACTCGCCGCAATGGACTACCTCGACATCCAGATCAGCATCGACGGGGCAGATGCTGCCACCAACGACGCGGTGCGCGGTGAGGGGTCGTACGCAATGGCCCGGCGGGCGATGGACCACCTCGCCTCCGCCGGGTTCGGTCCGTTCAAGATCTCGGTCGTGGTCACCCGGCAGAACGTCGACCAACTCGACGACTTCAAGGCCATCGCCGATTCGTACGGCGCGCAACTGCGTGTCACGCGTCTTCGACCCTCGGGTCGCGGCGCCGACACCTGGCACCAGTTGCACCCCACCGCTCAGCAACAGCACCAGATCTATCGCTGGCTGCTAGCGCACGGCGAGAACGTGCTCACCGGCGACTCCTTCTTCCACCTCAACGCCCTCGGCGAATCGCTTCCCGGGCTGAACATGTGCGGGGCGGGACGGGTGGTGTGCCTCATCGACCCGATTGGTGATGTCTACGCCTGCCCGTTCGTGATCCACGACGAGTTCCGCGCCGGATCGGTTCGCGACTCGGGTGGCTTTGCCAAGGTGTGGAAGGAATCGGAACTGTTCCGCTCGCTGCGCGAACCGGACAATCCCGGTGCGTGCGGCAGTTGCGGCAACTACGACTCGTGCCAGGGCGGCTGCATGGCCGCCAAGTTCTTCACGGGCCTCCCGCTCGACGGACCCGATCCGGAATGCGTCACCGGGTTCGGCGAGAGCCAGTTGATGAAGGTTCCGGTGGGTATCGCCCCGAAACCGGCGATGGACCACTCCAAGCCAGTCCTGCTCACCCGCAAGCGCTAGACCGCAGCGCTCGACCCGGGCGCTAGTTCCTCGGCACCTTGGTCCACGCCAGATCCTTGTCGACCCGCGGCTCGCCCGGCAGACCCAGCACCTGTTCGCCGAGGATGTTGCGCAGGATCTCGCTCGTACCACCCTCGATCGAGTTGGCCCGCACACGGAGGAACGCGTGGCGGGGATCTCCCCACGTGTCGTCGTTCAGGGTGTCGGGGCGGCGGAACGTGTAGTCGAACCCCACCAGTCCGTTTGCACCGAGCAGATCCATCCCGAACTCGTAGATGGCCTTGTTCAGTTCTGCCAGCGCCAACTTGCTCGTGGACCCCTCCGGCCCGGGGTTACCCACCTGACGTGCCTGACCCGCGCGGATGTTGGTGAGTCGCAGTGTCTCGGCCCGCGCCCACAGCGACATGAACCGATCAAGACGCGTGGAGGTGCGCTCCTCGGGCGGCAATTCGATCCAGAGCGCCACGATCTCGCCGATGGGGCCCGAACCCCGTGGGGGAACTGCACCGCTGCCGCCACCGATCGACACGCGCTCGTTCATGAGTGTGGTGAGCGACACGCGCCAACCCTCTCCCGTACCGCCGATCCGGTTGGCGTCGGGCACCCGCACGTCGGTGAGGTACACCTCGTTGAACTCGGCCTCCCCCGTCATCTGGCGGAGCGGACGCACATCGACCCCCGGTGAACGCATGTCGACCGCGAAGTAGGTCATCCCCTTGTGCTTGGGCTGCTCGGGGTCGGTGCGCGTGACGAGCATTCCCCAGTCGCCGAGATGCGCAAGGGTGTTCCACACCTTCTGCCCGTTGACGACCCACTCGTCGCCGTCGCGCACGGCGCGCGTGGCCAGTCCGGCAAAGTCGCTCCCGGCCCCCGGTTCGCTGAACAGCTGACACCACTTCTCCTCGCCCGAGAACATCGGACGCAGGAAACGGCGCTTCTGCTCGTCGGTGCCGTGGGTGTGGATCGTGGGACCCGCAAGGTTCATGAAGAACATCGCCGAATCCATCGGCCCTGCCCCCGCTGCGCGCAGGCGCCGCTCGACGTAGCCCTGTGCCTTCGGGGAGGCGCCGAGGCCGCCAAAACCGCGGTCGAAGTACACCCAGGCCAACCCGTGGTCGTATCGACGGCGCCGGAACTCGACGGGATCGAGTGTCCGTGGGTCGGCGTCCGCAAGGAGGGCCGCGATTGCGGAGTCGACCAACTGCTGCTCGGCCGGGTCGAGCACGGAACCAGCCTCAGGGATCACATCGACGCTCATTGGGCGAACGATAACGGGCCGTGCGTTCGGCACCCCGGTCGTGCTACGCAGTCGCCATGGCGCGTCCCGTTCCCTTCACCATCGACATCCCACAGACCGATCTCGACGACCTCCGGCGGCGACTGCTCGCCACACGATTCGCCCCGGAGATCCCGGGCGACGGGTGGAAGTACGGCGTCGAACGCACGTGGCTGCAGAGCATGGTGAACACCTGGGCGAACGACTACGACTGGCGCACGCACGAGGCCCAGATGAACTCGTACCCGAACTACCGGGTGGAGATCGACGGCATCCCGATCCACTTCCTCCACATCCGCGGGAAGGGGCCGAACCCCCGGCCGCTCATCGCAACTCATGGCTGGCCGTGGACGTTCTGGGACCTCCGCGGGCTCATCGAGCCGCTGACGGATCCTGCATCGGTGGGTGGACGCCCCGAAGACTCCTTCGACCTCGTCATCCCGTCGCTCCCGGGCTTCGCATTCTCGAACCCGCTGCAGACCCATGGGGTCAACGTGCGACGGGTTGCCGAACTGTGGGTGAAGCTGATGCGCGACTGCCTCGGCTACGACCGCTTCGGCGCGTACGGGGGCGACTGGGGCGCAATCGTCACCTCGGAACTCGGCCACGCTCACGCACAGCACCTCACCGGGGTGTACATGAGCCTGCCCGTCATCCCGGGTGTGAACCGCCGCGAACTCGCACCTGAGGCGTTCGGGCCGGACGAGGAGTGGATGGTGCAACGGACCGCCGAGGTCGACTGGCTCATCCGCAGCCACGTCACGGTGCACACCCACGATCCACAGACGCTCGCCTACGCACTGGCCGACTCGCCCGTGGGAACCGCAGCGTGGATCTGGGAGCGGCGGCGTGCGTGGAGCGACTGCGATGGTGACGTGGAGTCGGTCTTCAACCGCGACGAACTGATCACCCTTGCCTCGATCTACTGGCTCACGGGCGCCATCGGTCCGTCACTGCGCATCTACTTCGAGCACTTCAACGGTGGCTGGCCGCCGATCCACGACCGAATCCCCATCGTGGAGGCACCGACCGGCTTTGCGATCTTCCCGAAGGAACTGGTGCTGCTGCCGCGCTCGGTTGCGGCGAAGTACTCCAACCTTCATCGCTGGACGCTGATGCCCAAGGGCGGACACTTTGGCCCTGCGGAGCAGCCTCTCGCAGTCGCCGCAGAACTCACTGCCTTCTTCGGATCGCTCTGAACAGGTGACGCGGTCCGGCGAGCCGACAGCGCCGGGGTACGCCTAGATCCGCTCGAGATCCGAACCGTCGAAGATCGGCGACATGCCGTGCTCGTCCACGTCGGCCAGCATCGCTGCATCGCTGGGGACACTCCCGTGACGACTTGCAGCCTCGAGGATCGGGCGCAGCAACCGTCCGTCGCTCGAGGTGTTGAGGAACAGCTGCTCTCGACCGAGCACGAAGTCGACAGCCCGCTGCAGCGCACCACCCGGCGGGAGGGCCTGGTACCACGAGAAGCGGGACTCGGTGCTGTCGTCGGGCCAGCGACGCCGGGCCACTGACTTGATGGTCTGGACCGCAACTCCACGATCGGCACAGAGTGCGAGCAATCGCTCCACATCGCTGCGGTACGCGTCGCTGGCCAGCATCGTGAAGTTGAACGGGAGGAGCACCGAGTCGAAGTCGAAGCGTTCGAGGCTCCGCAGGTGCATCGCGGCGATGCGGGTGCCGTGCCCCGTGACGCCGATGAAGCGCACGAGACCCTCGTTGCGTGCCTGCTCCAGCGCGGCGACAGCGCCGGTGGGGCTGAACGCCGTGTCCCACTCGTCGACCTCGACGAGATTGTGGAGCTGGATGAGATCGATCGAGTCGACGCCCATCCGTTCGAGCGAACGCTCGAGTGATTCGCGTGCAGCGCGACCCGTCCTGTCGCCGGTCTTGGTGGCGAGGAAGAACTTCGATCGGTGCTGCACCATCCACGGCGCGATTCGGAGCTCGGCGTCGCCGTAGGAGGCCGCCGTGTCGATGTGGTTGACACCGAACTCCAGCAGGGCATCGAGCAGGGCATCGGCGCGCTCCTGACGCATCGAGCCGAGCGCCGCTGCGCCGAAGATCACGCGACTGCTCTCGTGACCCGTCCGGCCGAACGGCACACGATGGATTGCGTTCGTCACGGCTCAGCCCCAGGACCCGGGAGCGGGCTTCGGGTTCCAGACCTCGACGATCTTGCCGCCGCGCACCCGGAACACCTCGACACCGCACATCGTCACCTCGGTGCCGTCGGCGCGCACGAGCGCAGCATCGAACACCCAGCAGACATCGGTGTCGTTCGCGATGAAGGCCACCTCGTCGAACCGCATGGCGGAGAACTCGGCCTGGAGATGCTTCGCCCGGGCGAGGCTGTCGGCGAGGGTGTAGGTGAGTGTCTCACCGCTCGGTTCGTGGCGAATCGTCGGATCCGAGACGAGTTCGGGGATGATGTCGAGGTTGCGGAGTCGGTACAACTCATCGGCGTAGCGCCGCACGACGGCTTCTGCTGGGGATTGGCTCACGGCGGACAACTTAGGCCACCGAGCCGCTACCGTCCCGAGCCATGAGCGACTCCAACGACATGGCCCGGGACATCAACGCCTTCAACGCGAAGCTGATCGAGGAGTTCCGGGCGAACAACGGCAAGGTCACCGGCATGTTCGCGGGCTCCCCGCTCGTGCTGGTCACTCACATCGGCGCCAAGTCCGGCGAGCGCCGCACGAGCCCGCTCGTCTACAGCCTCGACGGCGACCGAGTCGTCATCATCGCCTCCAAAGGCGGTTCGCCGAAGGACCCGCACTGGTACCTGAACATGAAGGCGAACCCGCGTGTCACGGTGGAACTGCCCGGCGAGACCTACGAGGCGATGGCGGTGGAGGCAACCGGTGCCGAGCGTGACCGCCTGTTCCGCGCCCAGGCCGACCAGATGCCGAACTTCGACGAGTACGCGGCCAAGACCTCACGGGTCATCCCCGTGATCGTGCTCGAACGCGTCTGATCGCAGCGTCCTACCCATCGCAAGCGGTCGACCCGCGGGAATCCGCTCGTTCGACATCACCCGTTGCGGACCCTCACCGGCGCATACGCTCACCCCATGGCGGAGCGGACGGTCGAATCCATCGAGGTTGAAATCCTCGCGGATCCGCTCAATCCGCAGTTGTTGGTTCGCGCTATCGGGTCCGACGGCGTGGTAGGCACGGGTGAGACGTGGTGGGGCACGTACCAGCCTGCTGCGCTCCCCGGCACGCCGGTTCTGCCGATTGCCGTCGCCATCGACAGCTTGCTGACGCCGGTAGTGGTGGGCTCAGCGTGCGACAGCGTGGGCGGTATTGAGTCGATCTGGAACCGCATGTTCCGGGCAACGCTGCAGTACGGGCACGAGGGCATCGTCTCGACGGCGATGAGTGGCATCGACCTTGCGCTGTGGGACCTGTTGGGGCGACGGCTCGGACGTCCTGTCGCCGATCTGCTGGGCGAGCGACGACCCGACCCGGTTGGCGCCTATGCGAGCCTCACCTGGATCGGTGACGTCGACGGGGTATGTACCGATGCGACCCGTGCGCTCGACGCAGGCTTCCGCGCGGTCAAACTGCACGAAGCCGACCCCGTGCTCATCAACGAGGTGCGCCGTCGCCTCGGCCCCGAGGTCGTCCTCATGGTGGATGCCAGTGCACGTTTCGACGAAGCCGGTGCACATGCAGCCGCCGCAGCGCTTGCGGGTGCACAACTCGCCTGGTTCGAGGAACCGGTGTTCCCCCAGACCGACCACGACGCGCTCGCTCGAGTCCGACGGCGCGCCACCATGCCGATTGCCGCAGGCGAGAACGAGTTCAGCGTGTCGGGTCTCGAACGTCTGCTCGCCTCGGGAGCCGTCGACGTGCTGCAGCCCGAGGTGGTCAAACTCGGCGGCCTCACACCCGCACGGCGCCTCGCTGAGAGTTCGGCGCGGACCGGCGTGCCGCTGTGCCCGCACAACTATTCGCTCGGTCCCTCGCTGCTCGCCAACCTGCACTGGGCCGCCGTGACCCCGCAGGTGCACTGGGTCGAGGTGCCGTGGCTCCCCGAGGGCGGCTCGTTCCCCTGCGGGATGCCGGTGCCCACCATCGTCGACGGTTGCGTCCTCGTGCCCGAGGGCCCAGGGCTCGGTTTCAGCCCGATGCCTGTACCGCCGACCTGATCCGTTCGGCGTACGAAGCGAGGTTCTCGAGCGCGGGGACGACCGAGGTTGGGGCAACAGGGTCTGCGCTGAGCACCCGCAGACGCACACGTCGGCCGATCGGCTCGAGTTGCACCTCTACCGCAGAGCTGGCCGGCGGATGCGCCTCGAGTGCAGCGCGCACCGCACGGACCGGCGCATCGAGATCGGTCTCGAACACCGCTGCGTCGGCCCCGTCGTCGCGCACGACGTGTCCCCAGTGATCGACGTAGGTGATCTCTGCGGCTGGGCGCCGTTCGGCCGCGCGGAACTCCTGCTTGTTGGTGTGCGCCACCGGGAGCAGGACCACCTGGGTGACGCCCTCGGGGATGCCGAGCAGGTCGGCGACCTCCTGAGCACGGGTCAGATGGAGCGTGGTCCATGCAGTACCCAGACCGCGAGCGCGGGCGGCGAGGCAGAAGCTCCATGCCGATTGCAGCACCGAGTCGAACAGGCCCGGCTTCCCCGAGTTGTCGTGCACTCCCCAGATGCAAGCAATCACCACCACCGGCACGTCCTGCAGGCGCTCGGCGAGGTAGGCGCCCGATGCCATCACCCGCTCGCTCGCATGTCCGGTCCCGCGCAGGCGCCCTGCGAGCTCGATGATCCCGTTGCCGCCCGCTGCTCGATAGATCTCCGCAAGCGATGCCCGCACTGCCGGGTCACGCACGACCATCCACCGACGGCTCGAGATATTGCCGCCTGTCGGCGCCTGCTCGGCGAGATCGATGCACTCGAGGATCAGTCGATGATCGACGGGTCGGTCGAGATCGAGCGCCTTGCGAACGGATCGTGTCGATCGCAGCACTGCGTCGACGGCGGCAGTCTCCGGGGTCATGGACCGACCGTAGACGCTGGCCAAGCCGTCATACTGAGTGGCATGGTCATCGAGTTCCTCACGTTCCCGGTCACTGAGTCCGAACGAGCACAGTGGATGGAGGTCGAGGAGCGCACCTGGAGCCGGTTCCTCGAGCAGCAGCAGGGTTTCGTCCGAAAGCAACTGTGGGTCGAGCGCGGACGCCCCGACGAGATCTGCGCCATGATCGTCTGGGCCGACGACGAGAGTTGGTTCTCGATCCCGGCCGACAAGTTGGCCGAGGTCGACGCAGCGATGGGCCCCTGGTGGCGGGACTGCACACTGCGCACCTTCGACGTGGTCCGCGACTGCTGAACCTCTGCGCCCACTAGGGCAACAACGCGTCGAGCACTGCGAACGAGTCCAACGCCCGCCGCACCATGTCCACCGGGTGGTCGTGGTCCACGAGAGCGAGCCCGATGGTCTCGGGGTGATGGCGAAGCACCAGTTGACGGAGTCCCTCGCCGACCTCGGCCGGCGAACCGATGAGCGACGTTGGGTCCACGGGAGCGTCTGCACGGAACCGCACCGACGCGAAGAGTCCGACGTGCACGGGCCTCGCCGACCGGGCCCACCCGACCGGTTCGTCGAGAGCGTCGAGCGCGAAACCGGAGAGGAACACACCATCTGCCTCGCGACTCGCCATGCGGTTGAGCTGCTCGCCCTTTGCGCCGACGAAGATCGGTACTCGGCGCGGCGGCACGCCGTGCGGCGGAGGCGCATAACCATCGGCGGCCCGACGCTCGATGACAGCCCGCGCTGCACGGACGGCATTGCGCACGGCAGCCACCGGGCGGTCGACGGTGATGCCGAAGGGCCCGAGCGACTCATGACCGCCCACCCCAAGGCCGAGCACAGCACGACCACCGCTCAGTTCGTCGAGCGTCGAGACGGCTGCGCCGAGTGCGCCGGGATGGCGGAGCGCAGCAGTGGTGATACCGGTGCCGAGTCGCACCCGTGAGGTCCGCACCGCAGCGGCCGAGAGGATCACCCAGGGGTCGCGGGCCACGCCCTCGTCGGCCACCCATACCTCGTCGAGACCACCCCGGTCGGCCTCCACGACGGCCTCGACGAGATCGCCAACAGGGGCGTCGGGATACAGCCAGATGCCACGGGAGGGTCGGGGGGGTGCAACGGTCACGGACGGAACTTTCCCACGCCCGCCACACTGTGACCATGACCCTCAGGCTCACCAACGCACTGCTCCCCGACGGACGTCGAGTGAACATCTCGGTCGAGCAGGGCCGAATCGCAGCGGTTACTCCCGTCGAAACCTCCGGACCGGCCGATGCCACTGTGGGAGCCGGCAACCTCTCCGTCGAGGACCTCGGCGGGCGACTCGTACTCCCGGGACTCGTCGAGCCACATGCCCACATCGACAAAGCACTCACGGCCGACAACGTGCCGAACCCCCGCGGCGACCTCATCGGCGCCATCGATGCCTGGGTGGCTGCCGCCAAACGGGGTCAGTTCACCTTCGACGACATGGTCATGCGCGCACGAGCCGCCCTCGAGCGCCTGCTCCTCAACGGCACCACGGCGGTCCGCACCCACGTGAATGTCGGCGGGGGAAACGGCGTGATGCACCTACGCGCCGTGCAGGAGGCGATCACCGAGTTCACCGACCTCATGGACATCCAGATCGTTGCGCTGACTGCGTCGCCGATGACAGGCCCCGACGGCGCCGACAACCGCGCTGCGCTCCTCGAGGCCGTGTCGCTCGGCGCGCACCTCGTGGGCGGATGCCCTCACCTCGACCCCGATCCGCAGGGACTGATCGACAATGCGCTGCGCGTGGCCTCCGATGCGGGCATCGGGATGGATCTCCACGTGGACGAAACGCTCGATCCGCACATGCTCTCGCTACG
>JAULYZ010000052.1:0-61901 GCA_032117595.1 Acidimicrobiia bacterium | reverse complement strand
GCTACGGCTGCTGGCGCGCTCGATCCTCGACACCGGCTTCCCACATGAGGTCTCCGCGAGTCATTGCGTGAGCCTCTCGATGGTGCCGATCGAGGTGCAGCAGGCTGTTGCCCGGGAGGCCGCTGAGGCTCGCATTGCGGTGATCCCGCTGCCGCAGACGAACCTGTTCCTCCAGGGCTGGGAGCACGAGAGCGCCATGCCTCGCGGTATCGCCCCGATCAATGTGCTGCGCGACGCGGGCGTGCGTGTGGCGGTCGGTGCCGACAATGTGCAGGACCCGTTCAACCCGATGGGTCGCAGTGACGCGCTCGAGACTGCGTCGCTGCTGGTGATGGCTGCCCACCAACTCCCGGATGCGGCTCTCGAACTCGTCGGCAACTGCGGGCGCGAGGTACTCGGCGTGGGCCGCGTCGACATGCGCGTCGGAGATCCGGCCGATCTCGTGGCCATCGCTGCACCGACGGTGCGCGGCGCCATGGCCGATGCGCCGCGCGACCGCATCGTCTATCGACGCGGCCGACGGGTGGCCCAACGCTCGGAGACCGCTGCGATCGTCCGATGACCGCCGAGACCGAACCCATCAGTCCGTCGTGCCCCTCGCCGGTGCGTCGTCCTGTGATGCTGCAGGGCTGGCAACGACTTGGCTCGGTGCACTGGCCCTTCGACCCCGAGGCCGTCCAACGACACATTCCCCCACCGTTTCGGGTCGACACGTTCGACGGCGCTGCATGGGTAGGCCTCATTCCGTTCTGGATGGACCGAATCAGGGTTCCGGGGCTGCCCCCGTTCGGGCGACTCTCGTCGTTCCCCGAGACGAACATCCGCACCTACATCGTCGCCCCCGACGGACGCCGCGGTGTGTGGTTCATGAGCCTCGACATCACGCGGCTCGTTCCCACGCTGGTCGCCCGCGTCTCCTACCACCTGCCCTACTGCTGGTCATCGATGTCGATCTCGTCCGGGTCGATCTCGTCCGGGTCGATCGAGGGGTCCGACGGCCTCGTCGAATACCGCTCATCGCGTCGTTGGCCGCGTGACCGTGCATTCAGCCGCCTTGCACTCCGCGTCGGTGATCGAGTTGCACCCGAGGATGTGACCGACCTCGAACACTTTGTGACGGCAAGGTGGGCGCTCGGGTCCACGTGGGCCGGACGCCCCATCTGGGCGAAGGTCGATCATGAGCCCTGGCCGCTCCATCGCGCCACCGTCGTCGATCTCGATGAATCGCTGATGACCGCCGCCGGCCTCCCCCACCCGGAAGGCGAACCCATCGCGCTCTGGTCGCCCGGGGTGAACGTGCGGATCGGGCGACCGAGACGGTTGCGGGACCGAGCGAGGTCGTGACCACGTAGCCCCGAACGCATACGGGGCGTGTGACTCCGCCCGGTGCTGCGTAGCGTCATGGGGGTGACCACCGAGCTGCCCCGAGACGTCGACGTGGTCGTGGTGGGCGCCGGACTGGCCGGCCTCACCGCCGCACGATCGCTCCAGCAGCGGGGCCGTACATGCATCGTGCTCGAGGCATCCGACGGGGTGGGCGGGCGCGTGCGCACCGACATCGTCGACGGCTTCCGCCTCGACAGAGGCTTCCAGGTGGTGCTCACTGCGTACCCGGAGCTTCACCGCTTGCTCGACGTTCCCGCACTGGACCTGCGCAGCTTCGACCCGGGAGCGATGGTCCGCGTCGGAACTCGCTTCCATCGGGTCGGTGACCCGTTGCGTATGCCCTCACGGATGATCGACTCTGCGATCGCCCCGGTCGGCTCGCCACTCGACAAGGCGCGCCTCGCCCGTCTGCTGCTGCGCCTCCGGCGAGCCGACCCGCTCGAGCTCCTTCAAGCGCCCGACATGCAGACAATCGACGCGCTGCGGTCCGATGGCTTCAGCGAGCGCATGATCGACCGCTTCTTCCGTCCGCTCATCGGCGGCATCCAACTCGACCCTGCACTCTCGGCGAGTCGTCGGATGTTCGACACCATCATGCGGTGTCTCGCGGTCGGTAACTCTGCAGTGCCGGCGCGGGGCATGCAGGAGATCCCTGCGCAGATCGCCGACGGCCTTCGCCACGAGACACTTCACCTCAACACACCGGTGGCCGACGTCACGCCCAATCGGGTGATCACCGTCGATGGCAGGACCGTGTCAGCGCGGTGCGTCGTCGTGGCCACCGACGGACCCGCCGCCGCACGCCTACTGGGCCTCGAACCGGTGGCCTCGCGACCGGTTGCCTGTGTGTGGTTCGCCGCTCCTACACCTCCGCTTCGTGACCGTCTCATCGTGCTCGACGCGATGGCGAGTGGTCCGGCGCTGAACGTTGCGATCATGACCAACGTGTCCCCCGACTACGGACCCGGCGACGGCCGTGCGCTCATCGCCGCGGCGTGTCCGGCAACGGATCGCACCGATCTCGAGCCGTCCGTCCGCGCGCAGCTGCGGGCTTGGTGGGGACCAACCGTCGATGCCTGGACGCACCTGCGGACCAATTCCATCGCCCACGGGCAACCCGATCAACTTCCCCCGTTCCGCCCGAAGCAGCGCCAGTCGCTCGGCGACGGCCTGTTCGTGTGCGGAGATCACCGCGATACGCCCTCCATCCAGGGCGCGCTCTTCAGCGGATCACGGTGTGCCGATGCCGTGCTCAGCGCACTTGCTGCGTGAGCCACTCCGAGCCCTCGCCGAAGTCGACGAGCGAGCGGGTGAACGCGATCTCCCCGGGGCGTCGACCGGTGGTGTCGAGGAAGAGTGCCGGTTCGCCGCGGTGCAGCCACACCCACACCAGACGCAGACGCTTGCGCTTCACGAGGAAGAACCCACCCGCCCGCATTCGCGGGAGGTGCGCGCTGCGCAACCGCGTGCCGAAACGCTGACGGACCCCTCGCCACTCGAGGATCTCGGCGGAGAGGACCTCCTCCGGCGTGAGGTCGATACGCCGCACGAACGCACCGGCAGCAGCCCAACCGCTGAGCCGGATGTGGATACCGGACGCATCGACGGTGGCGCAGGCGGGCATCCCGTCACCGTATCGACGGAGCGGCGCGATCCCATCGACCCGTTCCCTCCGCTGCGGGCTACATCTCGCGTGTAGCCGCTGCCGCCTGGTGGATCGCCGGCATGATGCCATTCGTCCCGGTGACATCGCCGACGAGGTGAATCGCCATCCCGCCGTCTGCGATCCCCCCGGGCGCCACGTACTCGAGCAGTTCCCGGTTCGGGTGGTTGTACGAGACGATGACCACTGTGCGGGCCTGCACCATGCGGCGTCGCTCGGTGAACGGAACGCCGATCAGCACTTCGTCCGGCGTGATGGCCTGCACGTAATGACCACCGATGAAGTCGAAGTCACCCGAGAGCAGACGCTCCTTCGCCGCCTGCACGGTGACCGGGGGGTAAGGAAGATTCGCGCCGATGCTGTCGTGGCGACCCACCATGGTCACTCGGACCCCTGCCTCGAGCAGGGCGTCGGCAACCGAGATGGCCTCGAACGTACCGGTGTCGTCGTAGACCAGTGCCGGTCCCTCGATGTTCGCCCGTCCACCGAATCCGAAGATGTCCCACGACGTGTAGACGTGCGGCAGGTCGTGACCCGCTATCGGCGCAATGGGAGTGGCGACGTGGAATCCATCACGGCGCGGTGCACTACCGGTGGCGATGACCAACTCGTCGGGCGCCAGTTCGCTCACGATGTCGGGATCCACCATCGTGGCGAGGCGGATCGTGACGCCGAGACGCTCGACCTCGCTGGCGAGCCATTCGGTGATCGCTCCGATGTCGGAGCGGTGCGGCGCCGTGGCCGCAATCGCAACCTGACCGCCGAGATGCCGAGTGGCTTCGTACAGATGGACCTCATGGCCCCGCAGCGCGGCCGTTCGTGCTGCCTCGAGCCCGGCGGGGCCACCACCGACCACGAGGACCTTCTTGCGCGTCGGCGCAGGGGAAGGGGTCTCGAACGGCACCGAGCTCTCCGACCCAGCAGCCACGTTCACCACACAGCTGAGCTTCCCAGCCGACATCAACTGGCCAACGCACCCGATATTGGAGCCGATGCACGGCCGGATGCGATCGACCTCGCCGCGCCGCGCCTTGTTGACCAGTTCGGGATCGGCGATCAATGCACGGACCATCGACACCATGTCGCCCTGTCCGCTCGCCACGATGTGGCTCGCGTGGTCGAGCGTCATGATCCGACCCACCACGATGGTCGGCTTCGACACCGCGCGGATGATGGGTTCATTGTGCGGAATCTCGTGG
Organism: Acidimicrobiia bacterium; assembly: GCA_032117595.1. Taxonomy (GTDB): domain Bacteria; phylum Actinomycetota; class Acidimicrobiia; order Acidimicrobiales; family Ilumatobacteraceae; genus WLJO01. The sequence continues at coordinate 57,653 of JAULYZ010000052.1, read as the reverse complement.
CCGAGCGGGTCGTCCATCGTGGACAGCAGCTTGTGGAATCGCCAGTACGAGCCCATGTGGAGTGACACATAGTCGACGTAGGGCTCCACGATCCGTGCGATCTCGGCGACATCGGTGGGGGTCAGTCCCCCGGGGATGTATTCCTCGTTGGGGAGTCGGATGCCCACACAGAAGTCGTACCCGACCTCAGCCCGGATGGCCTCGAGAGTTTCCATCAGGAAGCGCATCCGGTTCTCGAGCGAACCGCCGTACTCGTCCTCGCGCGTGTTGTTCGCAGGTGACAGGAACTGCTCGAGCAGATAACCGCTCGATGCGTGCACATCGACGCCGTCGAGGCCGCCATCACGGCATCGACGTGCTGCGGCAGCAAAGTGCTCCACCATCTCGGCGATGTCCGGCTTCGACATCTCGAACGGGATTCCGCCGATGAGTGGGTTCGGGATCGCGCTTGCGGAGACCTGCGTAGCTGCCTTCTTCGGACGGGTCGCCGCCCCCGGGTGGTAGATCTGCTGCAGGATCTTCATGCCGTACGGCCGCATCCGGGCGCTGATCTCGCGGTAGAAGGGGATGCAGGAGTCGTTGTAGAGCGGGATGAGACTCGGTGCGTTCTCGTGAACGCCAGTTGCTTCGAGCGTGCTCATCCCCACACCGCCTGCAGCGCGTGCCTCGTGATAGGCGATCAGCTTCTCGCCGCCCAGCAACGTGCCGTGTGCAGAACGGACGATCCGGTTCGGGATGGTGACGGGTCCCACCTGGATCGGTTCGAAGAGATTGTCGTACGCCATGGCTCGTGTACCCCCATGTTCCCGGCCTGACGTGCGCCAGTGTTGCACGACGGGGCGCGGATGGCCTCCCGGACGAGCGACTGAACTACCTTCACCGCCATGGCTGGATCGATTCTCGGAACCAAGGTTGTCCGCACGGAGGACCCGGAGCTGCTGCTCGGACGGGCCAAGTATGTCGGTGACCTCCGACTCGAGGGCGAGGTTCACCTCGCCTTCGTCCGCTCGGACTACGCGCACGCCCGCCTTCTCTCGATCGACACCGGTGCGGCACTCGCGTCACCCGGGGTCGTGGCCGTCTACACCGCCGACGATCTTCAACTGCCGAGCCAACACGGAATGGCGAAGGTTCACGACGACTTCGCTCGGCCACCGCTCGCGAACGGCACGGTCCGCTTCGTCGGCGAACCGCTCGCCGTCGTGGTGGCCGAGTCGGCAGTCGCCGCTCGCGATGCTGCCGCCCTCGTCTCGGTGGAGTACGACCCACTTCCTGCGGTCGTCGACCCTGAGGCGGCGTTCGCACCCGACGCGACGGTGTTGTTTCCCCAGCACGGGAACAATGTGGCGCTTGCGTCGACCGATCCCGACGACCCGAACCTGCTCGGGACGGCCGACCACGTGGTTCGCGGCCGGTACGTCAACCAGAAGGTTGCGGTCGCCGCACTCGAGCCGCTCACGGCTGCCTCGTCGATCGACGAGCGCGGACGTCTCGTGATCCATGCATCAACGCAGATGCCGCACCTCATGCACAACCTGGTGTCGCGCGCCGTCGGTCTCAAGCGCGATCAAGTGCACCTCATCACTCCGCACGTCGGCGGCGGTTTCGGCGGGAAGGTCGGGGCCTACGCCGAGCAGATCGTCGTGGCGGCAGTGGCATGGAAACTCCAGCGACCCACCACCTGGACGGCCTCGCGCAGCGAGGACATGCTCATCCTCGGACACAGCCGCGCACAGGTCCAGTACGTCGAGCTCGGCTGCACCAACGACGGGCGGTTCACCGGTCTGCGTGCCCGAATCGTCGGCGACAGCGGTGCATACCCCGGCATGGGTGCGTATCTCCCCGCCGGCACGCGCCGGATGTCGCAGGGCAATTATCGACTCCCGGCACTCCAGATCGACGTGGCAGTCGCGGCCACCAACACGACCCCGACCGGGGCGTATCGGGGCGCCGGCCGACCCGAGGCAACGGCCATGATCGAGCGCGCCGTCGACCAGGCGGCACTCGAACTCGGTATCGATCCGATCGAGATCCGTCGCCGGAACATGGTGCCGAACGACGCATTCCCGTTCTCCACACACACGGGTGTCACCTACGACAGCGGGAACTACCTCCTCCCGCTCGAGACCGCCGCCCACCACATCGGCTACGACACCCTCCGGCGCGAGCAGGCGGCGCGGCGCGAACGCGGCGACAAGCACCTCCTCGGCATCGGCGTCTCCACCTATGTCGAGGTAACTGCCGGGGGCGGCGCCGCGGAGTATGGAGCCGTCGCCGTCCATGCCGACGGATCGGCAACCATGACCGTCGGGACCTCCGCTCACGGTCAGGGACACCAGACCACGTTCGCGATGATCGTGAACTCCGAGACCGGCATCCCCGTGGAGCGCATCCGTCTCGTGCAGGGCGACACCGATCTCGTCCGCTCGGGCGGAGGAACGGGCGGCTCGCGCTCGCTGCAACTCGGCGGCTCGGCGGTGCTCAACGCGACCAAGGCCATGGTGGACAAGGCGCGCAGACTCGCAGCACACCTGCTCGAGGCGAGCGTCGACGACATCGTGATCGACACGGCTGCAGGATCAGTCGGTGTAGCCGGCGTTCCGGCGAAGGCGCTCTCGTGGGCGGCGCTCGCACAGGCGGCGCTCGACGACACCGAGGCCGTGGACCACAGCGATGGCACCACGGGTCTCGCTGCCCAGCTCGACTTCAGCCAGAGCGATGCGACCTTCCCGTTCGGTGCGCACATCGCAGTCGTGGAGGTCGACGAGGAGACCGGACGCGTGCGGCTGTTGCGCCACGTCGCCGTCGACGACTGCGGAACGGTCATCAATCCACTGCTCGTACAGGGTCAGCAGCACGGCGGTACGGCGGCAGGGGTCAGCCAGGCGCTCTACGAGCAGGTGGTCTACGACGAGGAGGGGAACCCCCTCACGGCAACGCTGCTCGACTACGCGCTCCCCTCCGCCGCCGAGTTCCCGAGTTTCGAGGTGGTGAGCACCGAGACTCCCTCACCGCTCAACCCGCTCGGGGCGAAGGGCATCGGCGAGGCAAGCACCATCGGCAGCACGCCGGCGGTGCAGAACGCAGTGATCGATGCGCTTGCCCACCTCGGCGTGCGCCACATCGATCTCCCCTGCACGAGCGAGAACGTCTGGCGCACGATCCAGCAGGCGCGGGGCGGGACGCTGCCCTCGCCGTGGCGCCCGTACCCAGCGATCTTCGACACGCTGCCGCGCAAGCAGGGCGTCGACAAGGCGGGACTCGACGCAGCCGAGGGGATCTGACCCGGTGAACCGTTCGGGTACGTCACAGCCGCTTCGTATCGCGCTCACCGGTGGACCGGGTGCGGGCAAGACCACGGCAGCTGACCTGTTCCGCCGAGAGATCGGCGATGCCGTCATCGTGGTACCCGAGGCGGCGACGATCCTGTTCGCCGGAGGCTTCCCGCGGGTGACCGAGGACGCCGCACAGCGGTCACTGCAGCGGGCGATCTTCGAGGTGCAGCACAGCCTCGAAGACATTCAGGCCGCCCGGTACCCCGACCGGGTGCTGCTCTGCGACCGCGGGACCGTCGACGGCGCCGCGTACTGGCCCGATGGTGCCGCAGAGTTCTTCGGCGTCATGAACAGTTCGCACGAGGCCGAACTGGCCCGCTACGACATCGTGATCTTCTTCGAGACCTCTGCGGTCGGCGGTCTCTCGTTCGAGAGCGGTAACCGCTACCGGACCGAGTCGAACGATGAGGCCGTGGCGCTCGACCGACGGCTGCGAGAGCTCTGGTCACCGCACCCGAGGTTCCATCTCGTGCCGCACTCGACCTCGTTCCTCCGCAAGATCACCATGGGACTCTCGATCCTCGAGAGTGTCGTGGCTGCGGATCGCGCGCGCTAGTTCACCTCAGCGTTGACTTGCGGGGGCCGACCAGTCCGGCCAGGACCCCTCGAGCAGAAACGCAGCGCAGGCGGCTGCTCCCATCGCGATCGCATCGGCCGCACCACAACGCAGGACGCGCCGCCCGAGCACCTTTGCGAGCCACGGTGCCACGACCGACACATCGGACCGATCGCTTACCACCGTCATCGCCCCGTGAGTCGACGCCCCGGCGCGCTCGAGGACCTCGAGCACCTCGCGGACCCGGTCCGGGGTCACCACATCGGCCGGACGGCCCGGTAGCACCAACGAGAGCATCGGCCGTCCGCGAACGTCGACCAATCGATCGACCCAGATGTCCGAGACGTCATCGACGGGGACGACTGTCGTTGCCGAGGTCGCAAGCGCCACCACACGCACCGGTTCGTCGAGCAGCACCACCACATCTCCGGTTTCGACAGCCAGTGCCTCCGCAACGGCGGCGACATGACTCGTACCCACCGCAACGGCCGTAGGGCCGAGCATGCCGAGGCGCGAGCCTGCCGGGACCACGTCGGGCAACGCCGCGGACCAGTTGCGAGACGCATCGATGAGCGACAGGACGTCTGCGTGATACGCAGCACTCACGCTCGACCAGTAACCGGTCCCTGATGCACTTGCCGGGTCGGTACAACGACGGGACGGTGATGCCGCAAGTGCCGACGCGACATAGTCGTGGAGCGTGAGGAAGCCCGCCGTCCGAGCCCAGTGGTCGGCCTCGCTCCGATGGAGCCACGACAGTTTGGTCACCGTGTGGAACGACGCGGGGACCACACCGAGCTGCTCGGCCCACCACTCGGTCGAAAACTTCTTGCGACACCAACCGGCGTCGGGCCCAGAGCGCCCGTCGATGGCCGTCAGGGCGGGTCGAACGGACTGACCACCCGCGTCGACCACGACCAGCCCGTGCAGCGGCGAACTGATCGCGAGAGCCGCTGCGCCGCGGGTCGAGACACCGTCGATCACTTCCATGACGGCAGCGAGACCCGCAGCAGTGTCCACCTCGCCGTCGGCAAGCACCGAGCCGGCCGCGATCGGTACGACGTGACTCGCCACCAGACGACCCGAGCCCAGTTCGTGCACCTGCGCCGTCGCTGCAGTCCCCGACAGGGCGATCCCGGCAACGTGTGTCATTCCTGCACCCTAGGCAGCGCCGCAGGCCCGCCACCAACGGTCTCGTATCCTGCGAGGGTGAGTGACGCTGCCGGTCTACCCGAGGTTGACTCGCTCAACCCGCAGTACCGCGTGGCAATCATCGGTGGCGGGCCGGCAGGTCTCATGGCTGCCCAGGTGCTCGCAACGCTGGGGTGCCGCGTGACCGTCTTCGAACAGATGGGCTCCGTGGGGCGCAAGTTCCTCCTCGCCGGGCGAAGCGGACTGAACCTCACACACAGCGAACCGACTCCACAGTTGTTGTCGCGGTACTCCTGTGCGTCCGATGTCCTCGACACCGCGATCACACGCTTCGATCAGGACGCAGTGCGCCAATGGGCCGCAGACCTCGGCGAGGACACCTTTGTCGGCTCGAGCGGACGGGTCTTCGTCGACTCGTGGCGCGCCGCCCCACTGCTGCGCGCGTGGCTCCGGCGTCTTGCCTCGCTCGGTGTGACCGTCGAAACCCGCCACCGATGGATCGGTCTGGAGGTAAACCCCGACCACGGTCGACAACCGGCACGCCTCCTGCTGGAGCAACGACCACCGAACGACGAACCCCGACAGATCACCGTCGAGACCGATGCCGTCGTCCTGGCCCTCGGCGGAGCAAGCTGGCCCCGCACCGGATCGGACGGGCGCTGGACGACAACGCTCTCGGGCCTCGACATCGCCGTGACACCGCTCGAGCCGTCGAATGCTGCGGCGAATGTTGCCTGGTCAGTTCACTTCCGCGACCGGTTCGAGGGGATCCCGCTCAAGAACGTTGCTGTCACGTGTGCGTCCGAAACGATCCGGGGCGATCTGATGGTGACGCGCCAGGGCCTCGAGGGCACCCCGATCTATGCGCACTCGCGCAACATCCGTGCAGCGATCCATTCATCGACCGCGGCACTGCTCGAGATCGATCTCCGTCCCGACTCGTCACCGGAAGCACTCGAGCAACGTCTCGCTCTCCGCAGGCGCGGCGAGTCGACGAGTTCCTGGTTACGACGGTGCGGCGGCCTCGATCCGGTGGCCATCGGCATCGTTCGGGAGTCCACCGAGAACCAGCTCCCGTCCGCACCCCGCGAGATGGCAACGCTCCTCAAGGGTGCCGCGCTACGCGTCGACTCGCTCGGTGACCTCGACCGCTCGATCTCCTCGGCGGGTGGGGTGTCGATGTCCGAGGTCGACGAGCACTCGATGCTGAGCCGCCTTCCCGGCCTCTTCGTCGCCGGCGAGATGCTCGACTGGGACGCTCCCACCGGCGGTTATCTCCTGCAGGCGACGCTCTCCTCCGCCGTTGCAGCAGCGAACGGTGCGTATCGTTGGCTCGTCCCCGAGCAAGGAGCAGCGCAGTGACAGCGGACCGGATTCCGGGGGAAGGGCCCTTCGAGATCATCGAGTCCGACGACACCACGTGGCACTTCGACCGGGGCTTCCTCGAGTCGAACTGGCGCTGTCTCTGGGGCCGTGGCTGTCAGGGAATCCTCGCCGAGCCGAGCGAACACCTTCAGCAGGGGTGCTGCAGCGTGGGAGCCGAACTCGATGGCGAGGCCGAAGCGATGAACCTTGCTGCCCTTGCTGCCACCCTGACACCGGAACGGTTCCAGTTCCACGACGAGGCACGAACCGGCGGCATCTTCAGCGATGACCGGCGGGTCAACACCCGTCTCGTCGACGACGCCTGCATCTTCCTCAACCGGCCCGGCTTCACCGGGGGCGCAGGATGCGCGCTCCACCTCAGTGCGCTCGACGCCGGTGAGTCGCCCATCGACTGGAAGCCGTCGGTCTGCTGGCAGCTCCCCATCAAGGTGGAGTGGGCCGATCGCGGCGATGGCGGGGAGATCGCAACGGTCCGACGCTGGCGGCGCTCCGATTGGGGCGACGACGAGGACCACATGGTCTGGTGGTGCACCGAGGCACCCGAGGCGTACTCCGGAGACGGCGCCGTTATCGACACGATGGGCGAAGAACTGGCCGCCGTCCTCCGCGACACTCGCAACGGGGACGCTGTCTTCGTGGAACTACGTCGGCGCCTCTCGGGTCCGTGAGCCACGGCTCCCGGCACCAGCACATCAGCATCAACACCCCGCTCATCAGGAGGGAACCCATGGCCGCAGCGAAATGGACCGCAGCAGACATACCCGATCAGACCGGCCGCACCGTGGTGATTACCGGGGCGAACTCGGGACTCGGACGGGCGAGCGCATCGATGCTCGCCGGTGCGGGCGCGCACGTGATCCTTGCGTGCCGCAACGCGCAGAAGGCCACCAAGGCGGCCGATGATCTGAGATCGACCCACCCCTCGACCCGCATCGACGTTCGCGAGCTCGACCTCGCGAGCCTCGCATCCGTACGTCGCTTCGCCGACGGCCTCGTTGCGTCGGGGCAGCGCATCGATCTCCTCATGAACAACGCCGGCATCATGGCGGTCGACAGGGGCACCACCGAGGACGGCTTCGAGCTCCAGTTCGGCGTCAACCACCTCGGACACTTCGCTCTCACGGGCTTGTTGCTGCCCGTGTTGCTCGCCAACCCCGACGGTGCCCGGATCGTCAACGTCTCGAGCATGGGACACCGCGCCGGACGCATGGATCTCGACGACCCGAACGCCGAGCACCGTCAGTACCGTCGCTGGCCGGCGTACTTCCAGAGCAAGTTGGCGAACCTGCTGTTCACCGCAGAGCTTCACCAACGTCTGTCGCGAGGCAACAGCCGGGTGCTCGCCATTGCCGCCCATCCGGGAACGGCAACCACCGAGCTCGGCAAGGTCGGTTCATCGGCCTCCAACTGGGTGATCCGTCGCGCATTCTTCGCCATGGTGCGCGGTCCTGAGCCCGGGGCCCTCTCGCAAGTGCGTGCGGCCACCGACCCGACGGTTCGTGGTGGCGACTACTTCGGCCCGCGCTGGATGATGGCCGGGCGTCCCCAGCTCGAGACACCGAGCAAACGCGCGCGCAGCACCACCGACGCCGCCCGCCTCTGGGAACTGAGCGAGCGCCTCACGGGCGTGACGTACGGCCTCTGAGCCGAGCGCCGCGAACGATCGGCTGTTCGCCGATGCCGTCGACCGGGTTGCGCGGCACCGAGCCAACCGGCTGCAATGAACACCACCGAGGAGGAACCCCCATGGTCACGATCCTGAAGTCCCCCGAGCCGCGCAGCGACAGCGCAGCCCCCGCAGACGCAACCTCCGTGCGCGACACGGTGTCGTCGGTGATCGCCGACATCCGGTCGCGCGGCGATGTCGCCGTACGCGACTACTCGGAGCGTTTCGACCGCTGGTCCCCCGACGAGTTCCGCCTGAGCCCTGCCCAGATCGACGACATCATCGCCACCGTGCCTGCCGATGTCATCACTGACATCACCAATGCGCAGGCGAACATCCGGCGCTTCGCGCAGCATCAGCGCGAGTCCCTGCGCGACTTCGAGGTGGAGATGGAGCCCGGGGTCTTTCTCGGGCAGCGCAACATCCCGGTCTCGGCGGTCGGCGCCTACGTGCCGGGCGGGAGGTATCCGCTCGTTGCGTCGGCACACATGACCATCGTCACGGCAAAGGTGGCAGGCGTCGAACGGGTCACGGCCTGCACGCCGCCGATCCGCGGTGCCGTCCCTGCCGCCACGATCGCCGCCATGCACCTTGCGGGTGCTGACGAGATCTTCCTGCTCGGCGGCGTGCAGGCTGTTGCCGCCATGGCGGTCGGCACGGACACGTTCAAGAAGGTCGACCTCCTTGTCGGACCCGGGAATGCGTATGTCGCCGAGGCAAAGCGCCAACTGTTCGGTGAGGTGGGCATCGACCTCATTGCCGGACCCACCGAGATCCTCATCGTCGCCGACGAGCATGCCGATCCGTTCATGGTGGCCGTCGACCTGCTCAGCCAGGCAGAGCACGGCCCCGACTCGCCAGCGATCCTCATCACCACATCGGAGGAGCTCGGCCGCGCCGTGATGCGCGAGGTCGACCGTCTCATGCCCGGCCTGCCGACTGCGGACAATGCCGCACCCGCGTGGCGCCACTACGGACAGGTGATCGTGGTGGACTCGCTCACAGAGGCATACACGTTGGCCGACACCTTTGCGGCCGAGCACGTCGAGATCCTCACCGACAAACCGCGCGAGGCCCTCGCTGCCATGCGCAACTACGGCGCGCTCTTCCTCGGCGAGGGAACCTGTGTCTCCTACGGCGACAAGGTGATCGGGACCAACCACACCCTGCCCACCCGCGGCGCCGCCCGGTACACCGGGGGGCTCTGGGTGGGCAAGTACCTGAAGACCGTGACCTACCAAGAGGTCACCAACCGCGAGACGAGCGCCGAGATCGGTCGCTTCTGCGCTCGCGCGTGTCGAGTCGAGCTCTTCGAGGGTCATGCGCGCGCTGGCGACGTCCGGGCCGCCAAGTACGGCGGCGACGCACTGCCGTGGGCGGACGCTGCGGGAACCGGACCCCGTCGATGACGGTCGAGGCAGTTGCAGGACGGACTGCACTCGTCACCGGTGCCGGCAGCGGCCTCGGGCGGGTGATGGCGCTTGCACTTGCCCGTGCTGGGGCGCGGGTGATCCTCGTCGGCCGGCGGGAGCAACAACTCGAGCTCGTCACCGCCGAAATCGTCGAACTGGGTGGTGTGGCTCGTCCAGAACCCTGCGACGTGTCCGATCCTGCCTCGGTGGACCGTCTCCGGGCAGCGCTCGTCGACGAGGACCTGTCGATCCTCGTGAACAACGCCGGCATCGCGGGGCCCGTCGCCGAGATCGTCGACGTCACCCCCGAGGAGTGGGACGAGGTCTTTGCGGTGAACGTGCGGAGCGTCTACCTGATGTGTCGCGCGTTCCTGCCGGCGATGTACCGGCGCGGTGACGGCGATGTCGTGAACCTTGCGTCGGTGAGCGGAAAGCGGCCCCTCGCTGCGCGCACGCCGTACACCGCCTCCAAGATCGCCATCATCGGGCTGACCACCACGCTTGCCTTCGAGGCAGGTCCGCGTGGGGTCCGGGTCAACTCGCTGTCACCGGGTCCGGTCCGCGGTGAGCGGATGACACGCAACTTCAGGCTCGAGGCCGAACGCACCGGGACGACGCCCGGCGAGGCTGAGCGCGCCTTCGTCTCGCGCGCGGCACTCGGGCGTCTCGTCGAGGAACACGAAGTCGGCGACGCGCTCATCGCGATGCTGCAGATGCGCGCCCTCAGCGGCGCCGACATCGATCTGTCGGCCGGGATGATCGCCCGCTGACCTTCTGGCGGCGCCGTCTCAGCTCCCCGAAGAACCGGGAAGCGCGGCGAACAGTCTCTGGCGGCGGGCGTGGCGGCGCCGGAGACGGTCGCCCTCCGACCCAACTTCGCGCACCTTCGCCAGGATCTCCTCGGTGACCTCTCGGACGTGATCCGAGGCAAAGACGAATGACGACGTGTCGACCGCTGGATCGCGGAGCCACTGCAGGACGAGCGCGTCGCCGAAGGGCCCGTAATCGGGGAGGAGTGCGCAGAAGCCGAGCCCGAGTGCACCGAGCCCGGCACCGAGCGCCGGGAGGGCAGGCTGTGTTGCGGGGAGATGCACACGCACCACATCGGCACCGGCGGCCTTGAATTGCGAGATCGACTCGTCGACAGCGTCGATGAGGTCGTCACCGACCACCGTCACCTCCACGACACCCACTCGGTTGAACGCGTCGTACGACGAACCGACCACCGATGCCGGGGGCACTGCAACCGCCGCACGCACTGCGCCGATCTCGCGCGGCCAGCCGCTGGGCTCGAGGATCCGCCGCGCCAGCGCCTCGAACGGTCCGGGGATCCAGAGCGTTGCAGGGTTCATTTCCCCGAGCGGGCTGTACATCACCGTGAGCGACGCCCGCTCCTCAGTCATTCCGTCGGTGATCCCCACCTGCTGGATCGGCAACATCGCATGCAACTGCACACCGACCAGGTGCGCGCCCTCGCGCAGTGCGATTGCCTGCGTTGCCGAGTGGGTGAGCACCGGTTCGCGCAGGCGGCCCCGCACGCCCATCGAACGCAGTCGTGCCAGCAGGCGATCGCCGAGGTCGTTGGCGAGACCGCGACGTCGGAAACGCGGATCGGTCACCGTCCCACCGGTCTCCACGACGCCATCGGCTACGAAGACTGCACCCCAATGCGCGGCTACCTCGCCGTTCTCGTCGACGGCAACCTCACCGATTCGCTTGCCACTCTCGATCGATGCGGCGACGCGGTCGGGGTAGTAGAGGTTCACCCCCGGGTAACTCCAGCCGTAGCAGCGGTAGATGCAGCGTGAAAGTGCCGGAGCATCCCCCACCCGGAGTTCGCGCACCGTGACGGGCGCATCGGAGAGCGGGGGTTCCTCCCCGAGCACCTCGACACCCTCGTCGCTCACCAGCCGTCCGTGCGAGGGCAGTGCAAGGCGCACGACGCCAGCATTGCGGCCCTCGTCGATGTGCCCGTCGGCGGCGGTCATGAAGCCAAGGTCGACGAGCGCAAGCAGACGCGGCGAGGGTCCGCTGACGGGTTCGCCGCGGTCGTAGACCGTGAGCACCAACTCGGTACCGTCGACCGTCATCTCGAGGTCGAGCGTCGATGCCTCCTCGACGACCGTCATGCGCGCCGAGGCGTCCTCAGCGAGGAGTTGCACTGCCAGACCGGCGATCTCACCGGGACCCCCGAGCGATGCTGCTGCTGCCCGCGCAGCAGCCGAGAGCGCAGCACGCCCCGTGGGATCCGAGGGTCCGGTGGCAGCGATCATGGTCACGACTCGCCGCCGGAGAGTTTTCTCAGGCGCCGATGCGCGCAGCGACCTGCTTGACGATCTGCGACCAGATGTGGTCGGGACTCGTCACGCTGAACAGACCACCCGAAGCGTTCGCAACGATGTCCTCGCTGAGCGGCAGCACACCGGCCACCTCGGCGCCATAGGCCGACGACACATCGGACGCCACGGCGCTGCGATCAGCGTTGGAGGGCACCTTGTTCACGAGGAGCAACAACTCCGGGACCTCGAGCCGACGAGCGATGTCGACGGTCACGGCCGTCCCCTGGTAGTCCTGCTTGTCGGGACGGAGGATCAACAGCAGCACATCGCTGATGGTGATGGAGAGCAGCGTCTCCTCGTTGAGGCCCGGGTGCGTGTCGATGATGAGCACGTCGAGCTTGAGGTCCTTCACGAGGGCACGGAAGCCCTCGTTGAGCAGTTCGACGTCGTATCCCTGACGAAGCACCTTGGCAATGTCGGCCGCCTTGATGCTGGAGGGCACGAGGTAGAGCGTGCCTCCCGGAGCCACGGCTCCGAGCCGGCCGGTGACGTCGTGAGCGGCCTCGGTGATCCCGCAGTTGCCGTAGAGGTAGTCGTTGAGGACCTTGCCGGTGATCTGCTCGTCGAAGCCGAAGAGCACGTGGATACCGGGCGACTGAACGTCGGTGTCCACCACCGCCACCCGCTTGCCAGCGATCGCCAGTTGGGCCGCGATATTCGCGCTGTTGTTGCTCTTGCCCGTGCCCCCGCGGAAGGAGTGGACGGAAACGATCTTGCTCACGGTGCGGCCTCCGGTTTTTTGCGCAGCGGGCACGGGCTGGGAATCCCTGTGCCGTATTCAGTACCATAGTTCAGGGCGATGTCGCCATGCACAAGGAGGGTCGGTTGAGCGACGAACTGTTCAGCCGCGAGGAGATCCAAGGGGGAGGACTCTCGCGGGTCCGGCGTGCTCGGGCGCTCCTCTACCTCATCGAACAAGAGGCTCGTCGGGTCAAGGACCGACGAGCCGCCATGGTGACCGCCGCCCCCGAGGCAGGGCTCATGCTCAACATGCTGTGGGATGCCGACTCCGAGCTGCTCCGCCGTGACCTTCCCGGCGAGGCCGACGCTGCGTTCATCGAGTCGTTCCGCAACGCTCGACGGGCAACCGGGGGCGGCGAGACCAAGGCAATCGACGCAACGGCGAATGCTTGGAAGATCCTCCTGCCCACAGAGATGCCACTGCGTGCCGAGGTGCTGCACCAGATGTCGCTCCGGCACGAGATGCCGCGCAACAAGTCCCGGCACATCGCCGATGCCTTCGGCGTCGGAACACCAGGGTTCGACGCCGCGTACCAGAAGGTCACGGGGAAGCCCTCGAGCTCGGCGTTTGCCGCAGATCAGGGACTCTTTGCGTCGCTGCGCGGTCAGAAGCGATCCGCAAAGGGCTGACCGCCCGCAATGGGACTCGACGCAGGGCTCACTGCGGCGATCACGCTGCAGCGCCAACGCGGGGGGAGCGCGGCCTGCGCAGCAGGTGACTCCATCTTCCAGCTCACGCTCGCCAACGTGCTCCTCGACGGCGGCTATGACGGCGTCGTCACCATCGGCGATGTGATGCAGGCCGGCGATCACGGGCTCGGCACCGTCGATCGCCTCGACGGCGAACTCGTCGTCGTGGACGGGGTGCCCTGGAGGGTCGCTTCGACGGGCGCCACCAACATCGTCACGCCCGAGACCAAGACGCCGTTCGTCGTCCTCACGAACATGGAGTCGCCCACGACCACCCGTGTGGCTGGCATCGACCGGGACGGCGTCTCTGCCCGGATCGATGAACTCGTCGACGACCCCAACGCAGTGGTCGCAGTCCGGCTCGAGGGACGTTTCTCGAGAGTGCTGGTCCGCAGCGTTCCGGCGCAGACACCGCCGTACCGGCCCTACACCGAGGTGTGCGCCTCCGACGAGGTCCGCTGGGAGCACCACGACTTCGAGGGTGTCTTCGTCGGCTTCCGGTTCCCGGCGCTCGACGGTGGTGCAACCATCGGCGGTCTGCACCTCCATGGTCTGGACTCCGGACGCACCACCGGGGGCCACAACCACGAACTCGTGGTGGCCGATGCGGAATTGAGCGTGTCATCAACCCACGACATCGCGATCACGCTCCCCGACCGCTCGATGATCGAACTGCTCGAGATGCCCCCGGAACTCCGCTCCCTGCAGCGACTGCTCCTCCGTCGGGGCGCGCTCTCTGTTCAGCACCTTGCTGCGCAACTCGATGTCGACGAGGGAGAGATCCTGAGTCGGCTCACCTGGCTCGCTGATCGTGGCTTCGTCGAGGAACTCAGCGGCGGCGTGGCCGGTCTCGGAGGAAGCCCGCGCTGGCGAATCACGCTGCGGGCACGGGGCCAGCGGATACCGGCACGCGCCGCCGAGCTGTTGGGCGACCTGTGAATCGTTGCGCCCCGACAGCAGTGCCGTTCCCGCTGCTGCGGGCGTTGGGTAGCGTGACCGGAGCAGTCACCACACATTCCCTGGGGGTTCTCTGAGCACCACCGGAGACGGCCAACCGCTCCTCATCGACACCGCCGACACCGGAGAGATCGTCAAGATGTTCGACGTCACCGGCGGCAGGAACCTGCACCTGCTCGACGACCTGTGCCGTATCCAGCTGGAGAACTTCACCGACTACCCGTTCGTGCCCGACCAGATGCGTCGCGACGCCCATCTCCCTGCGCCACGCGACGGTCTCATCGCGGCACAGTGGGCGTACACGGTCGACGGCACGACGGCGTCGTACCAGGTGGCCGATATCAACGTCACCCGGCGGCTTCATGTCGTGATCTTCGGCACCGTGGAGAAGCCATTCAGAAAGCTCGCCTTCCGCGGCAAGCGCTTCTACCACTGGGCAACTGCTACGCGACGCTCGCTGGTCTCGAACATCATCGCCGACGGTTGGCTCGGCTCGATCGCAGAGTCCTCCGACAGCGCACTCCCGGTGCTGTTGACCTCCGGGTGGATTCCCCTGCCCATCGAGTACCGAGCACCGGTTCACCTGATGCGGTGGCGCGAGCTCGGACCCGAGACCGAGCGGCTCACCCTCATCTGGCTCCCACCGGACGGCCTCGACCCCGAGCAGGTGGCCGAGTTGCAACCGAGGGTGTACCAGCCGGCGGCTGCGGCGTTCCTGCTCGACGTCTACGGCCTCGATCCCGACATTCCGTGGGTAGCAACGCTGTGCGGCGCCGAGGTCGATCGGCCCCGACCGCTCCGCGAACGGACGTGATCCGGCTCAGCCCAGGCGCTTGCGGCGCTTGAGTCGGTACGACAACTGCGTATCGTCCCACGTCTTGACGACCTTGCGACTTGCCACGACGGCGACCAGCGCGAGTGCAACAGCGACGACGGGGGCTAGCCAGCGATTGTCGGCGAGACGGGCAAGACCGATCGGCCCCGCAACGACCGTGAAGGCGACGCCAACCGGTACCACGTTGATGAGGTTGGAGAACCGGGCTCGCTGATTGTCCGGCACGGACGCCATCGCTGCCTGACGACCGACGAAGTCAATGCTGCTGCGAGGTGTGCGCCAGATTGCAATCGCCACAATGGCGACAACGATCTGCTCGGTCGCGCCGGCAATCACCATCACGATTGACGCCACCAGTGTGGCGACCGGCAGGATCTGAAGAACCTTGGCGATCCCCGCCCGCTGCATCAACGGGGTGGACAACCAGGTCTGGATCGCGAGACCGATCACGAGTACGCCGCAGAAGACCGCCGCGTAGATCGCCTGGAGCGAACCGGTGGACTCGATGGTCTGCTTCGCCACGTCGAAGAACCCAAACTCGAGGACGGCTCCGGCCGCCATGACGAGGAGGGAGACGACCAGCATCCACTTGAACGAGGTGAGGTCCTTCAGCAGGGTGAACGACTGCCTCATCGACTCCTTCGAAGACTCGTTCTTCCCGTGGCCCTCGGACAGGGTGACGTCGTGGAGGATGCGGGGTACGAAGATGGCGACTGCAACGAGGAGCAGCGGCGGGGCCACGAGCAGCCATGCCGGCGAGAAGTCGGTGCGATCCGAGACGACACCGATGACGGCTGCCGTCCCGAAGCCGAGGATGTTCCCGATGTACAGCGACCGGGAGATGATTGGATAGACGGTCACCGCCTGACCAGCCGTGAAGACGTCACCCGCAAGAGTCCAGACCAGCACCGGCAGCATGAAGTTCATCTGGTCGGCGAGGATCACGCCGATTGCAGAGGGGATCTGCGTGGGCACATCGGTGGCGAACAGCACCGCCATCACCGCGAAGATTGCCGCATAGACGAAGCACAGCGAGACGAACACCGTCTTGCGGGCATATCGGTCGATGAAACGGCTCTGGAGAAGCGCCATCAGGATGAGACCGACTCCACCGAGCGGGAAGACGAGAGCGAGCGACGTGGAGCTGCTCTCCCCGACGAGCTGGGTGACTGCCACGGCGTCCGTCACCATTCCTGAGAAACCCAGCAGCCCGACGGCAACGGCAAGTCCGAGGACCCAACGTCGACGAACTGCAGCACGGTCTTCGGGCGGCGCCCCGTGCGGACGGGCACCCGAAGCAGAGATCAACTCGTCGAGCGCTGCCCCGGCATCGCGCGTTGACTTCGTTGCCGCAATCATCTCGTCGAGGGCATCCCCGGCGTGACGACGCGGCTTGCGCGCACCGAGCAGGTCGTCGAGCGAATCGTTACCGTCACTCACCTGCGGCACCTTCGGTGCTGGCGCGCTCCCGATCGGCGCTCGCCTCGGCGATCTCGATGCCCTTGACCTTGGCACGCATTGCCCCGGCCTTCTTGGTGAGGTCGTTGAAAAAGTCGCTGTCGACAATTTCGCTGACGGCGTCCTTGCGCTTCGCCTCGTCGATCTCCACTCGCAACACCTGAACCGCTTGGGTCAGGGTGCGCTCACGATCTCCGACCTTCTGAGTCATCGCCAGGAACGAGTTCGCCAACTCTGTCATCTCGTCGGAGAACACCGCCGAAGCGCTCGAGCTGATGTCGACCTGATAGTCGCCGTCGGCAACTTTTCTGGTGACCGCATTGAGCCTCGAGATCCGCTTTGCGAACTGACCGGTCAGGAAGAACACCAACCCGAGCAGAATCAGGTAGGCGATGATGAACACGGGGTAGAGCGATCGCTGGACATCCCGGCGGACCTCGGCCACGTACGAGATCTTGTAGTCGACACCGATTGCCCCGACCACCTTGCCCGCCTTGTCCTTGACGGGTGTGTAGACCGAGATCCAGCGGCCGAGCGTGTCGCTGTACGCCGGCTGGAAGGTTGTGGTGACGAGTCCCTGCTTGAAGTATTCGAGCGTCTTGGCGTCGATGATGGCCTCGAGTCCCTGCTGATACTTCGCTCCTCGCGGGATGCCTACGCCCAGTGTCTTGCGGTCCTCGGAGACGCCGTAGGCACCGTAGGAGCCAATGAAGACCAGCTTTCCGCTGGGATCGATCCCGTAGGAATAGGGATATGCCTCGGGACTCGTGCGACGCAGGTTCACCAGGACATTGACGTGACGCCAGTAGAGCTCGGAGGCCGGATAGCAGCTGGTGAAGACCGGGGGATCATTGCCGCAGAGTGATGGGTCGGTGGTGACCTGTCCGGCGAGCACACCTGCGATGGCGGGATAGGTCTCGCCAACCTTGAGCGTCGCTGCCTGAGCGGACAATTGAGCGAACTCCTCGGCGTCAATGGTCTGCGCCCCACCCTCGCTGAGCTGGCGAAGGGTGTCCTTCAACCGGGTATTCGCAGTGTTGGTGGAGAAGCTGAGGATCCAAACCGCCAGCACGATGAAGAACACCGTGAACACGGAGCCGAAGGCCAGCAGCAACTTCCATCGCATCCCGAGTCGGCGGCTCCGGCGCGCGACTTTGGCTCGTGCGGGCACTTCAATGTTTACGGCTGTCACGGCCGAGACTGTACAGAGTTCGGCGGGTGCGGGTCCGGTGATGGATCGGCTCGCCTTGTACCCTGCACGCGATGGGGGAATCGTTGCTGCAACGCGTGGTCGATCCGCGGCGATGGAGCCTCGGGGCCAAGATCGGCGCCACCTTGGTCGTTGCTGCGATCCTCCCGATGGCCCTCCTCTCCTTTGCAGCGACTCGGTCGGGGCAGGATGCCGTCGAGCAATCCGAGCTGTCGGCCGCCGAGGGTCGGGCGGTGGTCGGCGCATCGTCGGTCCAGCAGTATCTGCTCGGCGTCGTGGGCCGCGCCGATCAGCTCGGGACGACATCGGAGGTGGTGGCCTACCTCAAATCGAAGGGCACCGCCGCCATCCCGCCCATCGATGCAACAGCAGCCCAATTCGACGTCGAGGCCGTGATCCTCACGGATCTCGAGGGCGTGGCGCTCGCTGCAGTCCCTACCTCGCTCACCGGAACCTCGGTGGCCGGTGAGGACTGGTTCGCCGGCGCCGCAGCAGGCAAGACCGCCGTGGGAAGCGTCGTCCTCGACCGTGCGACGAATCGCTCATCGGTCATCGTCGCTGCGCCGGCACGCGATCCGAGCGCAGCAATCGTCGGTATCGCTGCGCTGCGGGTGAGCGGGCAGGACGTGCTCTTTGCCCTCAACCAGGCCCCCCTCGGCCCCGGCGGTCAGGCTGTCCTGGTCGACGGCTCGGGCCGGATCGTGCTCGCACGCGACTTCCGCCTTCTCGGACGGACGCTCTCCGAACTCGGCTTGGCCGACCTCGCAGCAGCAATCGAAGCCTCTCCCTCGGGAACCCGGCCGAAGGCGAACCTTCCGGGACGCGGCGTGCAGGTTGTCGCCTGGTCGGAGACCACGGGCGGGAACGTGGCCGTCGTCTTCCAGCCGAGAGCAGCGTTCCTCGCCCCCATCGACCGGCTCGCGAACACCACCCGAATCGCACTCGTCATCGTGGCTGCCGTCGCTCTTGCCCTTGCGTTGTTCGTGGCGCGACGTTTGTCGCGCCCGGTCTCGGCACTCACGGCAGCGGCAACCGCCCTCGAGGCCAACGCAGCGCTCGACACCACACGACTCGAGTCAATCAGCAGGACTCGCGACGACATCGGACGACTCGCTCGGGTCTTCTCGAGCATGGCCGCCGAGGTTGCCGAACGTGAACGACGACTGCGTGCCCAGGTAGAGGCATTGCGTGTCGAGATCGACGAGGACCGCCGACGACTCGCCGTCGCCGAGGTGACCGATACCGAGTTCTTCCGAGATCTCATCGCCCGCGCCGCAGAGATGCGGCGCAAGGCACGTGGCGAGGACCGATGACGATTCGTCTGCGCAGATCGATCGGCGCACTCGGCGCACTTGTCGGCCTCGTGACGGCCGCGTCGATCGCCTCGTGCTCAGCCGACACGACATCGTCGTCGTGCTCGGGATCTGCGATCGCCTTCGTGGGGCCACTCACCGGCCAGTACCGACGGCCCCCGATGCAGAACGGAGCCGAACTCGCGGTCCATCTCTACAACAAGGCGAATCCAGACTGTCCGGTCGGGTACATCCCTTTCGACTCACAGGGTGATCCCGACCTCGCCGAACGCCTCGCCGAGCAGATCGTCGACGACCGCCAGATCATTGCGGTGGTCGGCCCCGCGTATTCGGGTGAAACCGCAGCGGTCGTCCCGGTGCTCGAGGTCGCGGGAATGGCGAACGTGACCGCATCGGCCACGAACCCCACGCTCTCGCAGCAGGGCTGGAAGGTGTTCCACCGCATCGTGGTGAACGATGACGCTCAAGGACCGGCCGCTGCCGCCTTCCTCAGCGAGGAGTTGGGCGTCAAGCGCGTTGCGGTCATCGACGACGGCGGTCTCTACGGCAAGACGCTCGCCGACCTCACCGCAGCGGATCTCGGTCGACGGGGCGTCGTGATCGCTCCGAGAGCGTCCCTCGATCCGAAGCGCCTCGACTACACCGCCACGGTCGAGTCGATCGCCGAGATCGGCGTCGATGCCGTGTACTTCGGCGGAGTCACCGAGCCCGGGGTGCGTCTCCTGCGACAGATGCGAGACGCTGGACTCGACGCCGCCTTCATGGGTGGCGACGGGATCTTTGACTCATCACTCATCAGTGGCGTGGGTTCCGGTGCGCAGGGCGCCTTCATCACATGCCCCTGCCTCGACCCGACGGACGAGTCCACGCCGGAACGCTCCCGATTCGCTACTGAGTACCGGAAGTACTTCGGATCCGAGCCGGTCAGCTTCGCGATGGAGTACTTCGATGCCGCAACGCTGGTCCTCGACGCTCTCGACTCCGGCGCCCGGACCCGCAAGGCGGTCGAGGCGTGGATCGACGGGGTAAGCGCCCAGGGGATCACGAAGGACTTCCGGTTCGGGCCGTCCGGCGATATCGAGACCGGCCCCATCTTCGTCCTCAGGGTCGATGGGGACCGCTTCGCCCTGTTTGCTTCCGTCGTCGGGGACCGGGTCCAACGCTTGGGCTGACTCGGCCCATCACCGCCAAGTGCTGCTGACCGACCCCGACGGGGCGTGTGCTATCGCTCGATGATCGCGCGCACCTCGGCGTGCACATGCTCCCACGCAACGCCGAGTCGGGAACGCTCCTCGAGGCGCTGCGTGGGAAGGTGCTGACCCGCCCGCCACACCGAGAGACCGAGGGTCATCCAGCCAATCACCGCGCTGTCGAGGCCGACCTGCACGGGATCGACTCGAGTTCCTTCGGTGGGACGAACCGATGCGCGAGCGGCACCGACCAGTTGCTGGAGGTTCTCGAAGTTCCGCCGTCCGGCGGCATTGATGCGCTCGACTGATGACTCATCCAGCGACAGCGGCAAACCCGATGCCATGAACGGGAAGTTGAGCGCAGCAGCGAGCCCTGCGTTCTGCGTGGTCCACTCCACCTGTGCGTCGATCCAGGCGAGCAGTTGCCCCAGGGGATCAGCAGCCACCGCTTGCGCGGCATCCCAGAGATGGTCGACATACCGTTCGTACCCGAGCACCATCGCCTCGGTGATCAAACCATCGCGACCGCCGAAGTGGTAGTTCACCAAGGCCTTCGAGAGACCGAGTGCCTCGCAGATTTCTTTCGGGTGAACGTTGGCCGCACCACGTGATGCGAGGTGATTCAGCGCGAGGTCGAGGATCGCCTGTCGGGCTTCGTTGCGGGGTACACGAGAGGGCACATGCACAGAGTAGAAGAAAGGTCGAATTGAACCATATTCAGACGTGTACGCTCGGCGATATGCACCCACGTCGCACTCACGACCGTCGAGTACGCCGCAACGCGGCGGAGCGTCAGGCTCGAGTTGTTCGCCGGCTGATCCCCCTCTCTGCATCGCTGCTCCTCCTTGCGTCATGTGCAGCGGACGCACCGGATGCGACGACTGGCGACGGCGCACCTGCCGTTCGAACTCCTCTCCTCACGAACGCGACGAAGACGATCCTCGGGCAACCGATCACCTATCCGTCTGATTCGGAGGCGCACGTCTCCTCCGCCATCGTGGTACTCCAACCCGGGCAGGAGACGGGATGGCACCGGCATGACACACCGCTGTACGTCCATGTTCTCGATGGCACCGTCACGGTGAGTTACGACGGCGACATCGTGAAGGCGTACTCCACTGGTGAGACGTTCATCGAGGCGATTGGCACCTATCACAACGGCCAAAATCTCTCGACGGAACCGGTTCACCTACTGACGGTCAGCATCGGCGCAGAGGGCTACGCCGATACCGAAGCGCGCCCCTAGGGCCACTGCGGTGAGTCCGGTCTATCGGAACCTCTCGCTCGACGAGGTGCTCTCGGAGTACCAACCGGCCCTGCACGTCGAATCGCTTCCCAACATCCTCGAGCAGTACCGGACCGACGGCGAACGCGCGAGGGCGACCATCGTCCACGAACGTGTCGCCTATG
The DNA here is from genome assembly GCA_032117595.1 of Acidimicrobiia bacterium. Lineage (GTDB taxonomy): Bacteria > Actinomycetota > Acidimicrobiia > Acidimicrobiales > Ilumatobacteraceae > WLJO01. Next base: position 36,003 of record JAULYZ010000052.1, on the reverse strand, counting down.
GCACTCACCCCGACGAGTGGATGTGGTTCGTCCCGTCTGCGGCACGTGAGGCCCCGCTGCTCGTCTTCCTCCACGGCGGGTACTGGCGTCGTCTCTCCGCAGATGACGGCTGCCTGCTGAGCCCCGGGGCGAACCGTCAGGGCTGGGCCTTCGCCTCGGTGAACTACACGCTGTGCCCGAAGGCAACACTCGACGTACTCGTCGACCAGTGCCGCCGCGCCGTCGACCACCTCGCGCGCAACGCCACCGCACTCGGCGTCGACCCGCAGCGGATCGTCGTGGCCGGCCACTCGGCGGGCGGACACCTGGCTGCGATGGTTGCGGTTGCCGACGAACGGCCAGCTGGGTACGTCTTGGTCTCGGGGGTCTTCGACATCACACCGATCGTGCTCACCCCTATCAACGACGATGTCCGGCTCACTGCAGCAGACGCCGAGCGCCTCAGCCCGATGCGCCTCGTACCCGAACGACCACGTGCCGAGTGCCTCGCCACGTGGGGCGAGCTCGAGACCTCCGAATTCAGACGACAGTCGATCGAGTGGGCCGAGCGGTGGACCGCACTAGCCGGGAACCGCGCCGCGTCACATCTGGAGGCCGCAGGCCGTCATCACTTCGACGTGATCTACGACATGGTCGATCCGTCCACGCCGCTCGGCACACGGGTGCGGTCGATGGTCGAGCACACGCCGACGAGTTGACCGCGACCCGCATGCGTCATCGAGGTGCTCTCACCCGAACTCGAATGAGGTGACGCCAAACACGCCCCCGATCGGCAGATCGGGCACCTCGCCGAGATACATCCGCGCACAGGCAAAGGATTCCCGAAGACCGAGCGAAGCGGCGAGGCGGAGCGCGGCGCCGTTCGGTTCGGGAACATCGAGTTGCACCTGGTCGCCTGCGACGCACCCCATGAGGTGCTCGATCATGCGGCCGCCGAGATCGTCTCGCTCGGCGAGCACCGGGCCGAACTTGTAGCCCACCCGACAGGGGCGCAGCATGCCGAATCCGACAAGTCGCCCGTCCTCGATGATCCCGGCGGTGTGCGACCCGGGCTGGGACACCCAGCGGCGCAGGAAGTCGGGGCGGGGCGCCGGGAAGAACCGCTGGTCGAGGTCGGCCACCGCAGCGAACCCGAACGCCGAGAGATCGACAACGTCGCTCCGGCGATCGCCCGATGCGATCCCCTCGAACCGCACGTCGCGGTACGCAAGACGAAAGCCCCCTCGTGCATAGAACGGCACCATGTCGAGCACGCCATCCATACCGATGGCCGAACGGGAGGCGAGTCGGCCGATGAGGCGATCGCGTCGGTAGTGCCACAGACGCCGTCCGAGCCCGGCACCACGATGATCGTCGCGGACGATGAAGAGCCCCATGAACCCGAACCGCGCCGAGTGGGAAAAAATCGTCCCGCCTGCGACGAGTTCCTCCCCCCGTCGAACTGCGATGAAGGCAGCGGGGTCGACGGCCCAGGCAACCTCAACGTCTGCGAGACCCGGATTCCATCCCTCGGCGGCCGCCCAGTCCGACAGCAGCACCGCTTCGTCCCAGCGCATTGGACCGAGTCGCAGACCACGCACGATCTCCTGATCGTCAGACGGTGAGGGATCTCCGCCGGTGGTGTCGGACATGTCAACTGGCGGCAGAGTCGGCGGGCGAGGACCCTCGCTCGAGTTCCTCGACCTCGGACAGTGCTGCGGCCATCAGCGAGGACAGGCCGAACCGCCAGTCGACGCCCACAAAGACGCGCGACGTCTCGGGGAGGAGGAACGCCCCTGTCGCAAGGATCCCCACGAATCGGAGCACGTCGGCCAGTGCCTCGCGGGCCAACGGCGACGCGAGCGAGTGCTCTCCCAACACGTTGTCGATGAGCGCGCGCTCACGCTCGACAACCGCCTGGCCGATCCGGCTGTCGCTGATTCCGGCAACGTAGAACTCGACTCGACGGCGACGGAACCAACGGTTTGCCGGGTCGAGGTACACGTGGGCGGCATGCGCAAGCGCATGTGGGCCCCCGGTCACGACCGACCGTCGCGACTCTGATGCAGTTCCCCAGGCGCTGCGCGCCACGGCGGTCGCAATCAGTTCGTCGCGTGAGTCGAAGTGGGAATAGAGAGCCGAACGTGGCATTCCGGCGCGGCGCGCGATTCTCGTGATCGTGGTGTGGCTCACCCCGGCGCGGGCGATCACATCGGCGGTGGCGGCGATCAGTCGATCGAGCTCAGTGTCGACGGTGTCGGCGTGGAGTGGAAGCGACGCTGGCACAGGCGCATCGACGAAGTGCGGCGACTGTCGTCGTGCTGCCTCCCACCACCGCAGGCACCGGACCCAGTCGGGGACAAGCCGGTCGTCGATCGCGCCGGAGAGCATCGCTCCGAAGTACGCAGCGATGGCCACGGCGCGTTGCGCCCGGTGGGGCATGGAGCACTCGGGGCCGAGACCCATCTCGTGGAACCATTGATCCACCTCGGGGAGAACGACTTCGCCGAGCACCTCGTTGCGCGGCGAGATCGCGATGAAGAACGCACCGAGACGCTCGGCGACGGGGTCGTACTCCTCGGGGATCTCGAGGCGTTCGGCTTCGGGAGAGCCCTCCGCCATGTCGATCGAGCGGCGGAGGCCAGCACGCACGACGCCGCGAAGCCGTCGCTGCCAGACCTCGACCATCATCTCGTCGGTGTTCTCGAAGCGTCCGTAGACCGCACCGGTGCTCAGACCCGCTGCGTCGGCGACCCGGCGCGCAGTTGCCCCGTCCACGCCGAAGCGGTCGAGCACCCCGACGACCGCGTCGAGAACCCGCGCGTCGTTCTCCTCGACTGATGTACGCCGCATCCCCGACTTACCCATCGGTAACCATGTTCGCACACCGCTCGGTCGCCCACCCACACAGCGTCGGAGTTTCCCGCCGGGGAGGGCGGCAACGGTGTCTCTCGCGCGCTCCGCTCAGCAGGTCCCGTACCCGATCCCGCGGGCGAGGAGCCAACGTCGATAGGCAAGGCTCAAGCGATCGGCGCGTTGGTGCGTCTCGGCGCTGGGGTCGAGAGGGAGGCGCTTGGGCAGCTGCGACTCCACGACCGGGGTGTCCTGGGAAAAGATCACCTCGTTGAACGCCCGATACCCCCCAAGGTCACCGTCGGGATCGCGGATCGTGGTGAGCATCCACACCCGGCACACCGTCTCGGACACCGGGCTGGCAACGATCATCATCGAGAACCCGTGAAGCTCCCCGCCGTTGGACTCCGACGGAACCTTGGTGAGCACCGCGGTGTACGGGTGAGTCACCGAGTAGACGTAGGCGACGTCGCCACCCTCGGTCGCAGTGGGCCCGGGCCGCGGCTGCCACGCCACCACATTGGTCGCGAGCACGCCGGTCTCGGAGACGGTGACCTCGTAATCGCGAACCTCGGTGTGCGGCCACTCCCCGAGGTAGGTGTCGTGCACGAACGGGAAGTGCGCCACATCGAGGAAGTTCTCGACTGCCCGGGGGCCACTCGTCTCGAGCAGCTGCGGGCCGAAGGTCACCGTGAGACCCGGGTACTCGGCAAAGGCCGGGTACTCCGGGAGATTCCGGGGCTCGCCGCCGAGGCAGACCCACCAGAGCCCAAAGGCCTCGGTGACGACGATGCGGCTCAGCGAGCAACCCTCGGGGATCGTTGCACCCGGATGCGCAGGACGGTGGACGCACCTGCCGCCGGTGTCGAACTCCCAACCGTGATACGGGCACCGGAGTTGGCTCCCGTCGAAACGGCCGAGCGAGAGTTGCGCACCGCGATGTGGACACGAGTCCTCGAAGACCGACACCTCGTCCGCGCTGCTGCGCAACAACACGTACCGACCACCCATCAGGACGAACGGGTGCGCAGTTGCGAGCGCCACATCCTGCGTGGTCGCCACCGCGAACCATTCATGAGGTGACCGGTCGTTGAGTGACCGGTCGTTCTGTGAACCGTTGTTCACCGGCATCTCCCCGAACAGACGAACAGTACGGTGACAGGTCAGCCTGCGATGACCGGGACCTGCGCCATGGCAGCGGCCAGTGCCTCGTCGCTCAGGTCGAAGTCGGTCATCTCGCCGGCGAGGAACTTCTCGTAGGCGGCGAGATCGAGGTGCCCGTGCCCGCACAGCGCCGTGAGGATCACCTTCTCCTCGCCGGTCTCCTTGCAGCGGAGCGCCTCGCGCACCGCCGCTGCGATGGCGTGAGTGGGCTCGGGTGCCGGGACGATTCCCTCGGTGCGAGCGAACTGCAGTGCAGCCGTGAAGCACTCGACCTGCGGGATCGCCACGGCCTCGGCAAGACCCAGTTCGTAGATGTGGCTGACGAGCGGTGACATGCCGTGGTAGCGGAGCCCTCCCGCATGAATGGGATCCGGGATGAACGAGTGGCCGAGCGTATGCATCTTCATGAGTGGCGTCATGCCCGCCGTGTCGCCGAAGTCGTACCGGTACTCGCCCTTGGTGAGGCTCGGGCAGGCAGCAGGCTCCACACAACGGATGACGGGGTTCATCCGACCGGCGAGTTTCTCGCGCAGGAACGGGAACGCAAGGCCGCCGAAGTTCGAGCCACCACCCGTGCAGCCGACGAGGACATCGGGCTTCTCCCCCACCTTCGCCAACTGCAGCAGCGCCTCCTCACCGATGATCGTCTGGTGCATCAACACGTGGTTGAGCACACTTCCGAGTGCGTACCGCGTCTTCGGGTCGGCAACGGCCATCGCTACCGCTTCCGAAATGGCGATACCCAGGCTCCCCGGGTGATCCGGATCCTGGGCGAGGAGCGAGCGCCCGTACTCAGTGACGGTCGACGGGCTCGGGTGAACCGTTGCGCCCCACAGTTCCATCATCGTCTTGCGGTACGGCTTGGTCCGGTACGACGCGGCAACCTGCCACACCTCGCACTCCATGCCGTACTGCGCGGTGGCGAACGCAAGCGATGTACCCCACTGCCCAGCGCCGGTCTCGGTGGTGAGCTTGGTGATGCCCTCTTGATGGTTGTAGTAGGCCTGCGGCACCGCCGTATTCGGCTTGTGCGAGCCGGCCGGGCTGACGCCCTCGTACTTGTAGTAGATGCGAGCAGGTGTACCCAGCAGTTGCTCGAGTCGGTGCGCACGGAACAGCGGGCTCGGTCGCCAGATCCGGTAGATGTCGAGGACGCCACCCGGAATGTCGACATACCGCTGCGACGAGACCTCCTGCTCGATGAGTGCCATCGGGAACAGCGGCGCGAAATCGTCGGGACCTGCGGGCTGGAGCGTCCCGGGGTGCAACGGCGGGGGCGGCGGCGACGGCAGGTCCGGCACGATGTTGTACCACTGCGTCGGCATCTCGTCTTCGGTGAGCAGGATCTTGTGCGGAACGTTTGCGGGCATGCGTGCACCGTAGTGCGTCACCCCGAAGGCGCGCCGAGCCGGTTGGTACAGTCCGCACATGGGCCTCGACAGCGCGAAATACGTCTCCATCACGACGCGTCGCCGGAACGGCGAGACCGTGTCGGTACCGGTGTGGATCGCCCCGCTCGGCGACGGCCGCTACTGCTTCACCACCGGGGGTGACTCCGGGAAGGTCAAACGGATCCGCAACTTCCCCGATGTGGAGATCCGACCCTGCGACGTGCGCGGCCGGTTAGCACCGGGAGCACCGGTGTGGCTGGCCACCGCCAGAGTCGTCACCGGCGAGGCATTCGAGCCGGTCCGTGCGGCCGTCAAGCGGAAGTACGGACTGCAGTTCTGGCTCGTCGAGGTCATGGGTTCCATCCGTGGCCGGTTCTCCCGATCGACAGCCGCCGATTGTGGCGTGATCCTGCAGTTGCAGGACGCCTGAGCACATCACGCCCACAGCGACATCGCGAATTACCCATGGCCTCCTCCAGAACCAAGCGCTCCCCGCGCGGCACATCACGTGAGATCTCGATCGCAACTGTCAACGTCAACGGGTTGCGTGCAGCATCGGCCAACGGCATGGCCGCATGGTTCACGTCGCGAAGACCCGACATCCTCACTCTTCAGGAAGTGCGCGCGCCTGATGCGATGGTTCCCGACCTGGTCACGGCACTGGGCGCGCCCGAGTGGCGCACCGTGCACGACGAGTGCCGAAAGAAGGGCCGCGCGGGTGTGGCCGTGGCGAGCGGACTCCCGTTTACCGACTGGCGTTCAGCCATCTCCGCAGGGCCGAGCCCGCTGTTCGACGACTCCGGCCGATGGGTCGAGGCCGACCTCGACACCTCGGACGGACGCGGGCTCACCGTCATCTCCTGCTACGTGCACAAGGGGGACGAGACCAGCACCGAGCGGATGCACGAGAAGCTTGCATTCCTCGACGCGATGCTCGAACGACTCGAGTCGCTCCGCACAGGCGGTCGTCACGTGCTCCTCACCGGCGACCTCAACGTGGCTCACCGCGAGGTCGACCTGAAGAACTGGAAGGGCAACCTCAAGAAGGCTGGCTTCCTGCCCGAGGAACGGGCGTGGTTCGACCGGATGACGGAACGCTCGTGGGTGGACGTCGGACGCCTGCTCGCCGGCGACCGACAGGGCCCGTACACCTGGTGGTCATGGCGCGGGCAGGCCTTCGACAACGACGCCGGTTGGAGGATCGACTACCACCTCGCTACTCCCGACCTCGCTGCCACTGCATCCGCCGGCGTCGTCGACCGTGCTGCGAGTTATGCCGAACGATGGTCGGACCACGCGCCGGTCGTGATCACCTACCGGATCTGATCCGTTTCGTTACTCGACGAGGGGCGTGGAGACGGGCCACCCGCATGCGGTACCGTGACCGCAGGTTCTCGCAGAGTGAGGAGTCATCGTGAGGCGTGCACTTGGTGTCCTAACGGCGTCGGTTTTGCTGGTTGCGGTCGGCTGCAGCGGTGGCGACTCGGACGGATCCTCGACGGGCACCGACCAGGCGTCCACGACGGTCAACCCCACCGACTCGACCGAGGGTGGCGGGACCGCTACGACCGAACCGTCCGGGCCCACCTCGGTGGAAATCCGGCCGATGTACTACAACGCGGGGACCGGCAAGGGCGGCCTCGCCAAGTTCACGATGTCGGTCCGGCCGTCGCCCGACGGTGCACTCCGTGTCGACTTCAGCGAGGACGAGGTCGGCGGACTCGGCGATCAGTACCGGGCCTCGGTGTGGAACGCCGTCACCGTCGCCACCCTGCTCACCGGCAAGCCGTTGTCGGGCGAGTTCCGGGCCGAGATCAGCGGGGTGATCGACGGCCCGAGTGCAGGAGCGCTCACCACGGTCGCCGTCCTCGCGCTCCTCCTTGGCTCCGATCTCGATCCCTCCATCACGATGACGGGAACGATCAACCCCGATGGCACGGTGGGACCGGTTGGCGGCATCGCCGAGAAGATCACGGGCCTCGGCGAGGAGGGCATCAAGACGGTCCTCATTCCGCTCGGCCAACGCAACGAGGGTGGCGTCGACGTTGTCGAGGTGGGCCGGGAGAACAACGTCGAGGTTCGCGAGGTCGGCACCATCTATGAGGTCTACGAGGCCTTTACCGGCGAGGAGATGCCGCGCCTCGGTGCTGCGTCACCGCAGCTCGACAACACCACCTACGCGCGCCTCAAGGCAGAGGCCGATGCCGCGCTCGCCGAGTACGAGGAGGCCATCGGCAAGCTGAATGCCGTTGATCCCGCCATCGTCGCTGAACTTGGGGGTCTGCTCGAGCAGGCTCAGGAAGCCGCGACCAACGCTCGGAACCTGCAGCAGCAGGGGCTGCAGGCCGGTGCCTTCTCCGACGCCTATGAGGCAGCCGCCGTCGCCCAGGCGGCACTTGCCCTTGGTGAGAACCTGCAAGTGCTGTTCGTGCAGGGCGTCGATGCGTACTTCACCCGAGTGCTCGCCAGCCAGAGCCACCGTGACAAGACCTTTGCGCTCTTCGACACCCTGAAGACCTTCAACCCCACGAGTCTCACCGATGCGTCGGTACTCATGACCGCCTACGGGACCGCGCTCGATGCCTTCACCGTGGCGCAGTCCGGGGTGAACGCGCTACAGAACCTGCAGAACGCTTTCCTCGACGGATCGATCGACCTCTCCACACTCGCAGGGGCTGTCGTGGTCCCCACCTTCTACCTCGAGATTGCGTCCTCACTCGTCGACTACGCCGAGGCGATCTTCGACGTGGGCCGCGATCTCGAGGGTGCAGACGTTTCTGCCGACGTCGACCTGAGTTCGGTGGCCGAGTTCTTCCGCAAGGCCTCGGATGCCAACTTCGCCGCCTTCCGCACCACGGTCGTGAAGTCGATCGCGGACCAGAACGGTATGAGCGAGCTTCTCGTTCTCGATCAATTCGTGAACCTCGACATCAACGTCGAGCTCTCGCTGAACGCGCGAAATACCATTGAGGCACTCGCCCAGTACATCGGTGAGGGGGAGGCGAACTCGCAGTACGCGCGCCTCGGCTTCGCCATCACGAACTTCGCGCGCAACGCCAACCTGCTCTACAAGTACTACTCGAATGGCGATCTCGACGAGAACCTGCAACTGGTGGGCGTTCGCTCCACTGCTGCGCTCACCACGGGCCTCGATCTCGCCAAGAGCCAACTCGGCTCGGCCATCGGCGTGCTCCTCGACAAGGACACGGCGGCGGCACTGCAGGCAGCGGGATACGAGTCGGCCGGCATCGACCGCGAGGGCGACATCGACGAGAAGTTCAGTGCGTTGAACACCTACTGGGAGGGCTTCATCGCCGCCCGGGTGCTGGCATACCTCGGCGGCTTCGAGACCGACGGGCTCCGCTGAGCTCATCCACCACAGGCCGCACCTGTGGTGGATCACTACGCAGAGTGAGGGATTGGTGTCCTCACTCCTTGTGAGATCACTACACTCGGTGTAGAGTTGTTCTCGTGAAGTGGCGGACCGGACTCCTCGCAACAGCGGTGGCGCTGTCAGCTGCAGTCGTGGCTCCCACCGCCGCATCCGCTGCGAAGACCATCACCTCGGGAACCAGGTCGTGCACCATCGAGGCGTTGGCTCCGAAGCTGACGGTGACCACCAAGGGGCGCACGCTCACCGGTTCTGCGCGCGTGTGGTGCACGATGTCCACCACCGTGTCGGTACGCCTGTCGGTCGGCGAGATCGACATCAACGCCGAACAAATCGTGATCGCCGAAACCGCCCGCAGTGTCTCGGTACGAGCCTCCACCGTGTCACGGCCCACCTGGGTCACGGTGAGCACGAGCACCATCGCGTGCCCGAACACCGAGACCGGCAACGAGGAGTTCCGCTCGAACGCGCGCATCTCGCTCGGGACCATCACGAGCGACTACGACCGCACCATCCCCACCATCGATCAGTTCGCCTGCTGAGACTGCGGCACACCGAGGCCGCCCGCATATGGTTGCGACGATGACGCGTGCAGGTCGATCCGCCCTCGCTGACCTGCTCTCTCGTCGTGTTGCGGCGTGGACCGTATTGCTCGCCGTTGCGGCAGGTCTGATCGGCGTCGATCGCTGGGCGCCACGTTGGGACTTGGCCTTCTTAGTCGTCGGATTCACCGTCGGCTGGATCCCGGGGGCAATCGTTGCCGTTGCACACGCCGTTCCGCATGTTGCAACCGGCAACGATGTCGCCGAACACCTCGTGGACATCGCGCTCTCGCTCGGCGTGAGTGTTCTTGCCGCAGCAATCCTCCGCCATTCCCCGAAGGTGTCCTCGCTCCCGCGTCGGCGGGCAAGTGCACTCGCGCCGCTCGTCATCGTGGTGTTCGGCGCGGCGGCGATTGAGGCGGCTCGAACGGCGCCGTTCACTGGAGTCGAGTGGATCGGCGAGGCGAACCACATCGCCATCGGACTCGTTGCCGCGGCGTTCGTGGTGGCGCTCCCGCGTCCGATCGGGAGGAACACCGGGTTGTGGGCGCCATCGGGCGCGCTCCTCGCTGGCCTCATCACCGTTCTCATTACGGTGGGGATTTGGGACCAGAGCGACAAACGGTCGCTCGTGAGCCTCGCCGATTCGACGTCGTTCGGTTTTCTCTCGGACCTCGCCGAGGAACTGAACGTGCTCACGGCGAAAGCCGATACTTCGGCGACCACCGACTTCACCTTCGAGGCATTCCCCGAACTCATGCAGACCGTGGTGTTCGGCCACGAACAGATCTCGGCTGCTGCACTCGTGACCTTCGACGAGCGGGCCAAGCTGGCCCGAGCAACAGCGGTCTCCGACCTCGGGCCCGAGGTGGAGGACACCGCCGTGGCCTGGCTCACCGGACCCGCACTCGCAGCCTTTGAGGCCCGGGCTGCCGTCGGCGACATCATCTTCCTCGGGGTGACGGCGTTCCCCAACCCGGTGACCGATACCGACGAACCGCAACTCGTCTATGCAGTGCCGCTCCGTCCAGGGGGCACCTTCGACCCGAAGGCGCCGTGCTACTTGGTGGGTGCCATCTCGGTTCCGGTGCTCGCCGAAGCCGCCGCTGCTCCGTCGATCACCGGCGCCGAGGAAGCGACACTCAGCATTTACGACTCGTCGAGCACGCCGGCCGAACTTGTCTGGTCACCCCGACCCGATGCCGTCAAGACCGTGGTGGTGGGAACTGCGGCAAACGCGTCCCGGGCAAGCGCCGTCGCTGCGGTTGCCGACCGCGAGTTCGTGTTCCTCGTGGAGCGTGGTGAGCGGTTCGGCACACCGCTCACCACCCGACGACTCGCCGTCTTCCTCGAACTGTTCGCCGGCATCGGTCTCTTCGTCATCCTTCTGCAGACCGCCCACTCAAGAACTGCACGCGAGGCCGAGCGGCGCAGCCGCGAAGCCCTCCTTGCCGCGGCACTGAGCGGCACGCCCGGTTGGACCGCAGTCGTCGACCCAGACGGCGTGGTCGTCGTGGGCAACAACGACCCGTCGGGGAGTCCCATCGGCGCGAGCATCACGGCGGCCCCCGTCCTCGCCGCTGATGAACACACGGTCGAGCGCATCGAAGGCCTGGTCGCCGAGGCACGCTCCGGGAAAGCCGGCTCGCTCACCTTCACCTCCGCCAACGAGCTCGAGCCCGACCAGCCGCTACGGATCTACGAGGTGTCGGCCGCTCTGATACCCGGCTCCACCGACGAGGGCCTCGTGTTCTTCCAGTGCATCGACGTCACCGAGAAGCGCGAGCGCGCCATGCGAACCGCCCAGTCGGAGCGCATGGAGTCGATCGGCGTGCTCGCCGGCAGTCTTGCCCACGACTTCAACAACCTGTTGTTCATCACGCTCGGCTATCTCCAGATGATGGAACGCCAGCCGAGCGTCTCGAACGACGCGCAGTTGAGCAAGTTCGTGGGACGCGCCACCGAGGCCGTGCAGCGCGGGGCCACGATCGCCAAGTCGCTGCTCAGCGTTGCGCGCAGTCAACCCATGGCGGCAGTGCCGGTGAACCTGCGACAGTTCGTCGCTGACCTCGACCCGCTGCTCCAGCAGTCACTGCCCGCCTCCACTGGCGTTCAACTCCATGTCGAGGTCACGAACGACCATCTCGAAGTGCTGGCCGACCCCGGACGGTTCTCGAGCGCGGTCCTCAACCTCGTCTTCAATGCTCGCGACGCCATGGAAGGTGGCGGCGATCTCACGATTCGCACCGATCGGGTAACGGCCGAGAAGCCCGACGGGACGGCGGTCGACGCCGTGGTCCTTGCGGTGAGCGACACCGGCCGAGGAATGAGTCCCGAGGTGACGGCCCGGGCGTTCGAGCCGTTCTTCACCACCAACAAGGTGGGCAAGGGCACCGGCCTCGGGCTCGCAGCGGTGTACTCCTTTGCCCAGCAATCGGGCGGTTGGGCCTCCATCGAGAGCCGAGAGGGTGTTGGCACCACCGTGTCGATCTTCCTGCCACCACACACGCCCGATCGACCACTCACCGCAGCATCGCAGACCGCGTCCAGTGGGCAGATGCGCGCTCTGGTCGTTGACGACGAGAAAGACCTCGCCGATCTCGTTGCTGCATGGCTCGGCGAGCTGGGTTTCGAGACACGCATCGCCAACAACAGTGCTGAGGCCTTCACGATTGCGGAGGAGTTCGAACCCACACTGTTGCTCTCGGACTCCAACCTCGGGGAGGACCTCGACGGTGCCGAGGTGGCGACGCGACTCACGTCAAACCTGCCTAACTTGGTGGTCGTGTTCATGACCGGCTTCAGCGATCGTCTCCGCGCCCTCGACACCGTCGGCGCCATGACGCTCGCCAAGCCGTTCTCCCGCGACGACCTGAGTGCGGCCATCATCAAAGTGCTCGGTGTTCGGCGCGCGGAAGAACGCGACGCCGACGGGGGCACTGGATGACGCAGGAGAGCGCGGCCCACCGACTGCTCATCATCGACGACGACGAAATGGTCTCCGAACTGCTCGGCGACATCGCGCTCGGCCACGGGTTCTCGGTCGATATCGCCAACACCTTCGCCGACATCGACCGCCTCGCCGGCACCGGCCACGACCTCGTGGTCCTCGACCTCACGCTCGGGGACACCGATGGGCTCCAGGTGATGCGAACGCTGCGCACGCGACAACCCGGGGTGTCGCTCATCTTGCTCACCGGCGCAGATCGCACAGTGCTGAGTTCGGCGCAGCGGGTCGCCGAGCTCAGCGGCTTCCGGGTCATCGGCGCCTGCTCGAAGCCGATCGACATCGACTCACTCGGCGCCCTCTTCGAGGCCTCCAAACAGACCGTCGTCAAGGACGACACCGGGGCCATCCGCCGTCTGAGCGACGTCGCCCTCGATGCAGTCAGCAACGGGCACGTCCACCTGCTCTACCAACCCAAGGTCGATCTCAGCACCCGTGCAGTGACCGGCGCCGAGGCACTCGTTCGACTCAGTGTCCCCGGGTTCGAAACCGTCTCCCCGGGAGCGTGGGTGCCCTTCGTCGAGGCAGCCGGGCGCAGCCGCGAACTCCTCGACGCAGTGCTCCGACGTGCAGCATCCGATCGCCGCACGCACGCGGCCCTGCGTGATCTGGGCGAGGTCTCACTCAATCTCTCGGTGCTCGACCTCGACGATCTCGCGCTGCCGGACCACATCCGATCGGAGCTCTCGGGCACCGTGCCCCCCGAGCGTTGGACCCTCGAGGTCACCGAGTCGGCCGAGACCGGCCGGCTCGCCGAGGCGCTCGACGTGCTCACGAGGTTCCGCCTGCTCGGCTTCCGGCTCGCCATGGACGACTTCGGTACCGGAACCTCCACCTTCGAGCGACTCCGCATCTATCCCTTCAACGAACTCAAGGTGAACCGGCTTTTCGTGCACACCGACCGGGGCGGCGTGGAGCACACCCGGGCGATGCTTCGGGCAGCCGTCGACCTCGGCGAGGCGCTCGAGCTGAAGGTGGTCGTGGAGGGCGTGGAGACCGGCCCGGAACTGGCACTCGTCGACGAGGTGGGCTGCGACGCCATCCAGGGGTACCTCGTGAGCCGGCCGGTTCGGCCCGAGGACTTCGGTGCTGCCGTGGAGCAGTGGAACCGGAGCCGGACAGAAACGGTCTGAGCCATCCCGGGGCCGTCTGTCGGCTCGGCGCATGAGAGCCGGTGACACCGTCTTCACTACGATCGGGGCATCTGCTACCCGAAAGGAGCCCGATGGTTGGCGGCGCACTGAAGATGGCCAGCATGGACGACCTCGATCTGAGGATGTCCGAGAAGGTCCGACCGCTCTACGAAGCGGTCAAGGAATTCATCCGCACGGAGGTCGACCCGATCACCGAGGAGTTCTACCGGCTCGGTGAGACCCGGACGGAGCGGTGGAGTTGGGCACCCGGACAGCTCGAGCTGCTCGACGGGGCCAAGCGCAAGGCGAAGGCCAACGGACTGTGGAACTTCTTCCTGCCGAACGCCGAGACCGGCGAAGGACTGAGCAACCTCGATTACGCGTACATCGCCAACGAGCTCGGCAAGAACCGTCTCGCCTCCGAGTGCCTCAACTGCTCGGCCCCCGACACCGGGAACATGGAGGTGCTCGAGCGCGTCGGCACGCCCGAGCAGAAGAAGCGCTGGCTCGAGCCGCTGCTCAACGGTGAGATCCGCTCGGCCTATGCGATGACCGAGCCCGGCGTGATGAGCTCCGACGCCAAGCAGATCGGCACCGTCGCGGTGCTCGACGGCGACGAGTGGGTCATCAACGGCGAGAAGTTCTACATCTCCGGTGCAGGCGATCCGCGCTGCAAGGTGATGATCACCATGGTGAAGACGAACCCGAACGCCGACACCTACAAGCAGCAGTCGCAGATCCTCGTGCCGGTCAACACCCCCGGGGTCGAGATCGTCGGACCGATGCACGTGTTCGGGGCCGACGATGCCCCGCACGGGCACATGCACATCCGTTTCAACGACGTACGCGTCCCGAAGGACAACATCCTCTGGGGCGAGGGCCGCGGCTTCGAGATCTCGCAGGTGCGCCTCGGGCCCGGACGCATCCACCACTGCATGCGCTCCATCGGTGCCGCCGAGCGGGCGATCGAGCTGATGGTCGACCGCGGTCTCACCCGCGAGGGCTTCGGCAAGAAGCTCATCAACCTCGGCAAGAACATGGAGGTCATCTCGCGCAGCCGGATCGAGGTCGAGGCGATGCGACTCATGGTGCTCCGCGCTGCCAAGGCGATGGACACCCTCGGCAATGCAGAGGCACGCGTGTGGGTGAGCGCAGTGAAGGCGATGGTGCCGGAGAAGTGCTGCGACATCATCAACGAGGCGATCCAGATGCACGGCGCTGCCGGGATCTCGCAGTGGTTCCCGCTCGCCGAGATGTGGCACAGCCAGCGCACGCTGCGCCTCGCCGACGGCCCGGACGAGGTTCACCACCACGTCGTGGGTCGCGCCGAGGCCAAGAGCCGTGAGGCCGAGCGCATGAACGGCGCTGCCAGCCACTCGCACAAGGGCTCGCTCTTCACCGGCTCGAGCTGAGGCAACACCATTCCGGCGTCGCACGGGCCACTCGCACCCTCGTGGGCGGGTGGCCCGTGCCGATTTCGGGCACCCAGTCCACCGTCGACGTCCAAGGGGGAACGAGATGTACGACAACCTGTTCGAGCCGCTTCGGGTTGCGGGGGCCACCATCCCCAACCGCATCGTGCGAACCGCGCACACCACCGGGGCTGCGTGGGTCGACGTCAACGACGACCTCGTTGCGTACCACGAGGCGCGCGCCCGCGGGGGCGTCGGACTCTCGATCCTCGAGATCGCCGGAGTGATGCCGAACAGCGCTACTGCGATCCCCGTCTACGCCGACAAGGTGATCGGCCACTTCGAGCGATTCGCCGAGCGGATGCGTCCCCACGGCATGAAGGTCTTCCAGCAGCTCTGGCACGGCGGGAGCGCCCGGGTCATCCCCGGAACCGCACCGTGGTCGGCGAGTGATGTTCCCAACCCGACTGCAGGCGTTGTCCCCCGCCCGATGACCACGTCGATGATCGATGAGGTGATCGCTGCGTTTGCGAGCGCCGCACGACGGGTGAAGGCCGGTGGCCTCGACGGGGTCGAGGTTCACGGGGCCCACGGATACCTGATCGGACAGTTCCTCTCCCCTGCCACCAATCACCGCGACGACGAGTACGGCGGCTCGCTCGAGAACCGCACTCGGCTGCTCCGTGAGGTGCTCGCTGCGATCCGTGCCGAGGTGGGCCCCGATTTCCCCGTCGGTGTCCGCCTGAGCGCCGATGAGGAGGTCGAGGGGGGCCTCGGCCCGGAGGACGGCGCCGACATCGTGCGACTCATCGAGGACCAGATCGATTTCCTCGATGTCTCCTACGGCAGTTACTACCGCTTCTACAAGATGCTCGGGACACTCGAGGAGCCGCTCGGCTACGAGGTGCCCAAGAGCGCCGTGGTGACTCGCGCAACCGCCAAGCCGACGATCGTTACCGGTCGAATCATGACCCTCGATCATGCAAGCCACATCGTGGCGAGCGGCGATGCCGACATGGTGTCGATGGTGCGTGCGCTCATCGCCGATCCCGATCTCGTGGTGAAGGCGCGCAGTGGCCGGGCCGACGAGGTCCGACCGTGCATCGGCACGAGCCAGGGCTGTGTTGGCATGCTGCTCTCCACGGGCAAGATCCAGTGCGTCGTCAACATGGCAGCCGGCAACGAGACCAAGGTGCCGTTCGAGACACCGGCCCCTGCCGCTGACCGCAAGAAAGTCGTCGTGGTGGGTGGCGGGCCTGCGGGCCTGGAGGCAGCGCGGACCCTCGCCCTGCGCGGCCACAACGTGGTGCTCTACGAGATGACGCGCCAACTCGGCGGTCAGGTGGCCATCGGTGCAACGGCCCCGTACCGATCGGACCTCGGGGCCATTACCCGATGGCTCGCCGACGAGGTGCGGCGGCTCGATGTGCGTGTGCACCTGCAGACGCCGGTCGACCCCGATCTCGTGCGCTCCGAGTCGCCTGACGCCGTGATCATTGCGACGGGGTCCACACCGCGCCGCGACGGCTTCCAGGCGGGCAGACCCGCGAACCCGACCGTCGGCGCACACCTGCCGCATGTGTACACCTCCTGGGACGTGTTCGGCTTCGGGGGTCGGGCCGAGATCGGCAAGCGTGCACTCGTGTTCGACGACACGGGCTCGTTCGATGCGATCTCCGTCGCCGAGTCGCTCGTTGCAGCGGGCGCCGAGGTCACGTTCGTGACCCGTCACGAACAGATCGGGGCGCGCGTGCCGTTTCCCCCCGCAACGGTCCTCGCGGCCCGCGAACACCTCATGGCCGGAGGAGCCACGTTCATCCCGATGCACAGTGTGCGTGAGATCACGCCCACCACCGTCGAACTCGTGGGCGCCAGCAACTCCGACACGCTCACCGTCGACGCAGACACGGTCGTGCTCGTTGGCTACAACCGGCCGAACCGGGAACTCGCCGACGCCCTCGAGGGCTCGACGTTCCCGGTGCACCTCGTGGGCGACGCGGCCAGCGGCCACAGCATCCAGCAGGCCATCGCCCAGGCAGCCCAGGTGGCGCGGGGAATCTGATCGACGTGGGGAGCGATCACATCGCCCTGCGCGCCGAACGCTCGGCGCTGCGCCAGTTCGCCCGTGCACAGGGCTTCGAGACCTACGACGCACTGCACGCATGGTCGATCGCCGACCTCGACCGATTCTGGGGAGCAGCGGCCTCCTTCCTCGACGTGCGCTGGCACGACCGACCCGCTCGCGCACTCGGCGACTCGGCCATGCCTTCTCGTGCGTGGTTCCCCGGGGGGACGCTCAACTACACCGAGCACGCCCTCGCTCACGCGCCGATCGCGCCGCACGACACAGCCGTACTCGAGTTCGGCCAGACCCGCGACAGCACCACGCTGACCTGGGCAGCACTCGACGACCAGGTACGGCGATGTGCAGCCGGACTCCTGCGCATTGGCCTGGGACCGGGCGATCGCGTCGGGGCCTACCTGCCGAACATCACCGAGACGCTCATCACCTTCCTGGCGTGTGCACAACTCGGCATTGCTTGGTCCAGCTGTGCCCCCGAATTCGGGCCCCGCGCCGTGATCGACCGGTTCACGCAGTTCGAGCCCACCATCCTGCTGCACGTCGATGGGTACCGCTACGGCACCAAGGAGATCGATCGCCGCAGCGAATCCGTCCAGATCATCGAGGCGCTGCCCTCCTTGCGACGCACCATTGCACTCCGCTATCTCGGGACGGGGCCCGACGAGTGGTCTGCCCTCATCGGACCGCAGCGCCACGACACGTTCTTCGCAGCCCGGTACGACCACCCGCTGTACGTGCTCTACTCATCGGGCACCACCGGGCTGCCCAAGCCCATCGTGCACAGCCATGTGGGCATCACGGTGGAGCACCTGGTGAGCCAGGTCCTCCACTTCGACCACACACCAGACGACCGACTCTTCTGGTTCACCACCACCGGGTGGATGATGTGGAACTTCGTCGTGTCCGCACTGCTTGCCGGCACCTCGATCGTCCTGTTCGACGGCGATCCTGCGACACCGTCGCTCGACACCCTCTGGACCGTCGCCGAACGCTCGCAGAGCACCGTCTTCGGGGCGTCGGCGGGGTTCTTCATGAACTGCCGGAAGTCGGGGCTCACGCCGGCCCGCGGTGCGCTGTGGCAAGTCGGTTCCACCGGAGCACCGCTCCCGCGCGAAGGGTTCGACTGGATCGCCGGGGCGCTCGGCGGCGACATCGTCATCAACTCCACCTCGGGAGGCACGGACGTCTGTAGTTCCTTCGTCGGGTGGAACCCGATGGTGCCCGTCATCCCCGGCGAGATCAGCGGGCCGATGCTCGGGCGTGAGGCCGCGGCCCTCGACGAGAACGGGACCCCGTGCCCCACCGGCACGCAGGGGGAACTGGTCCTCACGACACCAATGCCCTCGATGCCCCTCGGGTTCCTCGGCGATCCCGATGGGAGTCGCTACCGCCGTGCCTATTTCGAGCGTTTCCCGGGCGTGTGGTGCCACGGGGACTGGATCACGTTCACCGCGAACGGAGGGTGCGTGATCTCCGGACGCTCGGACGCAACGCTCAACCGTGGTGGTGTGCGGCTGGGGTCCGCCGATTTCTACTCGGTCGTCGAATCGCTCCCCGAAGTGAGCGACAGTCTCGTGGTGCACCTCGACGACGGTGACCGCGACCAACTCTGGCTGTTCGTGCGACTCGTCGACGGGGCAGTCCTCGACGACGCTCTCACGGCGCGGATCCGCTCGGCCCTGCGCTCCACACTCTCGCCGCGTCACGTGCCCGATCTCATCGAGGCCGTTCCCGCCATTCCCCGCACCCTGTCGGGCAAGAAGCTCGAGGTGCCCATCAAGAAGATCCTCTCGGGCCAAGCCGCCGAGCGGGTGCTCAGCACGGAATCGCTCGCCGACCCGCAGGCGATCGACTGGTTCGTCGGCTTCGCATCGCGACCCCAGAACCCGGCGAACTAAGGTCACCGCTCATGTCGTCCACGGCCCCGCGCACCGTGAGCCCGGCGCGCCAGAACGCCGTGCTGGTGGTGATGTGCCTCGCCGTCATCGTGGTGATCGCCAACGTGTCGAGCCTGAACGTTGCCGTTCCGTCGATCGGGGTGGCGTTCGGCGCCGACCAGTCCAAGCTCCAGTGGGTGGTGGACGCATATGCGCTGCTCCTCGCTGCGCTCCTCCTGCCCGCTGGCGCCATCGGCGACCGTTTCAGCCGCAAGGGCACCTTGCTCTTCGGGTTCCTCGTGATGACGGCGGCGTCGGCCTGGTCGGCGGAGGTCGAAACCATCGATCAACTCATCATCGCCCGGGGGCTGGCCGGTGTGGGTGCAGCCTTTGTGTTCCCGTCGACCCTCTCGACGCTCACCGCCATCATGACGGCCGAACGACGCAGCCGCGGCGTGGCGCTCTGGTCTGCGTGTGCTGCCGGCGGCGGCATCATCGGCATCATCGGCGCCGGCGCGATCCTCGAGCGCTACGAGTGGAACTGGATCTTCCGCGGCAACGCGATTCTGTGCGGTGCCTTCCTCGTGCTGGCATTGTTCCTTGCGGTCGACACCAAGGACCCCGAGCACGCCCACACGGATCCGCTCGGCACCATCCTCTCGGTGGTTGCCATCGGTGGCATCGTGCTGGCGGTCACGGAAGGTCCGGTCCGGGGTTGGACCGATGTCATCACGGTGACCGGAGGTGCAGCGGGCGCCGCAGGCCTTGTGCTGTTCGTGGTCTGGGAACTGATGAGCAAGCGCCCACTCCTGGACGTGCGTCTCTTCGGACGGGCACGGTTCGGCACCACGGCTCTGGCCATCTTCTTGATGTTCCTCGTGACGTTCGGGTTGTTCTTCCTCTGCGTCCAGTTCGTGGCGTACATCTTCAACTACGGCCCGCTCGACAGTGGTCTTGCACTGGTGCCCGCCGCAATCGCCCTCGCCCCGGCCTCGCTCGCCGGCGTGTACCTCGCCAAGCGCTGGTCGATCTTCGCCGTGGCAAGCATCGGGATGTTGGTGGCGGGTGGCGCTTTCTTCTATCTCTCGCAACTCACCGAGTACGACAGTTTCTGGTCCTTCGCAGGCGGGCTCGTCGTGTTCGGCCTCGGTATCGGCATCGTTCAGGGTCCTGCCACCGAGGTGATCGTGTCGTCGTTGCCCGCCGCCAAGCAGGGCGTCGCATCGGCGGTGAACGACACCACCCGCGAACTCGGCGGCGCGCTCGGGATTGCGATCATCGGCTCGATGTTCAACATCGGTTACCGAGCGGGCGTCGACGAGGAAGCAGCGGTGCTCGGCGACCTCGTGGAGACAGTGCGCTCCTCGCCGGCCGCCGGCCTCGTCGCCAGTGACGGGCGCCCCGAGATCGTCGGAGCCGTTCGGCGTTCCTTCATCGACGGATGGCAGCTGGGCACGCTGGTGTGCGCCGCGATCGCCGTCGGAGGGGCGCTCCTCGTAGCGGTCATCGCCGTGGCCCGTCGCAAGCAGATTGCGGCACATGCATCAGCGATCGACACCCCCGACGACGAGGGCCTCGCTTCCGGGTCAGGCGGCGACTCCGACGAATCGGACACCACGGGCGACGAAGACCCATTGGCGAAGCTTCTCATCCCGGTTGCGCCGCAGCGTCGCCCGATCGACCCGCTCGAGGCCGCCCGCGACCACGCCGAGGCCAGCGAGGCCGTGACCCGTCAGGCCGGGGAGGTCCTCACGTCGCTGCAGTCGCTCGTGGCTCAGCAGCAGCAGACCCTCGACTTCCTCGACGACGAGAAGCGCCGGGTGCTGCAGAGCCGGCAGCGGGCCGCCGACATCATCGACCGTGCGGCCGAGGAGCTGCAGCGGCTCGCCAGCACGCTGCGCGAGACACCCTCGAACCCCGCCCCACCGGTGGACGACTGAGCCGGTGGCATTGAGGGCGGGCTGAATTACGCTCGCCCCGTGCGCTCACTCTTCACTGACGAACACGAAGCATTCCGCGAGTCCTTTGCCGCCTTCGTCGCCAAGGAACTCAGCCCGCAGTACCTCGACTGGGAGCGCAACGGCATTGCCCCCCGCGAGATCTTCGCCGCCGCCGGCCGTTACGGCTTCACCGGAATGGCGGTGCCCGAGGAGTTCGGGGGCGGCGGGTCCAACGACTTCCGTTTCAACGTGGTCATCGCCGAGGAACTGGCTGCCGGCGGCATCGGTGGCGCCGGTCTCGGCATCACGCTGCACAACGACATCACGACCCCGTATTTCGTCGAGTACTGCACCGACGAGCAGAAGCGCCGCTGGCTCCCGGGCATTGCTTCGGGCGAGTTGATCACCGCCATCGCGATGACCGAACCGGGGACCGGTTCCGACTTGGCCAGCATCGCCACCACCGCAGTGCGCGACGGCGATCAATACGTGCTGAACGGCTCGAAGACGTTCATCACGAACGGCATCAACTCCGACCTTGTGATCGTTGCGTGCAAGACCGACCCGACCCAGCGCCACACCGGCATGAGCCTGCTCGTGGTCGAGCGCGGGATGCCCGGCTTCGAGCGCGGGCGCAACCTCGAGAAGATCGGCATGCACTCGCAAGACACCGCCGAGCTCTTCTTCAACGACGTACGGGTCCCGGTTGCCAACCGCCTCGGCGAGGAGGGGAAGGCCTTCAACTACCTCACCTTCAACCTTGCCCAGGAACGCCTCTCGATCGCGGTCAGCGGTGTGGCCACGGCCCGGGCAGCACTCGGGTGGACCGTGGACTACGTGAAGGAGCGCACGGCGTTCGGGCAGCCCATCTCTGCGTTCCAGAACTCCAAGTTCGTGCTGGCCGAGGTGAAGACCAGCGTCGACGTTGCCCAGGCCTACGTGGACCAGTGCATCGTCAAGCTCAATGCCGGTGAGCTCTCGGCGGCCGAGGCGGCCGAGGCGAAGTACTGGTGCACCGAGCTGCAGAAGACTGCAGTGGACCGATGCCTGCAACTGTTCGGCGGGTACGGCTACATGCTCGAGTACCCCATCGCACGTGCCTACGCCGATGCCCGAATTACCTCGATCTACGGCGGGACCACCGAGGTGATGAAGACCATCATCGCCAAGTCGCTCGGCCTGTGATCCACGGGGGCATCGCCGCCCCGCGTGGGCAACAATGGGGAAATGGCTGACTGGATCCTCGAGGAGCAGCGGGGTGCCGCTGCGATCATCACGCTGAACCGACCGGAGTCGCTCAACGCGTTCCCGCTCCCGATGGTGCGCGACCTGCGCAGAGCAGTGACGGCAGCCGTGAACAACCCCGCAGTGGTCGGCATCATCATCACGGGCGCCGGACGCGGGTTCTGCGCCGGGCTCGACATGACGAGCCTCGCTGAGGTCTCCAGCACGGGCTCGTCAGCACGTGAGGCGAGTTCGCCGGAGCGGGACAGCGACAGCGAACCCGACCTTCCGGGCCTGTTCAGCTTCCTCGTCGAGCAGCCCAAGCCGGTGATTGCGGCGGTGAACGGTGTGGCGGCCGGCGGCGGCTTCGTGCTCGCCACCAAGTGCGACCTGCGCTTCGCCTCGAGTGACGCCTCGTTCATCACGGTCTTCTCCAAGCGAGGGCTCATCGCAGAGCACGGCATGACGTGGCTCCTGCCCAAGCTCATCGGCACCGGCGCTGCGCTGGATCTCCTCTGGTCCTCACGCAAGGTGGACGCCGGCGAGGCACTCCGACTCGGTCTGGTGGAGCGGGTGACCGAGCCTGAGGCACTGCTCGACGAAGCGGTGGCCTATGTCGATCTGCTCGCCGCAACGGTGTCGCCGAGTTCGATGGCCGACACCAAGCGCCTCGTGTACGAGGGCGCCGGGCAAGAGATGCGCGTTGCCTTCTCCGAGGCCGACGACGCGACCTGGGCCGCCATGGACCGCCCCGACCCTGCCGAGGGCGCAGCATCGTTCGTCGAGCGGCGCGCGCCTCGCTTTGCACGGATCGGGGGCCAGCAGTGAGTCACGCACTCACCACCATTGCGTGGGAACCGCGCGGCAACATCGGGATCCTCTGGTTCGACCGACCCGATCACCTCAACGGCATGACCAACACCATGGCCCGCGAGTTCCACGAGACACTCACACGCCTTGCCGACGATCCATCGATTGCGGTCATCGTGCTGACGGGCCGCGGCCGCGCCTTCTGCCCGGGCGCCGACCTCAAGCACTACTCGTCGGGCTCCGGCGACGAACCGCTGAGGCCAGAGCACTTCCGCGTGCCGGTGCTGCTTCACGAGATGCCGCAGGTGACCATTGCCGCGATCAACGGTGCCTGCGCCGGTGCCGGACTCGGGTACGCGCTCGCATGCGATCTCCGGTACGCCGCCGAGGGCGCCCGCATGAACACCGCCTTTCTCGATGTTGCCGTCGCCGGCGACATGGGCGTGCCGTGGACCCTTCCGCGCATCGTCGGCGCCGGACGAGCACGCGATCTGTCGCTGCTGCCGCGCAGGATCGAGACGGCCGAAGCGCTCGGGATCGGACTGGTGAACGACGTGTTCCCGCCCGAGCGACTCCTCGACGAAGTCCTGCAGCGGGCAGAACGGATTGCGTCCTCCTCGCCGACAGCACGACGGGCGATGAAGGCGCATTACGTGCAGGCCGAGCGGATGGGGTTCGCCGACTTCGTCGACCTCGAGACAGAGGCGCATCTGCGGATCAGCACCTCGGCCGACACCCGTGAGGCGTTCCGTGCGTTCGTCGAGAAGCGGCCACCAAGGTTCACGGGCGCCTAGGCACACGCACTCGAAGCGCACAACGCTCGGGTTCGTTACTCCGCCGGATGCGGCGTGGCCGGCAGCATGACCGACCACACGTAGTCGACGCACGAGCGGGCGTGCTCCTCGACGGTGCGACCGGGGGGTCGAGGCGCACCGATGACGATCTGGAGCAACTGATTGCGCAGAGTGCGGGCGAACAGATGATTCCGATCCGTGGTGGCAGCCATGTTCTGGGCTGCGGGCACCGAGAGTGTCCCCGAGGACGTCGCCTCCTCGAGGATCCGATCGATCAGTGCGGCAACCGGCTCGCGGCGGCTCTCCCCCGTTCCGGGATTCTCCTGGCCGATCTCGCTCATGAGCAGCGCTCGGGCCATGGCGGGTTGCCCCGTCGCCCGCACGGCGATGCGAACGAGCACCCGATAGAGGATGGTTGCCGTGTCGGCAGCTCGGTTCGAGCGCCGCACGCGCTCGGCACTCTCCTCGAACTCGGGCAACCACTCGTGCCACGCCGCCCGCACCACACCGTCGACACCGCCGAACAGTGAGCGGATGGTCTGGTCCGTGCAACCAGCAGCGTCGGCGAGCTCGACGATGGTGGGCAGCGCCATGCGGGAGCTCTGGCAGAGCTGCCCCAGCGACTCGATGATTGCGGCGCGTGTCGGCGGGTCACCGCTCGCTGAACGGCTCACGACCCGCTGCACGGGGGCCTGATCCTCCGCTGCGGGGGCAACGAGTGTGGCGACGACCGCTCCGATGTTTCGGGCGAAGAAGTCGCGATCGACGGCCGGATCACCCGAACGGCGCATCGCAAGACCATCGCCGAGCGCCATGGCCACCACCACGAGATCGCGCTCGTCGAGGGGTGGAAGGACCCGGTAGCCCCATCCGGCGAGGAGCGACGACACCGCTCCCGCGTACTCATTGGTTGCGGTCTCGTAGTACTCGGCGAGGGCCGCCTCCACAGACGGCGACGAGTACGCGAGCGCCGCCGAGAGGAGTTGCACGACGAACGGGGCTTCGGTGACCGTCTCGAAGTTGAATGCGGTGGCCTGCTCGATGAGCCGTGGGGCCGGTTCGGCGCCGGAGCCGGCGGACAGCACCCTGACGATGTCGGCAGCCGAGGCCGAGGCCGCACGTGCCGACTCCTCGAGCGCACGCCGCACGGTGGAGATCAGCACCTCGCGGCGGGTTTCGGTGCTGTGCGTGGCGACTGCGGGGAAGCCCTCCGTGCGGTAGTAACTCGCACGGCTCTTGCTGGCACGCGCCGCAACGTCCTCGGGCTTCAGTGCGTCGGCGACGATGTCGGTTCCGTTCTCGGCGAGCAAACAGACGATCGCCTGGAACAGCCGATCCGCACCCGATTGGTTCCGGTTCCGCGGATCGGGCAGCCCTACGACGAGTCGTGACTGCTGCGCAGGAAAATCCGAGTCAGTCATTTGCCTTGACCGTACCCCAGACTGCGGCCGACATTCTCAATTGCTGGAGCACCCCTCGGTGTTCTACACCCAAATCATGACCAAGCCGCGCAACATTGTCCCGAAATGTGGGATGCGACGCACCGGTCGGCACGGTACGCCACGAGGAGTGAAGTGTGCCGAACCGGTCAGCGCAGCTCGAACATCTCGTAGACCAGCGTGCTCGGTGGACTGAACACACCCTTGGCCACCGCCTGGATGCTGTTGAGCCACGCATACCGCTCATCTCCGGTGTGGAAGAGCGGAGTGGAGTACGCGGTGCCGGTGGCGAACTGGAGGCGCCCGGTGTACGAGACATAGATGATGGCGCCGTCTGCGGTCTCCATGGTGAGACGTACGTCGAGTCGGCCGTAACCCTCCGGCGCCACACTGAGCCAGTCGGCCGCGGCGCGGCCGCGGAGGCGACCCGAGAGGCGCTCCCCCTCGAAGATCATCTCCTCGACCTCCCCGACCATCATCGACGGCGAGACCTGAATCGGGGCGGCCAGTGTGACCGTGGCGGTGCAGAGCGGAACGAGTTCGAGCGACATGCCCGAAACGTACCGGACAGGGGCGATAAGCGGCACAATGTCCCCGTGAAACGAGTCCTGGGGTACAGCCGGTTCATCGTCCTGATTGCCGTCGTCGGGTTTGCTGCTCTCTCTGTCGCAACCTTCATCTGGGGCGGAGCCAAGTCGATTCTCCTCTTCGACAACCTGCTCGAGGGCAAGTGGCGCGACGAGGCGTCGCTGGTGAAGGTGCTGCAGATCACCGACACCTATTTGCTGGCCGTGGTGCAGATGATCGTTGCGCTCGGCCTCTACGAACTCTTCATCGGCAAGCTCGAGCTCCCCGAGTGGCTCATCATCACCTCGCTCGACGACCTCAAGAAGAAGGTCATCGATGTTCTCGTGGTGTTCGTGGCGGTGAAAGGCGTGGAGGAACTCTTCTCCGACCATTCGTCGGCCGACATGCTGCGCACGGTGGGTGCAGTGGCGATTCTCATCGCCGCTCTCACCTTCTTCAAGTGGAACGCTGCGCCGAAGTCTGCGAAGTCAGACGGATAACCGCAACGCTGAGGACCGCTGAGACAAGGCTTGCAGCGAGGATCGCGAGCTTGGCGGCGCTTCGGTGCTCCTCGCTGGTGAACGCAAGTTCACTGATGAACAGGGCCACCGTGAACCCGATGCCCGCTGCGTGACCCACACCCAGCAGGGTTCGGCGGGAGGTCCCTGCTGGGAGCTCGCCGGCACCGGAGCGTGCTGCGATGGTGGTGAGGAGCATGACGCCGACGGGTTTGCCGACCACGAGACCGCAGAACACGCCCCACGCCACCGGCGAGCGCACTGCGTCGCCGAGCGAATCGAACGACACCTCGAGGCCGGCGTTGGCGAGCGCGAAGATCGGCACGATGAGGAACGAACTCCAGGGGTGCAGCGTGTGCTCGAGCCACTCGAGCACCGACACCGAGCGGTCCGGGGCGGCGTGTGGATCGCGGGCGAGTTCCTCGACGTCGACGAGCCCGCGCTCGGGTCCCACGGAGATGGGTGTCATCAGACCCATCACCACCCCGGCAATCGTCGGGTGGACACCGGCCTCGTAGAGACCGAACCATGCAACAGCTCCGGTCGGCAGGTAGGCAGCAATCCGGTTCACACCGAGTCGCTGCAGTGCCACAGTGGCAGCAATCGCAGCAACGGCGAGCAGGAACCAGCCGAGCGTGAACCCCTTCGAGTAGAAGATGGCGATCACCACGATGGCGCCGATGTCGTCGACCACCGCAAGCCCGAGGAGGAACGCGCGCGCGCTCGTGGGCACCCGACGGCCCATCAGCGAGAGCAGGCCTACCGCCAGCGCAATATCGGTGGCCATCGGCACGCCCCACCCGCGCGCTGCCTCCCCGCCTGCAATGGACAGGTACACGAGCGCGGGCACCGCCATCCCACCGACCGCCGCCACCATTGGCATGATGAGGGTCTTGCGGCTCGAGAGGTGCCCCGAGGTGGCTTCGCGCTTGATCTCGAGACCCACCACGAAGAAGAAGATCGCCATGAGGGCGTCGTTCACCCAGTGGTGGAGATCCATCCCGAACGAGTAACGCCCGAGCGAGAGCGTGAGTTCGGTGGACCACAGCGAGCCGTACGCCCCTTTCCAGGGTGAGTTGGCCCAGATCAGCGCCGCAACGGTGGCGACGACGAGGACCACGCCGCCGGCCGACTCCGTGCGGAGAAAGTCGCGCAGTGGGGCGAGCGCCCGCCGACCGCCTCGTGGTGATGCCTCATGCCGGACGTCCAGAGACATCGATGCTCCTCCGCCGACCCGTCTTCCCGGCACACCATGCGTTACTGAGGTACCCCAGCAACGCTATCGGTGTGCGCGAGGGCTCAAGCCAAGCAGCTGACGATGCCGGAGGTGGCGATGATCGAACCCGACGAGCGCAGCGCCTTCACCCACGCCTTGGTGGGCGTGCCGGTGAAGGTGTTGTCCGACTTGGTGTCGGGGCTCGACGAGCCAGCGGCCACGGTGAACGAGGTGAAGGTGGAGCCGTTCACGACGGTGACCTGATAGCGGGCCGGCTTGGTGGCCGACTTCGACCACGCATAGGTGAAGTCGACGTCGCCGCCGCCCGAGTTGTTCAGCGAGCACGTCACCCCGGAGAATCCGGCACCCGGCCGAGTGGCGGCATCGGCAGCGCCCGGGACGACCAGAGCGGTTGCGGCAGCGGCGAGGCCCAGAGCGGCGACGGTGTGGCGGATCTTCATGACGGTCTCCTGTGGTGAAGTGTGATCGGATACTTTCACCCTGCGTGGCAGCATAACCGCTCAACCGCAGTACGTGAGTACTTTCCCACGCTGCGGAACGCTCACTCTGGGCTGATGTCCACGCCGAAGAACTCCCGGAACCGTTCGTAGTAGGTCGCGTCGTCGTCGATCGCCCCGAGGCCCACCCAGTCGGCATCCGTCATCCGCCGTCGGCCCTCGATCGACTCCACACCTGCCCACGAGCACGGATACCGCAGTGTCGGCGACAGGTCGAGCGCCGCACGGTGCACCTCGGCGGCAACCACCATCGGGTCGGTCGGCACGGCGAGTCCGGCGAGATAGAAGCGGAACATCCGTCGGTAGTGCGCGGTGTAGGCGCCGCTCTGGTTCGGTGTCTCGCTGTTCTTGGCCTGAATGGCCGACTTGGTGACCCCCGCCTGGACGAGCTTGACCCGGATGCCGAAGGCAGCCACCTCCTGAGCGAGGCCGTCGGTCCAGCCCTCGAGCGCAAACTTCGATGCTGCGTACGGCGACTGTGCACTTGCGGCGACCACGCCCGTGATCGATCCGATGTTGATGATGCATCCCCGGCCGGCGGCGCGCATGGCGGGAAGCACCGCCTGCGTGCAGCGCACCGCACCGCACAGATTCACGTTGATGGTGTCGAGGTACAGGCTCGTGGGGCAGTGCTCTGCAACGGCGATCGGCCCGACCCCGGCATTGTTCACGAGCAGATCGACCCCACCCAGACGTTCGAGAACCGACGCAAGACCGCGCCGGACGGACTCGTCGTCGGCCACGTCGAGCTCGACAAGTTCGACCGTCACCCCAAGCTCGGATGCCATCGCCCCCAACTTGTCCGCCTTGGCCACCGATCGGACGGTCCCCACCACCCGATACCCCTGCTGTGCGAGATACAGCGCCGTTGCCCGTCCGATGCCGGAGTTGGCTCCGGTCACGATGGCGGTGGGTGGCGGGGCTGCGGACGGTTCCACGACCGCAATCTACGATGACCACACCGCCGGGCCGGGTGCCACGCACCCGAACGGTGGCGGCAGAGGAGGGGCAGCGATGGCACGTCTCACGGTGAAGGAGCTGATCGACACACGCGGCACCCGTCGCCTCACCCAGGTGTTCGTCCGCACGCCGAGAGAGGCTGCGGCCTGCGAGGAGGCCGGCATCGAGATGCTCGTTGCCGCCGAGTCACAGGAGGGTCGCATCAGCGACCTGCCGGGAATCCGGGCAGCGGCCCCGAATGCCTTCATCACGTTCGGCCTGCCACTGCGCGGCCTCGCCGACGACGCAGAGATCCTGCGCGAGTCGTATCGCCTGCTCGACTTCGGCGCCGATGCCATCTACTGCCCCTTCGGTTTCCGGGCGGTGGAGGCGATGGCGAACCGATTCATCCCCACGGTTGGCCATGTGGGACTCGTCCCCTACCTGAGCACATGGTTCGGCGGCTTCCGCGCCGTTGGGAAGACCGCTCAGGACGCCCTCGCAGTGTGGGAGCGCACCCGACGCTACGAGGAGGCCGGGGCGATCGCGGTGGAGATGGAGGTGGTGCCCAAGGAGGTCGCGGCCGCGATCTGCGCGCGCACCAAGATGCTCGTCATCGGAATGGGGGCAGGACAGGCCTGTCACGTGCAGTACCTCTTTGCCACCGACGTGCTCGGCGACAACGAGGGACACATCCCGCGGCACTCCAAGAAGTACCGGGATTTCCGCAGCGAGTACGACCGGCTGCACCGCGAGTCGATCGACGCGTTCCGCGAGTTGCGCGCCGACGTGCAGTCGGGCGCCTACCCCGCTGCCAACAACGACCTCAGCATCAGCGGTGACGAACTTGCGCGTTTTCTCGGCGCGCTCGACTGAGCGCCGACGGTCCCGAGCGCTCATGGGTCGCTTGGTACACTTTCGACACTGCCGCGTAGCCCCGAGCGCTCGCAACGCAGAGCACGCACGATGATCCGGGAACTGGCCGACCTCTCCACGTCCGAGAAACTCGACTACGACATCGTGATCATCGGTGCCGGCCCCGCTGGCATCTCGCTCGCCCTCGAATTAATGGACTCCGGCAAGCGCATTGCGCTGCTCGAGGGCGGCGGGCGCTCGCAGTCGAAAAAGTCCCAGGATCGTTACAAGGGTCCGCTCACGGTCACCCCCGGCCTCGACTACCCGGCGCTGCAGGACTGGCGGTTGCGGTTCCTCGGCGGCTCGACGAATCACTGGCAGGGCTGGTGCCGACCGCTCGACCCAAACGTCTTCTCCCCTCGTTCCGGGATCTCCGACGACGGCTGGCCGTGGCCCCGCACCGAGCTCGATGCCGGCTACGAGCGCGCGCACGCGCTCTGCGAACTCGGCCCGTCGCAGTACGACGTCGCCACCCTCTGCGCAGAGGCCGACATCCCCGTGCCGCTCGAGCCCACCGACACCCTCGCCCTCCCGGTGTGGAGGTACTCGCCGCCCACCAAGTTCGGGGAGCGGTATGCGCCCGACCTCGAGGACGGCACCGTCGACGTGCTGCTCGGTGCGAACTGTGCAGGCTTCGAGCTCGACGGGCGGCGAGTGAGTTCCGTGGTTGCCCTCACCGGCAACAAGGACGAGTACCGGATCTCGGCCGGACAGGTCGTGCTGGCGTGCGGCGGCATCGAGAACTCGCGCCAACTGCTCATGCTGAGTCGGTCGTATCCGGCACTGAACGAGAACGGTTTGGTCGGGACTGGTTTCTCCGAGCACCCACACCTTTCGGCGGGGCTGTTCGTGCTCGGTGCCGACGACATCGAACCGGGTGGTCAGCTCATCGCCCTCAAGGACCGGCCGAAGGACAGCTCGGGAACACAGTTCAAGATCGGTCTTGGACTCTCGCCGGAGAAACTCGCCGAGCTCGGCTCGGTCAACGTGTCGTACACCCTTCGTACGGTTCCCAAGTCCGTCAAGCCCCCGAAGTTCGGGGATCCGATCCGGTCGCTCTGGTCGGTCGGGCGATCAGGCAAGGACACCGTCGCCCGCCTCTATGCGCGCACCGAACAACGCGTGAACCCCGACAGCCGAGTGACCCTCAGCGAATCCCGTGACGATCTCGGGCTGCCCCGCGCGGCGCTCGACTGGCGGATCAGCCGGCAGGACCTCGCTGATGCGGACAACGGCGCTCTGCTTGTCGCGCAGGAGATGGCGAAGCAGGGAATCGGGCCGTTCGTGCCCTTCGAGGCACGCGGTACCCGGGAGATCACGGGCGGAGCCCATCACATGGGCGGGACACGAATGCACGAGAGCGCCGAGCGCGGTGTGGTTGATCCGGAGCAGCGCTGTCATGCACTGGACAACCTGTACGTCACGGGTAGCAGCGTGTTTCCCGCAGCATGTTTTTCGAACCCCACGCTCACCGTCGTCGCGCTCGCCGTACGACTCGCCAGCCACCTGAGGAACTCGGCGTGAGTGCCCCGCAGGTGTCACGGCGCACCTTGCTCGGCTCGATCGGAGCGGTCGGCCTTGCGGGCGCGGTCGTTGCAGCGTGCAGTGGCGGGGAATCCGGCAGCGGTGACGGCGCGATCAAGGCTGGCGACGGCGAGACGGTCGACACCTGGTCGCCAACCTCCACCGGAGCGCCCGCCACCACCGCACCGGTCGACCCAACGTTCGCCGAGCCATGGAAGTCGCTCAGTAGTCCCGACGTCGTCGACTTCGGCCGCGCCGTGCTCACCGGTGCACCGTGGACGGTGGCGCATGCGCAGTCTCGCCTCGGCGGGAGAGCACCCGACGATGCCGAACAGGCATTGGCGGCCGCCTACGCAACCGACGCCGCCGAGGGCCGGTTCGCGATTGTCGCCACCTGGCAGGTGCCGGCATCGATGGCGGGTATCGCCGGCGCGCTGGCGCTGCTCGAGGATCAGGCCTGAGGCCGCGACGCTCCATCGCCGCAATGGTCGATCGAGCCTGATCCGTCGACGCCCGAGCACAGATCCCCCAGGAGTCGCTCCATCGTCTCGAGCTCGGCGGACTGGACACGGGTCACCGCATGCGCCAGTTCGCTGGCCTCGGCCACGGTGCCCGAAGCGAGCTGTGCAGCCGCAATGTCGAGTGCGCCCTCGTGATGACGGATCATCACGTCGAGCCAGTACCGGTCGAAGTCCGACCCCGTGCTGCCCGCCAACTCGTCGATCTCTGAGGCCGCGATGTCGCCGGGGAACGAGGTCGACCCGGTGATGTTGCGGGAACGTGCCCAGTCCTCGAGCACACCGAGTTCACCCCGGTGGTACCCCGACATCTCGAACACCAATCGCCTGAGGCGGACGTCGGCAGAGCGTTGGGCAGCGAGGTCGGTGAGGGTCATGCCGAGATGGTGGTGCGGGATCAAGTGCGCCACGAATGCCCGATCGGCATCCGACCACGAGGACGTTCCGTCGCCACAGGACGCAACGAGCACCGGAGCGGGCACGGTAACGGCGACGAACAGCAGGGCCGCCTGTGCACGACGGATCACGCAGCAGGCACCATGATGGCGGCAACGTCGACTGCAAGATCGAGCACCCCCGCACCGCCGGTTGCCGACATGGCCGCCGTGGGCATGGTCGGCTGGGGTGAAGGGGGTGCGATGTCGCGGTAGTCCGGGCCCTTGGCAGCCGGAGGGGTCTCGAGCGGGGACACCGAGGTGATGGTGGATGAACCACTGCACGGCAGGGCGCTCTCGATACCAGGCGGCTGAGAGGTGGCGAAGGTGTTGCCGACGAAGCAGTTACCGCCTGCATCGTTGATACCGGTGGGCCCGTAGACGAGATCGAGGGCGTTGCCCGAGAGCACATTGCCCTCGATCCGGTTGTTGAGCGGGGCGAAGTCGTTGAGCGAGATCACGGCGATGCCCACCACCGGATTGTCCTGCACCCGATTGCGCACCACGGTGTTCTTCGTGCCACCGCCAATGGCAATACCGCCACCGGCAAAACCTTCCGAGATCTCCGGTGCTGCGGGATCCGCATTGTCGACGACGAGATTTCCCGCGACGACAGTCTCCTCCTGCGGGGCGAGTTCCTCGGCCCGTTGCGAGTTCGGCGCGATACCGAGTCGGTTGTGCCGGAACACCGAGTTCACGACGAACACGCTCCCGGACGCGTTCGTTCCGTAGTACCCAATGGCGTTGTACTCGGCGGTGACATTGCGCACCACGGCATTGCAGGGCTTGCACTGGCCGATGTAGATGCCGGAATCCGGGTGCCCCGAGACGTAGGTGTGCTCGATCACACCACTGCGGCTCGCGAACGCGTACACGCCGTAGAGACCGTTGTTGTACGCCGTGACGTAACTGACCCGGTACCCGGTGAGCACGTTCTCCCCTGCGCCGTAGACAACGTCGGGATCCACCCCCTTGCCGCCGCTGGCGCGCTCGATGCCGCTGAACACGACACCGTTCTGGGTGAACGAGTGCACCGTGAGGTTCTCGATGGCGACATTGTCGGCTGCCACGAAGAATCCGTTCGCCAGTCGGTGCTCACCGTCGAGGACCACCGCGTTGCGGTCGACGCCGCGCACCGTGATGCCGGGCCGATAGATCTTCACGCTCTCGCGGTAGGTTCCGGCCGCCACGAGCACTACATCACCCGACCGTGCACGCTCAACGGCAGCCGAGATGGTGGGTTCGTCACCCGGCACCTGAATCACCTTCGACTCCGCGGAGTCGCTGCCGCACGAGGTGATGGCTGGCGACAGCACCACCGCAAGGGCGGCTGTCGCAGCGAGTACGCGGCTCGCACGACCGACCCGGCCCGGGCGCATCACGGTGCCGTACTCCGCGTGGGCTGGCCGGTGCTGGCCGAGGACTGCAGCGCCTGGTACAGCTCCGCAACGGTCTCGGCGGCGATCACCTGGCCCTCACGCGGCAGCGGAACCGTTCGGGTCCCCCGGTCGAGAATGTCGATCACAGTGGGCGCCCCACCCGCCGCTGCATTGCCCTCGAACCGGAGCAGGCGATTCGTCTCCGTATCGAGCCAGTAGATGTTCCGCTCCCCGTACCGCAGGACGGTGGACGGACGGTTGCGGAGCGTGTCGAGACGGAGGAAGGACGAGCCCTCTTTCTGCTGGATCAGCTGTGGGTTGTCCCGCTGGCTGGACGCGAGGCTCATGATGATGGCGAGTGCCTTGTCGAGCAGGCGCTTCTCGGGCTCGGGAGTACGCGCGAAGAACTTCACTTCCTCGTACCCCATGCCGGCGAGCACCGTGTCGGCTGCGGGACGTCGCTCGAGCACCGCCGTCCTCGTCCAGTAGACCTCGGTGATGCCGGACTCGGCGCCCTTGCCGGTTGCAACGGCATAACCGATGTGGTTCTCCCAATCGACGACCCCCTGGAGGTTCAGGGTGTCGTTCGTGGCAAGGAACGCCGTGGCGACCTGGAAGTCGGCACCGCCGTCGTCGTAGTTGTCGAACTGCAACGAGGCGAGCAGTGCCGCCTCGTCGACCGTGAGCGGACGCTCGGTGGAAACCGGCGATGAGTCGTCATTGCACGCCGCAAGACCGACTGCAGGCAGCAGAACGAAGCCCACGCACAGGGCGACACGGCGGGCATGCACTCGGCGGCGGGAGGTAGTCACTCGGACCAATCCTAGGAGTTCGGTCGCGGAGCGGAGACAGCGGCGCCGGGCGATCGACGACGCTCGAAGCGAGGCCGTGGCGCGTGTCCATCGTCGGCAGCGATCGATGTGTGTAACTTTTCCTCACGATGTCGGACCTCACCGGACTGGGCGAACGCACATGACGTTGCGGTTGGCACACCCCGAGGCCTCGACGCGGGTCGCGCTCGAGGAAGCGGCATGGAAGCTCTACGCGCTCCGTCCCCCCGCCGACCTGACCGCCCGGACGATCGCTGCGGCCGCCGACTGTTCTCACGGAATGATCACGGCCGGGTTCGGGGGCAAGGCAGGCCTCGAGGCGGCCGTCTCGAGTCGTCTGGCCGACGTCCTCGAACGGCAGGTGGCCGAGGCGTGCCAGCGGCCGGGGCTCCCGTTCGACGGTCTGGTTGCCGCAGCACGCCATCATCCCCGCGTACGCCGCCTACTCGTCCGGGCGGGGCTCGGCGATCTTCCCATCCAGCCGCTCCTCGACGTCTCAACCATCGGTACGTGCTTGGTCGAGCGCATCGAGGAAATGCGCGGTGGGAATCCTCGCCGCCCGACCCGACGTTCTCGGTTGGCGGCCTACGGAGTGCTCTGTCTGCTGTTCGGTTTCTACACCTTCGAGGAGTTCTTCAACCGAGCGACCGGCGCCGACGCCATCAGCCAGTCGACCCGCGACACCGTGATCGTGGAGGCGTTGTCCACGCTTGCAGCACTTGCTGGTGACCCAACCGCACACCTCGACCTTCCCCGTCGGCGTGCAGACGTCGGAGACGAACGCGAACCGCGCAGCGCAGCCCGGGGGCGGGTCGAGGTTCGCGAGGCACTCGTCGAGGCGGCGATCACCCTGCTCGCTACGCGTGGACCTGCGGCGATCACCACCCGCGAGATCGCCGAGCGTGCGGGCGTCCAACATGGATTGATCCACCGCCATTTCGGCTCGAAGGAGGCGCTCCTCACAGCCGCCCTCGACCGCAGCATTGTGCCGGTCCTCGATCAGGCCCTTCGGGCGCGCCTGATGGACATTCCCGCCCTCACACGGGTGACGCGTCGCGCGCTCCAACCCTGGATTCTTGCCCGCCTGATCTCCGACTCGGTTGACGTATTCGAGACACGCCCGGCGACTCCGGTCGTTGCGGCTCTCCTCGAGACCTACCCCGATGTCCCGACGGGTGAGGGGCCCGGCAACCTCACCGACGCCCGCATGGCACTGCTCGTCGGCACCCTTGTGGTGCACGGCTCCGCCGTGTGGGACCAACCCGCACGTCAACTTGCGGGCCTCCCGACTGACCAGTCGATCGACATCGACGTTCCGGTCGCCGAGTTCGCCGAACGACTGTTGTCCGTCCCTCGACGGGGCCTGGCCGGCTCGGCGTGACCGCAGACTCAGGGGCTACTGATGAACACCGTCGACTGCCTCGACGAGGCTGCGGTGGTAGTGATGCAGACCCATCTCGTTCCGGCCGAAGGTGACGACCTCCTGCGCCCCTGACGCAGCACCGGCCTGGATGGAGGCCGTCATCCAATAGTCGTCGTCGGTGACCACGGCCTTCACGAGATCGGCTCGCTTCTGCATGGCCTCTCGCTCGGCTTCGTTGGCGAT
>JAULYZ010000051.1:0-3319 GCA_032117595.1 Acidimicrobiia bacterium | reverse complement strand
GATCGCCGACGTCGAGGAGGCGCCCCTGCAGAGCACCGCCCGGGAGCTGGGTGTGTACGCGCACCGTGTCGACGTCACGAATGCCGAGGCGATGGAGGGACTCGCCGCTTACGTCCGTTCCCGCTTCGGCACCTGCCATCTGCTCTGCAACAACGCCGGTGTGGGCGGGGGCGGACGACTCGCGGAACTCACGCTGAAGGACTGGAAGTGGGTGATCGACGTGAACCTCTGGGGCGTGGTGCACGGTCTGCAGGCCTTCCTGCCAATGCTCCTCGCCAACCCCGATGGCGGACACGTCGTCAACACGGCCTCGATGGCGGGCCTGAGCCCTCTCCCCGGCGCCGCTCCCTACTCGGCGACGAAGTACGCGGTCGTCGGCATCAGTGAGACGATGCGCGCCGAGCTCGAGGGCACCGAGGTCGGAGTCAGTGTCCTGTGCCCGGGGTTCGTTCGTACCAACATCTTCGCCAGCCAGCGCAACCGCCCGACCGAGCTCCGGAACACAGAGAAGAAACGGGCGGCACGAGCAGCGAACGACGAGATGATCCGGATGGTCGAACAGACAGCGATCGATCCCCGGTCGGTTGCGGCGATGGTGCTCGACGCGGTCCACGAGGGTCGGTTCTGGATCTTCACGCACCCCGATCTGCTGGAGCCCTACCGCCAGCGCAACCGGGAGTTGCACGGCCCCTGCTGACCCGGCCTGCGTCGGTGCAGGCCCGAACCGCGTCACACCCCGTGGGTACAACGTGGGCATGTTGTTCGTCGAATGCTGTGTGTCCTGCGGTCGGTCCGGCTCGTCGCTCTGCGCACGTTGTGAGGGCTCCTTCCAGCCTGCCCCGCATTCTGCACGTGCGCCGCTCGTTCACTCGGGAACGGCTCGCCGGGCCGTGCTGGGGCTCAAGTACCGGAACGCTCGGCGATCGGTACGTGCGCTCGCACCGCACCTCGTCGAGCGGGTGGACGACACGGCCCTCGTCGACGTCGTTACCTGGGCACCCACCTCGGTCCGTCGTATCGCCGAGCGCGGCTACGACCCCGCCGAACTGCTGGCACGCGAGGTGGCGCGCCTCATGCGCCTGCCGTGCCGGCGCCTCCTCGTCCGTGAACGGCATGCTCTGCCGCAAACAGGCAGGGACCGGCGTGAGCGGCTCGTCGGGCCGGGCTTCCGTTCGCGGCCGCTGTGGCACGCTCCGAGGGTGCTGCTCATCGACGATGTGATCACCACGGGGGCCACGTTGCGCGAAGGAGCCAACGCCCTGGTGCGTGCCGGTGCGCGCACCGTGGTGTGTCTCGCCGCCACCGCGGCACCCTGAGCCGTCAGTCGTGTGGCAGACGCGCGAGTTCGCGCACCTGTCGGATGGCGCCCGTCCCGTCGCCCTCCACGTGCACTCCGGTCATCCCTGCCCGCTCGGCTGCAGCGACGTTGGTGATCACGTCATCGAGGAACACGCTGTGCAGCGGGTCCACGCCGAGGCGAGCCGCACTCAACGCGTAGATGGCGAGATTCGGTTTGCGCATTCCCACCTCGTGGGAGTCGACGATGTCGTCGAACAGGCGTGGCCACTCCGACACGGGCCACCACGCGTTGCGGAGTTCCCGGACGTTGTTGGTCAACATCCCGGTTCGGTAGCCAGCACTCCGCAACTGTCGTACCAGGGTGATCATCTGCTCATTGGGCTCGAACTGGAACGGTGATCCCGATTCCCCCGGCGGTCGCTGGGTGGGTGCGGGGGTGATGCCGGCATCGAGGAGACGCTGGCGGACCGCCTGTTGATACTCCCGCATCGAGATCTCGCCCCGCTCGAGACGGTGCCACGGATGATCGTCGTCGTCGCCGTAGACACCCATCAGCGCACGCGTGACCACCTCGGGATCGGCATCCGGATAGCGGCGCGCCACATCGCTGGGGCGTCCGTTGCGCAGCAACACACCGCCGAGGTCGAAGATGATGGCGCGGGGGGTGGGTCCGGGGCTCACGTCTGCAGTTTGGCCCACCCGGGCCCTGTGCGGGGGTGCGTGGCCCGTCCGCCCGCCCCGCCCCGGGCCGGGTCGGGGCTCAAGGTAGGCTCGACTGCTGCATGGGAATTCTCGATCGCGTCCTCCGCGCCGGTGAGGGCAAGAAAATCAAGGCGCTCGCCGCCCTCGTCCCGGAGATCAACGCGCTCGAACCGGGGATCACCCAGTTGAGCGACGACGCACTCCGCGCCAAGACCGCCGAGTTCCGCGCCCGGCACGAGCGGGGGGAGTCCCTCGACGACCTCCTCGTCGAGGCGTTCGCGGTGGTCCGGGAGGCAGCCAATCGTGTGATCGGGCAGCGTCCCTTCGACGTGCAGTTGATGGGTGGTGCGGCGCTCCACTTCGGGTGGGTCGCCGAGATGAAGACCGGGGAGGGCAAGACGCTCACCTCGTCGCTCGCCGCCTACCTCAACGGGGTCGGCGGCCTTGGCACCCACATCGTCACGGTGAACGACTACCTCGCCCGTCGCGACTCCGAGTGGATGGGTCGCATTCACCGGTTCATGGGACTCTCGGTCGGGCTCGTCATCCCGGGGTTCCGGGATGCCTCCTCCGAGAAGCGGCAGGCCTACGCCTGCGACATCACCTACGGCACGAACAACGAGTTCGGCTTCGACTACCTGCGCGACAACATGGCCGTTCGCCTCGAGGAAAAGACACAGCGCGGCCACAACTACGCGATTGTCGACGAAGTCGACTCGATCCTCATCGACGAGGCGCGTACCCCACTCATCATCAGCGGTCGTATCGCCGATGCGGCGAAGCTCTACTACAAGTTCGCAAGCATCGTCCGCAGCCTCCAGCGTGACATCGACTACGAGATCGAGGAGGACAAGCGCATTGTCTTCCCGCTCGAGGCGGGGATCGAGAAGGTGGAGAAGGCACTCGGGGTCTCGAACCTCTACGACGAGGTGCAGCAGAACCTCGTGCACCAGCTGCAGGCGGCGCTCAAGGCCAAGGAGCTGTACAAGCGCGACAAGGATTACATCGTGCAGGGCGGCGAGGTGAAGATCGTCGACGAGTTCACGGGCCGCATCCTCGAGGGTCGCCGTTGGTCCGAGGGCATCCATCAGGCCGTGGAGGCCAAGGAGGGCGTGAAGATCAAGGAGGAGAACCAGACCCTCGCAACGATCACGCTCCAGAACTACTTCCGCATGTACGAGAAGCTCGCCGGCATGACCGGTACCGCCTCCACGGAGGCGGCAGAGCTGATGAACACCTACAGCCTGAACGTGGTGCCGATCCCCACGAACAAGCCCACGGTGCGCGTCGACGAGGCCGACCTCATCTACAAGGGCGA
>JAULYZ010000050.1:0-4316 GCA_032117595.1 Acidimicrobiia bacterium | reverse complement strand
AGGACCCGCAGAGCTACTACAAGGTTGCCGAGCGGCTCACCTTCGAGCGCGATGCGTTCCGGCCGAATCAGTACGCGAACCCGAACAACCCGCTTGCCCACGAAAAGACCACGGGGCCCGAGATCTGGCGCCAGACCGCCGGGCGGATCACCCACTTCGTGGCCGGTGCGGGCACCTGCGGCACCATCACCGGCACTGCGCGTTACCTGAAGCGCCAGAACCCCAACATCCGAATCGTTGCCGCCGACCCCGATGCCTCGGTCTTCAGCGGTGGTTCGGGCCGCCCGTACCTCGTCGAGGGAGTGGGCGAAGACTTCTTCCCGGCCGCCTGGGCGCCCGACCTCTACGACGAGGTCATCGCCGTGAGCGATGAGGACTGTTTCTTGACGGCCCGTCAGGTGAGCCGCGACGAGGGTGTCCTCATCGGTGGCTCCGGTGGCCTTGCCGTGGCTGCCGCAATCCGCGCGGCCAAGCAGGCCAAGCCCGACGACATCGTGGTGGTGCTGAACCCCGACTCCGGCCGTGGCTATCTCTCCCGGCTGTTCAACGACGAGTGGATGGCGAACTTCGGGTTCCTGCGCGAGTGCGACGAGTGCATCGCCGCCGTGCTCGACGCGCGCGGCGATACACCCAATCTGCTCTACGTGAACCCTGCACATACGGTTCGTTACGCCATCGACCTCATGCGGGCGAACGGCATCAGCCAGCTCCCGGTGTGCAAGAACACCCCACCGTTCGCTGCGGCCGAGGTTGCGGGCGCCGTCGACGAGCTCGAACTGATGGAGGCCATCTACCGCGATGCCTCGGTGCTCGCTCGGCCGGTCGAGGAAGTCATGGGCGCGAAGCTCCCTACCGTCGGCATCGGCCAGAAGATGGCGAAGGCGGTCGAGATGCTCGACGAGAGCCCGGCCTTGCTCGTGCTGGCCGGAGGTCGCCCGCTGAGCGTGCTCACCCGCAGCGACCTCCTCTCCTACTTCGAGGCCCGCAGTAATGCCTGAGCACGGCGGCAGCAACTGGGGTTTCGAGACCCGGGCCATC
The DNA here is from genome assembly GCA_032117595.1 of Acidimicrobiia bacterium. Lineage (GTDB taxonomy): Bacteria > Actinomycetota > Acidimicrobiia > Acidimicrobiales > Ilumatobacteraceae > WLJO01. The sequence continues at coordinate 3,278 of JAULYZ010000050.1, read as the reverse complement.
CACGTGGGCCAGGACCCCGACCCCACGACGGGTGCGGTGGTGACGCCCATCTCGCTGAGCACCACGTTCAAGCAGGATGCCGTTGGCCAGCACAAGGGCTACGAGTACAGCCGCAGCGGCAACCCCACCCGTACTGCGTACGAGGAGCAGGTCGCGTCGCTCGAGGGTGCACGGCACGGCCTTGCGTTCGCGAGCGGCCTCGCCGCAGAGGACAACGTGCTGCGCCTGTTCGCTCCGGGCGAGCGCGTGCTGCTGGGCAACGACGCCTACGGCGGTACGTACCGACTCATCAGCAAGGTGCACACACAGTTGTCGTGGACCGCTGTCGACCTGCTCGACGTCGACGCGCTCGTGCGCAACTGGCCGGCCGACACCCGGCTCGTGTGGCTCGAGACACCCACCAATCCGCTGCTGCGCTGTTTCGACATCGAGGCGATCTGTGCCGCTGCACACCAGCGGGGAGCGCTCGTGTGTGTCGACAACACCTTCGCCACGCCCTATCTGCAGCAGCCGCTCGCGCTGGGCGCCGACATCGTGGTGCACTCGGCCACCAAGTACCTCGGTGGGCACAGCGATGTCGTGGGCGGCTTCCTCGCGCTCTCCGACGATGATCTCGCGGCGCGGCTCCGGTTCACGCAGAATGCAGCGGGCGCGGTGCCGTCGCCCTTCGACTGTTACCTCGCGCTGCGCGGCACCAAGACCCTCGCCGTGCGCATGGATCGGCACTGCGACAACGCCCAGGCAATCGTGGCCATGCTCCAGTCGCATCCCAAGGTGGAGTCCGTCCTGTACCCGGGGCTCGCAACCCATCCGGGTCACCGCGCCGCAGCGCGCCAGATGCGCAACTTCGGCGGCATGGTGAGCTTCACGATGCGGGCAGGACGCGAGGCTGCACTACGGGTGGCTGCCTCCACCGAGGTGTTCACCCTCGGCGAGTCGCTGGGCGCCGTCGAGAGCCTCATCGAGCACCCCGGACAGATGACGCACGCCTCGGCAGCCGGATCCCCGCTCGAGGTGCCCGACAATCTCGTGCGTCTGTCGGTGGGCATCGAGAGCACCGACGACCTCGTGGCCGATCTCCGGTCGGCGCTCGACCGGGCCTGACGGTTCTGCACGTGCCCACCGAACGCGCCCTGCTCGAGGGACCGAGAACTCGCCTCCGCGAACTTCGCACCGTCAGTCGGGTCACACGCGAGATGGTGCGCGGGTTCCGCACGCTGCACTTCGTGGGGCCCGGTGTCACGGTGTTCGGTTCGGCCCGTACGCCGGAGGACAGCGACGACTACCGCCTGGCGCGTCGGGTCGCTGCGGCGCTCGGCGAGGTCGGGTTCTCGATCATGACCGGTGGTGGCCCCGGGATCATGGAGGCCGCCAACCGCGGCGCGCGTGATGTGGGTGCCACGAGCATCGGGTGCAACATCGTGCTCCCGTACGAGCAGAAGCCGAACGACTACCTCGACGTGAGCATCGACTTCGACTACTTCTTCGTCCGCAAGATGATGCTCGTGAAGTACTCGTACGCGTTCGTGGTGATGCCCGGCGGGTTCGGGACGCTCGACGAGATGTTCGAGGCGCTCACGCTCATCCAGACCGCGAAGATCCACGACTTCCCGGTGGTGGTGATGGGTTCGCAGTACTGGGACGACCTGCGCCGACAGATCGACACGATGGTGGACCGGGCCACCATCAGCGCGAGTGATCTCGACCTGTTGCTCTTCACCGACGACGTCGACGCTGCAGTCACCCACATCCGCAGTCGAGTCGTCGAACGGTTCGGGTTGCACCGCCGCCTCCGCCCGCTGCGCCTCCTCGGCGAGCGGCGACCCGAGTCCCACTGGACCCTGGCGGGGCCCGAGTCGGACTGACCGGGGCCGAGCCGCTCGACCGGGTTCGGGCGGAAAGTTGATAAATCCGATCGGGATTTGTAAATTTCCCGGCCATGACACTCAGCGCAATCATCGATGGAACCCGTGACGCCCTGCACGCCGATGCGGGCAACGGCAAGGTCAGCTTCAACGTCTCCCAGCAGCTCGTCGGGGTCACCGAGGTGCACGGCAGTGCCGGCTCGGGCCACCGCATCGTCGTGGACGAGCCGCCGGCCCTCGGTGGCACCAATGCGGCCGCCAATCCGGTGGAGTACGCGCTCGCCGCGCTCGGCTCGTGCCAGGTGATCACCTACCGCGTGTGGGCCACGCACCTGGGCATCAAGTTCGACTCGATCTCGGTGGAGGTGGAGGGCGACCTCGACCTGCGGGGCTTCTTCGGCGTGGACCCGACCGTGCGCCCCGGCTACGAGCAGGTGCGCATCACGCTGCACATCACCGGCCCCGAGACCCCGGCCCGCTACGAGGAACTGCGTCGCGCCGTGGACGAGCACTGCCCCGTGCTCGACCTGTTCTCGAACCCCACCCCGGTGAAGGTGGAGCTGCGCGTCGGCTGAGTCCGACAGCGGAACGGAACTCGATCGACGAGCACCGTCGATCAGGAACCGGTGCGTCCGACTGCGCCAGCGCGGTCGGACGCACCGAACTCGAACTCGCGGCTCACGAGCGTGCGCCCGTCCCAGGTGTGCCCGCTCAGGGTGACCCGTACGGTCTCGCCGTCGTCGGCGATGCGGAGTCGCCCGTAGCGCCCGCCGCCGGGGAACGTGCCGGCGCTGTACGGACCGCCCTTGGAACTGCCCGGGCGGTCGAGTGCGGCGGCATGCAGTAACGGGAACCCTGCGCCGTTGGCGTTGGTGGCGTAGTTGGTGTTGGTGCCGTCGTCGAGGGCCACCATATGGGCGTCGCCGCTCACCATCACGAGGTTGTTCACGCCCGCCTCGGCGATGGCATCGGCGATGGCGCGTCGCTCGTCGGGCGCTCCGGGCCAGCCGAGTGAGGTCGGCGATTCGGCTCCCACCCACGGGAGGGGATTCGCCCACACGACGAGCGCATGCGTGCGGCTCGACGTCGTGAGCTCATCGATGAGCCAGTCGCGCTGCTCCGCACCCAGCACGGTGCCCGGTGCGAGGTTGGACCGCGAGTCGGTCATCACGAACCGGACGCGCCCGATCGTGAAGGCCTGGTACACCGCAACGTCGTCACGGAGCGGGTACGACGGGATTGCGCTTCGGTAGGCGGCGGCAACGGCTTCGCGTCCGGGGTTCGTTGCGTCGGCGTCGTTGGGGCCGTAGTCGTGGTCGTCCCACACGTAGGCCACCGGAGTGGACCGGTAGAGCGCTGCCTGCCCGGGCTCGGTGAGCATCCGGTCGTACGCCTCGAGGAAGGGCCCGGGTG
>JAULYZ010000049.1:0-7633 GCA_032117595.1 Acidimicrobiia bacterium | reverse complement strand
ACCACCACGATGCCCGTGGCGCCCTCGGCGGCAAGGCGCTGGTAGGCGGAGGCAAAGTTGCCCACCGACGGCGCAGCGGTCGACGGGAGTTCCTCGGAGGCCGAGCACCGGGCCCAGAACTCAGCAGTGGAGAGTTCCTCCCGATCGACGAACTCCTGCTCACCGAACCGGATTTTCAGGGGCACGACAGTGATGTTGTGCTGGGCCAGGGTTGCGCTGGGAAGGTCGCACGAGCTGTCGGTCACGATTCGGATGGTCATACGTGCCGGAGGCTACCGAGGTGGGCGCAGCCGGGAGCGGTACCGTCGCGCCGGTGAACAGCCCGGTGAACGCCCCGGTGGCCGCCTCCGTCGGCCGGGTGCTGAGGGGTCGGTCGTCGGGGCCCGAGGTCGAGGAGTACTCGGCGCGGGTCCGTCCGTGGCCCGGCGACCCCACGGCGGTGCAGCTCATCACCGTGGAACACAGCGCACCCCCGCCTGAGGTACTCCGCCGCTGGCTCGACGAACTGCGCGCCGACGGGGTCCGGTGCGTGCGCACCGGCGCACTCGGCCCCGGCATGCGTCCGCCCTACTTCGAGTGTGGTTTCACGGTGCGACAGGAACTCACGCTCCTGCAGCACGACCTTGCAGCGCTGAGGTCACTGCGGATGCCTGGGATGCTGGAGACGTCACCGCTCCTGCGCCGAGGCCGCGTCGGCGATCTTGTCGCCCTCGCCCTGATCGATCGCCGGGCGTTCGGCCCGCTCTGGAACATGGACGTGGTCGGGATCTCCGATGCCTGCGGGGCCACACCGAATCACCGGCTCCGCATTGCGCTCTCCGGGTCGTCAATCCATGGCTACGCCGTCTCGGGTCGAGCCGGGCGGAGCGCGTACCTCCAGCGCCTCGCCGTGGATCCGGACGCACAGGGTTGCGGGATCGGTCGGATGCTCACCATCGACTCGTTGCGGTGGGCGCGTCGCCACCGATGCACCTCGATGTTGGTGAACACCCACATCGACAACGAGATCGCCCTCAACCTCTATCGATCACTCGGTTTCGTCGAGATGGCCTATCGGCTGATGATGTTGGAGGTCGTCCTGCCGTGACCGGTCGTGTTCGACGACGGGTTGTGTCGCTGACGGTCCTCGTCGGCGCTCTGGCGACGACGGTCGGCGGCGCCAGCAGTGGTGCCGCTGGAGCGGGCTGGAGACTGGTGGCAGCGCCGCTGTCCGTCCCGGCCGACGGCGATCTGGTGATCGACGTCGAGGTACCCAGCCCGTTCCCGACTGCTGTCGAGGTGTCGGTCGAGCGGGTGGGGGACACCGTGCCGGCGGCGGAACTCAGCGGGATTCTCGCTCGGCGGGGGACCACTCCTCTCGACACGGTCACCCTGGTGGGGGAGCAGATCGGCGTGGTCGAGGGAGCATTGCGGGTCGTGGTCGGGACCGAATCGGTCACCGACGTGGAAAGTCGGCTCCGCCTCGAGTCCTCGGGTCTGTACGTGGTGAGGCTCGAGACCAACGCCGGCGCGACCGTCGCGTTCCCACTGCTGAGACGCCCGCGCAACGACCAGCAGGGGCCGATGCCGGTCACGGTGGTCCTCGATCTGGACTCGCCGATCAGTCTGCAGCCCGACGGGAGTCGTCGGGTTCCCGACGAGACACGAGAGCGCGTGCGTCGCCTGAGCGAGTTCCTCGGTCGGTCCGAGGCCCCGGTCTCGGTGTCGATCCGGCCAGAACTTCTGGTGAGTCTTGCGGCCGCCGATGAAGAAGGCCGCGCGCTCGTCGCCGAGCTCGCCGAGGACTTCGGCCGACAGCGGCTCCTCTCGGGTCCGTACCTCCACGTCGACCCGAGCGCTGCGGCAAATGCCGGTCTGTCGGCTGACTTCACGGCGCAACTGCGTCTGGGCGAGGACGCGCTCACCGAGACGCTCCAACGACTTCCCGACCGGCGGCTCTGGGTGGCCACGGATCCCCTGTCACCCTCCGGCGCGGCACTGGTTCGCAACCTCGGTGCCGTGGTGGTGCTCCAGGCGGCGGGTGCCATCGCCGATCGAGTCGGTGCAGCGGCCCCGGGCGTGGCATCGCAACCGGTTCTGGTGCCCACCGACATCAGCGAGGCGCTGTCGGGCGACAGCGCCGACCCGGTGCTCGCCGCGCATCTCATTGCGATGGACCTGTACCGCTCGAGGGCGAGCGATCCGCGGCCCGCCATCGTGCTCGTCCCTGATCTCGACACCGCTGATCCCGACACGCTCGACGCGCTCATGCGGGTGCTCGCCCGGGGGGACCTCCTGCAGGGCGTCGATGTCGAGCAGGCGGGAATCGGCTCGGCGACTGCCATCTCCCCCGGCGACGGGACGGTGGCCGATCTCGGCGGGATCCGCGAGCAGCGCACCCGTCTCGCCCGTGTGATCGAGGCGACCTCGGCCATCATCCCCGTCGACGACCCGCGGCGCAGGTCGTGGCCGGTTCGGGCTGATGTGCTGCTCGACACGCGGCTCACCGCCGAAGAACGCAGCGCGTACTACGACGCCGTCCGCAGCGAGATGCTCACCGTTCAGACGAACATCGTGCTCCAGGTGCCCAAGGCCGTGAACCTCGGCGATCGCAAGACGAACATTCCCATCACCATCGAGAACAACAACGACTTCCCGGTGTCGGTGGCGGTTCGACTCAGCAGTGCGAAGTTGAGCTTCCCACCGATCAGTGACGTGATCACCATCGAGCCCGGCGCAACGCAATTCGTCGACATCCCGGTGTCGGCACGCAGCAACGGACGCTTCCCGGTGACGGCGCAACTCATCGCCCCGGGGAGCACGAACGTGGTCGGCCGCACCGCAGTGATGAATGTCCGCGTGGGTCGACTCACGGGTCTGGGCATCGTCGTGACGTTTGCGCTCGGCCTGGTCCTGCTCACGTGGTGGGTCCAGCACCTGCGCCGCCGCTGGCGGCGCGCCGAGACAGCAGAGATCGAGCGACGTCGCCTCGCCGGGCTTCCTGTTGACGACCTCGATGACGTGGTGGCCCTCGAAACGGCACCGACGATCGAACAGCCACGCATCAACGGACTCACCAAGACAGAGATGTCGGGCAATCCGAGCGACGAGCGTCCGCCGGGAACACCGGACCGATAGCGCAGCCGCCCGGGTCTCCGAGGTCGTACCGGCGCAGTACGTTGGGACGCGTGACGCTGCTGTTCGCCACGCACGAGCGCTATCTCGACCATCTCGCCGGGCGTGATCACCCCGAGCGCCCGGAGCGCCTCGGCGCGGTGATCGACGGACTCGCCGATGCTGCGATCGCCGACGCAGTCGTTGCGCTCGAACCGCGTCGCGCCACGCGGGACGAGTTGCTCCGGGTCCATCCTGCCGAATACCTCGATCGCATCGAGGCGGTGTGCCATTCGGGTGGTGGGCGACTCGACGCAGATACCAGCGTGAGCACAGGATCCTGGGACGCAGCGCTCTTGGCTGCAGGTGCGGGGCTTGCGGCGGTGGAGGCACTCGATCGGCACGAAGCAGGTGCCTCTGCAGCGTTCTGCGCCGTACGCCCACCGGGGCACCACGCAACACCCGTGCAGCCGATGGGGTTCTGCGTGGTCTCGAACATCGCCGTGGTGGCTGCGCATCTGGCAGCCAAGGGGGAGCGGGTGATGATCGTCGACATCGACGCTCATCACGGCAACGGCACCCAGGACGTGTTCTACGCGGACCCGAGGGTGCTCTTCGTGTCGTTCCATCAGTGGCCGCTCTATCCGGGAACCGGGTCTGCCCGCGAGGTGGGTGATGGCGATGGCATCGGGACCACGATGAACCTCCCGCTCCCACCGTTCAGCACCGGCGATCGCTATCTCGCTGCGATCGATGGGGTGGTGAGCGAACGCGCACAACGGTTCGCGCCGACCTGGCTCCTGGTGTCAGCAGGCTTCGATGCGCACCGGAACGATCCCATCACCGATCTCGGACTGTCGGCCGGCGACTATCACCTCATCACCGAACGCCTGCTGCAGTTCGCGCCGGCGGGACGTCGACTCGTCATGCTCGAGGGCGGTTACGACCTCGACGCACTGCGGATGTCGTCGGCTGCACTGAGCGCAGGCCTGCTCGGGCGCTCGTACCAGCCCGAGCCACCCACATCGGGCGGACCCGGTGATCATGTCGCTCGCGATGTCGAGCGGTTCTGGGTCGATCACGGTCTGCTCTGAGGCCCGCTGCATCACCGCCCCCTCGTGGGAGCAACCGGGTGTGCGCACGGCGCAGCAGTAGCCTGAGACGACCATGGTTCCCGAGCGTTTCGCCCCGGTGCTTGCCGAGCTCGCGCCCCTTGCCGAGCGGTTCTCGTCGGCTGGTCACCGGTTGTACCTCGTTGGTGGATCCGTCCGCGATCTGCTGATCGAGCAGGCCGATACCGGGATCCCCGACTTCGATTTCGACTTCACCACCGATGCGCGTCCCGATGTGATCAAGCGTCTGGTGTCCGGTTGGGTCGATGCGGTGTGGACCCAGGGAGAGCGCTTCGGGACCATCGGGGCGCGTCGGGGCTCGCGCACCTACGAGATCACGACACACCGTGGCGAGACGTACACGCCCGATTCGCGCAAGCCCGACGTGGAGTTCTCCGATGCCGTGGAGACCGACCTCTCGCGTCGCGACTTCACGGTGAATGCGATGGCGCTCGAGCTCACCGCCTCGTCACCGACGCTGGTGGACCCGTACGGTGGCTTGGCCGACCTCTTCGCCCGCAAGTTGCGCACGCCGCTCGAGCCCGAAGTGAGCTTCAGCGACGACCCACTCCGGATGATGCGCGCTGCCCGGTTCATCGCCGGGTACGGACTCACACCCGAATCGGCCCTGGTCGCCGCGGTTCGCGAGATGCACACGCGTCTCGAGATCGTCTCGGCCGAACGGATTCGCGACGAGTTCGACAAGTTGATCACCCTCGACCATCCCTCGGCCGGACTGTGGTTCCTCGTCGACACGGGCCTTGCCGAGCACTTCCTGCCCGAACTACCGGCGCTCCGGCTCGAGCAGGACCCCATCCATCGCCACAAGGACGTGCTCACGCACACGATCGCAGTCGTCGAGAACGTGCGGCCCGATGCACATCCGGACTTCGACTACCGGCGCACGCGCCTCGCTGCGTTCTTCCACGACATCGGCAAGCCCAAGACTCGTTCGTACCGAAAGGGCCGGGGTGTGTCGTTCCACCACCACGAGGTGGTGGGTGCCCGGATGACCCGTGACCGCATGCAGGCACTGCGCTACTCGAACGATGATGTCGAGCAGGTGACCCGACTCGTCGAGCTGCACCTGCGGTTCCACACCTACAAGATGGGATGGACCGACTCAGCGGTACGCCGCTACGTCCGCGATGCCGGGCCGCTGCTCGCCGAGCTGAACGTCTTGACCCGGTGCGACTGCACCACGCGCGATGAGCGCAAGGCGGTGGTGCTCTCCCGCCGGATGGACGACCTCGAGCAGCGGATCGGCGAACTCGCCGCTCAGGAGGCGATCGATCGGATCCGCCCAGAGCTCGACGGCAACGAGGTGATTGCACATCTCGGCATCCGCCCCGGACCGGTCGTGGGCCGTGCGCTCGACTTCCTTCTGGAGATCCGTCTCGAGGAGGGTGTGCTGGGTCGCGAAGAAGTCTTGCGTCGGCTCGACTCGTGGTGGGCTGCGCAGCACCCGCCCGGCTGAGGGACTGAGCAGCAGCGCCTAGACGCCGAGTTTGCGGGCGCGGATGACGAGCGTGCTGGGCGCAATGTCGCGTGGTCGGGTGTTGTCGAACAGTTCGAGCATCACGTCGACGCGGAAGTTCGACCGATACAACGAGGTGAACCATTCCCCGACTGAGCGGGCCGTACCGGTCCCGTAACGGGCCGGCGCCTCGCCGTACATCGATGCGTTGAAACCCGACATCGGGTGCGGGGTGGAGATGACGAGTGCGCACTCGGGCTTGAGCACGCGGTGGACCTGTCGGAGCACCCGGGCGGGATCGTCGGCGTCGGCGAGCGTGCCAGCTGCAACCGCGAGATCGATCGAGGCACTCGTGGCGAAGCCGAGGTCGCCGAGATCTGCCTCGTGGAACTCGACGCGAATGCCAGCGGCATCCGCGGCCTGTCGGGCTGCCGCAATCCGGTCGCCCCGCGGGTCGATGGCGATCGCTTTTGCGCCGGCCTCGGCCAGGGCAAGGCAGTTGAGGGCCGGGGACAACCCGAGCTCGAGGGCGCGCTTGCCCGTGGGATCGCCGCACAGGCGCAGTTCGGCTTCGTTGCTGACCTGGGGTCCGTACGAGATCACGCGTGGCACTCCGACATTCTGACGCATCCAGCGGGCGCGCTTCCTTCGTACACTGCGGTCCGTGACATTCGGAGCCGCATCGTTCCGTGGGGGCGCCAACCGGCGCGGTGCGGTGGTCGATCATCGGTTCGCGCGCCGGGCGCTCATCAACGAGTTCCGTCGCGGTCGGCTGCGCCGGGACCAAGTGTGTGATGCCCACCCCGAACTGATCCGTGCGGCGTCGAACTTCGGTCAGCCCACGAAGGTGCGCTGCCCGATCTGCGAGGAACAAGACGTCGTGCTGGTGACCTATGTGTTCGGGCCGCGCCTGCCTGCGTTTGGCAGGGTGGTGTCCAAGGCAGCGGACATGGCCGCTCTCGACCGGAGGTCCGACGACCTCGCGGCCTATGTCGTCGAGGCGTGCACCGGTTGCCGCTGGCATCATCTGCTGAAGGTGCTGCCGGTGGGCGGCCGGCGTTCCGGTTCGGCTGCATCAGCGACGAAGTGACCGTGGTTCGAGCGCCCCGGCACACGAGCGGCGCCACCCGCCGTCCGCTGCGCGTCCTTGCCGTGATGCCGACACTCGATGCGAGCGGCGGCGCCGAGCAGTCGTTCGCCGCGGTTGCGCCGCTCCTGCACCGCCACGGCATCGAGCTGCACCTCGCGGTGCTCGGTGCCGACTCGTCGCTCGTCGCCCGTCTGATCGATCAGGGCATCAACGTGACTGCTCTGGACTGCTTGTCGCAGGGATCGGGGTACCGGGATCGAGCACGTGCGCTGCGGAGAATGGTCCGCACGATCGAACCCGACCTTGTCCATGCGACCCTTCATGTCGCCGTGGTCGCATCGGTCCCCGCAGTAATTGGTCGGCGTACCCGCCTGCTGGTGACCTGGGCCAACACTCCCGTCAAGGCCACCGAGCACGACGGACTCGTGCTGTGGCGTGTCTGGCTGCGTCACACCATCGAGATGACGCTGACCACCCTCGTGCGCGCTCGGTTCCATGCGGTCACTCACGGGGTGGCGCAGGCGTGTCGCCGTCGGTACCGCGTGTCGGCCCGGCGGGTGCGCGTCGCCGAACGAGGGCGGGATACACGTCGTTTTGAGCCGCTTCCCGCAGCGGAACTCGATTCCTTGCGCACATCGCTCGGTCTCGGCCCGCAGCAGCGCGTGGTGCTCGCAGTGGGACGCGTAGCGCCGCAGAAGAATCACCTCGCCCTGATCCGGGCGTTCGACGCAGTGGCCGACGGTCACCCGGACGCAGTGCTGGTGATCGCCGGGGAGAAGGGACCGTCCTGGGATCAGGTCAGCGAGGCGGTCGGATCTGCCCGGCACGGCGACCGGATTCAGCTGCTCGGCCACCGCAACG
>JAULYZ010000048.1:0-9331 GCA_032117595.1 Acidimicrobiia bacterium | reverse complement strand
CGTCTGCTCCCCCGGTCACCCCTTGGCGGCGGTGAGGATCTCGGGACCGTGGTCGGTCACCACCACGGTGTGCTCGGCGTGGGCGGCGAGCGAGCCGTCGGCAGTGACCACCGTCCACCCGTCGTCGAGCTCGATCGTGTCGTCGATCCCGCCCCCGATGAGCATCGGCTCGATGGCCAGGACCACCCCGGCCTCCAGCCGTGGTCCCCGCCCCGGCATCCCCCGGCAGGGAACATCGGGGCGCTCATGCATGGCCCGGCCGATCCCGTGCCCGCCGTAGCCGTCGGCCACTCCGTACCCGGCCGACTCGGCAACCACCTCGATCGCATGGCTCACGTCGCCCACCCGTCGCCCCACCCGCATCTGGCCAATGGCAGCAGCGAGAGCGGCCTCGGTCGCCTCGATGAGCCGGGACGCCTCGGGTCCGATCCGGCCGACCCCGGCGGTGAAGGCTGCATCCCCGTGCCAGCCGTTGACGATCGCCCCGCAGTCGATCCCGACGATGTCGCCCTCCTCGAGGAGTCGGTCGCCCGGGATGCCGTGCACCACCTCGTTGTTGACCGACGAACAGATCACCGCCGGGTAGCCCCGGTAGCCGAGGAAGTTCGAGGTCGCTCCTCGACGGTCGAGTACCTCGCGGGCGACAGCGTCGAGGCGTGCAGTGGTGACCCCGGGGCGGATCTCCGAACGGATGCGTTCGTGCATCTCGGCCACGACCTGACCAGCCGCCCGCATCCAGCGGAGATCATCGGTGCTGCGCTGGGTGATCGAGCGCCCGACACGGATCCTGCTCATCGCACTGCGGCCACCGGCCGCCGGACGCTCATCGACGGTCGCGGGCCTCGTCGATGGCGGCGACGAGGCGATCGAGCACGTGATCGGGGTGCCCCACACCGTTGATCACGGCGAGCAGACCCTTGGCGTTGTAGAAGTTGATCAACGGTGTCGTCTGGGTGTCGTAGAGGTCGAGGCGCTTGTTGACAGCCTCGGGGGTGTCGTCGTCGCGCTGCACCACATCGCCACCGCAGCGGTCGCAGATCCGGGTGGGCGGCTCGTTGCGCGACGCTGCGTAGTTGGAACCGCAGTCGCGGCACACGCGTCGCGACGAGATCCGCTCGAGCACGAGTTCGCGCGGCACGTCGAGATCGATAGCAAGATCGAGAGGCGCATCGCTGAGCATCGCCCCGAGGGACTCGGCCTGGCCCACGGTGCGCGGGAAACCGTCGAGGATGAAGCCCCGTCGCTCGGCGTCGGGCCGGCTCAGGCGCTCACCGACGATGCCCACCATGATCTCGTCGGGGAGCAGACCACCTGTGTTCATGATCTCCCCGGCCACCCGACCGAGCTCGGTCCCCTCGCGCACAGCGGCACGCAACATGTCGCCGGTCGAGATGTGGGGAACGACGTAGTGGTTCGACAGTCGCACGCATTGCGTGCCCTTTCCTGCGCCCTGACGGCCGAGGATGACGAGTCGGACTCCCTGGATCATGTGCGCGGTCCCACAGCAGCCCGAACGACAGGCCTACTTCAGGAAACCTTCGTAGTTGCGCAGCATGAGCTGGCTGTCGATCTGTCGCATGACCTCGAGCGCAACACCGACGGCGATGAGGACGGTCGTCCCGCCGAACGGGAAACTTGTCGTATCGCCGATCCACAGCACGATGTTCGGGAGGATCGCAATGAGCGCGATGAACAGCGCTCCCGGCAGGGTGATGCGGTTGACCACCTTCGCCAGATAGCGCTCCGTCTGAGGGCCCGGCCGGATTCCCGGGATGAAACCACCCTGACGTCGGATCTGGTCCGCCTGCTTGATGGGGTCGAACGCAATGGCGTTGTAGAAGTACGCAAACGCAACGATCATCAGGCTGAACACCGTGACGTAGACAGCGTTCTGCGAGTTCACGATGTACTTGTCGACGAACTTGATGATCTCGGCACGGAACCCGGTGGCCTGGCCGGCATCGTTGCGTCGGACGCCGATCACGTTCGTGAGGAGCACCGGCAGCAGCAGGACCGAACTCGCGAAGATGATGGGCACCACACCGGCCTGGTTCACCTTGAGCGGGATGTAGGTGTTCTGGCCGCCGTACATACGGCGCCCCACCACCCGCTTGGCGAACTGCACCGGGATGCGGCGCTGTCCCATCTCCATGCGTACGACTGCCACGAGCGTGAGCAGCGACACGATGATGAGCACGACGAAGACGGCGACCTTCTTCTCGTCGAGCAGTGCTCGGTACTGGCGGGGAAGGCTGTCGACCACCGAGGCGAAGATCAGCACGGACATGCCGTTGCCGATGCCGCGCTGGCTGATGATCTCACCGACCCACATCAGCAGGGCGGTACCTGCCACGAGCGAGATGATCGCGAGGAGTGCGCGCGGCATGAACGGGTTGAGCAACACCACGTTGGGGATGTTCCCGGCGCTGCCGAAGAACGCCTGACCGCGGCCGGTGCCGAAGATGTAGGTGAGGCCCGAGGCCTGGAGGAGCGCAATCGCAATCGCCAGGTAGCGGGTCGCCTGGGTGAGCTTTCGCTGGCCCACAGCCCCCTGTTGCTGCCACTGCTCGAACTTCGGGATGACCACACCGAGGACCTGCATGATGATGCTGGCCGTGATGTACGGCATGATCCCGAGCGCGAACACCGCGAAGCTGGCGAAGGCTCCACCGGAGAAGAGGTTCAAGAACCCGAGCGCTCCGGCAGTACGCGACTGCTCCTTGAGCTGATCCACGGCGGCACCGTCGATGCCGGGCACCCGCACCGCCACACCGATGCGGTAGACGATGATCATCCCGATCGTGAACAGGATCTTGTTCCGAAGGTCCGACACCTTCAGGACGTTCTTGATGTTGGAGAGCAACTTGGATCCTTGGGATGACGGGGGCCAGCGAGGGAACCCCGGAATCAGCGGTTCGTGAACTGGTTGCCCTTGGCGGGCGGACGTCCCGAAGCGTAGGGCAGCGGGATGATGGTGACGGAGCCACCCTTGGCGGTGATCGCCGCCTCGGCGGTCTTGGAGACGGCGTGAGCCGACACGGTGACCGCCCGGTTCAGTTCTCCACGACCGAGGATCTTGATGAACCCGTCCTTGCGGATCAGGCCGTGGGAATAGAGCACCTCGGGCGTGATCTGGGCCTCGGTGAGCTCATCGAGGGTGTGCAGGTTCACGGCCTGGTACTCGATGCGGAAGGGGTTGTTGAAGCCCTTCAGCTTGGGGACACGCTGCTTGAGCGGCATCTGGCCGCCTTCGAAGCCGCGAGCCACCTTGCCGCGCCCACGCGCCTTCTGGCCCTTGGTGCCCTTGCCGGCGGTCTTGCCGCCGCGGCCGCCGATACCGCGCGCCACACGGCGGCGGCGCTTGGTGGACCCGGGTGCGGGTGCGAGTTCGTCAACGCGCATCAGTTCTGTCCTTCATGAAGTTCCTCGACCTCGATGAGGTGCGGAACACGGTTGATCATGCCGCGAACGTCGCGGGTGTCGGGGAGCACGTGGGTCTGCCCGATGCGGCCGAGGCCGAGCGCACGGAGCGTTCCCTTTGCCTTGGGCTTGGACCCGATCGACGAGCGGACCTGGGTGACACGAACCTGCTTGTCGGCCATGGTCAGTGCGCTCCTTCCGGTGCCGGCTGGTTCTTGCGGTCGTTGTACGCGCGCAGCAGGCCCTTGGGCACGAACTCGTCGGCCCCCAGACCACGGCGCTTGGCAACCTCGTCGGGACGCTGCAGCCCGCGGAGCCCCTCGATGGTTGCGCGTGCCACGTTGATGGCGTTTGCGGAGCCGAGCGACTTGCACAGCACGTCGTGGATCCCGGCCTCCTCGAGGATGGCCCGAGCGGCCCCGCCGGCGATCACGCCGGTACCGGGTGCCGCGGGCTTGAGGAGCACGCGCCCTGCGCCGAGGCGACCGAGGATCGGGTGGGTGATGGTCGAGCCGGCAAGTGCCACCTCGAACAGGTTCTTCTTGGCCTCCTCGGTGCCCTTCTGGATGGCGAGGGGCACCTCCTTGGCCTTCCCGTACCCGAGTCCGACCCGTCCGTTGCCGTCACCGATCACGACGAGCGCAGTGAACGAGAAACGACGACCGCCCTTCACGACCTTGGCAACGCGGTTGATCGCAATGACTCGCGACTCGCGCAACGTGGTGCTGTCTGCCAGGGCCATCAGAACTCCAGACCTGCTTGACGAGCGGCATCGGCTGCCGCAGCGATACGACCGTGATAAATGAAACCGCCACGGTCGAACACGACCCTGGAGACCCCTGCTGCCTTGGCGCGCTCTGCGACGAGTGCACCGACGCGCTTCGCGCCCTCGACCGAACCGGTGCCACCGGAGGTCTTGACGGCGGCCTCGTGCGTCGAGGCTGCGGCCAGCGTGCGGCCGGTCTCGTCGTCGATCACCTGCATCACGAAGTGCTTGTTGGAACGGAACGCTGCGAGACGGGGACGCTCGGCAGTGCCGTGAATCTGCTTGCGCACCCGCGCATGACGGCGCTGGCGCGACTCGCGGCGGATCTTGCTGATGCTGGTCACTTCTTGCCTGCCTTTCCGGCCTTCCGCTGCACACGCTCGCCGAGGTACCGGACGCCCTTGCCCTTGTACGGCTCGGGCTTGCGGATGCTGCGGATGTTCGCGGCCACCTGGCCGACCACTTCCTTGTCGATCCCCACGACAGCAACTCGAGTGGGGCTCGCCACCTCGAAGGTGATGCCCGTCGGGGCATCGACCACCACCGGGTGGCTGAAACCGAGTGCGAGCTTCAGGGCACTCGGGCCCTGCGCCTCGGCGCGATAGCCGACGCCCACGATCTCGAGTTCCTTGCGGAACCCGTCGGTGACCCCGACGACCATGTTGTTCACGAGGGTGCGGGAGAGTCCGTGCAGCGCACGGTTCTGGCGCTCGTCGTTGGGTCGCTCCACGAGCAGCGTGCTGCCGTCCTGGCGAACACGGATGTCGCCGGGAAGGTCGCGAGAAAGGGTGCCCTTGGGCCCCTTCACGGTGACGGTGCTCCCGGCGATCGTGACATCGACTCCCGACGGGACGTTGATGGGTGCCTTACCGATACGAGACATCTGCGATCACCACACGTAACAGAGGATCTCGCCACCCACGTTGCGCTTGCGCGCCTCGCGGTCGGTCATCAGACCCTGGCTGGTGGACAGGACGGCAACACCGAGACCTCCGAGTACTCGGGGGACGTTCGTGGCGTTGCGGTACACCCGGAGGCCCGGCTTCGACACGCGCCGGAGGCCGGAGATCGTGCGATGACGGTCGGGGGTGTACTTGAGTGCGAGCGTGAGCACGTCGCCGGGACCCTTGGTGGACGGTGCCACCGCAAAGTCGGCGATGTAGCCCTCCTGCTTGAGGATCTTCGCGAGCGCGACCTTCTGCTTCGAGGAGGGCATCTTCACCTCGTCGTGCATCGCCGTGTTGGCGTTGCGCAGACGGGTGAGCATGTCGGCAATGGGATCAGTGAGCATGCCTACCTCCTCACCAGCTCGCCTTGGTCACACCGGGCAGTTCGCCGGCATGTGCAAGTTCACGCAGGCAGAGCCGGCAGAGCCCGAACTTGCGGAACACCGAACGAGCGCGGCCGCAACGACGGCAACGGGTGTATGCCCGCACCTTGTACTTGGGCTTGGCATTCGCCTTGTTGATGAGTGCCTTCTTGGCCATGGTTGATTAACCCTTCCCCATCACTTCTTCTTGGCGCCCTTGGCGGGCGCAGCGGACTTCGGAGCCTTCGCGCCTCGAGCGGGGCCGCCCTGACGCTTCTTCTTCGGTGCGGGGCCGGCATCGGCGCCGCGCTTGAACGGGAAACCAAATGCGTCGAGGAGCGCCTTGCCGGCCTCGTCGTTGTCGGCAGTGGTCACGATGGTGATGTCCATGCCACGCACCGAATCGATCCGGTCGTAGTCGATCTCGGGGAAGATCGTCTGCTCGGAGACGCCGAATGTGTAGTTGCCCCGGCCGTCCCAGGAGTAGGCCGGCAGCCCACGGAAGTCGCGGATACGCGGGATCGCCACCGACACGAGACGGTCGAAGAACTCCCACATCCGGTCGCCGCGCAGGGTGACCTTGCAGCCGATGCTCTGGCCCTCACGGAGCTTGAAGCCGGCGATCGACTTGGTGGCCTTGTTCACGATGGGCTTCTGACCCGTGATGGCCGTCATGTCGCTGACCGCTCCGTCGAGCAGCGACGGCTGCTGAACGGCGCGCCCGACGCCCATGTTCACGACGATCTTCTCGAACTTGGGAACCTGCATGACGTTCTCCAGCGCAAGCTGCTGGCGGAGCGCGTGACGCACCTCGTTCTGGTACTTCGCCTTGAGGCGGGGAACAGTGGTGGTGTCACTCATGAGATGACCTCCCCGGTTCGCTTCGCAATACGGACCTTGCTGCCATCGGCGTCGACACGGAACCCCACGCGGGTGGGCTTGCCCTGATGCACGAGCATCACGTTCGAGGCGTCGATCGGCATGTCCTTGTCGATGATGGAAGCGGTGTCGCGGGCCGAGCGGGACTTCTGGTGGCGCTTCGCAGTGTTCACGCCCGAGACGATGACCTTGCCCTCTTTGGGCATCACGGCGATCACCTCGCCCTCTTTGCCCTTGTCCTTGCCAGCGATCACCACGACGGTGTCGCCCTTCCTGATCTTCATCACAGCACCTCCGGTGCGAGCGAGATGATGCGCATGAACTTCTTGTCGCGCAGTTCACGACCGACGGGTCCGAAGATGCGTGTTCCGCGGGGCGTGAGGTCGTCTTTGATGATGACGGCCGCGTTGTCGTCGAAGCGGATGTAGCTGCCGTCGGGACGGCGCCGCTCCTTACGGGTACGCACGACCACGCACTTCACGACGTCGCCCTTCTTGACCGCTGCTCCCGGGATGGCGTCCTTGACGGTGGCCACGAAGATGTCGCCAATCGAGGCGTACCGGCGGCGGGTGCCGCCGAGCACCTTGATGACGAGCACCTCACGCGCACCGCTGTTGTCGGCAACGCGAAGACGGCTTTCCTGCTGGATCACTTGGCACGCTCCAGTACTTCCACGATGCGCCAGCGCTTCAACTTGCTGATCGGCCGGGTCTCGGCCACGCGCACACGGTCGCCCACGTTCACGTCGTTGTTCTCGTCGTGCGCGTAGAGCTTCTTGGTGCGGTTGAGGAACTTGGCGTACTTGGGGTGACGAACGCGCTCCACGATGGCAACCACCGCGGTCTGGTTCATCTTGTTCGACACGACGACTCCGTCGCGGGTCTTGCGAGCGTTGCGCTCTGCTGCAGTGGTGTCGGACATCACTTGCTCCCGGCCTCTGCCGCTGCGATCTCTCGCTGGCGGATCAATGTGTTGATGCGGGCGATCTGCCGCTTCACCTTCTGGATCTCAGAGGTGTTCTCGAGCTGACCCGTTGCGTTGCGGAAGCGAAGGTTGAGCGCTTCCTGCTTGGTGGCTCGCAATTCCTCGATGAGCGAACCGAGGTCCATCTCACGGAGTTCGGACATGGCCTTTGCCATCTCAGATCACCTCGTCGTTGCGCGACACGATGCGCGCCTTGATGGGGAGTTTCTGCACTGCGAGCGCCAGGGCTTCCTTGGCGGTCTCGGCGGACGGGTACGACAACTCGAACAGAATCCGGCCCGGCTTCACGACAGCCACCCAGAATTCGGGCGAACCCTTGCCTGAACCCATGCGGGTCTCGGCCGGCTTCTTGGTGACCGGCTTGTCGGGGAATACGTTGATCCACACGCGTCCACCACGGCGGATACGACGGGTCATGGCGATACGGGCCGCCTCGATCTGGCGGGCGGTGAGCCAGCCGGGCTCGAGGGCCTGGATGCCGTAGTCGCCGAATGCGAGTTCGTTCCCGCCCTTGGACATACCAGCGGTGCGGCCACGATGCTGCTTGCGGTGCTTGACCTTGCGAGGCATCAACATGTTCAGTCATCCCCTCGGAAATGCGGGGCCTCGTGACCCTCATGGGTACGACGGGCGATTTCTTCCTCCTCGTCGAGCAAGCGCTCGAGTTCGGGGTCGGCCTCCTTGAGCAACGGCGTCGGCTCGGCCTCTTCCTCGGCACCGGCGGCCTTGCGGCGTCCGGTCGAGGACACCACCCGACGTGGCGCACCAGCGGGCGCTGCTGCAGGGGCAGCCGCGCCGGTGGTCTCGCCCACCGCCATCGCTGCCTCGCGGGAAATCTTGTCCTCGCTCTGGGCCTTGTACGGGAGGATGTCGCCCTTGTAGATCCAGACCTTGACGCCCACGCGTCCGCTGGTGGTGCGGGCCTCACGGAAGCCGTAGTCGATGTCGGCGCGCAGCGTGTGCAGCGGCACACGACCCTCGCGGTACCACTCGGTGCGGCTCATCTCGGCGCCACCGAGGCGGCCCGAGCACTGGACGCGGATCCCGAGGGCACCGGCCTTCTGTGCGTTCTGCACGGCGCGCTTCATGGCACGGCGGAAGGCGATTCGGTTGGCGAGCTGGTCGGCCACGCCCTGGGCGATCAGTGCGGCGTCGAGCTCGGGCGACTTGATCTCCTCGATGTTCACCTTCACCCGCGGGTTCCCGGTGATCTTCGTGAGACCCGCACGGAGCTCATCGGCCTTCGCTCCACGGCGACCGATGACGATGCCGGGACGAGCGGTGTAGACGTAGATCTGGAGCGGCTCGCCGCTCTTGCGCTCGATCTCGATCCGGCTGATTGCTGCATCGGGGAGGAGATCCATGATGAAGTTGCGGATCTTCCAGTCCTCGTTGACGAAGTGGCCGTACTCGCGCTCGCTGAACCAACGGCTCTTCCAGTCGGTGGTCACACCGAGCCTGAAGCCGTAGGGGTTGACCTTCTGACCCATTACTTGTTCTCCCCCTCGACTGCGTCGGGCGCAGTGTCCGTGGCTTCGTTCTCGGTTGCGGTGGCCGGTGTCTCCAGCGTTGCTGCCTCGGCTGCCTGCTCGGAGCCGGCGCCCTCTGCAGAACCGCCATCGGTGGCCGCAGCGCGCTCTGCTGCAAGCTGGCGGCTGCGCTCGACTCGGGCACGACGCGCTGCCTGAGCGGGATTGGCACCGCCGCCGCGACCGCGGCGACCTGCGCCCTCCTTCGCCTGGAGTACACGCATCTCGGCGTCGCTCATGCGACCGACAATCACCGTGATGTGGCACGTGCGCTTGCGGATGCGCATCGCACGCCCACGTGCACGGGGCCGGAAGCGCTTCATCTCCGGACCTTCGTCGGCGAAGCACGCAACGACCTTCAACTCGTCGGCGTCCTGCTCATCGTTGTTCACGGCGTTGGCGACGGCCGAGGCCAGCGCCTTGCGAATGGTGCGGGCCACTTCG
>JAULYZ010000047.1:0-4721 GCA_032117595.1 Acidimicrobiia bacterium | reverse complement strand
GTGATCGTTCGGCGTGGGGAAATGGTTCGTTGGACTGATGGTCAGACCATAGCGCGGGACCCCGCCGGAGGCCTGCCCCGGAACGTCACCACCTCTCAGGCCCGTCACCGCTCAGGCACGCAACGCCGCCACCACCTCGGCCGACGTCACACCAACAGGGGGTCGGCCTCTCAGGCCCGTCACCGCTCAGGCACGCAACGCCGCCACCACCTCGGCCGACCCTTCCAGAGTCTCGCGGAGGCCGTGGTAGAGCGACTCGCGACGTGGCGCTGCGAGGTTGAAGCTGGCCGAGGTGAACCCGAACCCGAGTGCCTCGCGGGCCAGTTCGACGCACTCGGCGGGGGTGCCGGCCACGGCGAAGTGGCGCACCAGATCGTCGGGGATGAGGCGGTCGATCTCCGGGTCGTCGAACCGGTCGAGGTCGAAGTACCACCCCGACGAGCGAGCGAGAGCACCCCTGACCTGCTCGAGCCACGCCGGATCGAGGTCGAGTTCTGCGGGACGGATGATGTCGACGTAATGCGCGACGTACCGCTTCACGCTGCGTCGGGCGAGCGCCCCATCGCTCGAGACGCACAGGGTGAGTCGCGGTGCCACCTCCACCGAGCCCGGTGCCCGGCCGCCCCGGGCCTCACCCTCCGACACCCACTCGCGGTACTGCGAGGCCACCCGGGCCGAGAGGAAGCGCCCGCCGACGAGCGCGATGTCGGCGATCTCGCCGGCGAGTCGCATCACCTGGGGCGAGCGACTCCCGATCGACACTGGCACCGGCGACACCGGCCCCACCATGCGTGCGCGGTTCGCAGTGAGGGTGGAGCCCGTCATGGTGACCTCCTCGCCTGCGAGGAGTCCGCGAATCAACGCAATCGCCTCGCGGAGATGGGCAACCGGGCGTGGGTAGGTCTCGCCCACCGCCTCGAGCCCCGCTCCCACCCCGAGCCCGAGGAAGGCCCGACCCGAACTTGCGTCCTGCAGGGTGGCCATGATCCCCGCCATCACGGCCGGATGGCGGGAGTACGGGTTGGTGACCATCGGGCCGAGGAGGATCCGTTCGGTCTCCCGGGCCACGAGGCCGAGCAGCACGAAACAGTCGGGCCAAAAGACCACGTCGCTGATCCCGAGTCGGTCGAATCCTGCCGCTTCGGCGAGGCGGGCGAGGTCGACCACCTGCCGACTCGTCATACCGGGGGAGATCTCTGCTTCGAAGGTCAGCCGACTCACGCCGTGCAGTTTGGCTCTAGTGTCGGCCGCATGAAACTTGTGAGGGGACAAGTCGCAGTAATTACCGGCGCGGCCAGCGGTATTGGCTACGCACTCGCCGAGTCGTTCGCCCGCCGGGGCGTCAACATCGTGCTCGCCGACGTGCAGGACGACGCGCTCGCAGCAGCAAGCGGCCGCATTGCGGCGCTCGGCGTGGAGACACTCACCGTCCGCACCGACGTGAGCAAGGTCGAACAGGTGGAAGCGCTCGCACAGGCAACCATCGAGCGATTCGGCAGCGTCCAGATCGTGTGCAACAACGCCGGGGTCGGCGGCGTCACCGGCGACCCCTGGACCGGACCACTCGCAGCCTGGGAGTGGGTGGTCGGGGTGAATTTCTGGGGCGTCGTGCACGGGGTGCGCACCTTCCTCCCCCACCTCGTGGTCGGCGGTGGCGGCTACATCGTGAACACCGCCTCGATCGCCGGGTTGATGACCGGTTTCTCACCGCCCTACGACGCCACCAAGCACGCGGTCGTCGCGCTCTCGGACAACCTCTTCACCGCAATGCACGAGGCCGGACTCCCGGTGGGTGTGAGCGTTCTGTGCCCGGGGTGGGTGCGAACCGGCATCATCGACTCCGACCGCAACTGGCCCACCGAGTTCGGTGCACGACCCGAAGCCGATCCGGCGCTCAACATCATGCGCGACCACGCACGTCGTGCCATCGACGAGGGCATGACACCGGCAGCGGTTGCCGACACGGTGATCGATGCAGTGGAGCAGGACCGTTTCTGGATCTTCCCGCACCAGGACTTCCTCGACCTCGCGATTGCACGGTGGGGACGCA
Organism: Acidimicrobiia bacterium; assembly: GCA_032117595.1. Lineage (GTDB taxonomy): Bacteria > Actinomycetota > Acidimicrobiia > Acidimicrobiales > Ilumatobacteraceae > WLJO01. The sequence goes on along the minus strand of JAULYZ010000047.1, from coordinate 2,671 downwards.
TCTCGGAACGGCTCGACCCCGAGCCGCCCAAGCAGATGCCCGGTATGCCACCGCGCTCGGACATGCTCGAGCAATTGCGGCGTGCGATGGAGGCCGCAGCCGGCGGCAACTGAACCGCCGACCTCGGTAACCCGTCACCGCATCACAGCATCGGGAACTTCGCCTTGTCGGGAAGACCCGAGCGCGCCGTAATCGACTCTCCTGCAGCCTGACAGGCCGCCCACATGCGGTCCTCGTCGATCGTTGTCATGCGTCCGGCCTCAACCACCTTGCGGCCGTCGACGAACACCGTGTGCACACCACGCCCGTCGGCCGACCACACCAACTGGTTCATCACGTTCAGCAAGGGCCGCCACTCCGGCCGGTCGGTGTCGTGCAGCACCACATCTGCGCGCTTTCCGACCTCGAGCGAGCCGATCTCCGCGCTCGCACCCATCGCAGCAGCGCCGCTGAGCGTGGCCATCTCGTACGCCTTCTCGGCAGGGAACATCTGCGGGTCGGTGCGGGCATCTTTGAAGAGGCCCGCAACGAGGTACGTCGCCCGGTGCAGGTCCGAGTAGTTCGATGCGTTGTTGCCGTCGGTGCCGATGGCGACGTTGATGCCCGACTGCACCATCTCGGGCATCTTCCCCACCTGTGTCACCCCATAACTCACCTTGAGCGCTGTGGTGGGGCAGTGCGCCACCGATACGCCCGTCTCGGCCATCACGGCCAACTCCACGTTGTCGACCTGTACGCAGTGCGTCATCGTGACGTCGGGCCGGAGGATGCCGAGCTCTGCGAGGTGCACCATCGGCCGATGCCCGAACTCGGCGAGGAACGTCTCGGGGTCGAGCTTGGCGGGCGACATGTGGAAACTCATTCCCGTGCCGTGCTCGTCGGCAAGCGCCCGAGCAGCGCGCCACAGCGGGTCGCTGCAGGTGGTGTGACCCACGAGGATGCTCCATGCCTGGATCCGTCCATCGGCGTGCGATCGGTGTTCGGTGAGCTGGCGCTCGAGGTGACGAATTGCTTCGTCGGTCTCCTGCTTGTACACCGCAGGCTCCGGCGGCAGGTCCCACACCCAACGCCCCACACGCCCCCGGATTCCCACCTCGAGCAGACCGTCGACGACGTCGTCGAGGTAGTGAATGGTTCCGGCCTCGAGGAACGACGTCGTGCCGGACTTGAGCATCTCCACCGCCGCCAGCTGGGCGCTGAGCCGTTCCTCTGCTGCGTTGTAGGTGGCGTAGAGCGGGCACAGCCACATGAACACGTTCTCCTCGAACGGAGTGTCGTCCGGGACATAGCCACGCGTGAGCGGTTCGCCGGTGATGTGGATGTGGCTGTTCACCATGCCGGGCGTGACGACGAAGCGGTCGCCGCCGACGGTTTCCTTCGCTGTGAACCGCGACTCGATGTCGGACGCCTTCCCGACCGCGACGATGTCGCGCCCGCGGATGGCGACCGCTCCGTTGCGGATGATGTCCCGGGTGGGGTTCATGGTGACCACGTACCAACCCTTGACGATGGTGTCGACTGCTTCGGTCATGACGCTCCTCCCGGTGGGGCGGACAGGGTGTTGGGCACTGAGGGAACAGACGCTGGTTGCGACGCTCGTGGCCGCGTGGCGACGAACACCTGCTGAAACCCGATCGGCTCGACGAGCCGGATCGCCTCGAAACCGGCTTCGCGCAACCAGGTGACGAACTGCTCGTGGGTGAAGGTGAATCCCCGCTCGGTTGCAGCCATCATGGTCACACCCATGAGCACGCCGAAGGGGTTGTAGGTGCGGGTGTTGTCGGGGAAGTAGTCCGACAGCACGAGTCTTCCCTCGGGACGGAGCGCCCGGTAGGCGCGCTCGATGAGGTGGCGGGCGCCTTGCTCACCCTCGGTGCGACACACGTGGCCGAGCACGACGTAGTCGTACGCACCGTCCTCGATTGGGATGGTGTGGAAGTCGCCGGTGCGAAACTCGATGCGATCGGCAACTCCGTGCGCTGAAGCCTTCTGCTCGGCGACGTCGATGACGCCGGGCAGATCGTTCACCACAGCGTGCGCCCCCGGGCACGCCTGCAGCATGGCGACCGCCCACGGCGCGCCACCCGCTCCGAGATCGAGGATGCGTGGGTTGGCAACCGACCGGCTGTACCCGATGCGCAGGTCGGCGCGCGTTGCGGCACGGAGGATGGTGGCAAAGGTTGCCTCGACGAGCGGTTTGTAGAACGCAACCGGATCGTCCTCGATCGGGTGCGCCGGTCGTCCGCGCCGGATCGTGTCGGCGAGCTCGGACCAATTCTCGAGAGGACCCGGCGCCACGCGCACGAGGTCGGCCATCGACGCAGGGCCGTCGCTGGCGAGATACCGCTCGCCGAGCTCACCGAGCTCGTAACGGTCGCGGTACTGCTCGATCATGCCGATCGCGACGAGCCCGTCGAGCAGGAACCGTGTGTGAGTGACCGGCGCGCCGATGGATGCTGCGACGGGTTCGACTGCGGTGGGACCGAGACGGGCGAGCGTGTCGAAGACCCCGAGATCGATGGCCGCAACGAGCAGCCAGTAGTTGCCGAATCCTTGGATGACGTTCCAGACAGGAGCGGAGGCCGGTGGCTTGTAGTCGCGCCACGGCGTGCCCTTGTGCGCGGCCGTGTGCGTCTTCTTCAGTTCCGGGTAGGGCGCATCTCGTTCAGTG
>JAULYZ010000046.1:42748-46771 GCA_032117595.1 Acidimicrobiia bacterium | reverse complement strand
CGGGAGCGGCAAAGTATGCGATGCCGCGGGTCGGCAGGGTCCCTGTTGCCGAACTCGGCAGCGTGTCGTCCTCCGCAAGCGGCGCGAGCAGTCTTGTTGCGGCAGACGGGTCGAGTCCGAGACTGCGCACGAGCTCGTCGTGTGCCCACTGCACCGATGCCTTGAGTCGCGTGGGCTCGGTGTCGGGCCGTGTGGTGTCCTGCGGCACGAAGATGCTGACGACCGGTTCGGTCGACCAACCCGAGAACGCCGTGATGGAGGAACGCTGGAGTGACGAAGGAATGCCCATTGGGCCAGCAAACCGCGCACAGCGCCCCCGTGCAGGGGCCCAAAGACCCTTAGTGGTGGGACGAACTCCTGCGGGCGATGAGTTCCACCACGGTGATGAGGGTCGACGCAGCGATTGCCGTGATCACCACCGTGAAACCACCGCCGCGCGTCTGGGTCTCGAGGCTGAACCACTCGCGGATCGGTGTGATCACCACGGCTGCCACACCGAGCAGCAGCAGCGCCGGCGGGAGGCCCCGCCACCATCCGGGTCGGGGCCCCAGGTTCAGCGACACGATGGTGAGGCTGATGGCGGTGATGGTGAGGGTGGTGGCCGAACGCGCCTCGGTCGTGGGTCGCTCGAGCCCGTAGTGAACGATTGCGAAGGCGGCAGCACCGCCCGCCGCACTGATCACGCCCGCGGGAATCGATCGCCGGACGATGCGACGGAGGATCCCGGGTCGGGCGCGTGGCGCTTCGCGACGGAACGAGAGCAGGAAGGCCGGCGTGCCGATGGCGAGAAAACCGATGAGCGTTGCCTGGCTCGCGAAGAGTGGGTACGGCATGCCACTCGCCACCACGACGGCGGCGAGAGCACATGCCCACACGGTCTTGGTGAGGAAGAACACCGACACGCGCTCCACGTTTGCGAGCACTCGTCGGCCCTCGTCGACAATGGTGGGTACCACGTCGAAGTTGTCGTCGAGCAGCACGAGTTCCGACACGGCGCGCGCTGCTGGTGATCCGGAGCCCATTGCAATCCCGAGGTCGGCCTCCTTCAGGGCGAGGACATCGTTCACGCCGTCGCCCGTCATGCCCACGGTGTGGCCGTGGCTCCGCAGTGCGCGGATGATCGCCTGTTTCCCGTGGGGCTCCACGCGGCCGATGACCTGATGGTCGTCGATCAGCCGCACGAGGTCCTCGGGTTCGGTCGGCAGGGACCGCCCGTCCGCGTAGGTCACCGCCTCACCGCCGGCAGCAGCCACCACGGCGGCAACCGTGGCCGGGTGGTCGCCCGACAGCACACGGATCCTCACGCCCTGTTCGCGCAGGTAGCCGAGCGTTGCCGGTGCGGTGGGTCGAATCTGTTCGCTCAGCACGACATGACCCACCACGGTCACGGCGGGAAGCACCTCGGGGTCGGGCGCAGCGTCGCAGTGCCCGAGTGCCACCACGCGGTTGCCCGCCGCTGCTGCCGGGAGCGCAAGGTCGGGTGCGAGTACGTCGGAGGCGCCGAGTACCCAGGTGCCCCGCCCCTCGAAGGAGACGCCTCCCCAACGCCGCTGCGACGAGAACGGGACGTTGACGAGCGCAGTCCAGCCGGGATCGTTCGGATACGCGCGCCCGAGTGCTGCGAGGGTGAGGTTCGGGTTGGGGTCGGCATGCGCAAGTGCTGCGAGCGCTGCTTCGACCTCGACGGGAACGCTGTTGATGTCGCCCGCGCTGTTTGGGTTGCCGGTGGCCGTCGTGGGGATGAAGGCAACGACTTGGGGTTGGCCGGTCGTGATGGTTCCCGTTTTGTCGAGGCACAGCGTGTCCACACGAGCGAGCAACTCGATGGCCGGAAGTTCCTGGGTGAGGACCTTCCGGCGGGAGAGCCTCAGTGCACCGAGCGTCAGCGTCGCCGAGGTGAGCAGCACGAGTCCCTCGGGAACCATCGACACCATTCCTGCGACCGTGCCGCGCGCCCCCTCTTTCCAACTCTCGGGTCCGAGTGCCTGACGCAGTGCGAGCAGCGGGCCGAGCGCCACGATGGCCCAGGTGATGATGCGCAGCAGCCGATCCGTGGTGTTGCGCAGATCGGACGGCGCAAGGTCGAAGCGTCGGGCCTCGGACTCGATCCGGCTCGCAAGGCGCTGCGCGCCCACGGCGGTTGCCTCGATGACCCCCGTTCCCGCAACCACCATCGTGCCCGCACGGACCTGGGCGCCCACCGAGAGCAACTCGGGCTCGGCCTCGCCGGTGAGCAACGACGTGTCCACCTCGAGTGCGCCCGACTCGAGCACGGTGCCGTCCACCGGCATCTGGTCGCCGCGCCCCACCTCGATCACGTCGCCGAGCACCAGCTGATCGGCGGTGAGTTGACATGCGACCCCGTCGCGCCACGTGGTGATGGTGGGCGCGCTGAGGAGCCGAAGCCGGTTCAGCACACGCGACGCCCGCCACTCCTGGATCAGTCCGATGGCTGCATTCGCCGCCACGACGACGAGGAACGTGGCGTCGCGCAGCGGACCGACGAGCACCGCCACCACCGCGAGTGCGCCGAGCAGGATGTTGAACCGGGTGAGCAGGTTCGCCCGCACGATCTGGCGGAAGGTGCGTGAAGCGTCTGTGCCGTTGGTGTTGGTGTTCCCGGCCCGGCGTGCCTCCTCGACGGCTGCGTTCGAGAGCCCTCGCGTGGTCATGCGGGAGCCACCGTTGCACACGTCGACAACGGCCGGGGGGACAGGGCCGATCGTGGAATCACCGGTGTCCCAGGCCGGGGGCGCAAAGCAAGGGCCGTTGCTGCACCCTCGCCGGCCTGGGATGACCGGTTGGCGGAGGCGGTTCCACGCCACTGGGGGCAGCGTTGGCGGTTCCGTATCTCCACAAGCGATGATCGTCGTTCCGAACGGGCGTGCCTAGGGTCAAATGTCCCGATGTGATGGTCTCGGATCCATCCGTGCTCAGGCATTCATCGGATCGTACGGCACGACTCCACCACTACCCGGCGTGGCATCGTGGGGACGTGACCGCAGCGCTCGAGCGAGATGTGACCCTGCCGGCCGGCTCGGTGGTCCACATCCGTCCTGCGCGACCTACGGATCGTGGCGCCCTCACGCTGCTGCACGACGTTGCCCTCGGCGACACGTCGGCGTACTACCGGTTCTTTGGGATCCGACCGCACTTCACCGAGGGCTTTCTCGACCACCTCACGGCCTTCGAGCCCGCACAGCGCGCCACGCTCGTGGCCGTCATCGACGACGAGCTCGTTGCCGCTGGCTCGTACCACCGTGTGGAGGTCGATGCCGTGGAAGTGGCCTTCGCCGTTGCCGACCGGTTCCACGGTCAGGGGATCGGCACCGTTCTGCTCGAGGATCTCGCCGTACTCGCGCGCAGCGAGGGCTTCACCCGGCTCGTGGCCCACACGCTTGCCGGGAACCGGCCGATGCTCGATGTATTCGCCAACGTCGGTCTCCGCGTCCGGCACCGCCTCGACTCGGGCGTGGTCGACATCGAGATGGATCTTCACGACGAGGCCACACTCGCCCAGCGCGCGGACGAGCGCGAGTGGGCAGCGCAGGCAGCGTCGATGCAGCCGTATCTCGCTCCGCGATCGGTGGTGATCATCGGCGCAGGGCGCGAGCCCTCGTCCCCGGGGCACCGGATTGCGGCGAATGCACGGCGCGGATTTGTGGGCGACCTCGCTGTTGTGCGTCCCGATGGTGCGTCGATCGCCGACGTCCCCGGCTACCGCTCGTTGCGGGAGGTTCCGTTCCCGATCGATCTCGCAGTCATTGCGGTTCCTGCAGTTGCTGCGCCGCAGGTCATCGAGGAGTGCGGTCAGGCCGGTGTCCGTGCGTGTGTCGTCATCACCGCAGGCTTCTCCGAGACCGGCTCTGCAGCACGGGTGACCGACCGCGACCTTGTTGCCCTCGCGCATCGCTCGGGCATGCGGCTGCTCGGCCCCAACTGTTTCGGGGTGGTGGCCACGTCGGTCGGGCTCGACGCCACCTTCTCGATCGTGCCCGTGACACCCGGCAGTATCGCGTTCGG